>DAIRCK010000027.1:0-36535 GCA_036796695.1 bacterium
GGATTCCTGGAGATCTTTACTTAATGGCCAGAAATGCATGTATATGGGATGATAACCCATCTATAGTATTCCCACGTCTCCTGTTCAAACCTGATTCCACATTTTATCCAACTTGGGGTTGGAATACACAATGGGTCGCCCATAGACAATATCCAACAAATACTACTGCCAAATGGCACCAAAGAGGCTGGCATAAGTACAGCGCTTCTCAACAACCTTACGAAACGAATGTTACCAAACAATACTGATAATCACAAATAGTGGGTGGAAATATTTATCCACCCACTATTTAAATATTTTAAATTGAGATGAAAAAAATACTTATTATCCATATTTATTTGATATCCGCTTATATCGGTTTTTCTCTACCAGTTTTTGAAGGAAGTTTGAAAATAACAAAATTTAATACAACTGCTATTATATTTTTTCCTCTTGAAAACCATGAATTAAGAATTTTTGAGAACTATTTGGGTTTTGGTATAGATGGATTGCTCAATTTTTTTAACAATCTTTATTTTCGTATGGAAATCGCCGAGATTCGTAGATATGAGTATATGGGCGATACAAAAGGGGTATTATTATCAAACCTGGCACTTGATTTAGAATATTTACTACCCATTAGTCGGCGTTTCTCTCCATTAGTATATTTGGGCACAAAATATGGACCATATGATTATCGTTTTCCAAAAGATACTGTGTTCCAAATAGTTAATAATGAATTTCATTGGGGTCTCGGTGCAGTGTACCGATTAGCGAACAAAAGTAAAATTATTTTGGAATTTCAGATTTATAGTCACAACAAATGGTATTTTTATAGGAGTGATTACCTTTGGTATGAAGCGGAAACCTGGGGGATTGAGAGGATAAACTTAGGATTTAGGTACCATCTTTGGAATATGAAGTTCGAGTGAAATATTTTAATTCAAATTTTTGATAATTAACATTCAAAAATTTTATTCAATGGATTTATAGGTGTCAAAAAAGATTACATTCACGGTTGATCCAAGATAAACAGGTGTTGATGTATTGTACGCGGGCCCTTACATTATAAATTGATTTATTTAGGCCTGTACTTTCAATGGAGGATTTGAAGGTAAGAAATGAAAAAAACTGGAGAGAGGCATTATCAGATTTATCAATTCATCAATTCGACAATTGTCGAATAGTCGAATTGATTGCTACAAAAATTAATACACTTATCTACTGATGAAAAAAGTAGCAATTTGGTGTTAAGATTTTGAGGTGTAAGCCTTTTATAAAATATCTATTTGCTAATAAACATAACTTTAGGTATGGATTAAAATAATAATACAAAAATTACAATGATTTTGCTCTTAAAACAGGGGATTTAAGTCTTGTAAAAATCAAAAAATACTACAAAATTTATCAAAAAATAGGTATATTTTTTAATATTAAAGTATTGAAATTTCATAAGTTTTCGGCGCTACCTGTTAAAAAAGGGCAAAATTTGGATTTACTGACATTTTATGTCAAACCACTGACATTAAATGTCAGTGCCTCAAATGCAGAACTGGACTGCATTTGCGTGATTTTGTGGATAAAATGTGGATAACCTACTGACATCAGATGTCAGTAAAAAAATTAAAAGTCTTGAAATTTCAGCACTTTTGTGTTGGCACGGAATTTGCACATATGTTTTTTAAAGGGCTATAAAAGGCTCAAGAAGGCTAAAGAGGGCTAAAGGGCAAGAAGGTGACAAGAAAAGGTAAAGAAGGGTAAATAGGGGTGAAGAGGGGTAAATATGGGGAACTTCGTGAAACGTGTAACGTGAACCGTAATAACCACTTATCACCCTTTATCACCCGGATAACCTTTGTTTAGGATTAGGAACTTTAGGCCCATGATGAGGTAATAACTTAGAATTTGTGATATTGAATTTTCTCCTAACCTCCCCTTCACACTCCCCACCGCCCCGCTGTTTTTCCTCCCGGCGGGGCGGTTAAACACAAAAGGTGGAGGGTTAAGAGAGATAGGATAAAAAATTTTTGAAACTAAAAGGATTTTATTTTAGATAAAAGGCAACAAATATGGTGCAAAAAGAAGAAGGTGAACAAGCAAGAAAAAAACCCGCCATTCCGGGCTTAAAGGAATGGATGGCGCCACCGGCCAGGGACGGGGGTGGATGCAAATGTTGGGAGTCAATGAAAAAGCGGCATTCTATAAAATAATGAGAAACAGGGTGCTTCTAAATTTTTGAACACCCACCAGATTCACGAAGGAGGTTAAATCATGGACATCGAGAAAGTTACATTAGTAGGTAAAGAAAAGGAAATATCTTTTCTAATACCTGAGGTACTTATTAAGGAGTTTGCAAAGGAATTAAGGGTGGTTATTAGACATCCTTGGATTGTTGGTATACCTGTTCCAGAACGATTGAAACCTGAAGTGCTTAGGGGGCTTAAAGACTTCGATATAATTATCACCCCAAAACAACTTCAGAGATAATAGGCGAAAAACACACACAAGGGCACTTGAATAGTGCCCTTGTGTGTTAATATAAAAAAGATATTTGGTAGGAGTTAGATATGTCGTATGACGAGATTTTAGAGATGCCTTTTTTACGAAACATTGGGCTAATTGTGACATATAAATGTCAGGTTGCTTGTCCCCACTGTATCATTGAGGCTGGACCTCATAGAAAAGAAGAAATGATGCTTCACGATGCATTAGAATGGATTAAACAAATTGCTAAATACAGAAATGGTTACATTAAAGTGCTTTCATTAACAGGAGGGGAACCCTTTTATGACATAGAGAAACTGAAAAAATTAGTTATTTTTGGAAAAGAGAATGGTTTAATAGTTTCTGTTGTAACAAATGCCTTTTGGGCTTATACCCCAAAGGAAGCAGTTAAAATACTTCAAGAACTTTCAGCAATTAAAATGCTTGCTATTAGTGCAGATGTATATCATCAAGAGGCTATACCATTTAAAAGGGTAAAAAATGCTATATTGGCAGCTAAAGAATGTGGCATTCCTTACAATATCCATATTTGTACTGAAAATGAAAATAATGAAGGGTATAAAAACATATTAAATAAATTACTTGAATTAACAGAGATAGATACTATTAATACTGCTGTTACTTTTCCTGCAGGAAGAGCACTTAAAAAAATTAATGTGTTGAGATATCAAACAACTGATAATCCTCCTTTATCAGCTTGCTCAGCTGCTAGTTCTCCGATAATTTTTCCTGATGGAAGGGTAATTGCTTGCATTGGACCAGTGATTGATCTACTATCTTCTCATCCTTTGCTTTTGGGAAATCTGCGTGAAAATTCTTTGAACAAAATCCTTGATAAAAGCGAGTTGAATCCGATCTTACATGCCATAAGGATTTGGGGACCCAGAAAGCTAATTTCTATAATCAAAGAAGCAGGATTGACTCAGTATCTTCCCAAACGTTATATAAAAAATAGTGTGTGTAATGCTTGCTATCATCTTATGTCTTCTGGTAAAATCGTTAAATTTCTTACTCAACTGGCAGAAGATTTTGAATTTAAGCAAAAGGTTGCATATGCAAGAGTGTATTATCTAAAAGAGCCAAAAATGGCCGAACTTTATCAATTGGCTTTGCCAACCAATCACAATTTTTACAAAGAGATAATGTAGTTTATGAAAAATATAGCCAAGCGAATCTGAAAAAATCTTATCCCTCCACTTTACAATTACAGAAATTTAAATAAAATCAGAGGTGCTCAAATATCAATAAAGTAATATTTTTCAGACTGTGCGCGAAGTGCTGACTTTTGAACATAAGGTATGAGTTTTCATGAAATATCTATTTGTTAATAAAGATGACTGCAAGTATGGATCAAAATAATAATACAAAAAATTGCTATAAAAGCCTCAAGAACGCGATGAGAAAGGGTTTTTAAGTTTAAAGAATCATATGCGCATTTTTTTTATAATTCTATCAGCGGCTAATTTACCGGTTAGTATTGACATCGGCACACCTGCAGGACTGTATACCCATTGTCCTGCTTGATAAACTGATGGGATTGGAGTGAGAACTGAACGACCTGCAGACTGGATTTTGTTTATAACCGGCATAGATTTTTGAAAAGCCCATCCTGTAATAGCACCTTCAGAACTACCTATGCGATTTTCAATGCTCAGGGGTGTAAAAGAAAAGCGTGAGATAACTTTATTTTTCAACATCGGATAAACAGAGTCAGATATCACATCTATTAATCTTTTTTCAATTTCTATAATGAACTCATCAAACCAGCCTGCCTTTTGAATCTTATGGAACAAATCGTATTCAGCGAGGAAGCTGATAATCATACCGGTTTTACCTGGTGGACACATATCAGGGTCTTTAAGACCAGGGATTGAAATTTCATAGGTGTTCAAATTAATAAATTTTTCAAGCCAGGTTAATATTTGTTTCTTTCCAATTTTTTCAAAATTTGCCAATAGATAATCAAGTTCTTTTCTATGGGTCTCACCTAAACCAATTTTTGAAGGAGTATAAAAGAAATGGCCATAAGCAATTTTCCTGAAACTTTCGAGTGGTTCATCTATTTCCAAAAAGAGTGAAAAAACCGAATCCCCACCCCGATTTTGTAGCATAATATTTTTTGTGGTCTCGAATTTTGTCTTTATTCTATTAGATAATCCGTCAATATGTGTAATCCTGTAGAATGTTTTTAAATTAGCTGCCCAGATAAGATTTTCATACCTGTAACTTATATTTTTATCATCTTTTATAATTTTTTTGTCTGCCCTAACTTCAACAACCTTTGTTTCTGTTTTTATTTCTCCCCCATATTTTAATATTTTGTTTTTTAAAGCCTCAGATAGTTTTCCCATTCCGCCCTTTGGGTAGAAATAATCAAGATAGAGAGAGAAGTAACTCAACGCGAAGAATGCCGGTGTATTCCTGAAAAAATGCTGCGCGATAATATCCCTGAGCGAGGGATTTTTTACTATCTTCATAAGATATTTCTCAACAGGCAGACTCATTCGATTTATCTTCCTTATAGTAAAGATAAACTTTGGGAACCAGGGTAAGAGTTTTTTAAATACAAAATTTATGTCATTCTTTAAATCTTTAAACACAGGATTTTCAATACCGTATAAGACATCCATATGTTTCATTATCCTTTTTATGATCTTGATAACTTCATCTATTTCTTCTTTGCTCTCCGGGTATAATTTTAAAAGAATCTCCTGGTATTTAATTAAGTCATCCACAGTTTCGATATTTATGATTTCTTTTTCTATACCAATTGAAACAGGGCTCTTTACTACTTCAAGTTGTATATTTAAATCTTTTAACATTGGAAAAATGATACCTGCATCTAAAAGGGCTCTTACCCCGGCGTCAAAATAAAAGCCGTTATGAGATAAGGTATTAACAAGTCCTCCACATTCTTTATTTTTCTCAATCAATAATATCTTTTCTCCGGCACGAGCAAGATATACACCAGAAGTAAGCCCGGCAATACCACCTCCAACAATTATCGTATCATAAGAAGTTTCAGACATATCCATCCCTTTGGTTAATTATAATTGCAATGGCTTTCATTCTAATTTAAAATTTTAAACCTGCCAGTTCCATACTCTTATCCCAGAGCTTGTATGCAACCTCTCTGTCCCGAGCAGGTGGTGCAGGCTCTTCTATAGTGGTTAGATTAAAGTATTTTCCACTGATACCTTCCATTTCTTTTGCAACTCCAAGATAATACAATGCCTCAGCAGAAATTTCAGGCGACTTTAGCATCCTGTCTAAAAAATTTCTCTTGAACCACCGGTAAACCCGTCCATTTTCCATTCCTGATTCTGTTTTAACTGCCCCTGGATGTACTGTATTAATCGTCACACCTGAGTTTTTAAAATGTTCATTAAACACAATCATTGATAAAAGTTGGGCTGTCTTTGCAGAACCATAACTTTTTAAACCCGAATACCTCCTTTTTTCCCAGTTTAAATCATCAAGTCTTATACCCCAGACTGCAAAACGATGACCCTCAGACCCAACCATTAAGATTCGGGCTTTTTGCTGAGATTTTAATTTATCCATTAAAATATAATTAATAATAAAAGAAGAAAGATAATTAACTACGAAGACTTTTTCTAATCCGTCAGGAGTCAATTCCCTTTTGTTTAAATAGATACCAGCGTTGTAAATCAAAACATCGATCGTTTTATTAAGTCTTGAAAGTTCTCCTGCCACGCGATAAATATCCTTGAGAATACTCAAATCAGCAATAAAATAATTACAATTTACACCAAAATATTTTTCAATCTCCCTGCACACAAACTTGGATTTCTCCATATTCCGATTTATACAAAAAAGTTCTGCTCCATTGGCGGCATATTTTCTAACAGTATAATAACCAATCCCTGATGTAGTCCCGGTAATGACAACAAATTTATTTTTAAAATCTTCATTGCAAGTTTTCGGAGGCAATCTACTGTTTCTAATCATTGCCAATATATTAGACCATTGATATTCTTTAAAATACTGAAAAAATTTTTTATTTTGCTTTCTCATTCGATATTACCCAAATTTCTTTTTCATAAATTTTCTATAAATTTTACCAAAGACCGGAATATTATCAAAAATATCACCCCATAAATCATAATAGTCTCTCTGTTCGATTATTTTTCCTTCTTTATTTATCGTAAGCCGGCTTATGCCATACAATATTGAACTTGGATATTTTTTATAGCTTATAGTCATTTCCCATTCAATAAATATTATATCCCCTTCCATAACCGCATTAATAATTTTCATCTTCAGGCCTTTTGAACGCCTTGTTAGACGCTCAGTCATTGCCTTGAATTCTTTTATTCCGCGGATTTCTTGAATGGAATCTTTAAAATGTATATTTTTGTCATAAAAAGGTAGAATATGTGACCAATCGGGTTTACCTTTTGTGTTATATGTCTTTGTCCATAATTCTTTAATTATCTCAATAGTAATTGACTTTTTATTTTCTGACATTATTTAAAAGGCATCTTTTTAATTATTTGTTATATTGTCTTAAAGGATTTTTTTTATATGCTACATAGATATCAGCCTCTATCATTACACCATTTTCATAGAAATGATGCACAAAGTAAATGTTACCCGCATCATCTAAACTGGGTTCTCCAGCAAATTGTGATAATATCAATTCAGGCGGACCCCATTCATTTCCTGCTTTAACTGATCTAAAGATTGCAGGACTTCCCTGATAAAATCTCGTAAACCAGAGTTCTTTACCGTCCGATGAAATATATGGCCAGCCATCTGTCTCTGGAGTATTAACTACTGTAATATTTATCGGGTCTGACCAATTATTACCTCTCCTGGTTGTAAGCCAGATATCATAACCACCGTGGGTGCCAGGCCGGTCTGAATGAAAATAGAGGTCATCGCCATGGATATGGACTTCACCAATTTTTATCTCTTTCATTAAACGATCACCACAATAAGTCCAGTTTGTCCATTTACCATCAATAAGGGTTGCTGTAAACATATTCACACCAGTATATCCTTCTCTTGCTGAAGCAAACCACATTTCTGTATCCTGGATTGCAACTGCTCCATCTAATGACAATTTCCCAGGTGACTGTAGCCAGACCCTTTCAGCATCAGTCCAGGTATTATCGATTTTGTATGATACCCATACACCTGTTACACTATCAAGAAGTTGTTTTTCTACCGGGACTCTGACATCAGGCGTAAAGACGAAATATAGTGTCTTGCCATCAGGCATAATAAAAGGAGAGTCTTCGGCACCGGATGTATTGACCCCTGCGCCAAGTGGAACCGGTGGTTCATAATCGTCAGAATGAAGGATGGGTGGATATAGGTCGGTTTCTGGTGTCCTTTTAACAATATCTGGCGGCAATTTACTGTGACGGTCAATATCCGGATAAGTGGGCTGTTTTATACAAACCAGCAATCCTATTGTTAAAAAAAGCAATGTAGTGATAAGAAATTTATTTTTCTTTTTTAAATGATGGAAATCCACTTTATAATTCTAATAAAATTTATCTTTATGTCAAGATGCAGGGATAAAGTTTTTTGACCATCACAGATATCAATAAAGGGTTGAAATAATATACAAAATTTCATTGACAGGCGTAATTTTTTGGCTAAAATAACTTGTGTGGCTATTTTTGATATGTTCCATCTCAATTGAAAATTTTATTGCCCAGGATAGGCAAAATGATGGTGGAAGGTGTATTTATCTCACCTGGAAAGTTGTTGAAGATTCTTTAATAGACGGATATACCATATTCCGTCGTTCAATTAATGATTCTGCATTTCAAAAAATAGGATTTACTGGTAGACTTTCCAATGATTTTTTAGATAATACAGTCCAGGATTCAATAAAATACATATACCAGATAGCAGTCCAGAAAGGTGATTCCCTTTATTTACACACAATGAGCAATGTTGTCCAGTCGTCACCGCAGATTTTTCATAGAGGCAGGCTGAATATCCTCATTGCAATCGTTCTCTTCACAATATTCTTAATATATTTTATGTCTCACGCAAAAAAGGGTGCAAAACTATTTATCCGAAAGATTGCTGGACTTGAGGCAGTAGAAGAGGCAGTGGGCAGGGCAACAGAAATGGGTAAACCAATTCTATATGTACCAGGGCTTGGTGATATAGACTTCCCTTCAACGATTGCCTCAATGAATATCCTTGCTGAACTTGCAAAAAAAGTTGCAATTTATGAAAATCCTTTGATCGTAGTAAATTGCTATCCAGTCGTTTATACGGTTGCCCGTGAAGTGGTTAAACAGGCATTCACAAGCCAGGGTAAGATTGATAAATTTAAAGATGATTATGTGCGTTATCTTACTGAATCCCAGTTTGGTTATGCTGCAGCGATAAATGGAATCCTTTTAAGGGAACGGCCAGCAACAAATTTTTTCATCGGTCCTTTTTTTGCTGAATCACTTTTAATGGCTGAGACAGGAAACCAGATTGGTGCAGTTCAGATTGCAGGCACAGACCAGGTTTTACAATTGCCATTCTTTGTCACGGCGTGTGATTATACCCTGCTCGGTGAGGAGGTCTACGCAGCATCTGCCTATTTGACAAAAGAACCGGTTCTGGTTGCTTCTTTAAAGGCGCAGGATACCGGAAAATTTCTGACACTCATAATTCTAATAATATTCACAATCCTTTCTTTCTTTAAGATAAATCTTTTACCAATATTAAAGGTGCAATGAAAAAGAGAATTCCCCTGCTCTTATGCCTGATTATCGGTATCTCAATGGTCTGTCAGTTTTTCATTCCCCATCCTGTTTCTACAAAATTCAATACTATAATAAATAAATGGGTAGTTGTTTTATCGGCATTCGCCCTTGTTTTGGGAATTGGAAATCTTACAAGCCACCATATTACAATTATTAAGAGAAAGAAATCTGATTGGGTTTATAGTCTTGTAACTTTATTGAGTATGTTTGGAATGGCGATAATTGGACTTTTCTTCGGGATAGATGAAAAATCACTCTATCAAAAAATCTATCTTAATATCCTTACGCCATTGGGTGCTACAATGTTTGCCCTGCTTGCATATTATATGACATCAGCAGCATACCGTGCATTCCGGGCAAGGAGCCTTGAAGCCGGATTATTATTAGGGGCAGCATTTGTTGTTATGATTGGTTTTATGCCCATAGGACAATTCATCCATCCTTATTTTCCAGATTTTGCTGAGTGGTTGATGAGAATTCCTAATATGGCATCCCAGCGCGGCATATTACTCGGTGTTGCATTTGGTTCTGTTGCTACTGCACTCAAGATTATTCTTGGTATTGAACGGTCCTGGCTTGGTGGAAAGGAATAAAATGAAATTCTTTTATACCCTTACAAAAATTGACAGAAGATTGATTTATCTTGTGCTGACGGCCCTGGTTATACTTCCATTCTTTTTGAAATTTAGTATTCCCCAGAATATAATGCCCCAAACAAAAAAACTATTTGATTTCATTGAGCGGTTAAGTCCTGAGGATAATAAAGCAGTCCTGATCTCAATTGACTACACGCCCCAGACTATGCCTGAATGCCATCCAATGGCAATAAGCATTCTGACCCACTGCTTTAAAAAAAAGATTCCTGTGCTTGGTGTATCATTTGATCCCCAGGCACCAGGACTTGCGATTGAGGCATTTAATACAGTTATAAACAATCTGAATGCCCGGGCAAAGACAAACGGCGATTCAATAATCTATGGCCGGGATTATATATATTTAGGCTGGAAATCAGGAAGGATTGCAGCACTTATGGAAATGGGTGAAAAGATAAGTAATGTCTTTCCCAGGGATTACTATAACAATTATACAGATTCACTTCCCTTAATGGAGAGAATAAAGAATTATCGCGATGTTTCAATCGCCATCATTCTTGCAGCAGCGGATTATCCTCAGGAATGGCTTATGTATGCCCAGGCAAGGTATGGATTGAAACTCGGTGCGGGCCTGACTGCAGTTATGGCACCAAAATATTATCCATTTTTACAGACCGGGCAGTTATCAGGAATGATGTCAGGAATGAAAGGTGCTGCAGAGTATGAGAATCTTTTGTTAACTGCGGGATATACAGAAAAAACCGGAAAGGCAGAGATAGGAATGAATTCACAAACCCTTATCCACTTATTGATAATAATCTTGATCATCATTGGAAATATAGGATATGTTGCGACAAGAAGATAATCGGTCAAAAAACAAAATGGTTAAATTTATAAAAACAACGAGAATATTATATACGACAGAAAAAGAATTTAACCATTTACCAGTATGAGTTTTGATCCCTGGGTCTGGATTGCTGGATTTCTCACCTTGATGATATTCTCTTTTCTTTATAAAGACAATCCATTCTATAAATTTGCTGAGCATCTATTTGTTGGTGTTGCAAATGGATACTACATTGTATTCTACTGGCATCAGGCATTGAAACCCAATCTATATGAACCCTTGAAGGCAGGTGAATTTATATATATCGTTCCGCTTTTACTCGGATTATTTTATTTTACCAGATTCATTCCAAAGATTGGCTGGCTTGTTCGCCTGCCCTTAGGATTTATGATTGGCTGGGGGGCAGGTATCTCAATTCCGGCAAATATCCAGGCATTTATATTCAGACAGATTGAAGGAACGATTGTGACACCAGAATCCTTTAATATGGGCTGGGAAGGAATCTGGTCGATGGTGATACTTATTGGTGTCATCTGCACGGTCATTTATTTCTTTTTCTCAACTGAACATCGAGGTTTATTGAAATTTGGTTCACGTCTTGGAATAATCTTTATTATGTTAGGATTTGGTGCATCATTTGGTTATACAGTTATGGCAAGAGTGAGTCTTTTAATAGGCCGTATACAATTTATACTCGGTCCCTGGCTGGGATTGATAAAATGAAAGGAGTTTTATGAAGAGCAAAGTAATCATTAAAATTACAGAAAAATTTGGCGCACACAATTATCATCCGCTCCCGGTAGTATTAAAAAAAGGCAGGGGTGTATGGGTCTGGGATGTAGAAGGAAGAAGGTTCCTTGATATGCTAAGCGGATACTCTGCGTTGAATCAGGGACATTGTCATCCTGAAATAATCAAGGCAGTGAGAAAACAGATTCAAAACCTCACTCTCACATCAAGGGCATTTCACAACGATAAACTTGGCTTATTCTTGAAAAAACTATGTCAGATTACAGGATACCAGAAGGCATTGCCAATGAACTCTGGTGCAGAGGCGGTTGAGACCGCAATAAAGGCAGCAAGAAAATGGGGATATTATAAAAAGCGTGTGAAGAAAGATAGGGCAGAGATCATTGTCTGCGAAAATAATTTCCATGGTAGGACTATCACAATCGTTGGCTTTTCTTCAGAATCTCAATATCGGGATGGATTTGGTCCTTTCACCCCAAATTTCAAAATTATTCCGTACAATGATACAAGGGCATTGAGAAAGGCAATAAATAGAAATACAGTTGGATTTCTCGTTGAACCAATACAGGGTGAAGGTGGTGTCATTGTTCCTGATGATGGTTATCTTAATGAATGCTACAAAATCTGCAAAGAGAACGATGTTCTTTTTATTGCCGATGAGATTCAAACTGGTCTGGGCAGGACCGGCAAGTTATTTGCCTTTGAATATGAAGATATTAAACCCGATATTTTGATCGTGGGCAAGGCATTGAGTGGTGGTTTCTATCCAGTATCAGCAATACTTTGTGATAATGAAATAATGGAGGTATTCAAACCCGGAGACCATGGCTCAACCTTTGGTGGGAATCCGCTTGCCTCAGCAATCGGAATCGCTGCGCTTGATATAATTATTAAAGAAAATCTTACCCAGAGGGCATTTGAACTCGGGAACTGGTTTATAAATGAATTAAAAAATATTTATAGCCCTTTGATAAAAGAGGTTCGGGGTAAGGGTCTGCTCATTGGTGTAGAATTAACAAAAAAGGCGAGAACATATTGTGAGGCACTGATGAAACAGGGTATCCTTGCAAAGGATACACACAATTATGTAGTTAGATTTGCACCACCACTTGTCATCAAAAAGGAAGAACTAAAATGGGCACTGTTGCGAATTAAAAAGATTTTGTGTTCATAAGTAAAAATCTATATGTAATATGTTCCATCATAGATTACATTAGCTGGTCCTTCAAGATACAATTTTTCTTTTAATGTCACGGTTAGCTCTCCACCCCTGGTCATCACCTTAACCGGTGATTCTGCCATAAAGAGCTTCACCGCAATATAAGCAGAGGCAACCACACCACTTCCACAGGAAAGGGTTTCGTCTTCAACACCCCGTTCATAGGTGCGCACAAAGACTCCATCTTTGTCTGCTTTTACAAAATCAACATTTGTTCCATCGGGTTGAAAATCCTTGTGATTGCGAATTGTTCGACCAAGTTCAACAATGTTTATATCATCATAGGAATCAACAAACATTATTGTATGTGGAACACCGAGTTTGAGGTAGGAAAGTTTGTATTTCTTACGGGCAATTGTCAGATTAAAATTTAGTTTTATGTCCATTGGTGGAAGGATTTCAATACTGATATTATCGGGCTGGTATGCAAAGCCGATTGGTCCAGCCGGGGTTAAAAATTTACCTTTGTCTTCTATAATACCCAGGCGCTGGGCGAATTTCACAGCACATCTTGCACCATTGAGACAGGTATCTGCCTCACTTCCATCCTGATTAAAATATCTCATATTGAAAAAATAACCTTTGAAATTTTCAATGAGAATCAAACCATCCCCACCGATTCCGTAATGGCGATCAAGCATTTTGACAATGGTATCCTTTAACTCTGTCTTACTTACTACATTGCTGAATTGTTCTTCACGATTGTCAATCAAAACAAAATCATTCCCTGTGCCTTCCATTTTTGTAAAAAAGATTGGTTTCATTTATTTTCCTCCTTAATTAATTTGACGGATAGCCAAAATAAATCTCTGACAGTATGTGATGAATGCGCCAAGCATAAATGGTATAGAAATATAAAGGGCAATCATTCCTATCTTTTGATGATTCAGGGTAAATGCCAGAATCATCAAGCCAAATAGAAAACCAGTTACCTTACCAAAGATATTTGATTTGTATACGGTCCGTTTTTGCCGGAACAGGACATAACTTCCAGCAAGTATTAACATATCCCTTAAGGCGATTATAATTACAGCCCAGAGGGGAACAGAATTGATCAGCAAAAGAGTCAAAAGTATAACCGCAAGAGAAACCTTATCACAAAGTGGATCGAGAACCTTTCCCAGTTCACTCTCCTGATGGAATTTTCTTGCAATATATCCATCAATCACATCCGAAAAGAGCGCAATGAGCATTATTATAAACGCAATGATCCGCTCTTTTTTTACGAGAAAATATATAATAAAGGGAAGGAGTAAAAATCTGAAAAGTGTAATGGCATTTGAGACCGTAAATTTTTTATCCACTTCTTCTCCGTTTCTGGAGTATCTCTTCAGCATGCTCTATTGTTTTCTTTGTAATCTCTTTCCCGCCGAGCATACGTGCGATCTCCATCTTACGCATCTCTTCATCAAGTTTTTGGACATTCACCTGTGTTATTTCCTTATTAATCTCTTTTTTGACCAGGATGTGATTATCAGCAAATATTGATATCTGAGGAAGATGTGTGATACAAATCACCTGGTGGTTTTTGCTGAGATTAAAGAGAAGTTCACCAACTGCCTCAGCGATCCTGCCGCCGATACCTGTATCAACCTCATCAAATATTATTATGGGTATATGGTCTGCTTCAGAAAGAATTGTTTTTAAACCCAGGACCATCCTTGATATCTCGCCACCTGAACCAACCTTGTTCAAAGGTTTCAATTCTTCGCCTGGATTTGTAGATATATAAAATTCAACATCATCTATACCGGTTTCACCAAGGGATTTTTCTGAAAAATGTATTTGAAATTTTGCCCTTTCCATTCCCAATCGACTGAGGATTTTAATAATCTCCTTTTCCATTATTTTTGCTGCCATTTTTCTTTTTTTTGATAACTCACCGGCAATGTTTTTTAAATCACTGGCAAGCGTGTTTAATTTCTGCTGGAGTTTTTCAACTTCAATATCGCTTTTCTCGAGTCTTTCTATTTCTTCACGGGCAATCCTGAGATATTCAATCAATTCATTTATACCCTTTCGATATTTCTTCTTTAATCTTCCAATCAAGTCGAGCCTTTCCATCACTTCCTCAAACCTTTCCCTCGAAAAATCTATGTGTTCACGATAATCAATCAATTGTCGGTAGACCTCCTCAATATTACTAATGGTATTTTCAATGATTGACTTTAAGCCTTTTGTCTCAACCCTGGGATCTAAATTGCTCAATTCCTCAATCAAACGGGTTACCGAGGCAAGGTTTTCATAAGCCGAGGACTCTGCTTCATAAAGGCGTGGTATTATTTCGTCAATCAAACTTGCGCGTTTTTCACCGGTCTGTAAAAGATTTTTCTCTTCGATAAGATTCTCTTCTTCGTTTGGTTTTAGATTTGCCTTTTCAATCTCTTCAATCTCAAACTTGAGATTTTCTAATTTTTGATTCTTTTCATTTTGTAAAGACTCAAGTTCTTTGAGTTCTAAAAGACATTTTTTATGTTCATCGAAAATCTTCTGATACTCTATGAGTTTATTTTCCACTTTTGCAAAACGGTCTAAAAATCTTAAATGATTTGATATATTGAAAAGTGATTGATTTTCATATTGACCAACAAGGTCGATTAAGACTGTCGTAATCTCTTTTAAACGCGACAAACTTACAATCTGGTCATTGACATATGCAAACTGTCTCTTACCCTTTTCCATCCTTCTTCTGATAATAATTTCTTCATTTATTTCAATGTTATATTTTTTCAACAGATCAAGAACTTCAGGGGTTGGTTCAAAAATCCCTGTGATTTCTGCATAATCTTTACCTGTTCTTATTGACACCTCATCCAATTTTTCGCCGCAGAGCGCCGCGATTGCCTCAACGATCATTGATTTGCCAGCACCAGTCTCACCCGTGATCACAGTCAACCCAGATTCAAAATTCAATGCGAGTTCTTCCATCAGGGCAAAATTCTTTAACCTCAAGAATTTAAGCATTTTCTCTTCCGCCCCATTTCAATTTTTCTTTCAAGGTTTTGAAAAAGGTTGAATTGATTGGTTTTATCAGTTTTACATAATATGGTGCTTTATAAAACTTTATATTTTCACCAGTTTTTAAAATCTTACTCCTCTGGCCATCAGCCACAATTATAGCATTCCCTTTCCTTCCAATCTGGATTTCAATCTTACAATCTGAAGGCAGGACAATCGGTCGCACTGAGAGTGTATGGGGTGCAATTGGAGTCATAATTATTGCCTCACTGTCTGGTAGTAATATTGGACCACCAGTAGCAAGGGAATAGGCAGTTGACCCTGTAGGTGTGGCAATTATTATACCATCAGCCACAAATCTGCAAATGTATTCACCATCTATCTTTGCAGAAAACTCAACTACCCTTCCTGGTGTATTTGTGCAGATGGTGATGTCGTTCAACGCATATAAAACATCTTTTTTTAATTCAGCACATACCATCATCCTGTTTTCTATACGAAAGCGATTCCTTTTGATTTCATCAAGAATCTTTCTAAACTGCGAAAACTTTACATCAGTGAGGAATCCAAGTCCACCTAAATTTACACCCAGAATTGGCACATCATAATGGGCATAATCCGCTACTGCTGAAAGAAGTGTTCCATCTCCACCAAATGCTATTATAAAATCCGGTTTATTTGATATTTTAAAACCTTTTTCATTTAAAATCTTTTGCGCAAGTTTTAAATTCTTATCAGCATCAGGCTTTTTCTTATTTATCGCCAATCTTACATCCTGCATTTACTGAATCTCCCAATGAATAGATAACGGATCCTACCAAATAGATCTTGAAGGAAAAAATAATCTTTATTACGCTCTTTGAGATACAAATTGAGTTCTTCCATTTCATCTTCATCAATCTCAAGGGCAATATTAATTGAATTTCTCAAATAGATATGCCCCTGATCGATCAATTTTTTGATAAATTCAGTCCCTCCTTCACCCCCATCCAATGCCTTCCTCGGTTCAAAATCCCTAACACTTTTTGGTAATGCGTTTATCCTCTGCCTTGGTATATATGGTGGATTGCATACAATTAAATCAAAAATCTCTGTTTTAAAAGGCAAAAACAGATCGGTCCTGATCAATTTAATCCGCTCCTCTAAATTATATCTTAGAATATTTTCCTGTGCATTGTGTAGGGCGAGTTCACAGATATCAGTAGCAATTATTTCTGCTTCATTAAAAAATTCGGCAAGGGCAATGGATATCGCACCACATCCGGTTCCGATTTCACATATTCTCTGGGGTTTAATCTCAATCAACTTACAAATTTGTTCTACAAAATATTCGGTTTCCAGTCTTGGTATGAAGACACCAGGATATAACACAAGATTGTATTTAAGAAATTGCACCTGTTTTGTTATATATTCAATAGGCACGCCATTCTTTATTAACGCAAATTTCAATCTCAGACTTTTATCAATCAACGGGTCATAATCCTGACAAAAATAAATTTCAAACCTTGGTCTTTTTAATAATCTTGAGGCAAGCAATTCGGTTTCTTCAATACTCAGATCGAATTCTTTACTCAATCTCTTTATTATCTCTTTCATATCTTTTAAGTGAATTTATCAACTCATCAAGATCTCCATCAAGGATACCTTGAAGATTGTATAGATTCAGACCAATGCGATGGTCCGTAACACGGTTCTGGGGGAAATTGTATGTTCTTATTTTTTCACTCCTTTCACCGGTGCCAATCTGACGTCGCCGCTGATTTTCAATCTCGCGAAATTTTTTTTCTGACTCTATCGCATGGAGTCTTGCCCTGAGAATTTTCATTGCCTTTTCCCGATTTTGATACTGGGAACGTTCATCCTGGCAGGCAACCGTAATCCCTGTGGGGATATGCGTTATTCTTACTGCTGATGAAACTTTATTGACATTCTGGCCACCGTGTCCACCAGCCCTGAATGTATCAATCTTTAAGTCGTCTGGTGAGATTTCAATCTGTGATTCCTCTATTTCTGGAAGGACTGCAACTGTTATTGTTGAAGTATGAATCCTGCCACTTGCTTCAGTTACAGGAACTCGTTGAACCCGATGCACGCCACTCTCAAATCTGAATAGACCATAGGCATTTTCACCTGAAACAAGAAAGATGATCTCCTTAAATCCACCCAGGTCACTCGGATGGGATGAAAGGATTTCATACTTCATCTTTTTCTTTTCAATGTATTTTGTATACATTCTGAAAACATCGGCAGCAAAAAGAGTCGCTTCATTACCACCCGCACCCGCACGAATCTCAATAATACAATTTTTCTGATATTCTTCGTAAAATGGATTCAGGAAATTATCTATATCCTGTTCAAGATTCTCTAATTTATTCTTAAGATTAGCAAGTTCCATCTCCGCAAGTTCACGCAGTTCAGAATTATCGCTTTTTAATAATTCTTCAATATCTTTTATTTCCTTTGTAATTTTTTCGTGCTCTTCATATTTCTGAAGTAATTGCTGGATTTTTTTGTATTGTTTAGAGATACTCGCATATTCCTTCGGATTTTTTAACACTTCACCCGAGCTGAGTAAATCCTGGAGCTTTTTTAATTCTGCCTCTTTTGCTTTACGGTCGATCAGGGTCTGTGACATTTTAATTATACTTTTTCAAACTTCTCCTTGAGTGCGATATAACGGAGATAATCATCAAGGTCTTCAACCGCCCTTATGACCAGGCTATTATTCTTTAATGATACAAGGTTGACCTGGCAGAGTTTATCAACATAATCTTTTACTTTACTCAATTCAATACCGGTAGTTAATGCCATACTCTCAAATGAGAATGGAGTGATTTCAATACCCTCGGCTGTGCTTTTTCCAAGTTCCTTTGCCTTGGTGATGATATAGGCGACAACCCTGCGCTCTTCACTTTTTATTGTCAGAAGTTTGATCTGTTCATCCGCATTGCGCAAACGTTTGGTCAGGGTTTCAAGGATATATTCAATCAATGGATTTTCACGGATCTTTGACCGGAATGTCTCTTTATCAATGACAAGTAGCGCTGTCTTTGAAATAGCAATCGCCGTTGCTGAGCGGGGTGAACCATCAATTATTGCCATTTCACCAAAGAAATCGCCTTCTTTCAATACCGCAAGAACACGTTCATCCGGCCCCTTACCTTTGGTAATCTTTATCTGTCCTTCTTTAATTAAATACATCACATCGCCTTTATCTCCTTCATTGAATAAAACCTCACCTGGATTCAAGGTCTTTTCCATTCCTTCAACCATTTATACCTCCTTTTTAATAAAGTTTCTGGACATAAATACACCTTGAAATAACCATATATCCTAATATTATATCAGAGTTATTGATAAAGTCAATGGTTAATTTATCCTTGACTTTATAAGGATTGAGGCTATAATATAGCAAGGAGTTCTCTTGGAAATAATTGTAGTTAATGAACAGAAGAATAAGACTTTTAACTTTTTTATTAACTGGAGCGTTATCATCCTCATAATTCTTTTTATAATCGCGATTATAGTCCTTTTTATCTATGGGATTATAAATTTCGCACGGGGCAGGGTTGATTATAAGAAATTGAATCAGTTGTCAAAGGAAAACACCATAATTCAGAGGGACATTGAATACCTGGAATCAGAGATTAAAACATTAAATATTTTGATTGATAGTCTGGCAAAAAGAGATACAGTCCTCAATCACTTTTGTGGATTGATGCCCATTGAGGATTTTATTAATGAAATAATCATAGAGAAGGCAAAAGGAAAAATAGAAACCGATAATAAATTATCAGATAATCTTGATAAACTGCTCATCAAGGTTGAACAACAGTATTCAAACACCAAGGCAATAGTGGACTACCTGAATAAAAAAGAAAGATTAAAAGATGTAATTCCATCAATACCTCCGGTAAATGGCTGGTTTATGAGGGGTTTTGGTTATGCAACCGATCCATTCACAGGCACAGTGAAAATGCACGAAGGTGTTGATATTGCTGCACCTGCTGGTAGTCCTATTATTGCATCTGCGGATGGAGTTGTAAAAAAGATTCTGAATACAAAAGATTTTGGCATTATTATAGAAATAAACCATAGCGAAGGGATTGAAACATTCTATGCCCATTGTCAGAATCCAGCTGTGAGACAAGGGCAGTTAATAAAAAGAGGGGATGTTATCGCCTATGTAGGAATGAGTGGGAAGACCACAGGTCCACATCTCCATTATGAAATACGGATTGATGGGATCCCGGTCAATCCCCTTGATTATATAATGTCCCGGGGTATTGTAGCAAATGAGTGACATAATAAAAAAGATTGGAGAATTGAAAAAGAAAAGGAATGCGGTCATTCTCGTCCATAATTATCAGTTGCCTGAAGTCCAGGATATCGGAGACTATGTGGGTGATTCCCTGGAACTGGCTAAATTCTCTAAAGGCATCTCTGCTGAGGTGATTGTCTTTTGTGGTGTCCATTTTATGGCTGAGACCGCAAAGATATTCAACCCTGAAAAAACCGTTTTGATGCCTGATATACATGCTGGATGTCCAATGGCGAATATGATAGACCCTATCAGGTTGAATAAAGAAAAAGAAAAATATCCTGAAGCTGGGGTTATCACCTATATCAATTCAACTGCTGAAGTAAAGGCACTTTCAGATATCTGCTGCACATCTGCAAATGGGGTAAAGATAGCAAATGCGATTGATAAAAAAGAGATTATATTTGTTCCTGATAAATACCTTGGAAGTTATGTTGCACGTCAGGTGCCGGATAAAAGATTCTATCTCTATGATGGATATTGTCCTACCCATATGCTATTTACAAAGGAAGGAATTTATAAACTCAAAGAAAAACATCCAGAAGCAAAAGTTCTTGTCCATCCTGAATGTAGAATTGAAGTGCAGGAGATCGCAGATGCAATTTGTTCTACATCCCAGATGATAACATATGCCAAAAATAGTCCAGATAAACAATTTATAATATGTACTGAAATAGGGTTATTGCATAGACTGAAAAAAGAAAATCCGGAAAAAGAATTTATCCCGGGAAATCCCAATGCCCTATGTCCAAATATGAAATTGACAACTCTGGAAAAGATTCTCTGGGCATTGGAAGATATGGAATACAAGATCACTGTCGATGAAGAAATAAGATTAAAGGCGCTTAATGCCATTGAAAGAATGGTGAGGGTTTAAATAACCCCTTGACACAAATCAAATATTGAATATAATTTATAAAATTTCGAAAGATAAGTAATATGGTTCTGCCATAACCTTAATGACCGATTCTCAATAGCAGAATTGATTAAAAAGCAAAATTTTTGCAAAGGAGGCTTTTAATTTATGGAGATAACCGAACTTAAAAAGAAAAAGGTTTCTGAATTGCATCAGATTGCAAAAGAACTGGGGTTGAGCAATTATACGGACCTGAAAAAGCAGGATTTGATTCATGCAATTATTGAGGCTGAGACAAAAAGGACCGAACTCGTGCCTGTAGAAGGTGTGCTTCAAATTCATCCTGAAGGGTATGGTTTCCTGCGTTCGCCAAATTTTAATTACCTTCAGAGTCCTGATGATATCTATCTCTCCATTTCCCAGATTCGAAAATTCAATTTAAAGGTTGGTGATAGCATACGCGGACTTGCCCGACCACCAAGAGAAGGTGAACGTTACTTTGCAATGATAAAGATTGAATATGTAAATGATATACCACTTGCTGAATTCACAGAGAGGATCCTTTTTGATAATCTTACACCCCTATACCCCAATGAGAGAATCCATCTTGAGATTGAAGAAAAAAGTGATCTTTCAATGCGCGTGATAGACCTTTTTACACCTATCGGAAAAGGACAGAGGGGATTGATCGTATCACCACCCAGGGCAGGTAAGACTATAATTCTTCAGAAGATTGCAAATTCAATCACGGTTAACCATCCAGAAATAAAACTTATTGTCTTGTTGATCGATGAACGTCCTGAGGAGGTAACCGATTTTGAAAGGTCGGTCCAGGCAGAGGTCATTTCATCCACGTTTGATGAAACCCCTGAACGTCATACCGAGGTTGCGGAGATAATTCTGGAAAGGGCAAAACGCCTTGTGGAATCAAAAAAGGATGTGGTGATACTCTTAGATAGTCTCACCCGTCTTGCACGGGCGTATAATGCAATAGTTCCTCATTCTGGTAAGACCCTTTCTGGTGGTCTCGATTCTACTGCCCTGCAAAAACCCAAAAAGTTCTTTGGTTCAGCAAGAAAGATTGAAGAGGGTGGAAGTCTGACCATTATTGCCACTGCCCTCATTGATACCGGGAGTAGAATGGATGAAGTTATATTTGAAGAATTTAAAGGAACGGGTAACTTAGAAATGATCCTTGACCGCCGGCTTTCAGACCGTAGAATCTTTCCTGCACTTGACCTTTACAAATCAGGGACGAGAAAAGAAGAGTTGCTCCTTAGCGAATTTGAAATAAATCGTCTCTGGATATTGAGAAAACTCCTATCCGAGATGAATACCATTGAACAGATGGAATTCATCGTTGACCGTATGCAAAGGACAAAAAACAATAAAGAATTCCTGGAATCTATGAGTGATGCAATATAGAAGGAGGTTTGAAAATGAAGAAAGGAATCCATCCTAAATATATACCCTGCGTGATAACCTGTGCCTGTGGTAATCGTATCGAGACATACTCTACAAAAGAGAAGATTTCAGTAGATATATGTTCTCGATGCCACCCATTCTTCACAGGCAAACAAAAGATCATTGATTCCGCAGGCAGGGTTGAAAAATTTGTTAAAAAATATCAGCAAAGACCAAAACCCTCATCAAAGAAAAAAGCGGAGTAATTTAAGGGATGAAAAAATCAGAACAACTCTTTTCTGTCACAATAAACGAAGTGAAAGAGTTGAAAAAGAAGTATGATAATTTAAAGGAGTATCTTTGACCCGATAAAACTTAGCACTCAGTTAAAAAAACTCCAGCAGGAGACAAGTCAATCCGATTTCTGGAATAATAAAGAACGGGCTCAAAAGATAATGGCTGAAATTGACCAGAAGCAACACTACCTTGATGTCTTAAACGAAATAAACAACGGGATTACTTTCTTAAATGAACTTCTCCAGTTAAGCGATATCGATGATGAAACACTCAAAGGTGCAAACCAGGAATTAAAAAGTATAAATCAAAAGATAAAAGACTTAGAAATTCAATTATTGCTTGGGAAGGAGGATGATACCAAGAACTGCCTCCTCACAATCCACCCAGGGGCAGGAGGAACAGAATCCTGTGATTGGGCAGAGATGCTTTTCAGAATGTATACTCGATATATCCAGGCAAAAAAATTTTCTTACCGAATAATAGACCTGCTTCCTGGTGATGTTGCCGGAATCAAGGATGCGACAATAGAAGTGAAAGGAAAGTTTGCCTACGGATTGTTAAAGGCAGAGACCGGGATCCATCGCCTGGTACGGATCTCACCATTTGATGCCAATCAAAAAAGGCATACCTCGTTTGCTTCGGTCTTTGTCTATCCTGAGGTTGAAGAAGTAAATTTTGAAATAAAGGATGATGATTTAAAGATTGAAACATTCAGGGCAGGTGGACATGGTGGTCAGAATGTTAACAAAGTCTCTTCAGCCGTCAGGATCATTCATATACCAACAGGAATTACAGTGCAATGCCAGAATGAACGTTCCCAATATTTGAATAAAACAACAGCATTGAAGATCTTAAAATCACGATTATATGATTATTATAAAAGATTAGAAGAAGAAAAATTAAACAAACTTGAGGCACAAAAAACCGAGATTGCCTGGGGTCACCAGATTCGTTCCTATGTATTCCATCCTTACAAACTTGTCAAAGACCACAGGACCGGTTATGAGACAACCCAGATAGAAAAAGTAATGGATGGAGAGATCGATGATTTTATATATGCCTATCTAAGTATGATGGCAAAGAAGTTATCCCAGTAGTTGACAGTTGAGATAATTCTTATATAATCTATTATGGTTTTTATTTTACCTTTCCTTTTGAGTTTTAATAATGAATTTCAGAATTTCATAAACTCGCCAAAAAGCGAATCAATATTTGTCAACCTTATGCATGATAAAACAAAGATTATTGAATATAAAGATGACCCACTCATACTCTGGTTCTGGCGTATCAAAACCAATGATACAAAGGTTGATTCATTTTTAAAGGATATTCCTATTCCGAGAAATTTTTACCTCTCTGGAGTACTGAGGTGGGAAGCAAAAGAGGCAAAAAATTTAGCCGAGCAATACAATAAATTAAAACTGGCAATCCATTTTGATTCCTTATCAATAGAAAATTTTCTGTCGCTCATCTCCCTGGGAATATCTAATCGTAAAATGGATTTTTTGAAATCTGCTTTTTCCCTGCCGGTTTTTTCAGATTTTCGCAATCAGATATTTCTTCTGGGGAATTTTGCCATACTCTTTATCCTTACTTTATTTTTTACTACGATTTTGTTCATTCTGACAAAATTGATTTATTATCTACCGGTCCTGAGCCATAGATTTGATCCAATGAAACACAATATTTTTAAAGGGATCATCGGCTTTGCCCTGCTATTGATCCCTGCCCTGATATTGAGAAATTTTTATCTTACACTCATTGTTTACAGTATTATTTTGACCTTGATATTAAATAAGTGCGAAAAAAATTGGTTGAGAATACATCTGATTTTGATTTTTGTATTCTCTATTGCCATTTCAATGTTTAATTTTGTTCCTTTTCTTAAAGGGAATGACAGAGTTTATTATATGTATCAAATGCTCGCCCTGGATAGTGATATAAGGATAAATCCCGAAACAAAAATAGAAAAAGAAGTGCTTGCTTATGCATTGAAAAAACAGGGCTCCTATGATGAGGCAATGGCGATTTATGAAGACCTATACTATAACCAACATATCCAGAGTGTGGATATCATAAACAATCTGGCAAATCTTTACACCATCTATGATGAAGATGAGAGAGCCGAAGAACTCTATCGTAAAGCAATGTATAGTGACCGTGGTGAGCCTTATTTTAATCTTGCCTTATTAAAATTTAAAAAAATTGAATACCTTGCAGCGGGTGAAATTATGGAAGAAGCAAGGAAAAGGGGATTTGTAAGCACCAGCAAAGAACCTGTTGATATTGTTCCGAATACTAAGGATTTTTATGGTCTGTTAATAACTAAAAATTTAAATAATTCGGGTTTTGTTAAATTGAAATATTTACTGTTAATATTAGCCATTTTCTTTATCACATTTATTCCTTTTAAAATTTCACCACCCTATTATTGTACAATATGTGGCAGGGCTGTTTGCAAAGAATGTGCTGAAGATGCAGGGGAAGAATTTTACTGCCACCAATGTCAGAATAAATTGAATGCAACCAAGAACGAAGAAATAGAAGGAGAATTAAAAGATGCCCTGGGTAAGACAAAAAGACTAAGCAAAAAGATTCTTGCCGCAGTCTTAAATATTATTCTACCCGGAGCAGGTTTGATTTACAGAAATAAAAATTTTTTAGGTTTGATTATAGTCTTTTTTGCGATTATGGTCTATACGCCAATATTATTAAAATCATATTTTATACAGCCTTCAGGTTGGATATCTTTTCCATTAAATCCGATATTATTTGTTATTGCCCTGTTCGTTTTGATTTTTTGTTATCTAATTTCATTTATGGTATTATTTGGAGGTTCTGATGCCGATTGAAGGTGATTTAAAAAGCATAAATTTTGCCAGCATCCTGCAGTTGATAGCACAGGAAAAACTTACCGGTGTTTTAAAGATTAAAAAGAAGAATGAAATCGTTGATATCGGATTTATCGAAGGGCAGATAACCGGCGCCTTCTTTGAAAAAGGAGAAAAGACCGAGCGTCTTGAGAACTATCTTGTGAGGTCCGGTTTCATTAAAAAGAATCTCTATGAAATGATTAAAGAAATACATGAAGAGACGAAAAGACCAATAATGAATATTATTATAGATGACAAATATCTTACGATAGAAGAAATAGAACGAATAATTAAATTCAAAATTCAGGAGGTGATTGATGAAGTCTTTACCTGGCAGGAGGGAGAATTTAAATTTGAACAGGGTGCGGTTATTTATCCCAAGAGTTTGATCAAAATCAGATTAGGCACAGAAAATATTGTCCTTGAATCAGCACGCCGTTTTGATGAATGGCCCAGAATTGTTAGCCAGATTACTTCTCCTGACCTCGTCTTTAAAAAAATAGAACGACCAGAACTAAAATTAAAACTTCCCGAAGATGAATTAAGGATACTTTCCCTTATTGATGGACATCGGAGTGTTAATGACCTTGTTGACATATCCGGACTGGGAAAATTTCATACCTACTCCTGTTTGTATCATCTATTGACCACAGGTCAGATTGAGCTTGCATATGCCAAGCCGACCCCAAAGGTTGTAAGATCAAAAAAAGAAATATCCTTAAAATTTCTCTCTACCCCTGCTACAATCTTTTTATTCTTGATAGTCATCTTCTTGGAAATATTTATAGGCAATTTTATCTCAAACAGGATAAAATATTCTTTTTCATTCTTTAATACATCATATATAGAATCAGACTATTATGATTATAAAAAGATATTCTTTTACAAACATAATCGGATCCCATCAAATTCCGAAGTAAAGGCAATCTTTGAAAGATAGAGGTTATTTATGCTATATAAAAATGCTGGCGTAGATATAGACCGTTTGAATTTGATAAAGAAAGGAATCGGTAAGCAGGTAAAGAAGACATTGCCTGAAGATTCTCTATTTGGTCTTTTTGGTGGTATTTATCCAATTGATGATAAATTTATTATAGGAAGTGTCGACAGTGTTGGCACAAAGATCCTGATTGCCTGTGCAACCGGCATCCATACCACGGTGGGAATGGATATCGTCAACCACTGTGTAAATGATATTCTTACCACGGGTGCATTACCTCTATTTTTTATGGATTACATCGGTTTTTCTGAGATTTCAAATAGGACTCTCCAGGACATCATAAAAGGGTTGGTTACTGCCTGTAAAAAAGAGAAGATGGCATTGATAGGTGGAGAGACTGCTCAATTAAAGAGATTTTATCCAAAAGGTTTATACGACCTTGTGGGATTTATTGTTGGTGCTGTAAATAAAGAAGATTTCATAAATCCCCAAAGGATTGCACCGGGCGATATCTTATTGGGCTTGAGGTCAAGCGGGCTCCATACCAATGGATATACCCTTGCAAGAAAGGTTTTATTTAAGAAATACAGTCTTTCAACCTACATCTCAAAACTTAAATGCACACTTGGAGAGGAACTCCTGAAGGTTCATAAATCCTATCGCTGGGAACTTGAACCAAGATTAAAATATATAAATGGACTTGCCCACATCACTGGTGGTGGATTTTATGATAATATTAAAAGGATATTGCCTGAAGGAACTTCGGCAGTTATAAAAAAGAATTCTTGGAAGGTTCCACCTGTCTTCCAATTGATTCAGGATATTGGAAAAGTTCCTGAAGAAGAGATGTACCGGGTATTCAATATGGGAATAGGTATGGTCGTTATAATAAAACCCAATAAAATAAAACACTTTAAGGCATTAAATCCAATCATCATCGGCGAAATTATAAAAGATAATTTTGGGGTCAGGGTAGAGTAAGATTAAAGGGCAAAAGGTTCCCGGTCTTCTAACCTGCGTTCATCAATGATCTGTGTGAATCCATATAATTGCATAATCTCTTCATAAAAAAATGTTGTACTGCATTCCGGGCAGACATAGTCGCCTTCCTGATTTATTATCAAATCAATATATTTTGAGGTAAATAGACAATACGGGCAGAGGAGTTTATCAATATGTGCCATATAATATTATAATAATATCCTGGTTGATGTCAATAAACAGATTTTACTCAAAGAATTTATCACGATTGTCAATGATTTTCTTGGGTGTAAATATTGATATGCTCAGGTTTTGAAAACGCATCTGCCTTGCATACTGTATGTATTTTACCATTGATGTATCAAATGGAATGACTGTTTTATCATCGCAACGGATGATATATCCAGCCCATTCAGTTATTAATGGCTTTGATATCTGACCTTTCTCAAGTGCAGCAAGCACACCCGTGAATTCAGGACCATATCTTGATTCAATATCGGTAAGGGTTAAATTATTCAGATTGGTCTGGAAAAATAATGTAGTATCCTGTTCAACAATCTTTTCCAATGTTGTCCCTGATTGTAATTGAATGAATATATTGTTCAGATAATCGTTTAGGTTGGTTTTTAGTTTTTCCCGTTCATACCGTGAACGGATGATTGCCTTCTCATTATCATTATTTAAGCTCAACACCTTTTCAGGAATGACTGAATCAAGGGCGAAAAGATAATAACCTCCAAAACTGCTGAACGGGCCTATGACTGATTTTGGTTTCAATCTTTTTAATGACCTTGCCAGTCCTTCCTGGTTACGCACAGGAAAATTTATCTTCTCAGGATTTAAAGGAAGGGTTTTATGGACTGAAAGGTTGTATTCTTTCGCCGCTTCTTCAAACCCTAATTCCAGGGCTGAATTTTTAAATGATTCAATACGGTCGTCTAATTCCCCAATCGTTGTTTGAGAGACATTTATATTTACTCTAACAGAATAGATTATTCTTTTGCCTGCGCGTTTTATCACCTCATATCCCCGGGATGTGAGGATTATATTTGATATCCCTCCATCCTTTAGTTTTTTGTAAACATCTGCTTCATAGGGAAGGAGTTCTTTCTCATCTTTAAATTTCTTTTCAATCAATGTATCATCTGATACCTCGCGCGCAACAACAAGGAAATCCTCGCCTTCCTTGACCCGCAATAAAAAGTCTTCAATCTTATCTCTTGCTTCGGCTGAATCTCCGGCTGAAGGAACTTTTTCAAAGAAGACATATTTTAAAATTTTTGTTTCGGGATTAGTAAAATCTTTAATATGTTTATTATAATATTCTTTTAATTCTTCATCTGTAATCTCAGTCTTTCCCCTTAACCGGAACAAAGGCAGACTAATAAAAGAAAAGTTATATAGAATAGAATATTTGGATAGATTAATACTATCTTCAAAAGGAGAAGACCATGCCATTGTATATATAAGGGAACGGAGTTTTTCCCTGGGCAATTGTTTTCTCAAATTGAATTCATATTCAAGAAGCCACTGACGGCTCTGGGGTGATTTCAATAACTCAAGATATCTATTATAATCAAACTTTCCTGTGCTGTCCTTCATATATTCGGATTCATAAATCTCACGGGGCGGATTGCTTTTTATGATTGCCACGATTTCTTCATCAACTATCCTGATGTTCTCTTTTTTGATCAAATTATTCCATATCACTTCCTCAATCATCAAATTCCATATTTCTTCACGGCTGATACCCTTTGTCTCTCTTTCTTTATTCTGGGCAAATCGGACATAATCCGTATATGCTATGGGGACACCGTCAACCTTAGCAATATCTAATTCTTCGCGTTGAGTGATACCGGTTATATCAAGTCCCCATTGAAAGAAGATTAATAGGACAAATGCAGCAACGACAATAAATAATATAATCCGCGTATTGCGACGAAAATTTTGCATCATAGTTCACTCCATTGCATAATGTATTTTACTCAATTACTGGCAAAAGTCAACAGATTTTTGGATTTATTCAATCATTGACGATGATTAAAAAATCTTAAACTATAAATTTACACCTTGAATTTTATCAGAATTATATCACCATCCTGGACGATATAATCCTTTCCTTCAATCCTTGTCAACCCCTGTTCATGGGCACTGGCAAAACCGCCTGCTTTTAATAAATCTTCATATCTCAAGATTTCAGCCTTGATAAATCCCTCTTTCAAATCGGTATGGATCTTCCCGGCCGCATCAATCACCTTTGTTCCTGCCCTTATCAACCACGCCCTTGATTCTTCGCCTTTTATTGTAAAGAATGTGATCATAGATAATTGCTGGAGGCATAATTTTAATAGGCCGTTTACACCTTCTGGATCTAACCCTGCCTCTTTTCGTAATTCTATTTTTTCGTCCTCACTGAAATTTAAGATATCCTCTTCAAGTTTTATTGATATTCTGTAGCCATAAAAGTCAGCCCTGAATTTTCCATCCTCATCAAAGTTTAAAACAATTATCTCAGGTATTGATGTAAGTAAGGGCAAATCCTGGATCCTTTCTTTTGGCACCTGTGCCTTTTCAAGGTCGGATTTTATTCTATTTAAGATTTCAAACTCTTCCTTTGCTTCAAACTTCTTTTTTATCTTATCCAGCCTCCTTTCTACAATCTCTAAATCCGCAAGAAACAATTCACTCCGCACAATATCATAATCCCTTTTTGGATATATCTCGGTATCGGTATGTGGAATATCAGGGTCTGGAAAACATCTCAAAATATGCAAAGCGAGATCAACATCCCTTATGTGTGATAAAAATTTATTCCCCAAGCCCTCTCCTTTTGATGCCCCTTTTATCAAACCCGCGATATCAACAAAATCTATGTGGGCATAGGTCTTTTTGGGCGATTTTGTGAGCTCAACAATCTTATCTAACCTCTGATCTGGAATTATGACCACCCCTACATTTCTTTCAATCGTTGTGAAAGGGAACTTTGCAACCTGGGCATTTGCCCGGGTTAAAAGATTGAAGAGGCTTGATTTTCCTACATTTGGTAAACCTATGATTCCTATCTTCATATATATCTAACAGATTCTTGGTAGTCCTTCTGCCTCAAGTTGCAACAAAGGCCTCAAGCCACCGATCGATGTTCTGATCCACACCCCGGAGATGTTTTTTGTTATTTCACCGATAATCTTTGCATTTCTCGCCAGTGGTTCTTTTTTTATAAAATTTAAGAATTCCTTTGCGTCACTTTTTTCTACTATAGCAATGAATTTACCTTCATTGGCGATATACAATGGGTCAAGCCCGAGGATTTCGCAGGCACCTTTTACTTCGGATTTTATTGGTAATTCAGATTCATTTATTATAATACCCAAACCAGTTCCATCAATTGCTTCGTTTAATACTGAGACAACGCCACCCCGGGTTGGGTCGCGCATAAAATGTATCCCAAAATTCTTTTTAAAAATTTTATTGGTTATAAGATTTAATGGTGCACAATCGCTTTTGAAATTTGCCTTAAGGTTTAAATTCAATCTCTGGTTCATTATCGCTATACCGTGGTCTCCGATCGTGCCACTGATGATAATCTTATCACCGGGTTTTATCTTATCCCTGCTTAAATGCTTCTTTATCCACCCAATACCTGATGTTGTAATAAAAATCTTATCTGCCTTACCCTTTTCAACAACCTTTGTATCACCGCAAACAATGCGCACATCTGCCTTTTTTGCAGTTTTAGATGCTGAGATGATTATCTTCTCAAAATCATCAAAACTAAAGCCTTCTTCTATGATCAATGAAAAAGAGATATATTCAGGGATTGCACCCTTCATTGCAAGGTCATTTATCGTTCCACAGACTGATAACTTGCCAATGTCACCACCTGGAAAGAATAATGGATTGACAACATAGGAATCTGTGGTGAATGCGATATTTTTATTATTATTAACCAATTCAGCAGAGTCTTCAAGTTTTTTTAATACCGGGTCGGGAAAATATTTTAAGATCAGTCCTTTTATCAGTTTTTGTGTCAATAAGCCACCTGAACCATAACCAAGAGTTATAAACTTTTGGTTCATAAAAGATTATATCGATAATTATCTGATTATCAAGTTCTTAAAATAGTCTTTATCCAGCCGATTCTCTGATATTCTTTATATATCAATCTTATAACCCTATTAGGATTTGGAAACTCCCTGACCCAGTGCAACCCCTCAAGCATTTTTTTATGACGCAGTTCTGGATCGGTTAGTAATTTGTATAATACATCTTCAAGTGTATCTTTTTTGGCTTTTACAAAAGGATGCCCAGGAAGTAGATACTCATACTCCTCAGGGATTTCGGTAATTGTTGGAATACCAAAGGCAAGGAATTCAAGTCCGCTCCTTCCATAAGCAGTTCCTGCGTAATTTCCAATCTGGTCAATGCCAATATCACAGGTTGATTTCAATTCCATACATTTTTTATGAGGAACATTTTCAATAAGCAAAAATTCAAATTTAATTCTTTTTCTTAATCTTTCCACAATTTCAATTATCTCATTCGTTCCTTTTGCAGTCCGCCTGGTTGGTGAATGTCCGACCCTTAAGGTTTTATTCTCCTTTTCCCTCGGCTTAATTTTGTCTGCTTCAAAAGGTATTGGCACAAAGATTAAAGAGGGGTCTATTTTGATATGGTCAACCTCTGATGTGAATTTCAACTGTGCATATTCTTTTAGATAAGGATTCATTCCCCATTTTCTCAAATCGCTTCCGAAAAAATGGACAACGATTTTTTTATTCTTTAATTTTTTTAAAATCCGATCACCGTATATGAAAGGAATACCGCCATCAAAATGGTATATATCAAAAGAGTCAAAATCATACCTGCGCCAGAATTTATTGAGTTTATATAACCACAAAAAATCTCGTGTTTTAAAATAAATTCTTTCCAGAAAGTCTTTACCCTTGATTTTTAATTGCAATTCATCGGGTGGGACATTGACATTATCACGTTTCAGGGTTTTGCGCACAAAATTTATTGTTTCTGAATTTAATAGGGGATAATTTAACAGAATGCCATCAGGAAATCCTAATTTTGAATGGGTCATTGTTACCAGGACACCTTCATCACCAAATATTCTGTGGGAACGGCTCAGAAGTCCAGCAACATCCTGAAAATTTTCAAATATTAAGTGTAATACTCTCACTCTATTTTTTAAATTTTAATTTTAAAAAACTTTGGAGTTTTTTCAATTTTTGTGGGTCGGCTAATTTTGTTATTCCCTTTTTTAACCCTTCCCAACCGCTGAGTCGCTTATTGTAAATGCGTAGGGCGATTTGTTCTAATTCCTCTCTGCCCAGCTGGGGCTGGATCAAAATTGGAACCGAACGTGTTTGAAAAATCAATTCATTCCATTCTTCATCATATGGCCTTGTCCATTCAAAGTCATCAGAGAGAAGACGGTTTTTTCTTGCATAAGATTCAAGATAAGTTCCCGGATAAATCCTGACCCCGATATCGCTAGTAAAAGTTGTTATCTTATCGCTGTTCTTCTCCATAAATTCAAATGTTTTTTCCACATCATTCATCGTCTCGCCAATGTGTCCGAAAGAAAAAAAAGCCTTTGTTTTTATACCTAATGTTTTACACATATTAAGTAATTCTTCAGACTGTTCAACCGTAATGCCTTTCCGCATTAAATCAAGGACTTTTTGACTCGCTGATTCAACTTCAATATCAACATAATAACACCCTGCCTTTTGCATTTTTTCAAGTATAGGTTGATCTACGGTTCCAACACTAATTTCACACTCCCAGGGAAAATTTAAATTACGATTAATAATTTCATCACATAAATTTTCAATGTGTTCGCGATCGAGCGTCAGGGTACTATCAAAAAATTTGATTGCTCGAAAATTATATTCGTTCAACAATTTTTCAATCTCATCAACGACACGCTTTGCTGAACGTGTGGTCAATAAATTGTTAAACATCCGGCTTGCGGAACAAAATGAACATCGGTATAAACAGCCACGTGATGCAAGAATAGAAATGCCTTTTTTGTTAACAAATTCCATTTTTAACTCATATTTCTTCATATCCAGAAGATGATAAGCAGGTGGAGGCAGGGAATCAAGATGGAGAGGTCCAGCCTGAGGATTATCTACCGGTATATCATCCTTTCTAAAACTTAATCCTCGGATCTTCTCATATTTTTGGTCTGTGCTGAATGTTTTTAAAAGTTCAAGTAGAGTTTCTTCGCCCTCGCCTCGGACTATAAAATCTATTTCTGGTATATTTCGTAAAGTCTCATTCGCAGTAAATGTAGCATGGACTCCACCATAGATCGTTATTATATCTTTACTGAACGATTTGGCAAGTCGTGCCAATCTGAATGATTCAAATCGTGTATGGGTTGTACCTGAGATGCCAAGAAATTTAGGTTGATACAAAGAAAGCCAGTGTTCAAGCGGCTTCTTTTCAATTTCGAAATCGATAATTTTGACTGAGATATTATGTGTTTCAAGAAATCCGGCGAGTGAAGCCAAGCCCAGGGGAGGTGTTTTTTCAAAAAATCCACCTTTTTCCGCTGGATTTACCAGGAGTATATCAATCATTTTGTAATATTAACAATCGTCTGAATTCCATCTTTCAAGGATGTCTCTTTATAACCAAGTTCTGCTTTTGCCCTTGAACAATTCCCACATAGTATTGTCTTACCTGTGCTCGTCTTTTTTGGAGCCCTGCCGGTTGTTGAACTAATTTCTTTAACCAGTTCTGAAACAGGTATTGATGATCCACAGATATTATAAATCGCATTTCCTGATTGGTCGCGCAGTTTAATCATTGGTTCAATAATATCATCAATAAAAGTTGGGCATATTGCTTCATAATCAGTCTCAATAACCCCGGTATTTTTAAGGGACTCAATGAGGTTATAAAGATAACCCTGCTGGAGATTCTTACCATAAGGAAAAAATAGCCTTAAGATCTTTACTTCAAAATTTTTGTGATAATATCGGGAGATGGTTTCGGCATGGAACTTGGTCGTAGCATAAAAACTCCTTGGATTATAAGGATTATTTTCTATTATATTTTCGCCATGACCATATACCTCGCCTGATGATAATAGGATAAATTTGCTTGCACCGACCTTCTTTGCCCATTCAAGAAGAAGAAGGGTCGTCGTCACATTTGCCATAAAGATTTTTGTAAATGGACCTGAGTATGCCTCATATATATGGAAGATATTTTTAACCTTTCTGGGTAACCCTTTTTCAATGTTCAATTCCTGGTCAAATTTAACAAAACCATATTTCAAATTTATCTTTCCCAAAAATGACATTGGAACCTCTTTTGGGCTGGGAAAGACGGTATAAACGGTCTCCCCTTTTTTAATCAGTTCAGAAGCCAAAAGTTCACCGATACCTGTATGACAGGTCACAAGATTTTCAATATCCATACTTAATTATATAAGAAAATCTAATCAAGTCAACAATTTTATAAAAATTGCATTTTTCAGGCAGACGAAATCAATATATGTGCATATGTGCAATTGCTCAATTGTGCATAGGTAATATCGCCAATCTCCACAAATGTAAATTATGGAATTGGGAAATCATATTTCTCCTGATGAATCTATCACATAAAAGGTTCACACCTTAACTCCAAAAGTCAACACTTTCCAGACAGTCTGGATTATGTTGACTTTTGAAAAAAGGCTTATATTTTTTGTAGCATTCAATTTCTTTGCCGGTGATTATCAAAAGAGTCTCTTGAATAGTATGTAAAAAATGCTGTGATGTATTCTCTCTAACAGAATGCATTCCAGGGCACAGCAAGGATATTTTTAGTCAGGTATTGAAGTTCACGCCCTGCATAGACAACAAGCCCAGCAACAGTCATTGGATGGTTTTCAATGAAATCTTGAATATTCTGTATATCATCATAATTAACCTTTTTTGCAAGTTTAACTTCAATTGCAATTATTTTCCGCCCCACTTCCAGAACAAAATCAACTTCTTTTTCCTTCCCACCCCGGGTGCGCCAGTAGTATAAATTCCCATTGAATAAAGAGGCATAGATATTCAAATGGAGGAGAATGAGGGTTTCAAAAAGATAACCCTGAAACTCCAAAGGAATTGTATTATAATCTCTATAACCAGCCAGATAAGAGACCAGCCCCGGGTCAAGGAAATAGCCTTTTGGAGATTTTATAATCCTCCGCAACTTGCCTTTTGTGTATGGTCTTAGTTTAATGAATAGGCAAGATGCCTCCAATAGATTAATATAGCGGTGCACGGTCGGTTGACTCATCCCGCATTTCCGAGCAACATCCATCTCATTCAAGATTGAACCCAACTTAATAGCACATACCTCCATTACACGCTTGAAGTCGCTTAATGATGAAATTTCAGTTAAATCCCTTAAATCCCGCTCAAGATAAGTCTTTGTATACCCTTCCCACCATGCCACTATCTGTTCCGTATTCTGAAAATTCAAAACCGGAGCCAGAAATCCACGAAACATATAAAATAATGGATCCTCTGCATCAACCCTTTTTTCTGCGGGTAATTTCCCCTGGGCAAGCTCAATTAGTAAGGTCGGTGATTTTTTTTGCCACTCCCTCAAAGAAAATGGTAGAAGAACAAAGTATGAACTCCGTCCTGCTAAACTTTCTGTTACCTGCTTCATAAGTAATAAATTGGCTGAACCAGACAGAACAAAACGCTGTTGCCGATTTTTATCAACGATCCGTTTGATGACCGGAAGTATTTGTGGTGCCTTCTGCGCCTCATCAATGACGACATTATGACCTAAAGATAAAAGTGACTCAGGATTCTTTCTTGCCTGACCCAGCACATCAAGGTCATCAAAAGAGAGGTATTGCCAGTCACAGAGTGGCTCTTCGTTAAGTATGAGAGTGCTCTTACCGGTCTGTCGGGCACCGGTAATAACAATTACAGGATTGACATCAAGGGTATTCTTTATCTTTGTGGCAAGCCATCTTGGACGATAATTACTCTTTTCATTCGATTTGAATTTATTCATCATATGAATAGATTATAATCATATTTTGAATAATGTCAAGGATTAAATTACGATTAGCATTTTCAATGCGATAAATTTTTTTATTCAACAACCCTTTGAACCCGATAAACCACTGCATCCTGTGCCTGATAAATCTTTCAGGCAGGCAGAAAGGTGTTGCAAAAAAATGTTACATTTGGGCGAGCAATTTCTATTCGGTAATTCCCGAATTACCGAATGAATGAATTGAGATT
>DAIRCK010000028.1:0-32584 GCA_036796695.1 bacterium
ATTGAACCAGATCCCAGGATAATTATACTCATACACAACATTCTTGACAAGTGCCTCCAGTGCCAGATGCCGTGTATCCTGTTACATAAACACAACCTGAATGAAATACAATATCTCGTCCTGTTTCATCAACTCCGAGTGTATCAAGATAATAAAACCATCGCTCTTCACCCATAGTACTTAAATTAATTATCCCTAAACCACTTCCACTACTACCAACTCTTGTATAACCCGTGGTATAAGTGTTTCCTGCGCTGTCAACCGCAATTGCATAAGGAACATCAGAAAATCCCGGATTCTCATACTGATATACCCACTCTGGGGTCTGGGCATATATGAAAGTAGCGCGTAGCAAGTAGAGAGTAGCGAGAAAAAAAGAAGTCAGAGGCAAGAAGTTAGAGGTTAGATTAAAAAATAGCTTTCGCAAGATTTTACAACTCTTAATCAAAATTTCGAATTCATTTGCCATTCTTACCTCCACTTAATTATATCACCGATACCAGTGAAGTCAAGAGGTCGATTTGATTGATAGATATCCCACTTCTTACCATCTATACTCTGATAGATTTTATCAGTGCTTTTAGCAAAAATTTTATTCAATCTTTTATCATATTTTAATAAACTAAAATTACCTTCTTTGACTATCACAAAGGATGAGTAAGTCTCCCCCCTCCCTTTATCCCTCCCCACCCGCGGGGGAGGGTTTCCATACGGTCTGTCCCTTAAAATTCCTTTATCTGTAGCTAAGGTTTTTTACGGATTATTCTTCAAATCCTGCTGGATACTCAATCCACGATGAAGGTCTCCTTCTGTAATATAACCAAGTTCAATTAAAATCTCACCAAGCCTTTTTTGATTATTGATTTCAATCTGATATCTCCTTGCCTCAATGATTTGATTGTGATTTACTACTTCAAGGTGGATTAATATTTGACCGAGGTGAAAGATGTTCTCCATTTAGGAATTAATGTATACCACGGGGAACAGGATTACACCTATTCCCCGTGGCTTTTGCCATCCCGAAAGGGGGTTTGGGATCTCGTCTTTAGTTGGACGGTTTCGCTGCCCGTATTGTCTATCGGCATCGTTGTTCGGTCAAATCCTCCTGATTCCCCCTTTACCCCTCTTTGTCATTCTGAACGAAGCGATAGCGAAGTGAAGAATCTCCTGTATTTTAGAACATTTGAGATTCTTCGTCCCGACAGAGAGTCGGGACTCAGAATGACAAAAGAGGAGGTTTCCTCCTTTCATAAAGGGGGAGTAAAGGGGATTTTTGCCCTTTAGCCTTTTCACATCCTCAACTGCCTCCAATTGCCATAAATTGCCCTCAATTGCCTTTCTTTTATTTTACCTCTATTTTTATTTATTCTTGCTACTTGCACCTCGCTACTCTATTTTAACAGTACCACCTTCTCCGTCTTCTTGAAATCACCATCTTCCAATCTCACAAAATAGACACCCGAAGAAAGCCTGCGACCAGAATCGTCTTCTCCGAACCAGAGAATGGTTGATTCATGATTCATGATACACGATTCAAGATTAAAAGATTTCACTATTCTACCACTAACATCATAAATCTTCAAATTTATGTCCGGTATCATGTATCCTGCATCTTGCATCGTGCATCCTGCATCCTGTATCGTGTATCTGATTATCAGATTCTTTTTGAATGGATTCGGCAATACGGAAAAAGTTATCACCTTTGTCTCAGGCTTCTGCTCAATCATACCCACTGGCCTGATATAAAATGCATAGTATCCATCCTGGGGTGCACCAACCGGATCACAACCAGAATTGGGCGCTACCCACTTATCCCTTGCCCAGAGATAATAATGGACTGTCGTATTTAAAGATTGGGCAGGAATCGTTGCCTGATACACATTACTGCCCTGATGGGTCATAACAAGTCTCTGCCAGGCACCTGAATTTATCCGATAATACAAGTAAGCAGAATCAATACCACTGGCATCCGTGATTGTTGAACGAACCGGGAATGGTCCAGTAAATGATGTATCATTCCACTTTGTGGTATTGGTGAAGTATGGAGGCTCATTATCAACTGAACCGAAAATAGCCACATCGTCTATATACCAATGCGCAAAATTGGCAAATGGACCAATGTCCAAATAGTATCTGATTTTAAAATTATTACTAATATATGAAGCAAGTAGGAGTGTCTCCGGTGTCCAGGGAATATTATTCCCGCTTAGGCCATCGTATTCCCAAATTGTGGTCCAGCTCAACCCTCCGTTGGTTGATACTCCTATAGATGCTCTACACCAGATTCCATCAAAGTTATAAGTATGCCAAAAAGCTAATTTGGGGTCACGGAAAGATGTAAGGTTGAGACTATTTTTTAATCTAATTTCGTAGGTGGTGTGGATTACTCCGCCATTATATAATGAATAAGGAGGTGAATGTGATTGTGCAGTGCTTCTTTGCCAGTAATCAATAAAACTCCAATAATCACGAAGACTATCAATATCATTGCCATATTCAAAATCATCTTCAAAGATAATGAAAGGAGAAGGTGAATTTCCTATCTTCAATGGTAGATTAAAAGTGTCGCAGAAATCTCCGCTGTCGCCGTTTGCCGTGATTATTAACTCAAAATTAGCAATATGGCCAGAAGGAGTAAGGTGATGAGCACTTATAATGTATGGATCAGAAATATTCATTGCTGAATCTCCGTGTGGAATATTACCAAAATATGCTGAACCGTCGGTAATTGATACATAATTGTCTTCACTTTCAATGATACACTCCACATTATTACCGTCAGCGCCAATATTCTTGATTTTTATTACCAATTCAATCGTCTCCCCGGGTTCAAACATACCGTTATTATTACCACCAGGAGGAGGATCTGCGAGTTCGTAAGATGAAAAAGTAATATATGGTTTAACCGCCATCGGAAGTGCTTGCAAAGCCTTCCAGATATTTAACCTTCCCCAACCATAGGTATTATTAGGATAGGGACTACCCTGAGCAGGATGATCAGCATTATCAAGAAGAATTTTATATAAAGTTTTGGAATCAATAGATGGATTTTTCTGTAGAAGGATTGCCACTGCACCAGTCACATGAGCAGTTGCCCATGAAACACCATTTGCAAGATAATAACTCCCTTTTTTACCTGCAGACCTGATATTATACCCCGGCGCGACAATATCAGGTTTTATTAGATTCCAATCAGGTCTTTGCCAATGAATAGTATCATTCCAGGGTAAAGTATCCGGTGCTGGTCCACGACATGAAATTTGATACCAGTTATCAAGAGAATCGGTTGCACCAACACCAACTACTATTGGATAATTCGCTGGCGCTTTCGCACTATAAAATGGTGCTGGAGGATTTTCTGCACCAATTCTTCCAACCAGTATTATTCCAAGGTCTTTCAAGTTTTTACAGTCATTATATAATTCTAATGAACTCCTCTCGTCAGACCAGGTTATATTCACTACCTGGACATTTTGGGTTGCCAACCATTGAAAAGAACTATGGATTGCAGTGTATGTAGCCACGCCATTATGATCAAATGCCTTGGCACATACAAATCTCAAGCCTGGTGCCACACCAATATCATCACCAAATGGTCCATCCCCGTCACCACCACATATAATACCCATTACAAATGTCCCATGATAGAGCCCTTCGTCATAGGGATGCGAAATTCCATGAACTGCATCATACCATCCACCTGGATACCATTTACCTTGTAATGCTGGATGATATATATCAACACCCGTGTCAATATTCCCAATGATAATGCCTTCTCCATCATAACCGGCAGACCAGCAGGAATCAGCCATGACCTTTCGGATATTCCATGGAGGATTTCGCATAAACCAAACGTCTGGTATATACTTATCATATGTTTCCAGAGCCACTGTGCTATTTTCAATTATATAATCAATATCTGCACGCTGAGCAAGAGAGAAAATCATATCATTAGTAGTTTTTAATGAAAACCCATTGAATATCCAGTAACTCCTGACATCCGAGATTTTATCTGAATGGCATTGCAAATAATCTATCAGTTCTTTTTGGCTTTGTTGAGCGTGCCTTTGCAGAAGTTCAATTTTTTCTTCTCTGGAAATGTAAGGGGGTAGAGAAGTTATATCAAACTGGTCTTTCATATGCACAATAACCTCTATTTTCTCATAACTGGAAAGTGTGGCTAACCGCTGGCTTAATTGTGGACAGAGCGCCGCGCCAATTATAATACTTGTGAGAATTAATGTTTGCATTTTAAATCACCCCCGGTTAATGATTCAATAAAGCTCAAAGTTTATTCATAACTCCCCCAGATATAAAATACCACGGCATATTCAGGACCATTATTATTTGTATGAGGATAATCCAATGCTATTTCATATGTGAAGGCTTCTTTAGCATTGAGTTGCATTGTATAAGGGGCATAAATCATTCTAATGTGGCTATGAAGCACTGCATTCTCCATTATGCGCAACTTATTATCAATTATACAAACTGCATTCCTAATATCCGGTGCCTGCGAAGTTACTCTGTAAACTTCAACACGCATACTATCAATAACAAGGTCAAATCCTATGCCAGTGCGATAATGCGTTAGTCCAAAATTAATTCTGATGTTTGGGGGCGTCATATTTAGGATAGTTCCATAAAGATTAACCATGGTTCCCGATAATGTGGTGTTGAATTCAGCACATTTATAAGAAGCAGTATCTAAGTATACAATATGATACCATGTTGTCTGTTTCGTCTCTGCCTTAACCACAGATACGAATATACATAACCCCACTATAAAGCGTAGCCCACGGCTGAGTATAACATACATTTTACGCCTCCTTTTTTATTCATTTCACCTTATTAAATCTTAACTCTTATATTTTCTTCCTGTCACGTATCTCCAGCCGCACAAAAATTAGATATTCTTAAAAAAATCATCCATTGTTGGACGACTTCACCATTCCTTACCTCTTTCTTGTCTTTTAGCCCTCTTGAGCCCTTTTATTATGCCCTAAATTGCCTCCAATTGCCCCTATTTTTATTTACTCTCTCTACTCTCTACTTGCTATTCGCTACTCTATCTTAAAAGTATCACCTTCTCATTCTTCTTGAAATCATCTGCTTCCAATCTCACAAAATAGACACCAGAAGGGAGTTTGCGACCAGAATCATCGGTGCCATTCCAGAGAATGGCTGATTCATGATTCATGATACACGATTCAAGATTAAAAGATTTCACTATTCTACCACTAACATCATAAATCTTCAAATTTATGTCCGGTATCATGTATCCTGCATCTTGCATCGTGCATCCTGCATCCTGTATCGTGTATCTGATTATCAGATTCTTTTTGAATGGATTCGGCAATACGGAAAAAGTTATCACCTTTGTCTCAGGCTTCTGCTCAATCATACCCACTGGCCTGATATAAAATGCATAGTATCCATCCTGGGGTGCACCAACCGGATCACAACCAGAATTGGGCGCTACCCACTTATCCCTTGCCCAGAGATAATAATGGACTGTCGTATTTAAAGATTGGGCAGGAATCGTTGCCTGATACACATTACTGCCCTGATGGGTCATAACAAGTCTCTGCCAGGCACCTGAATTTATCCGATAATACAAGTAAGCAGAATCAACACCACTGGCATCTGTGATTGTTGAATGAACAGGGAATGGTCCGGTAAATGATGTATCAGTCCACTTTGTGGTATTGCTGAAATATGGTGGTTCATTATCCGTAGGCACCGTAATCTTAAAATCATCAATCCACCAGTCGGCATAGTCATTGAAAAATGTATATGCATCAACCGCAAAGCGAATCTTCACATTATTGCTAATATAAGAACTTAATGAGAAGGTCGCTTCGGTCCAGCGCATTGTATCACCCTGCATCCAGTCATATCGCCAGAGCCTTGCCCAGGTCGTGCCGCCATTGGTTGAAATCAGAATCGTTGCACTATCAAGAAATATTCCCTGTTCAAATCGGTATCTGTGCCAGATACTTAACTGGGGATTGTTAAAACCGGTTAGATTTACTCCATTCTTAAGGGTAAAGGTCATAACTGTGTCATTGCGTGGACCACTATATGCAGAATGGGTTGGTGAATGATAACTGGTCGTTGACCAGTTCCAGTTCCGGGTCTTATCCCAGTAGTATAAGAAACTATCAATCCCTGAACCATATTCAAAATCGTCTTCATATATGGCATAAGGAGGTGGTGGCGTGCCAATCTGGATAGAATAAAAGATTGTATCATCAAAATCAAGTGTATCATGTGGACCATCAGAGTGAATTATCAAACCAATTCTGGCAGTATGTCCTGGTGGTGTAAGGCTATGCGCCTTAAATGTATATGGACTACTTGAGTTTGATGCACTACCCTGCGGAGGTAGGGTGCCAAAGTTGTAAAATCCATTTATTACTGAGACAAAGTTATCAAAGGATTGGAGTATACCGGTAGTATTAGAACCACTCATACCACCAAGATTTTTTATATTCACGACCATCCTTGCAGTCTCACCAGGTTCTATCTGACCATTGTTATTACCACCAGGTGGTGGGTCAGTGATCTGAGTACTGAGGATTGAGATATAAGGTTGATTCACAGTTGGAGTTGACTGGACCGCGCTCCAGACATTGAGCCTTCCCCAGCCATAATTGTTATTGGGATATGGTCCACCACCAGAAGGTGTATCAGCTGTGTTAAGTAGAATATCATATATTACCTTTGGGTTAAGGGTGGGATTTTTCTGGCACATAAGGCCAATTGCACCGGCAACATGGGGCGTTGCCATTGATGTTCCTTGCCAGGATGCATAACCGCCACCTGGAATACAGGAATAAACTGCAACCCCAGGTGCAGAAATCTGTGGCTTTGTAAGATTCCAGTCACTCCTTAACCAGATTGATTGGTCAGTGAATGGATGTTGATTGGGTGATGGGCCACGGGATGAAAAATTGGCGATTGCATCTAAACTATCAGTCGCGCCAACACCGATGACATTGGGAAGATTTCCAGGGACCCCTACTGTGCCGGAATTTGGACCGGAGTTTCCATTGGCAAAGACCGGCACAATGCCAATTGAGATATAAGTTCGGGCAATGGGAAGGAAGAATGTATCAGCACTACTTGAGCCACCCCAGGAGTTTGATACTGCCTTTATGTCCACAGAATCCTTTAAATCCGCCATAAATTGTAAACCTTCAAGACACTGGGCAAAACTGCCTGAGCCCCCAGAATTGAGGACCTTTGCTGCAACAAACTTTGCATTGAAGGCAACACCAATATCCTCAGTAAATGGCCCTGGACCATCCCCACCTAATATTGTGCCCATACAATGGGTGCCATGATTATGATCATCATAAGGGGTTGTTGATGGTGGTAAACCTGATGCGACCTTCCAGTATCCGGTCCACTTACCCTGTAACGCAGGATGGGTATAATCAACACCAGTATCGGTCTCACCAAGGATTATGCCCTGACCCGTATATCCTGCATTCCAGCAGGAATCTGCCTTAATCTTTCTGATACCCCAGGTCGTTCCCCTTGAAAAGATACCAGGTGCATAACTCGGCTCAATGATACGAACTTCACCATTATGGGAAACCCATCCCACATCAGGGCGCCGTGCAATCTCAAAGATTACACCAGGTTTTGCCTCAAGATAGATGCCATTTAGAATCCAGAAACGTTGATGGATAATCGCTTCACTCCGTCCTGATAACCAGTCAATCAATGGTTGCTGACTCATCTCTGCAATCTGGCGATAGGTCCTTATCCGCTCCTTTATTGGATAAGCTTCCATTGCCTCGTATGGATAGGACTCCTTCATTATCACAATACAGGAGACCATCTCGTCTGGTGATGCCTTATTTATCTGTGCCTTCAGTTCATCTGTTAGTTTACCCTGAATATCAGGCGGCACCAGCACCGCGATAAGACTTAAGAATAATAACATATAACACCCCCTTTGCCGTTTACATTATTATAATATAAATTATGTCACAAAATTGAATAATTATGCGATGAAAAGTATTGATATTATTATCACTTAAGCATACTAAATAGTCTATTGACAAAAATGAATTTTTTTATTATTATTTTTCCGAATTATGCAATGAAGGTTATTGAGAAGTTAAAAATTATTGAGAAGTACCACCAGGAAAAAACTCTATCCAAGGTAGCAAGAAAATACAATATCCATCCATCCACCTTGAGCCGATGGTTGAGTAAATTGGAAAATTATCCCGATGATTTTTTTATCAAGCGCTGGAATCGTTTAGAACAGGAGATTGAGCAGAAGGTGATGATGCTTAAAGAGAATAAACCCGACCTCACTTTAAACAGGGCAAAAAATACGCTTAAAGAGATGGGTGTTAAAATCTCAATCAAAGGGATATACTCAATCTGGCGTAGATATGGTCTGGTAAGAAGGCCTGTTGATGACCCATTCTCCCATTTTGGTCCACAAACCCCTGAGACAAAAAGGGTTCTTGAATATGTTCAATACTGGTTGAAACGAGATAATAGCACTCCACGATTGAAAACGATTGCTCAACTCCTCAATAGACTGCCATCATATCCGATTGGTTATGATGAAGTCCTTAAAGAAATTCCAGAAAGATTTTTATCCCTGAGGCGTAAACTTGATAAACTTTATACCCAATTTTTGAGAATATCTACCCCAATTTTTTACAGAAAAATACACAAATTGAGATTAGCAATGGAAAAGAATGGATTGTATTATTCTTCAATCATTGCTGGACTTTTGGAAATCCTTGCTTTGCAATGGATGCACACACCGGAAAAGGAGATTGAATTGAATGCATTGCTGAGAAAAAGAATGGGAAATCTCCGTGACCCGACATTGAATTATCAATTGACATTTCTTGAGGCGACTGCCCAAACCGAACTTCTCCAGATGGAAGAGGCAAAAATCCTTGTATACAAAGCAAGCCGTTTATTAAGGAGATTGCCCTATTTTACATTCTGTGAATCATTTGGTGATATGATGACCTTTCTCGGCGATTACAATAAAGCACTAAAATATCATAGATTAGCACTTGAAAATGTAAAAGACCCTGATGCAGAGAATCGGTTAAAGTTCAAGATTGGACTGGATTTGACAATCTCAGGGAACCATCAGGAGGCATTAGGATACCTAAAAAACACTGCGATTGATTACAGGGATAAATATTACGAAACCTATGCCCTTACCAGTGCCCTTGCCAATATTGGTCTGGGCAGGATTGAAAAGGCTCTGGAATGGTTAAAAAAGACCATTGAGAAATCAAAGAAAGACCAGTTTCGTAATACGATATTCACTGCGGTCTGCTCTTTTTCTGCAATTGCAAAGGCAATGGGTCAAACATCAGAGGCACAGAAATTGATAAAGCAGTATCTCCCACTCATCAAAAGATATAAGTTAAAGAGAGAGGCAGAGATTATGGAGAATCTGCTCAACCCTGAGATAACAAAACCTGTTTGTAAACATCCTTCTATCCAGTTAATATACCTTTTGAAGATTGCCCGAAAGAGTTTGAGAATAAGTGATTATGAAAGGGTTTTAAGATTTGCTAAAAGATACGGGCTTGATGGTTACCTCCACCGGTGTCTTATTTTCATACCTGAACCAGTTATCCATCTTTTAAATCGTGGTAAGAATCCAAGACTGCCAAGTGCATTTTTAAGACTGCCTTTGTTTAATCCTGAAACCCCAGTTTATAAATTAAAATTTTTGGGTAGGCCTGTGATTTACAAAAATCAAAAATATCTAAAATTCAAACTAAAACCACAGGAGATTGCATTCTTTATCCATATTGGTCTGCGTGTATCTGAACCGGAACGTTCTATTTCGGTGGATGAACTTTATAAAAATTTCTTCCCAAAAGTTAAAGATGCACAATCACGGCTTGCCCATCTTTTGGTGAATCTGAAAAACCAATTAATGTTACCCAGAAATCTCCTAATCATTCAATCACTTTCTGGGATTAAGGTTTTATTGAATAATGGATTTTATATCTCAACTGACAATAGTGAGTTTCAGCAGACCATTGCACGGGCAAAGGCACTTCTGCGGGCAGGTGAATGGGGATTCGCCAAAAAAGAATTCTTGCAGGCATTTAGATTATTCCGTGGTGAGCCATTTAAGAAGAATTTTGATGACTGGTCAGTGAATATGAGATTTAAGATTTTAAGTGAACTTGAGACCGAGGCAATTAATTTTACCAAAGCCTGTCTTGAGCATAATGATAAACACACTGCCAAAAAAGTCTTAGAAAAAATCTTAAAGATAATCCCGGATTCAGAAGAGATCAAGAATTTGTCGGATAGTCTTATATTCTGATAACCTTGCAGGTCGGAGTTTAAGGCTTAAGTATTTTATAGCACAGCATTAAATCGCCACTTGACAATGTTTAATTGATAGATAAAATATTTATGGAGGAGATATGCTCCTATACTTAATTTTTTTCAATGCGTTATTAACTCCGGAACTGGATTCTATTATTGAGCAAATAAATGAAAGGCAAAAAATCCCGGTGATTATAAGGATGGCACAGGAATATCCTTATGATATAATCTCAAACCTGCCAATAAAAGACCGGGCTATGGTATTAAAGAATATTGCAAAAAATAGCCAGAAGCCATTGATAGATTTTTTAAACGAGTTTGTTGGTGAGTTTGATGGATTAAAAGAGTTCTGGGTCTTCAATGGTTTATGTCTCAATGCCACAAAGAGGGTCTTAAAGATTTTATCGATGCGTCAGGATATAAGTCTTATCAGCCATATCCCAGAGATAAGATTACCACCCGAGGATATAAGAGAGGATAAACCTTCGCGCACCATTGAATGGAATATACAAAAGGTAATGGCTGATTCCTGCTGGCACAGGGGTTATACAGGTAATGATGTTATCATCGGGATGCTTGATACTGGTATTGATACAACACATCCTGCATTAAGGGGTGGTAAGTTGATAAAATGGCGCGATTTTCAGTATAATAATCCACTTCCGTATGACGACCACGGCCATGGAACCGGGTGCGCAGGGATAATCTGTGGTGGTGATGGTTTAGGACCTTTTGTGGATGACATTGGTGTTGCACCTAATGCCAAACTCATCGTTGGAAGAACTGTCTCGCCCATTGACCCACTCCTTGGATTCCAGTGGATCGCATCTTTAAAAGCAGATTCTGGTTTTAATATCAAGGGTGTGAATAATAGTTGGGGTACCTCCAATACTATCTATTTTTGGGATGCCTGTAATACATTAAAATCATTGGATATCTTTCCTATATTTTCAATCGGAAATAATGGTCCTAATCCCAATTCTACTGGTTCTCCAGGGAACTATCCCCTCTGTATTGGCGTGGGTGCTACAGACTCCCTTGATGGTATTCTAATGTTTTCATCCAGGGGTCCGGCGCCAGATTCTTCACCCTGGAATAATCCCCGGTACTGGTATCGTCCAGACTGGAATTTAACCAAGCCTGATATTGTAGCACCTGGTGTCGCAGTGCGCACTTCTCAACTTGGAAACAGTTATGTTCCTCTAAATGGAACCTCATATTCTACATCCCATATTACAGGTGCTGTGGCAATATTATGTGAGGCAGATTCAAGTCTGAATCCAACATCTTTGTTTAATCTCATCCTTGATAATGCAGACCGGCCTCCACAGGGTGGACCATATCCGAATAATAACTATGGCTGGGGAAGGTTGAATATCTATAAGGCATTGCAGAATGTGCTTATGATTAGCGAAAGGAAACAGTTCTCTATAACACATCCATTTATGATAAAGCCAAATCCAAACAAGGGAAGAATATATTTTAATGAAAGGTTTATAGACTGTATCATAAAATTATATGATGCAACAGGAAGGCTGGTGATGCAAGAAAAGTATATGGAGATAAATGATATCAACATACCAGCGTCCGTGATAAATGGTGTTTATTTTTTGAGAATAAAGATGCCTGAAGGTGAAAAAACAGGGGCATTCATTTTAATAAGGTGATCCATTGGTACGATATCAGGAGGTCTATTGTAAATCAATTTTGAATAAATCAGGAATCCCTGGTATAGATTTTGCACTCAATCCCTATACTGGTTGTGAACATAGTTGTGTTTATTGTTATGCAACATTTATGAAAAGGTTTACAAATCACCCTGAAGAATGGGGTGAATTTGTGGACATAAAGGTCAATGCACCAGATGTGCTCCACAGCCAATTGAAATCTTTAAAATCAAAGTCTCACATCTCCATCGGCACGGTCTGTGATGCATATCAACACATTGAAGAGAGATTCCAAACAACAAGAAGGTGCCTTGAGGTTTTAAGGTATTATAACCATTCTGTCTCCATCCTCACCAAATCACCACTCGTTTTAAGGGATATTGACCTTTTATTGAAGATTAAAGAGATAGAGATCGGTTTTACCATCGTAACCCTTAACCCAAGGATAAAGGAACTCTTTGAACCTAACTCACCACCTGTTAAAGAAAGATTATCTGCACTTAAAAATCTCTCAGAAATGGGAATTTCTACCTGGGTCTTTGTAGCACCGGTTTTACCATTTTTAACGGATAATGAATCAGATATTGAAGAACTCATTGAATCTGCACAAGAATCAGGTGCTAAAAATATTACATTTGACTCATTGAACCCATATCCAAAGGTCTGGAATCGGGTGATGGAGATAATAAAAAGAGAATATCCTGAATTAGTAAAAAAATACCAAAACTATTTCCACAACAAGACCAGATATGAGATGGAATTGAGGAAACTTATTTTAAAAGTAAGCTCAGGTGCAAAAATTGAAGTTAATTGTGTTTTTTAATAAATTATTTAAAAACCACTATCTTATTTAGATTATTTGCGATCTTAAAAAGGTAGATTCCAGAATCCGGGATCTGTATTCCAATGATTGGGATGTATAATTTTTTGCTTCTATCCGACCGCAGACATCGTATAAAATCCTTTTCGGATGTATACTAATATAACCTTTGGTTAGTGTTTTAAATAAAAATACGGATTTTGCCCTTTCCTCTATGCCTAAAAGATTCCTCGTGCTTGTAAGCCAGAGTTCAGTAGTGTATTCATTGTGATAACTAATAAAAACATCATTGCCATCAAGGGCGATTCCAATGTGTGAATCATAACCACCGATTGAATCAACAATCTGTGTATTCCAGGCGTTACTTGTACCGTGGTTGTCCCAATACAATAATAATACCATGCACAGAATATTAAGAAAATCATTTTGAACCTCCAGGTAAATTATATTATTTATCAGGTAAGTGCCTAGTCTAAAGACTTAAATCAATTATTCCTTGACTTTTTTATGGATTTGGATAAAATAATCTTCAGGAGAATTACCATGAACGAAAATTTTGAACCAAAGATCATTGGATTTATGTGTAAATGGTGTACATATGCTGCAGCGGATTTAGCCGGTGTAAGCAGACTACAGTATCCACCCAATATCGTTCCAATAAGATTGATGTGCTCTGGTGGATTAGAGCCTTCCTATATTATAAAGGCATTAAAAGAAGGTGCTGATGGCGTTTTCATCGGTGGTTGCCATTTTGGTGATTGCCATTACCAGACCGGAAATTATCAAACCAATAAAAGGATCGCCCTTTTAAAGACTTTACTTGATGAAATGGGTATTGATAATCGCAGGGTGAGATTGGAATGGATCTCTGCGGCTGAAGGTGTAAAATTCGCCCAGAAAATAAAGGAATTTGTTGAGGAAATTAAAAGATTGGGTCCTAACCCACTTAAAAAGGAGGCATAATGGCAAAACCCAAGGTTGCCCTATACTGGTGTGCATCCTGCGGTGGATGTGAAGAGGCAGTGGTTGACCTGGCTGAGGATATCCTGAAGGTTGTTGATGCAGTTGATATAATCCTCTGGCCTGTAGCATTAGATTTCAAATACAAAGATATTGAGGCGATGCCGGATAAATCAATCTTAGTAAGTTTTATCAATGGTGCAATCAGAAACTCTGAACAGGAACATATTGTCAAACTCTTAAGACAGAAATCTCAACTGGTTGTCGCATTTGGTGCCTGTGCCCATCTTGGTGGGATTCCTGGACTGGCTAATATTGCAAATAGAAAAGAGATATTCGAAACTGCATACAAACTCACTCCAACCACTGCAAACCCAAAAGGGGTCTATCCCCAGACCACGACTGAAATTCCCCAGGGGAAATTGACCCTGCCTGAATTCTATGATACAGTAAAGTCCCTTGATCAGACGATTGATGTTGACTATTATCTTCCTGGCTGTGCACCACCACCAGACCTTATAATGAAGGGAATTCAAACCCTACTTTCAGGTAATTTACCACCTAAGGGAACTGTTATTGCCTCAGAAAAGGCGCTATGCGAAACCTGTCCAAGAAATAAGACCAAGCCGGACAAGATGGTGATAAAAGAGATTAAAAGAATCTCTGAGGTAATTGCGGATCCGGAAAAATGCTTCCTTGCCGAGGGCATCATCTGTTTAGGTCCAGCAACCCGTGGTGGTTGTGGTGAAAGATGTATCAATGCAAATATGCCCTGCCGGGGTTGTTTTGGTCCAACAAAAGAGGTGATTGATCAGGGCGCAAAATTCTTATCTGCCCTTGCCTCAATCATCGATGCAAATACTGAAGAAGAGGTCAAAAAGGTTACAGACCAGATTATTGACCCAATAGGTTTATTCTATATGTATTCTCTTCCTACATCAATTTTACGCAGAAAGCAGGGGGTGTAGAATGTTCAAAGAGATAACAATCGATCCGATCACAAGATTAGAAGGGCACGGAAAGATAGATATCTTTCTTGATGATGCGGGAAATGTTGCCCATGCCTGTCTCCAGATCCCGGAACTTCGTGGGTATGAAAGGTTTGCAATCGGCAGGCTTGCTGAGGAGATGCCAAGAATCACTGAGACAATTTGCGGTGTCTGCCCTACTACTCACCATATGTGTTCAACAAAGGCACTTGATGATTTGTATGGTGTTGAACCACCACCTGCAGCAAAGAAGATCAGAGAATTTCAGTATAATACATTTATGTTTGAAGACCACAATCTCCACTTCTATTTCCTTGGTGGGCCTGATTTTATTGTGGGACCTGATGCACCTGCAGGACAGCGCAATGTTCTCGGTGTCATTGCCAAGGTAGGGCTGGAGATAGGTAAAAAAGTTATTGACATCAGAAAACGGACCAGAAATATCATCCAGACCCTTGGTGGCAGGGTCGTCCATCCAGTAAATGGATTGCCTGGTGGTGTATCAAGGGGAATTAAAAAAGAAGAACAGGAAGAATGGAAGAAAGTTGCTGCAGATGCAGTGGAATTCGCAAAGTTTACCTTAAAGGCATTTGATGATATTGTCTTAAAGAACAAAGCCTATGTTGATTTGATCGTGGGTGATATCTACAAACACAAGACCTATTATATGGGTCTGGTTGATGACAATAATAAAGTGAATTTCTATGATGGCTGGATTAGGGTGGTTGATCCTGATGGCAAGGAATTCGCTAAATTTAAGGTAAAGGATTATCTCAATCACATTGCCGAAGGGGTTGAGACCTGGACCTATATAAAATTTCCGTATCTGAAGAATGTGGGCTGGAAGGGCTTTGTTGATGGCAAGGATAGCGGTGTTTATCGGGTTGCACCACTGGGCAGGCTAAATGCCTCAGATGGTATGGCAACACCGATTGCCCAGGAATACTATGAAAAGTTCTATGATACACTCGGCGGAAAACCTGTTCATAATACACTTGCGACACACTGGGCAAGGGTGATTGAGGCGATGCAGGCTGCGGAAAAAATGGTGGAACTGATAAACGACCCGGAGATAACTGATACAAAGATTAGAAATATGGATTTCAAAACGCCGAAGATTGGTATTGGTGTGATTGAGGCACCAAGAGGGACACTCTATCATCACTATGAGACCGATGAAAAAGGAAGGCTAACAAAGGCGAATTTGATTGTGGCGACCGTGAATAATTCTGCGGCAATAAATATGTCAATTGAAAAGGCAGCAAGAAACTTGATAAAAAATGGTGTTGTGAATGATGGTTTATTGAATATGATTGAGATGGCGTTCAGGGCTTATGATCCCTGCTTTGCCTGTGCGACCCATAGTTTACCTGGTCAGGTGCCGATTGAAATAAATATACATAATAAAAAAGGCGAGATTATCCGGACAATAAAGAATTAGCCATTTTTTTCTTTTTTTTATCTTATTACCGCGTAGGTTAAGTTTTTAACTTACGCGGTTTTAAATAATTAAATTGACCAGGTTTTTGTATGTTGAAATGTAAAATAGAATAACAAATTATTTATATATGAAAAAATTGCTTTTAGGTATTGGAAATGAATACTGTGGTAATGATGCATTAGGGATAATCATTGCCAAGAGATTAAAAGAATTTTTTCCTGAATACGATTTAAAGACCGGTGCCTTCAGTGGCATTGATTTCCTTGATGCAATTGAGGGTTATGATGAGGTGATTGTCATTGACAGTCTTTTGAAATCTGATGCACCAGCAGGTAGTTTGATTGAAATAAAATTGGAAGATTTCACTGGATTAAAAAGTTTTTCTTATTTACACAGTATGAATATTGCTACTTCAATTGAGATTGGCAGACAGTTAAATATAAAAGTGCCAGAGAAGATAAAAATATTCGGCATTGTTGTTGATAAAAAAGGAGAGATTGGAGAAGAATTAAGTGTTGATATTAAAAAAAATTTAAATAAGATAATAAATACTCTTAAGTCAAAAATTTAAATTTCAACTTCCCCCTTGACATAATTTAAATTATGGATATAATGGGTGCGTGGCTCTATATATAGTGTTTTTTAGAGGTAGGGATGCCATATAAGATAAGGTGATTATGAAGTGTCCGAGATGCGGTCATAATCGTGATAAGGTGCTCGAAACAAGGGCATCACAGGCAGGTTCGGTAACAAGAAGGAGACGAGAATGTCTAAAATGCCATTTTCGCTTTACAACCTATGAAACGGTGGAGAGAATGCCTCTGGTGGTGATTAAACGCGATGAAACGCGTGAACCCTATGATCGTTCGAAACTATTGGGTGGTATTGCCCTTGCCTGCAGAAAAAGACCCATCTCCGCACAGAAGATTGAATCCATTGTAAATGAAATAGAAGATTCTCTTTCTGATCATTATAAAATGGAGGTAAAGTCTTCCGAAATTGGGCAGATGGTTCTTGACCGATTATTAAAGATTGATGAGGTTGCCTATGTGCGATTTGCATCAGTATATAAAAAATTCAAAAATATTGATAATTTTGCAAAAGAGTTACAAAAATTAAAAAAGGAGCGAAGATGGAAGAAAAAGTATTAAGACTCAGCCTTGGTGAAGAAATTCCTAAGGAAAAAATTTTTCAATATGTTATAAAAAGAAATGGAAAGACTGTTCCATTTGATAAATCAAAGATCGCCAATGCAATATTCAAGGCAGCGCGGGCAGTTGGTGGAGAAAATAGAAAGATGGCTGAAGCATTAGCAGATGAAGTGGTTTTGTTCCTTTATACAATAAAAGGGGACAAACCACCGACCGTAGAAGAAATTCAGGATGCAGTTGAAAAGATTCTTATTGAAAATGGTAATGCCCGGACTGCAAAGGCATTCATTTTGTATAGAAAACAAAGGGAGATATTAAGAAAGAAAAAATTATTAGAGAAAAAACCTGAAGAAAGAGAGGCAACAGATTATGCTCTATTTGTGCGCACTTCAGATGATGATTTTATATCCTGGGACCGTTCTAAGATAGTCGATGCTTTATTAAACGAAACAAATATTGACCGTGACACAGCTGAAAAGATTGCCCGGGAGACTGAAGAGACGATATTAAATTCCAATGTGGAATTGCTTTCTTCAGCCCTTATAAGAGAAATCGTAAATATGAAACTCATCGAACATGGTCTTGAGCACGCCCGACTGCGCCATATGCGGCTTGGTGTTCCACTCTATGATGCAGAAAAGATCATCCTTTATGCAAATCGTGAAAATGCCAATATTCCCCATAATCCCGAAGCAACCAATATGACCCTTGCCGAGACAATAAAAAAACAATATATGCTCTCTCAGGTCTTCAGTCGTGAGGTTGCTGATGCCCACATAAGGGGTGATATCCATTTACATGATTTAGGATTTGGTGACCGACCTTATTGCTCTGGTCAATCCCTTGAATATGTCAAAAAATTTGGTTTAAATCTACCCAATGCACTATCCATTGCCAAACCCGCAAAACATCCGGATACATTGCTTGCCCATATGGTGAAATTTTCTGCAGCACTACAGGGACATTTTGCTGGAGCAATTGGCTGGGACGCAGTGAATATATTCTTTGCTCCTTTTTTGACCGATATGTCGGATAAAGATATACATCAGATTGCCCAGATGATGGTCTTTGAATATTCCCAGCAATCAGTAGCCCGTGGCGGCCAGGCAATATTTTCTGATTTGAATATCTACTGGGAAATTCCAAAACACTTCAGGGATGTTGATGCAATCGGCCCCGGTGGTCAATATACCGGAAAGAAATATGTTGATTATCTTCCTGAGGCACAGAAATTTGCCTGGGCACTATTTGATATATACCTTGATGGAGATGGAACCGGCAGACCATTCTTCTTCCCAAAACCGCTCGTCCATATCACTGAAGATTTCTTCAGAACACCGGGCTGGCAGGATTTTTTAAGTCATATTTCAGAAGTTTCTTCAAAACGTGGTAATACCTATTATGTATTTGACCGTGGCGAGACTGCAAAGATTTCTGAATGTTGCAGGCTGTCATTTAAACTTGAACAGAGTGATATAGATGATGCCCGTACGCCCTGGAAGATGCGCTACACAGCTTTACAAAATGTCACCTTAAACCTTCCTCGTGCTGCATATTTTGCCAGAGGCAATGATGAACTATTATTCAAAAAGATTGACCAATTGCTTGATTATGCAGTGAAGGCACATATTCAGAAAAAAGCATTCATTGAAAAGTTGATAAATCTGAAGGACGAAGGACCCCTTGCCCTCCTTACAATGGAACAGGATGGTGAACCTTATTTAAGACTGCACCGTGCAACATATCTCATCGGACTTCTGGGATTAAATGAACTCGTCCAGTATCATACCGGAAAAGAAATGCATGAAGAGAGTGCAAGTTTAAAATTCGGATTAAAGGTAATATCTTATATGTATCACAGAGTTAAGGAATTATCCAGAGAATATAATATGCGTTTTGTTATGGAACAAACCCCTGCAGAATCTGCTGCCCATCGTATGGCAAGACTCGACCTCGAACACTTTCCCAAGGAGGCATTATCTGTAGTTAAAGGCGATATCAAAACCAATTCGGTATATTATACAAACTCAACCTATTTAAATATCGGTATGACAATTGATCCGATTGAACGCGTAAAGACTGAAGGCAAATTCCACGATATGATCGAAGCCGGTGCCTTAACTCATGTCTGGCTTGGTGAATCACAGCCACCCAAAGAATCGATTGCCAATTTTGTGGTTAAAACATTTAATAATACACGCAATGCCCAGATTGCATTTTCTCCAGAATTTACAACCTGTAATTCCTGTTTCCGAACATCCCGGGGATTGACTGAATCCTGTCCATTATGCGGAAGTAAAAAGATTGACCATATTACAAGGGTAACGGGCTATTTCAGCAAGGTATCGGGCTGGAATAAAGGCAAAAAGGCAGAGTTAAAAGATCGATTCAGATCTAAATTTTAATTCTTATTGCGGCTATAGAAAAGTTCGTTTATAATTAAGAGGACTGCGCTTACCACAACAAAAGCATCGGCAAGGTTATAGGTGAACCATCTCAGGTTACCTATACCCATATCGATGAAATCTACTACATATTTTAATCTAATACGGTCAATAATATTGCCAAGCGCACCACCCACAATTAATCCAAAAAGGACAACCCGGAATTTTGAATTCTGCATAAGCCCGAGATATGTAAAAATTATAATACCAATGATATGGAATAGATAATAGAGGTATGGAGGACCGAAAGAAATACTGAAAACACCGTATGGATTATAGGCGAGATTAAATCTAAGGATTGAACCAATAACCTTCAGGGGTGGACCAAATGGAGTAAGATGACTTACAATCAATATTTTTGAGATCTGGTCTAAAAATAATGCAATAAAGACCGGAATTAAAAAATATTTGATATTTTTACTTCGAGGTGCATTTGATGCAGAATCTTGCATAAGGGACTATCTTCAAACGCCTTTTTTCAATCAATTTTCCACATTTTTCACAAATTCCATAACGGCCCTGGGTAATCTTTCTCAATGCATGGTCAATACTGAATAATGTCTCTCGCTGACGGGAAATATTTAAAGAAGACAATTCTCTCTTTTCGGTTTCGGTTCCCTGGTCAGCCATATGGTTTGCATATGCTGAAAGGTCTCCAGATGCCTCAGTCTGGGTAGTAGCAATCTGTCCGGTTCCATAATCTATTCCTTTCAATATTTTTTCCCTTTCCTTCAGCAATATCTTTTCAAATTCTTTCAATTCTGATTTTTTGAATTTTTTAATCATGTTTTTTCTCCTTTAGCATATTTAAATATGCCTTCGCCTTTATATTCGTTGGGTCTATCTTCAATACCTCTTCCCACTCTTTTTTTGCATTATCATGTTTACGCTGCTGATAATAGCACAGACCAAGAAGAACCTTTGCCTCAAGATATTTTTTATTCCGATTTAATATCTCGTGAAGCAATTTTTCTGCTGCTTTATATTCACCAAGTTGATTGTATGTCCTGGCAAGTTTTAATTTTATATCAAGAAAATTAGGGCTTATTTCCATTGCCCTCTGATATTCATCCTTTGCTTTCTTAAATTCCTGTAATTCATAATAGGTATCACCAAGTTGCATATAGGTATTGGCAAGCTTTATCTTTAACTGCGGGGAATATCCCTTTTCCTTTGTCTCAAGAGCTGCTGCTTTTTCAAATGATTTTATTGCCTCATCAAACTGACACTGTTCATTATAGACGATCGCCATATTTACATAGGCTTCAATGTATTCGGGATTGAGCTCAATTGCCTTCTTAAAACTTTCAATGGCATATTTGTAATTTCCTGCGAGAGAATAGGCAAGTCCAAGCGCATTATGGACATCAGGGTAATTGGGATATGCTGAAGCAACCTTCTTCAAACCCTCAACTGCCTCCCGAACCTGCCCTTTTTCATAAGCCTGGAGGGCATCGTTATAGATTTTTGCCATCGCCTGATCCATAGTGAATTATATTTATAAACTACAATTTGTCAATACATCGATTTAAAGCGGTGTCTTGACCTTAATCAAAAAAGAGCTATAATACTAATATATGCTTTGCTTAGCACTTTTACTCAATCTGATCGTTTCGGTCACCCGCAATGACGGTGTAACCTTCAATTCTAAACTTGAATTACAGGCAGATAATCTGTTTGTGCTTGATTATAATAACGACAGTAAAGATGAGTTTTTGATAAAAAGGGAATTCAGATATTATTTGACTGATCAAAAAAATACAAGTTATTTTCAAATTAATTTTCCTGATGAAAGTTATATATTTCTGGGTTCTCTAAATATCGATAACAAACCACCAGAAGAGTTGATCTTTAGACGCAAAAAAGGTAATGATATCTGGATTTACATATACTCGGAAAACAATCTACAGATTCAATTTAAAGCCATAACCGGCACGGATATAAAAAAACCTGATGGCTGGGATGGCGACATCTGTATCGCTAAATTGAGCGACATAAATGATGACCATTACAAAGATTTGATTTTGTTGGTCAACTCAGGTTTTGATATGATGCCACGGGGTGTAATTACATATGATTTAAAGCACAATTGTGAACTATGGCATTTCTGGATTGGTGGCAGTCCGCGGAATCTTTATGTATCTGATATCAATGACGACGGCAAAGAAGAAATAATTATTAGCACAACAGCAGTTTCTAATGGAAATATTGAGAATGGATTCGGCGATGACAAATCTTATGTTATTGTTTTTGATAAAAATGGGGGTATCTTATGGCACAGGGAGATAGGCGGTGTCTTCTCTGATGCCCTATGCTGGGTTGGTAGCCTTGAAAATAAAAATGAAATGGAATTAGTGCTTGTTGAGTGTGAAGGCACTGGGAATAAGGCAGAGCCAAATCAGATTCTCATTTTAGAAGGCAAAAGTGGTGAAACAAAGAAATTTATAAGTAGTGGTGAAAAATATTGTGGTATGACAGTTTGTGATATTAACAGGGATGAAAAAAAAGAGATAATAACAGGTAATACTGATGGTATAATAAGGATTTATAGTTCAAATCTTGATCCTCTAATGGTACAGGATATTGGTAAATCGGTTAATCTCATTGATGCGTCTGACCTTGATGGTGATGGAACAACAGAAATTCTTGCCAGAACAGTGGATAATCAACTTTTGATTCTGAATGAATATTTGCAACAAGTTGGGATTTACTGCCTTCCTGGTAATTGTAAATTTGGTGTTTCTATTGTGCGTGATGGACATAAGAAAAAACTTTTGGTTAGTTCCAGTGAAAATAAGCCATACAGGTATGCTTTGTTATCAGTTATTATGCCCAATTTATTTGCGAGTATTTCTAAATCCAGTTCTTTTGTTCCGTTTTTAATTATTTTTTTCTTCCTTATAACTGTGATTATCAGCCTGTTTTTTTATTCTCAACAATTGAAAAGAGAATTGTGCAGAGAAAGGTCCCAGTCATCCAGAATATTTGAATGGTCTGGATTTGCCCAGCGCCTGGCACATGAGATAAAAAATCCTCTATCAACCATAAATCTGACTCTCCAGAGGATGCATCAAGTGTGTAAAGAAAAATTTGGGAAAAAAGCGGAAATTATTGATGGTTGTGTGGAATCAATCTTAGAAGAGGTTGAGCGATTAAGAACTACAACAGACCGATTTATGCGTGTATTATCCATAGACACGCCAAAATTCACACAGGTTGATATCAATGAATTATTAAATGGATTGCTCAAAAAATATGAAAAAGTCCTTCCTGAACAAATAAAATTGAAGAAAACCCTTGCCCCGGACCTACCGCTTGCAAAATGTGATGAGGGTCAAATCACGACTGTATTTGTCAACATCATTGAAAATGCAATCGAAGCAATGGAGGGTAAGGGTATAATCGCGGTGCGCACATCTCTGGTTGAAAAAATCCGTGATAAAGTTCAAATTACCAACAAAGAAACCCAGACAGAACAAAGCATAAAAAGATTAATAGAGATAAGAATTGAAGATACAGGCAAGGGATTATCAGAAGACCAGATGCAGAATCTATTTAAACCTTTCTATTCTACCAAAGAAAATGGAACCGGGCTCGGATTGGTAATTGCAAAAAGAATCATTGAATCCCATAAGGGTGAAATCCTTATCTCCAGTAAGAAAGATATCGGAACTGTGGTTAGTATAATCGTACCAGCCACAACCTAACGCCAATCTCCAATCAGCACAAATGGTGCCCAGAAAAAGGGGTGGGTTGTCTTTGGATCCTTAAGCAAGGACATCTGTGCCTCCTGAAGTGCCTGAATACGACTCTTGCCTGATTTCAAATTTTTATGAAATTCCTGCATCAGGTCAGCCGTAGATTGACTTGCCACTTCCCACAGGGTTGCAACACAACTTGCACTTCCTGCATAAATAAATCCAAAGGCAAGACTCACCACCTCATCACCCGCAATCAACTTCCCTTCAGCGGTTTCACACGCGGAAAGCACTACCAATGGGCAATCCTTCAAATCTAACCCCCAAATCTCTTCAACCGTTAATTGTCCCTGTTCACCTTTTGGTGCTAATACCAGATAAGAAGATGTTGGTGCATAAGACACAGCCTTGCCGTGCGTCGCAAATTGCAAAATCTGACAACCCGAAGTTTTCAGCACACTGTCTTTTGTTGCCTTATCTTGATAAAGGGCCCAGGACTCAGGATAAAGATTTGAAATATTTTTTACCTCGGTCTCAGCATCAGGTAATGTTCCATCTGCATTGGCAAAGGCAACCAATTGGGCATCAGCAATATCGCACCCATTTTGGTGTGCAACAATTCCAAGAATGCTCGTAGAGTTTGCGTAGAATATCTGATACTTCTCGCCAAGATACACCTTATCTTTTTTCTTTTTTAAGGCAGAAAATGGGAGATAATACAACTGCTGATTCGGGATTACACAGATAATCCTAATTCCAGATAGTTCAGATTCTAATGGCTCAATCAAATATTTGTATAACTCATTAGCATATTCATCCAGGTCTTCCTCAGAACCGAGGTTTTTGATGAGTGTCCGATACTCATCTACGAGCCCGGCAATCTTTGCCTGACTAACCGTAACCTTTTTAATAAATAAATCATAACTCTTCACCACAAAGATATACAATTCCTCTTCACCGATAAGATACTGCAGAATTGCCATATCCTCTGGAATTATCCCCATATCCTGCAATTCTTTCAGATTTGAAGGCTCGGAATTGACAATGGTAAATAATTTGGGATTGTTAGTTTTAAGATTATGAATATATTTTTTGAACTCGCGGGTTTTTTTCTGGATAAGGGTATCAGCGGTCTCCTGCTGTTTCTTTTCTTTCTCAATTTCCCGTTTCATTTCTTCAATTTCATTTTTTCTCTTTTTCAATTCCTCCATTTCTTTCTTTTTTTCCGGGCTCACTGGATTTATTTCCATCTTCTCAAAATCTTCATTCAATTTTATTAGAATAAGTTTTTCAGTGAGTTTCTGTGCCTCTTCATAATCACCATCAGCAACTGCAGCACGGATTAGACCATAATAAGCCCTGTCCCGAGATTCTTGCTCACGAATATTGGTGATGCCGACTTTATCAAAACCTTCAACTGCCTCTTTGAATGATGCCTCGCCCAATTCCGTATGGGCAACACCCATACCCGAGGCAACCATCGCCTTTAATCGGTCTCTTGGCTCTCTTTGTTCCATAAAAGCTGCAAGCCATGTAGAAACACGATAATTGAGTTCATTACGGGCATTTGTGAAATTCTTGAGCGCCTCTTTATAATTCTTTTGTTTTAAATTGAGCTCACCAAGCAAACAATATGTATAGGCATCAGGGAACATCTCTCTGGATTTGCTTCTTTCTTCTTGAGTAAGATGACCGCATATTTCAAGAGCATCTTTTAGGAGTTTTTCAGATTCCTCATACTTTGAAGAATATGCTAAGGCATCTGAGAGCATCCATAATGATGCGAGAATCAATGGATAATCCAATATTTTACGGGCATTTTCCAGGGCACATTACCAATTTTTTCAAAAATTCCATAGGCTACAAAAAATTTTTCTAATGCAAGGCGATACTTTCCAAGATCAAGATATAGTGAACCTATATTATTCATCAATTCACCTTCACCAATGACAAACTCATTCTCAAGTTTTATTCTATCAACCAGACTCAATGCCTTGAAAAGATATTCATAGGCAAGGTTATATTCACCCAATTTTCTCTTGATATTACCCAATTCCCGATACCCATCATAGGCACTTTTGTATAATCCAAGGTTCAAAGATAATGAACAGGATTGGTCAAAATACTTCAATGCACTGTCGGTCTCTGAGTTCTGGACAAATAGACTTCCTAAAAAATATGCACCATCAATTATACCCTTTTTGTAATCAATGATCTGTGAATTCTCAAGGGCAGAATAAAGTTCTGTTTGTGCCTTCTGGTAATCATTCTTGCTCAATGATACCCTGCCCAGCATTAATTGTATATTTATCTCATCAATTTTATCTTCTGTGGTCTTATTTTCAATCTTTTTACTGGCACCAAGTGCACTTCTGTAATATCTTTCTGCCTCAACCAGATTGCCCTGATAAAAGGCAACAGAACCAAAATTTAGATAGACCTTTGCTTCACCAGGATAGTATCTATTCTCCTGGAAAATGGTAAGTGCCTGCTCATAATAATTTAAGGCGGTATTTAAATCACCAAAATATAGGGCGATATTGCCCAGTCCTTTGAGGCAGAGTCCTTTATCAAGACCCTGGGCAGACTTTAATAATTCTTTATATAAACTTTCAGCCTGGGAAAATTTCTCAGCGTAAAATAATGAATCAGCAAGTTTGACCCTTGGTTCAATCTCATCTGTGAGAATGATTGTGGGTAAGAATATCAAACATAAACTAAACCATCTTATTTTTTTATTCAATCAATGCCTTTCCGGCTATATACATAGTCCGATTTTTTATTTTTTTATAGCCATATTATTTTTTCTTTTTAGTCAGTTCTTCGTAGCGGTCAAGGTGTCTGTTTCCAGTTTCAATAAGGCCGTATTTATTATAGAGTATTGATAATGACCGATGTAACAACGGCTCATCTGGTTTTATTTTAAGTAAGGCTTCATACTCCCTTATCGCATCAAAAACCAAGCCCTTTTCTTCATAGATACGGGCACTCAAAAAATGGAGAGTAAAAGAATCTGGATCCTGTCTCTGGAGATTCTTTAGAAGGGCGTCTATTTCTGAAATAACCTCGGGTTTGAAAATCTTAATAAATCGTTCTGCTGAAACTATTGTATCATTATCCTTGATTGCTACAATCTTTAAGAGATAGGAGCCAGGAGAAAGTTCAACAACATCATCAGGATAAACAAGCATAGTATCCTGCGTATCTTTTCTCCAGATTACATTCCCCATTTTTTGCAGCATAATAATATAAGATTGGGCATTTGTGCATTTACTCCAGATAAAATTTGGTTTGCTGGTTTTCAATGCAGTATTACCTGGTTCATATATTTTCAGTGCCAGGCTATCTTCTTCACCCCGGACAAGAATCTTTAAACCGGTCCTTTCTCCAGTTGCGCTGAACGCAAATAAAGGCGAAATGGCAGAGGGAGATTTTATTGAATCTTCCTGATTTTCGTTTCCCCGCTGAATAGTATCTGACTGGGGTAAGATCTTTAAACCTGTTTTTGGACCGAATGAAGCAATCTTCCCATTATTGTATAATATAGTAACCTCTGCACCTTCCCCGGTTATAAGACTATCATCCGGAAAAAGACCCTGTTCTATACCTGCCGGCACTAATTCTTTGTTGATTGCCCGACAGATTTTCACATCACCATCAATTGCAGTTATCACTGCCAGGGGTTTTTTCTCCTGGCCATAAGATAATTGGACACATATTAAACATACTATAAGAACCAGTTTATTCACTCTTCTCCTTTCACCTATTTAGTATTACACTGGAGATTAAAAATTATTCCAAATTATAATTAATTTTCAATAGTTGTCAACCAGAGAAAATTCTGAATCCCCTTTATTTTTTGGTTTATTAAATACTAGTAAATATCTTCGAGAAATTATTTTTTTCAACGAGAATAAATTCCCTATTCCATTTTGGAGTTGAGACTTCAATCTTATTGCTAAATTTGCCTGATAAATCAGGCAACTAAAATGCACTGAATATAGACAACTTATATAAATTACTATTGACACCGTTGGTATCGTGGATATAATATAAATGATAGAGATAATCAATGAACAGTAATTCAGAAAAACAGCAAAAAATTGTGTCTGCGAAATCAGGAACACAAAACAAAAATGCCTTTGTGAAGCGATAAAAAAGGAGGCAATATGAAGAAGTTGTCGCTTGCTATAATCTTTGTTTTAGGTCTATTCTTCTCTGGTTGTCCTGCGCCCTTTGAATACTGGCGTATGCAGACCTCAGGTGAAGAAGGTTATCTAAGATTGACAAAGATAACCAGTAAAGATGACCTGGTTGACACAGAGTCACCCATTGCCTTAAGCAAAGATGGCTTAAAGATTGTCTTTATCTCCTGGAAGAGCGGTAACGGAGATATATATGTAAGACCCCTCGGCACTGGTAGCAGGGCTTTGATCCAGAGAACCTTCAGTTCAGAGACAGAATATTCACCTGCCTTTTCTCCGGACGGAAAGCAAATTATTTTCTCGGTCTATAAAGAAGGTTCCCGAAAAATCTGTTTGATCCAGGCAGATGGTGGTTCAGCAGTAAGAATAATAACAACCTCAACCCCCCAGAATGCACAATATCCAAGTTTTTCTCCAGACGGAAATTTAATCGCATTCAATTCGTATAATGTTATATGGAATCCTAAGGCAAGCCAGTGGCAGATTGAGGATAATTCACATTTTATATGGACCTATGACATAAGCACAGGGAGTATGACCCAGTATGTCCAGGGGTTGATGCCTAAATTTACACCTGATGGCAAGAATATTATTTTTAAACGTCTTTCACAAAAGGGATGGTATGGCTTATGGATGCTCAATCTCTCAACTGGTTCAGAGACACATATAATCGGTGGTGAGGATTGGGGTATCGGAACCTTTGACATCGCCCCAGACGGTAATAAAATTGTCTTTTCTTCTAATAAAGGAACCTATGAAGGTAGGAATACCCGTATAAATAGCAACCTCTGGATTGTAAATACCGATGGCACAAACCTTATGCAGATAACCTTCCATCCTGGAGATGATATCTGCCCGGTCTGGTCAGCAGATGGTAAATATATCTATTTCCTTGGCTGCAGGGGTGAAGAAAAGGAAGGCATAATGAATATCTGGCAGATGGAGGTTGGCAAATGAATAAAATATCCATAACATTAACCTTTTTGTTTCTATTTGTTTCACAGGTCTTTGCAGGACCACCACCTGGTGCTGGTGTGGGTGAAGGACCTGGACCACAACCAACAAAAAAGATGGCAAGATGGTTTTGTTTTGAATATGGGTGGTATGGACCATCACTGAAGGATCTAAATAATACTTTTAGCGGAAGATTGGGTGGAAAAAAGATTGGAATGAATGATTACATTTCGATCGGCTTTTCATTACCAGCATCAGGTGATGATAGAAACGGACTCTTTTTGGGATACTGGAATGGCGGTGTTAAGCAGGGTTCAAGTGAACTCAATCTTAATATGTTTATCTTCTCTGGTGAGGGTTCTTTTCGCATTGTAAAGATTCCAGATAAAGCGCTTTTTTCCCTTGGTTTTATAGTAAGGGATGTTTTAGGATTCTGGAATTTTAGTGCTGGAGACATTGATACCTCTGAGGTTTCTATCATAATGGATATAGGTCCAAAGATTACTGCAGAATATTATCCAATAAAGAGCCTCGGCATAAAACTTGATTTCGGAAGAATCCTCTGGGGCTTTGATATTATGGATATTATTGAAGACAAAATAAAATTACAGACACCGGGCTGGATTATAAAATTCGGATTGAATCTCTATTATTGATTAGATTACAGAGGAATCTTTAACGTTTTTTTAATATACTGAATTTAATTCCTGATTCATTGAGCATTTGAATCGCCAGTTTATCCGGATAAGGTTCTTTGAAGATTATTTTTTTTATCTTTGCATTGATTAACATCTTGGTGCAGATAAAACAGGGCTGGTGTGTAGTATAAATTATTGAATCTTCAATATTAACTCCAAAGTTTGAGGCTTGAATAATTGCATTCTGTTCAGCATGGACACCACGACAAAGCTCGTGCCTTTCACCTGAGGCAATCCCCATTTTACCACGCAAACACCCAACCTCTTCACAATGTTTAATACCACTCGGTGCACCATTATAACCAGTGGCAAGAATCCTCTTATCTTTTACAATGACCGCACCGACCTGGCGTCTTAAACAGGTAGAACGTCTTGCCACAAGTTCTGCAATCGCCATAAAATACTCATCCCAGGACTGTCTCCTATTCGCCCCATCTTTACCCTTATTCACCCCTCTTCACCCCTTTTCACCTTTATTACACCTCAGCCTTTATCCGTGCAATCGAGACAACCTTATCACCCTTTTCTAAGGTAATAATCTTCACACCCTTTGCCTGTCTTCCCATCACCCTTATCGCATTTACCGGAGTTCTTATACCTTTACCACTCTTTGTCATTGCAATCAGATCATCTTCGTCATTCACATTCACTGCACCTGCAACCTTTCCGGTCTTTTCATCTATCGTCATTGCCTTCACACCCTTTCCACCCCTGCCTTTTTCATTGACATCCGCAAATTTTATTCTCTTGCCCAGACCATTTTCACCAATGATGAGCATATCCTCTTCTTCACGGGCAATGTTGAAACTGACAACCTCATCCTCTTTTTCAATGCGCATACCCCTTACACCACTTGCATTCCTGCCCATAGGCCTTATCTTCTTTTCAGAAAACCTCAGGGTCTGGCCATTACGCGTTGTCAATAACACAGAATCTTTTCCGGTTGTGAGTTCTGCTGCGATCAATTTATCATCCTCTTCTAATTTTATTGCAATAATCCCTTTCTTCCTCACATTTTCATATTCACTTAGTGCAGTCTTCTTCACCTTACCATATTTTGTCGTCATAAAGATAAAAAATTTGTCAGAAAATTCTTTTATACCAAGGCAGGCTGTAACTTTTTCTCCTTCACTCATCTCAATAAGATTGGCAATAGAACGACCTCTTGAAAAAGGTCCTGCCTCAGGAATTTCATACACTTTTGTAGCATATACCTTACCTGCATCAGTAAAGAACAAGAGTGTATCAGTGGTCTTTGAAATCAATAGTTGATTAGCAAAGTCTTCTTCACCGGTCTCAACAAGTTTCCTGCCCTGACCACCCCGGGTCTGATTGCGGTATGTAGTAATTGGCTGACGTTTAATATAGCCACGCTGGGTAAGGGTGATGACCATATCTTCTTCAGCAATAAGATCCTCAATCGTGAGTTCCTCAGGCTCCATTTCTGTAATCGTTGTCCGGCGAGTATCCTGATACTTTGAGGCAAGTTCATTTAATTCTTTCTTTATTACACCATAAACACCCTTTGGTGAAGCAAGAATGGACTTTAATCGAGCAATCTCTTTTATCAAACCAAGGTATTCTTTTTCCAGTGATTCTTTTTCAAGATTGGTCAAACGGGCAAGTCGCATATCAAGAATTGCCTGTGCCTGGACCTCAGTGAGTGAAAATCTCTTCATCAATTTTTCTTTTGCCGTCTTTACATCCGCAGATTTTTTGATAATATTTACCACCTCATCAATATTATCAATCGCAATCTTAAGTCCCTCAAGGATGTGTGCCTTCTTTTCTGCCTCAGCGAGTTCAAACTTTGTCCTGCGGGTTATAACTTCAAAACGAAAATCAAGAAAATGCCTGAGTGCCTGTTTTAGGGTTATCGTCTTTGGCACACCATCAACCAGTGCCAAAATTTGAATACTATATGTTGTCTGTAAATTTGTATATTTATAAAGATTATTCAATACAATCTCAGGATTGGCATCCCTTTTCAATTCAATAACAACCCTTATACCGTCTTTGTCTGATTCATCCCTTAAATCTGAAATATCTTCGATCTTCTTCTCCTTCACGAGTTGTGCCATCTTTTCAAGCAATGATGCCTTATTAACCTGATAAGGAATCTCCATTATTACAATCGCCTGTTTTCCGCCTTTTATATCTTCCACTTTTATCTTTCCCCTTACAAAAATCCTGCCCTTGCCGGTCAAATATGCCTCTTCGATCCCTTTTTTTCCTGCAATGATTCCGCCGGTTGGAAAATCTGGACCAGGAATGCATTTCAAAAGTTTTTTATCTTCTATCTCTGGGTCATCAATCATTGCATTGAGTGCATTTATAACCTCACCAAGATTATGGGGTGGAATATTTGTTGCCATTCCAACTGCAATGCCTGAGGCACCATTACACAACAGATTAGGAAAACCAGCAGGCAGAACCGTTGGTTCTTTTAATCGACCATCAAAATTAGGAATGAAATCAACAGTATCTTTCTCTAAATCTTTTAAAAGTTCTTCAGCAATTGGTGTAAATCTAACCTCGGTATAACGATATGCTGCTGCTGCATCTCCATCTATTGAGCCAAAATTACCCTGGCCATCCACGAGTGGATAGCGCATTGAGAAATCCTGTGCCATCCTGACCAGGGCATCATAAATTGCCATATCACCATGGGGATGGTATTTACCAAGGACATCACCGATTACTGTAGCACTCTTTTTATGGGCACGGTTTGAGGCAAGGCCTGCTTCATTCATTGCATATAAAATCCTGCGCTGGACTGGTTTTAACCCGTCGCGGGCATCAGGCAATGCCCTGCCCACGATAACACTCATTGCATAATCAAGATAACTTGATTTAATCTCTTCTTCAATATATACGGTATTTATGCGTTCTTCCATATTCAATTATAGCCAGAAATAACGATGAGTCAAGGTTGCGATTTAAATCAAAAACCACCCCACCTAACTTTAACACTTTGCAACATTTTTCATGCAGGCGGAAAGGTGGTGCCTTGCTTGTAGGAGCGGTTTCCAACCGCGAAAATACCAAATCATACCAAAAAACTGAAATAGCGAAACTTGGGTCGCGCTAAAACATCACCCCACTTACCAAGCGGGAGAAAAATTTTTCACTTCAACATCTGAACAATTGTTCAATAATGCCATTTGGCCTATACCTGTCAGATGGCCGAATGTCATTGCCGCCTTT
>DAIRCK010000029.1:0-30715 GCA_036796695.1 bacterium
ATTAGTTAGTTAAATGATTTCTATATTTAACCTTTTAACCAAATTTCATTTAACCAATGACAAGGAGGTAATGTGTCTGTAATCCACCTGACTGATGATACATTTGACCAGGAAGTGAAGAAGTCAGAACTGCTGGTTCTGGTTGATTTCTGGGCGCCCTGGTGTGGTCCCTGTAGAATGATCGCACCGGTTATTGATGAAATTGCAGAGGAATATCAGGGGAAAGTAAAAGTTGCCAAAATAAATGTCGATGAAAACCCTAAAAAGACTGCAGAATTCAAGATATTATCTATACCTAATATTAAAATATTCATAGATGGTAAGGTAGTGGAAGAATTTGTTGGTGTAGTTCCTAAAGAAGAGATTACAAAAAAATTAGATAAGATTCTATGAATACAAAGACATTACACAAGGTTTCTTATGGTATTTATATAGTCTCTTCAAAGAAAAATGGTAAGATAAATGGCCAGATAGTTAATACCGTATTCCAGATCACTGCTGAACCTCCACAGATGGGAATCTCCATAAATAAAGAAAACCTAACGCATGAATATATTGAATCAAGCGGTGTATTTTCTATTGCTATACTTTCAAAGGATACCCCACCTAAATTCATTGGCCAGTTTGGTTTCAGGTCAGGTAGAGATATTGATAAATTTAAAGGTGTAAATTATAAACCTGGAATAACTGGTGCACCATTAATTCTTGATAATACTATTGGCTATATAGAGTGCGAAGTCGTGAATAAAATAGACTGTGGAACACATACTATGTTCATCGGTAAAATAGTTAACGCTGAGATAATAAATGACAATGCTGAACCCCTGACCTATGATTATTATCATAAGGAATTGAAATTAAAAGTCCCGAAGACGGCAACAACTTATATCGGTTAATTAAAATCAATTTTTTAAAAATTAGGAGGTAATATGCATATTAGAGAAATCAAGGATAAAGTTTATGCGGTGGGAACAAATCACTGGGATAGAAGATTGTTTGATGAGTTAATCCCTTTGCCCGATGGCACGAGTTATAACTCTTATCTAATAATTGGTAGTGATAAAACTGCACTTATAGATGCAGTTGACCCCGCGAAAGAAAACGAACTGATCGCAAATTTACAGAAATTGGGAATTAAAAAGATAGACTATGTAATTGCAAACCACGCTGAACAGGACCATTCCGGTGGTATTACGAAAATCCTTGAATACTATCCAATGGCAAAAGTCGTTACGAATCCAAAGTGTAAAGGCTTTTTGATGGATTTATTATTGATACCTGAAGAGAAATTCATTGAGATAAATGATAATGATACATTAACACTGGGAAATCGCACCTTACAGTTTATCATCGCACCCTGGGTCCACTGGCCTGAAACTATGCTTACTTATTTAAAAGAAGAAAAAATTCTATTTCCCTGTGACCTGTTTGGTTCCCATCTGGCGACGAGTGATTTATATGCAGTTGACGAGGCAAAGGTATATGAATCAGCAAAGAGGTATTATGCGGAAATTATGATGCCTTTTAGAAAGAATATCCAGAAGCATCTGGAAAGGTTGAAGGAATTCAAAATTGAGATAATTGCGCCGAGCCATGGTCCGGTTTATAATAAACCAGAATTTATCCTCAATGCCTATAAGGATTGGACCTCAGAAAATGTCAAAAATGAAGTTGTATTTCCTTATGTATCGATGCACGGCAGTGTTGAAAAAATGGCTGAGTATTTTGTTGATGCAGTGATGAAACGCAACATTACCATCAAACCGTTTAATCTTACAAAAACCGATATTGGTGAACTCGCAATGTCGCTCGTTGATGCAGCAACTGTAGTAATAGGGACACCGACCGTGCTTACTGGTCCCCATCCTTTGGCAGTTTATGCTGGGTATCTATGCAATGCTTTAAGACCAAAAATTAGATTCGTCTCAATAATCGGTTCTTATGGTTGGGGTGGAAGTATGCCAGAGAAATTAAAGGGATTGACTTCAAACCTTGAGGTTGAGTTAATAACTCCGGTCATTGCAAAAGGTTATCCAAAGAAAGAGGATTTTGAAAAGATTGACGAACTTGCTGAAAATATCTTAAAAAAGCATAAACAGATTGGTATCGCATGATCACTCCAGTTTCAAATACTTATGAACCTGGGGGATTATACGGACATCTTTTAACCTCTCCATTGCCTTTTTCTGTATATCAAGGAGGTTTGGTATCTTTCTATTATAAACGGGCTGAATAACTAAGGGTATATTCTTATCAATCCTTTCAATTATTGATACAACCTGCTCAAGTTCCCTTGGTATGAGATTTTCATTTATTACCATCTTAACAAAGACTTCTTTATTGGCTGCCAGTTTAAGCATCTCCTCATGTTTCTTCCACATTCCAGGCCTACCTGTAGCAGTCGGTATTTTAAAATCGAGCGCCACTATATCAACTTTATCAATGACCATTTCAAATGCACCAGGAAGGGTTCCGTTTGTCTCAAGATAAATTGTCTTACCAGTTTTTTTTAGTTCCTTACAAAGATCAAGCAAAAACAAAGGCTGTAAAAGAGGTTCCCCACCTGTAATAGACACGATCTGTTCAACAATTTTATCAAGGAGATAATCCGTTTCCACAGGATTGTCATAACTCTTTCCGTTATAAAAAAATTTACCCTGTTTTTTCTGACACTCAGGCACATCACAATAATTGCAGGAAAGATTACAACCAAGAAAGCGGACAAAAGTCATCCTCTGCCCAACCCTGATCCCCTCGCCCTGGATTGAAGTAAATATTTCCCTGATATATCCCGCCATAGCCTTAACGCAGAAACTCCAGGATCATTTTGACCAGAGTAGACTTTTGCGATAAACGAATTATGCAAACGTAGTGATACTGCATTTTATTCAAATCCCGAAGGGATGATTCTGCATTCACTACTGAACCCATCTAACCTTACATCTTGCCGTATTTATCTTCTCAATCTCCTTTGTATAACGGTCCATTATAAGGTTGGCAAATTCATAGGGTTCAATATCGTAATCCTTGAGCCCTTTTGTTTTTACCGGAGTATTGGTAGATGTGATATTGATTCCAAAATGGATCAAAGAAGAAAGCGGTGATACAGTGGCAACCGAAATGGTTAGTTTTGCATCATCCTCATATAGATCAGAGTTTACCCTTTTTACAATAAGTTTCCCCTTTATTTCATTTATCGCATCACGGACAATGCAGGTAAGAAGGAGTTGTCTTAGAATAATTTTCTCTATGTCTGTATCATAATGCTCCACAATGAAGTGGAGCATATATTCAGAATAGATTGCCTTTCCGGCTTTGAGGTCTTCAATATCAACCATCTCTTTTAGTTTAACATCACAGGGTCCACAAAAGGCAATTATTGAATCACCCACTATACCAAATGTAGTATAGGCAAAATTACTCCTCAATTGTTCGCCGGTATAGGCAATCTCATCCTTTATAAGACGGTATCTCATTTACCTTCCCCCTTTTCTTTCAACTCCAATTTTTTCCTCAAATAAGGAACCAACCCCCCAGCACCAAGAATTTCAAGGATGAAAGATGGCAGAGGAATTACTTTAATCTCTTCTTGGGTTCTCGTATTTTTTATCAACCCTTTCTCTAAATCAACCTCGAGTGTATCATTATGTTCAACCTTTTTTGTTATTCCCGGTGCAATCAATATCGGCAATCCAAGATTTATTGCATTACGATAAAATATCCGGGCAAATGATTCAGCGATCACAAGGCTTATCCCAAAATACTTCAGGCAGGTTGCTGCCTGTTCCCTTGATGAACCACAACCAAAATTCTTACCTGCAACGATGATGTCACCAGGTTTTGCGGATTTCAAAAAATCAGGATAGGCGAGTTCAAAACAGTGTTTTGCCATTTCCTGCCGGTCTGTGGTTATGGATAGATAACGACCCGGATAGATATCATCTGTATTTATGTTATCGCCAAACTTGTATACACGACCCTTAATCATAGTGGTTCAGTGATTTCACCTTTTACTGCGGATATCGCTGCTGTTGCCGGCGATGCCAGGTATATAAAAGATTCCGGACTTCCCATCCTGCCCTTGAAATTTCTGTTCGTAGTGGATAGACAGACTTCGCCAGGAGCAAGCAAACCCTGATGTGCACCAAGACAGGGTCCACAACCAGGATTTAAGACGAGTGCGCCTGCCTTTATAAATATTTCAATATATCCTGAATTTAATGCCTCGAGATAGACCCTGCGTGATGCCGGGATGACCAAAAGCCGCACATCAGGATGTATTTTTTTACCTTCAAGTATCTCTGCAGCAACCTTTAAATCATCAAGCCTGCCATTTGTGCAGGAACCTATCAAAACCTGATGGACTTTTAATCCTGCTACATCCTTTACTGGCTTAACATTATCTACTGAGTGTGGACAGGCAATCTGGGGTCGCAAATCAGTAACATCAAATTCAAAGTTCTGAACATATTCAGCTTCTTTATCTGGCAGGATAACCTCAAATGGTTTATCTGTCCTGGTTTTGACAAATTCTATTGTCTTCTCATCTGGTAATACGAAGGCATTCTTTGCCCCCATCTCCATTGAAAGATTCGTCAGAACCATCCTTGATGATATACTCATCTCACTTATAGTTGGACCACAGAATTCAACAGATTTATAATCCGCACCATCTGCTTTTAATTGTCCTATTATATAAAGGATTAAATCCTTTGCTGAAACATATTTTTTAAAATCACCTTTCACAATGATTTTAAATGATTCAGGCACCTTTAGCCAGAGTTCTCCTGTTGCCCAAACACCTGCCATTTCAGTTCCACCAATCCCTGTGGCAAATGTGCCGCATGCGCCATGGGTCGTTGTGTGGGAATCGGTCCCCACAAGAACCTCTCCAGGTCGGCAATGGCCAAATTCTGGCAAGATCTGGTGGCAGATACCTTCTTTCAAATCATAGAAATTTTTTATCCCCTGTTCTTTTACAAATTCCCTTATTCGCTTATGAGTGGTCGCAGTCTTCTCAGACTCCGCAGGAATTCTATGGTCAAACAATATAACGATCTTTTCTGGATCCCATACCTTTTTTACACCTATTTCAAGAAAAGACTTCAATACCACATCCGCATTTTCATGAGACATTGCAACATCCACCCTTGCCATCACAATCTCATTAGGAATTACTTTCCTTTTTCCACTTGCTTTGGCTAAAATTTTTTCCACAATCGTCGCCATAGGTTTATTAAAGCACTAAATCCAAAATCCTAAATTCTAAACAATTTCTAAATAACAATGTTCGAAACCCAAAAAAAATGTTTTGAAAATTTAAATTTGGAATTTTGGGTTTGTTTAGGATTATGTATTTCGAATTTAGGATTTATCAAGATCACGCTCCCATGGTCCATCATATTCCACTTCCTGTTCACACATCCTCCGCATTGGCTTTTCCCTTGTCATCTCTTCATAGGCATGGGCAATGAGCCCTGCACACCTTCCGAGCAAAAAGAATGCCTTTCCCAAGCGCCAATCAAAATCCATATCTGATATGATGGCAGCGATTGCACCATCAACATTTATTGGGAGTGGCTTTGACTTTGCAAATTCAGCCTCAATCGCCCTTGTTAATCTTATATGTTCTTTAGTTATATTCAATTCATCAGCAAGGTTGAAAAGTTTTTTTGTCCTTGGGTCCTGGGTATGAATCCTGTGACCGAAACCAGGCATATATTTACCCATTGATTTTAATGTCATCAATAATTCCTGGGCGGTCTTTTCATAATCCCAGTTCTCTTTTTTCATCTTCTTTACCCATTCCTGTAAAATCCTTGCTGATTCTTCAATCGCACCGCCATGGACATCGCCAACTGCCAGGATACCAGCAGCAACTGCGGTAGGCAAAGGGACACCTGCAGAGGCAACGATCCTTGTGGCATGGGTTGATGGCGGTGTTGTACCATGGTCAATTGAAGAAGTTATTATCGCATCAATCATCCTTGCCTCTTTTTCATCAGGCAATCTCCCTTTTATCAACAAGAAAAAGACAGAAGAAAACGAAACATTTCCAATCAAATCTTCCTGACGATAACCCCTCGTTACAATATGGTTTGGTTCAATCTTAGTTATCCCGCTCTTCCAGACCAATTATGCCTCCTTTTTTAACCCAATTGATTATATAGAATAGAAAAAATTTGTCAATGGATTCCATTTGCTGTATACTTTAATAAATCCTGCATTGAATATAATCCCGGCCTCTGTTTTACAATAAATTTTAAAGCCTCAATCGTTCCTGAAGCAAAACATTGTCGGCTCGTGGCATAATGCCTTATCTCCAGGAATTCACCCTTACCTAAAAATAAAATCCGATGTTCACCAATAATATCACCGCCCCTTACTGCATTTATACACAATTCATTCTTATTACGCTCTTCACCAATTCCGTGTCTGCCAAAAATGATATTAAGTTCAGGCCGAACCTCTTTTATTTTTTCGGCAATTGAAAGTGCGGTTCCAGATGGTGCATCCTTTTTTGCCCGATGGTGTGTTTCAATTATCTCTATATCGTAACCTGAAAGAACCTGTGCAGTATTCTTAACAAGATTCAGAAGATGGTTCACGCCCAGCGACATATTCGGACTCAAAAGTATTGGAAATGATTTCGCCAGTTCTTTTATCTCTCCAATCTCAGTCGCAGAAAATCCAGTTGTGCCAATACAATATGGTTTTTTGTATGGCGCAGATTTTCTTAAATTCTCCATCGTCGCGATATGATTTGTAAACTCAACCACGCAGTCTGCCTCACCAATGACTTTGGTAATATCTTCATAGATAGGGATATCTTCAATCTTTTTATTTACGAAGGGATTACTTTTCTCTTCGATCCCGGCAATTATTTTAATCTCATCATCTTTCTGGGCAGCAGATATTATCTCCCTGCCCATCCTTCCACCTGCACCACAGAGGATAACTTTTAACATATTGAAACTCCGTATTCAATCAATCTTTTACGGAGAATCTGAACATTCTCTTCACTCATTGGAACAAGGGGAAGCCTTGGATTTCCGGCGGGTAATCCCATCAACTCCATCGCCTTCTTAACTGGAATTGGATTTGTCTCTATGAATAAAGATTTCACAACCGGGAACATCTTTATGTGCAATTCCCTTGCCTTCTCAATCTTGCCTTCAAAGAAATAATTACACATATCTGAAACATCCTTTGGAAAGATATTGGCAATGACCGATATCACACCCTTAGCCCCTATCGCCAGCATCGGCAGGGTCAATGAATCATCACCGGAAAGAATATCAAATCCATCACCCAGGAGGTTTACAATTTCTGAAACCTGGTCAAGATTACCACTTGCCTCTTTTATCGCAACAATATTCTTACAATCTTTTGCGAGTCTTGCAACGGTCTGGGGAAATATATTTACACCAGTTCTACCCGGAACATTATAGATAATTATTGGCAGATCGGTTTCCTTGCTCACTGTTTTATAGTGTTGATACAATCCCTGTTGTGTTGGCTTATTGTAGTATGGTGTAACAATCAACAAACCATTGGCACCGAGTTTTTGAACCTTCTGCGCAATCTTTATTGTCTTTGTCGTTGAATTTGTGCCCGCACCTGCTATCACCGGTATCTTCCCATCAACCTCTTCAAGACAGATCTTTATAATCCGTTCATATTCATCATCGCTCAGGCTCGGACTCTCCCCAGTCGTAGCACAGGCAACAATACCATCAGAACCATTATCCATCAAGAAACGTATATTTTTTCTAAGCCCTGGTTCATCAAGATTATCATCCTTAAATGGAGTCACTATTGCAACATAAGAACCTTTATACATTCAACCTCCTTTAAAATTTTTTTGTTTTTCGTAAAAGATCATAGATGCGATTAAAATCTTCAAGGCTTAAACAGTGAATGATAATAGTTCCTTTATTTTTCTTCCATTCAACTGTTACCTTTGTCCGCAGAATCTTGGATAACTCATCTTCAAGTATTAAAAGATTGGGTTCTTTTTCCTTACCAGGTCTTATTTTCGGAAGTTTTGACCATTTTTTTATCAACCTCTCTGTTTCTCGAACCGAAAGTTGTTCCTGGACTATCTTCTCGGCTGCCTGCAGCATCTTTATTTCATTATCAAGAGAGAGTATTGCCCTTGCATGTCCTTCCTGAAGCAATCCATTCCTCAAATAATCTTTTATCTTCTCAGGAAGGGTTAATAATCTCAGGACATTTGTGATTGTTGAGCGGTCTTTTCCAACAATCTGAGCGATCTGTTCATGGGTAAGATTAAATTTTTTATTCAACTGTTCATAAGCAAGCGCCTCCTCAACAGGATTCAAATCTTCTCTGTGCAGGTTTTCAATCAAACCGATCTCAAGTAGTTCCTGTTCAGAAAGGTCTTTAACGATTGCAGGCACTTCTTTCAATCCTGCAATCTGGGCTGCCCTGAATCTCCTTTCACCAGCAGCAAGGATATATCTATCATTATATCTTTTAACAATGATCGGTTCAATTATTCCCTTTTCTTTTATTGAGTTAACCAGATCTTTGATGCTCTCTTCAGTAATCTTTTCTCTTGGCTGATAAGGATTTGGCTGGATGTCAGTTATCGGAATTGTTCTGAATCCCTCCTGGATTACAGTCTTTTCTTCTCTGGAAATTAATGCTTCAATCCCTCTGCCCAGTGCCCTTTTACGCATGGTTTAAAATCTCCTTTGTTAAATGAAGGTATGCCTGGGCACCAGTGGAAGATATATTATAATGCAGGACAGACTTACCAAATGATGGTGCCTCGGCAATGCGAACTGACCTGGGGATAATCGTCTCAAAGACCGCATTTGAAAAATGTTTTTTTATATCTTCAACAACATCCTTTGATAGATTTAACCTTGCATCATACATTGTTAAAAGAATTCCCTCAATCTCTAAATTCGGATTTAAATTTTCCTTCACGGTCCTCACTGTCTTCAATAATTTTTCAAGCCCCTCGAGTGCATAATACTCACACTGGATCGGCACAATGACGCTATCACAGGAAGCAAGCGCATTTAGAGTCAAAAGCCCTAAAGAAGGCGGGCAATCAATTATTGCAAAATCATAATCATTTTCTATTCTATCAAACACATTTTTTAATTTTCTTTCCCTTTCATTTTCAGAGACGAGTTCAACCTCAGCACCCACCAGATCCGGGCTCGAGGGTAAAACTGATAAATATAGCCATCTCGTCTTTATGATTGCCTTAGTTACGAGTTCAGGCTCAAACAAACAATCATAAATAGAAATCTCAAGATTCTTATAATCAACCCCCACACCACTTGTAGCATTTGCCTGAGGGTCAAAGTCAACAAGAAGTGTCCTTTTTTCAGCAAGAGAAAGCCCGGCAGAAAGATTGACTGCAGTCGCAGTCTTGCCCACACCACCCTTCTGATTACAAATCGCAATTTTCCGCATACCATATTTTAACAAAAATTCTATTGAAGTCAACAATTAAAAACAAATCTTGACTTTTATTTAATTTTTAATATAATCAAAAGATAGATGAAAGGATTGATACTATCAGGCGGATTTGGCACAAGGCTCAGGCCCCTGACTTATACCAGTGCTAAACAACTAATACCAATCGCAAACAGACCCATAATTTTTTATGGTATTGAATCGCTGGTCAATGCGGGTATAAAGGAGATCGGCATCGTAGTCGGAGAAACCGCTGAGGAAGTAAAAAAGATTGTTGGGGATGGCACAAGGTGGAATATTAAAATTGACTACATCCATCAGCCTGCACCACTGGGATTAGCCCATGCAATAAAAATATCTCGTGATTTTTTGAAAGAAGAGCCCTTTATAATGTATCTCGGTGATAATATTTTAAAAGAAGGAGTAAATGATTTTGTCAAAAAATTTATAAATGAGAAACCAGATGCACTCATTCTGTTAACCGAAGTCAATAATCCCCAGGAATTCGGAGTCGCAATCGTAGATGGCAATGGAATGGTTAAAAAATTGATTGAAAAACCAAAAGAACCGCCATCAAATTTAGCCCTTGTTGGTGTTTATCTATTTAACAAAAATATCTTCACGGCGATAGAAAATATCAAACCCTCCTGGCGCAATGAACTTGAAATCACCGATGCGATACAATGGCTTCTTGATAATAATTGCAATGTCCTTTCTGACCGCGTTAAAGGTTGGTGGAAGGATACTGGAAAACCTGAAGACATTATTGAAGCAAATCTTTTGCTACTTGAAGATATTGAACAATTAAACCAGGGGATACTTATAGATTCAACAATGAATGGAAGGGTCCAAATTGGCAGTGAGACAAAAATAGAAAAAAGTGTTATTAGGGGTCCTGCAGTAATCGGAAATAATGCCCTTATCAAAAATTCATTTATTGGACCCTTCACATCAATCGGTGATAATGTGGTCATAGAGAATTCTGAGGTTGAATGTAGTGTGATAATGGAAGGCGCAAAGATTCAGAATTTAAACAAAAGGATTGACCGGTCAATAATCGGAAAAAATGTAACAATTAATCAAACAAATACCTCACCTCGAACCCACCGTTTTTATCTCGGTGATCAGAGTTTTGTGGAGATTGTGGAATGAAAGAAATAATTGGATTTAAAGGCAGGGAATTGATTGATGGTGTCAGGGTTAAGAATTTGAGGTTATTGCCCGATGAACGTGGTCGGCTGATGGAAATTTTAAGAAAAGATGATGAATGCTTTGAAAAATTCGGTCAGGTTTACATAACCACTGGATACCCGGGTGTGGTTAAAGCCTGGCATTATCATAAACTCCAGAATGATAATATGACCGTGATAAAAGGAATGGCAAAGATTGTTTTATATGATGACCGTGAGGATAGCCCGACAAGAGGTTTAATAAATGAATTCTTTGTTGGTGAACATAACCATATACTCCTCCATATTCCTAAATTGATCTGGCATGGATTCAAGTGCATAAGCGAAGAAGAATGCATTATCTTGAACATAGTCACCGAATCTTATAATTATCAGAACCCTGATGAATATCGTAAGCCACCACATAATTCAGATATCCCTTATGACTGGGAAAGAAAAGATGGATAAGATAATAAATACGAAATACGAAACACAAAACACGAAACAAATATGAAAATTCTTATTACCGGTGGCTGTGGTTTTATAGGTTCAAATTTTATTAGATATTTTAATCGTAAACATCCATACTATAAAATCCTGAATGTTGATAAACTCACCTATGCAGGGAATCTCGAAAATCTAAAAGGTCTGGAACGCAAAGGCAATTATCACTTTGTCCGTGCGGATATTAGTTCTGCTTCTGTGATGCGAAGGATATTTGAAAAATTCAAGCCCGATGCAGTGATTAACTTTGCTGCTGAGACCCATGTTGATAGAAGCATATTGAGTCCTGCTCCATTTATAAAAACTAATGTTGTTGGTGTTGGCGTTTTATTAAATCTATCTTTAAAATATAATGTAAAAAAATTTTTGCAGATTTCAACCGATGAGGTCTATGGTTCTATACTCCACGGCAGTTTTAGAGAAGATTCCCCTCTTGATCCATCAAGTCCGTATGCAGCAAGTAAGGCTGCAGCAGATGCACTTGTGATATCTTATTATAAAACGCACGATTTGCCCACATTGATTACCCGTTCTTCAAATAATTATGGCCCATACCAGTTTCCAGAAAAACTCATCCCCCTTGTTATATTGAATGCTATGAATAATAAAAAAGTTCCTGTTTATGGTGATGGAATGAATGTGAGAGACTGGTTATTTGTTGAAGATAACTGTGAGGCGATTGACCTTGTATTCCATAATGGTAAGTTTGGTGAGATTTATAATATCGGTGGCGAAAATGAATTGACCAATTTGTTTGTAGTAAGATTCATTCTAAAATTATTGAATAAATCAGAGAACTTAATCACGTTTGTGAAAGATAGGCCAGGGCATGACAGGCGATACTCACTCTCTCTGGGCAAAATCAGACGTCAGATCGGCTGGCATCCGAAGATCTCATTTGAGACCGGCATCAAGAAAACGATTGAATGGTATCGCAAAAATCAAAAATGGCTTAAAAATGCACAGAGCGGGGAATACCGCAATTTTTATAAAAAATATTATTCGGGTCTAGGGCTGAAAGAACTTTAATGTCTGGTTTTGTCGTTGCCATTGATGGCAAGGCAGGCTCAGGAAAAAGCACCACAGCAAAGGGTGTTGCTAAAAGACTTGGTTTTTTCTACCTTGATACCGGTGCAATGTATCGGGCATTCACCCTGAAATACATCAAGGCTGGTGGGAATAAAAATATTGACCTTGAGCTAATAACAAATCTGCTCACCCATACCGAGATTGAACTGATTCAAAAAAATTCTGAATTGCAGATTTATCTTGATGGTGTCGATGTAAGTAACGAGATAAGAACACCTGAAGTGAATGAACTCGTTTCTCCGATTTCTGCGATAAAAGAAGTCCGAGATTGGATGGTAAGAAAACAACAGGAGATTGCAAAGGGTAAAAATATTGTGTGCGAAGGGCGGGATATGGCAACTGTGGTATTTCCGGAGGCACAGGTAAAAATATTTATGGATGCAGATTTATCGACAAGGGCTGAACGTCGTAGAAAAGAATTACAGGAAAAAGGAATTAAAATTAGTTTTGAAGAATCTCTGGACAATCTAAAATATCGTGATGATTATGACTCAAGCCGTGAGCATTCGCCGTTAAAAAAGGCAGACGATGCAATAGTAATTGATACCACAAATTTAACGATAGAGCAGGAGATTGAACTGGTAGAAAAGATTGTGCGGGAAAGGTTAGAAGATATTTAATTCACTGTAAAATTTTTTTAAAAAATCCGGGATTATCATACAAATCATCAGGCTCATACCAGTTTACTTCAGAAATTGCCCTGAACCATGTAATCTGCCTTTTTGCAAAATTTCTTGTGTGTTGTTTTGCCTTTTCTATCGCAATCTTGAGGTCCCAATCACCCTGCAAATATGTTACAATCTCTTTATATCCAATTGTTCGTAATCCATAACAATCAGGTTTAAAACCCATCTTTAAAATATTTCTCACCTCATCAACAAGACCGTTTGAGATCATTTCATCATAACGATTATCTATCCTTTTGTATAATTCATTTCTGGGGACTATCAATCCAATATATTTTGGTCTGTAACGAGCCTTAACCCTTTCTTTTTTTATCAATTCACTCAAAGGTCTTTTTGCAATCTCATAAACCTCAAGCCCCCTTAAAATACGTTGTTTATCCCTTGGACCGACCTTCTTTGCCCATTCCGGGTCAATCCCAAGGAGTTTATTATAAAGGAAATCGAGCCCTTTTTCCTTTAAGACTTCCTGGAGTCTTTCTTTTAAGTTCTTATCAGCCTGGGGTAATTGGTGTAAAGGATTATATAATGCCCTGATGTATAGCCCGGTCCCCCCGCAAACAATCGGTAGTTTATTCCTTTTTTGTATTTCCTCAATCAAATGTTCTGCATCACGGGCAAAATTCCCACAGGAATAATTCTCATCAGGTGCAAGAAAATCAATGAGATGAAAGACTGCTTTTTTTCTTTCCTCAGGCGTTGGTTTTGCAGTTCCAATATTTAGGTATTTATATACCTGACGGGAATCTGCTGAGATTATTTCGCCGTTAAATTTCTCAGCAAGTTCTATCGCAAGTCTTGTCTTGCCTGCACCGGTTGGACCAATGATTGTGATAATCTCTTCCATATCAGATAGATTATAGACAAATTTTTTGCAATGGCAAGGATAAACTTTGCAACACTTTTCCGCCTGCCTAAAAAATGTTGCAAAATTAAATCGCTATTGACTTTTTAAAAAAATCTTGTATCCTTGTAAAATGGCACATAATAATCACCATCATAAAGTAAATGCCAAAAATATAATCTTTGTAATATTTCTAAATTTTTTTATTACTATTGTTGAGGTCTTGGGTGGTCTATTTTCCAATAGTCTTTCGCTAATCTCTGATGCATTACATAATTTTAGCGATGGAATAGCAATCCTAATCAGTTACATTGCCCTGCGCCTCTCAAGACGCAAAAGCACAATTCAGAAGACCTTTGGTTTTAAAAGAGCAGAAATTCTTGCGGCATTATTCAATGCCTCGGTTTTGATCATCATCATATTCTTTTTATTCAAAGAGGCATTTATCAGGCTCTTTCATCCGCATAAGATTGATAGTCTCTTGATGATGGTCATAGCCATCATTGGCCTCGTTGCAAATATGATTGGTGTATTTTTATTAAAAAAAGATGCCCATCATAATTTGAATATCAAGTCTGCTTATCTACATCTTGTCGCTGATTCCCTCTCTTCCATTGCTGTGGTCATCGGTAGTATTCTTATAAAGTTTTTCAATATCTATATCATTGATCCCGTATTAACAATCGTCATTGGTCTTTATATCCTGCGCGAAAGTTATTTCATTGTCAGAGACACTGTAAACATACTTATGCAATCAACACCTGAAGGGATTGATATTATGGAGATTAAGTGCGCAATTGAAAGTATACCTGAAGTCCATAATCTGCACCATATCCATATCTGGCAGATGACTGATAAGGATATCCATTTTGAAGGGCATATTGATGTCTGTGATGATTATCGAACAAGCGAAGTTGCTGTCATAATTAAAAAAATTGAAGAATTACTCACCAATAAATTCGGCATAAACCACACAACGATACAGGTAGAATTTGGCACCTGTTCGGATAAAGAAATTATAAAAACCTGTTAAAGAATTTAGGCTGGTCTACCCTGAGTTTCACATAATGAAAAAAAGATTGACTTACCATCCTTTCTCAACCCATTGTCTGCCGCAGATTACATTAAATTCACAATATGAACATTCTTTTGTATCTATAGCAGGCATAAATGGTATATCTGGATTTAATATTTCTTCAATAAGCATTAACACACCTCTCTTTAGATGCTCAAAAACATCTTTTTCATCATCCTTTGAAAAAAGGTATTTCTCTTGTATTTCTTTGCTACCAAGAATCATCAGGCCGGCATTTAGATTCTGGATTGTGATCCCTGGATTATTTGACAGATATATGATTAAATAACTGGGTAATTGGACCGATTTTAAAGTTTCCCGCCATTCTTCCCGTTTGTTTATATCAAATTTTTTAATAACAGGAATTTCAGGTCTTGCCCCTGTTTTATAATCAATAATATAGTATGAATCACCTTCCCTATCTACACGGTCGATTTTACCAACCATCTTTACACATTCACCATTGGATAATTTAATAATACACTCAGATCGGAATTTGCGATTTGGTTTGTATATTGGATTTTTATTACCTTCTATTTCCACGATTACCCTTCGTGAAAAATCTTTTTCTTGATAGAAATTCAATACATCAGACATTCTCTTTTTAATTTGCATTTTTATTAGATACAGAGATCCCTCGGACGAATTCTGGAATGTTTCATTAAAAATCTCTTCCGCAATACCATCCATTATTTTATAATCTTCTTTTTTTATTGTTAATGATTGACCAATACGGGGAGTAAAAAATCTTTCCAGAACACTGTGGACAATACCACCTATTTTTAGTGCATCGGGTTCTCCGCTGATATCTTCTCTGGCACTCAATCCCACAAGTTTACTGTAATAAAAACTCAATGGACATCGCAAATACACATCAAGCTTTGTGGGTGTGAAATTTAGATTATCTTTAATGTATTGAACCATATCTTTTGTTTTTTCTATTGGACCTGGCTCTTTTTGAGAAAATTGGACATTGAAAAAGATATCATTTTTTGCAATAGATAATTTACCTGCTTTTCGTTGTTTTTCCCAGAGCAATTTTTCAACAAATCGGCTCTTTTCTTTATCGGCTCCTTCAATATAAAATATATAAACTTCCTTTGCACCTGCTAATAGTGTTTCAAAATAGTAACGGAATATTTTTTCACTTGTTTCATAAGTAGGTAGTCCAAGATATGCACGGAGACCGTGGGGAAGGATGGTATCTTCTTTTTTCGTATTGGGGAGAACCCCTTCATTGACATCAAGTATATAGACATTATCAAATTTAATGTTTCTTGTCTCTAAAAAGCCGAGCACCTGCAGACCTTTAAGTGGTGTGCCAGAAAATGGATATCTTACTGTGCGCAGAAAATTCTTCAACAATCTAAAATAACTATCGGTCTCTCTAAATCTCTCATTTTTCAAACCAGAAGTTTTCAACTCATAAATAGATTCAAGCACTGTCCTGATGAATGGTGCAGTAAAGGGATGTAAGTTTGCCGGACTATTTTCTGATATAAAAGAAAAGAAATTTAAAAATTTATCAGTGAAATCACTAATATCCTTTATATCTTCAAAAGGCTTTATAAGTGTTTTATGTATCATATGCAAATGATTTTTAATCTTCTCATAGTCAATTCTGAGATCTTTATATTTCTTTAATTTTTTAAGACACTCTTCAATAACTTTCTTATTATCTTCTATCTCATTAAGGCTAACGAATCTCCTCTGTTCTTCTATAAATTTCTCTTCAATCGTATGAAAAATTATCCTTGTCAAATAACTTGCATTGTCAAAATAGATATTCTTTACATAAGGATGTAGCACAAATTTTAAGTACGCCGGAACATAATATTCTTCGCCTTGCCTTGTTTCTAAGAGTTCTGAAAGTATTTGAATGATTGCATAGACCGGTGTGCGTGATATTGGATAACCTATTGAGATATTATAGTCATTGTTAGTAAACCCAACCGTATGCTGAACAATTGGAAATAGTGTATCTTCAAGTGGCAAGACGATTACATCTTTATAGTCGAATGTTCTCTTCTTGCTAATCAGTTGATTTAGTTTAAAGACCTCACTGTGCACATCCATTGCCTGATAAAAATTTATTTCTGGTTGTTCCTTTTCGATATTCACTTCACTGACATTTATTTTAAGTTCTTTCAAAGTTCCATCAATGCCCGGTCCCTTTTGAAAGATAAAAATTACCCGCTCATCCTTTGCAAGGTATGATAGCATTCTCTTTTCTGAATTTGTTAAAGCAAAAAATCCTACAAATATGATTTTTTTGAAAGGGCTGAAATCAACATTATTAATTTCCTTTCCCACCTTATTATAACGCAAGGAACGAGTTGAAAGATTTAGCTTATGTAGTTGTTCATAGAATAATTCATAAAGTCGTGAAAGTTTAATTAAATTTTCGCGGATCTTCGGAGGTAATTGTTCACCAGCGATTTCATCTATCTCTCTTAATTTTTCAGGGTTAATCTCTTCTATACTCATTTCTTCAAAATCAGAAAATAATTTGAAACACCAGGGAAGGAACTCATCAAGATACAATTGTGATTCTTCAAGATCAATGAGTTTTTCAGATTTATTCAGGTTGAAAATTATCGGTGCGCTATCTATAGGGCCTGCCATACAATCGACACAGCCCAAAAGTTCAGTATATACAAAATCAATGAACTCATCCATTGATAGAATCTTTGGTGAGACAAAGGGCTTTTTTATCTTCTCAGCAATATATTTTCTCAAAAAATGTCCAGGCCTTTTACCCGGGAATATAATAATATTTTGCGATATTTCTTCTGGTTTTTCAAGTAGAATATCGCCCGTAAATTCAACTATGTCCAGCCCAGGAGAAAGTAAATAATTTTTTTTCATCTTATTTTAATTATTTTTTTTGTCTCAATAAATGCTATATAACCTTCAACTTCTTTCTGTTGATTAAGATTTCTCAAGATTTTTATATAGCCTTTTAATTGTGTGGAGTAATAATCAAGCTCTTCACTGCCAGTTTTAAAATCAATAACAGTAATTCTATCCTTATCAATTATTACTCGATCAGGTCGGTATAATATGCCGTTCTCATTCACATATTCAATCTCCTGTTGCACCTGTCTATCTGGTTTTTCTTCAAACCATTCTTTTACTATATCGATATCTAAAAAATCCAGAATCGTCTTTTTCACCTGTTCAATATCATAAATCTCTTTATATCTGGACGCAATTGACTTAATAATTTCATCAAGTTCTTTATCAATGTTATCTTTAATAAATATTAGATGCGCCAGAATCTCATGGAAGAATTCACCCCGCTTTGTTTCTAAAATCCTTTTGATTGACCAACCCTTGCTATCCTCTTCAATAAACTCTATTTCACACTTTTCAGGAATTTTTATTTCAGTGGGCTCGGGTTTAATAATCTTTTCTTCAGATGGTGCTAACTTTTCGCCATTCTCAAATTCTTCAAAAAGGTCAATGCACGGATTGTGGTGTTGATCATCCCTTCTAATCACAATATTATATAACTCATTCATCGCCCGGGTATTAGCAACATATATAAGATTGAGAGATTGTATCAATTCATCCTGGGTCTTTTCAGAATAGATTCTGTTTAATTCTGGGAATTTGCCAGAGAAACTTTTTGTAACATAATAGAGTTTCAAATTTCCTTTATCTTTCTCAAAGAACATCGCATAATGTCTATCTTTTTCATCATAGAACATATTTATGACCACCGGGAAACCAAGCCCCTTTGCTTTATGGAATGTCATTACTTTAACTGCATCAATGTAATCAGGGAGCATAACATTAAGAATAGAATCCTCTTCATCTTCTGCAACGAGTTTCAAAAAATCTTTGATGTTATTCATTCCTCTCGTTTCAATTGTGCTTATCGCCTCCAGAAATCTAATCAGAAAACCGTTTTCTTCTTTAAAATTTTCAAAGATCTTAAAGGTCCTGAAGCACTGACAGACCAAATCATAAAGCGGATAAAATCCAACTTTAGTAAAAAGGTCTTCAAAGAATATCTTCCACAAAGAAGAATATTCAAGACTTTCTCTAAAATCCACATAAAGATTCTCCAAAGTATTTTTTTGCTTCGGCACCCCCATTATGAATTTAAATATCTCTTCGCGCTTGATCTTTCTGCCCTGAGATTCTACTGCCCGTAGAAATATATCACCTGTAATAAAGGTTGCAAAACTAAGATTATCAATCGGTGTATCAAGAAATTGCAGAAGGTTTACAATCTCCATTATTATCTTCCTCTTTCTGATATTCAAAGAACTAAATGAGGCGGTATCAATTGAATTTTCGGTCAACCATTCAACAATCTTTTCAATATGTTTATTTTTACGGGCTAATATCGCAATATCACGAGGTGAATATCTTTTGCGAACATCGGCTAATATTTCCAGAAGAACTTTCTTTTCTAACTCCTCATCGTTTTTCTCCAAAATAATAGTTTTCACATAACCCTGATATTCCTTTTTCGCCTCCTGTGTATAATCGGTCAGACCGGTTCGGTCTTCTCTCAATTGTATTGAATCCTTAATTTGTTTTAATCTATCCTTAAAAATACTATCAACATAGGATAATATAACATTTCCGCTGCGGAAGTTCTCTTTAAGAGGGATGACGCGGGCATTGTCAATGACATTCGGTGGCAGATATGATGATGTGCTGTAGTGGTCTTTATTCTTTATCTCCTGAACAATCTTTCTCATAATCCGATAGTCAGCCTTACGAAATAGATAGATTGCTTGTTTCATATCACCGACAGCAAAGAAAGTTCCGCCTTTGGCATAAGCTTCATAAAGCAGAGGCTGAATATTCTCCCATTGGACACGGTCTGTATCCTGGAATTCATCAAGCAAAAAATGGTAAAGGGTATCGCCAAGTCGATAATAAACTTCTGGTACATTATCGCGCTTTAAATATTCTGAAAGTATCTTATTAATATCATCAAAATGAATTATCTCTTCTTTTCGTTTCTCAGTATTAAGCACCTTCTTAAATTTTTCATAAAAAATACCATAGTGGAAATAATGCGATTTGGAATAGAGTAAAGCCAGTTCTTCAACAATTGGGAAGAGATTTTTATAAGAATTAATCATTTCCTGAGATAATCCAGTTTTTTTAAACCATAGGGCTTCAGGATCGAATGCGCTCAACAGTTTTTTTATATCCCTGGTTTGCATTGCATTATGTATATCTTTTTTTATTTTATTTTCTAAGCCATTATTTAGAACCTTTTTGTAAATCTCATAAATATCTGTGAATTTTTCTTGTATCAATGCTGTATTATCCTCAAATAAAATCTTTTCTAACGCTTTACCTTCTTCTTTAAGAAATTCTTTAAAACTATCAATTATTTTTGTAACTGGATTCCAGGGGAAAGAATCTACTTCCTGATTTAAAAGTTCAAGAAATCGGCCCAATTCTTCAAATGAATCCCTATCGTTTATACTATTCAGAACAATAGAAAGGGCTGAATCAGTAAGCACATCATATGATTGAGTAATATCAATTTCCAGAGGCATACCAATTTCATGGGCTGAGGCACGCAAAATACGACTCATAAAACTATCAATCGTCTGGATATGAAAATCAGACCAGTGCTCAAGGATATTTTCCAAAGCTATTCTGGCTTGATTTGTTATTTGTTCAGGGTTTAGGTCAACAAGTTCCAATGTCTGCCTTCTCTCTTCACAATCAATGCCCAGGGCAAGTTTTTTTAACCAGTCAAGAATCCTTTGCTTCATCTCCCTTGCCGCATTGTTTGTAAAAGTAATTGCAAGTATATTGCTCAAATTATTATGATGGACTCTTTTTGAAAGAATGTATTGCACAAAACGTTGGGTAAGGGTATGTGTCTTGCCTGTCCCGGCTGAGGCATCAATTATTAAAACATGCGGAAATTTTAAATTAGTATCTTTATCTAATATCACTCTCGTTTTATTCTTTGCTTTCATAATCCTTTTTAAATATTTCCTAAAGTTTTATTAATTAATTATAAACAAATTTTTCTAAAAATCAACGAAAAACAGACAAATCAATATTGACTTTTTACCAAATCTTTATATAATAGGTTTAAGTCTAAAAAGGAGATAGGATGGAAATTAAGATATTAAATCAATCAATACTTGATTTTGAGGGAGATTTACTCATAGTGAATCTATTTGAAGGTGTAAAGTCTCCGGGTGGGGCAACCGGTGCTGTTGATAAGGCATTGAATGGTGCTATAACAGACATAATAAAAAATGAAGAGATTTCCGGTAAACTTGGTGAAACGATTATATTCCCAACTTTTGGAAAATTAAAGGCAAAAAAGATAATGGTGGTAGGGCTTGGTAAATCAGAAAAATTTGGCATTGATGAAATAAGGAAGGCAAGTGGTTCCGCAGCGATGGCAGCAAAAAAGGCAAAGGCAAAAAAGGTTGGCACGATAGTCCATGGTGCAGGTATCGGTGGCATAGAACCAGAGATTTGCAGTCAGGCACTTGCTGAAGGCACGATACTTGCCTTGTATGAATTCAATGTTTATAAAAAACAGGAAAGCCAAGAAATCAAAGAATTTACCATTATTGAGATGGATAAAGCCAAGATCGAAAAGATAAAGAAGGGTGTTCAAATCGGTAGAATTCTTGCTGAATCGCAGAATATTTCAAGGGACTTTACAAATGAACCAGCAAATAACCTCACACCAGAAAAGTTTGAAAAGAAAATTAAAGAGATAATAAAAGATTTAGGGCTCAATGAGAAGATAAAGATAACTGTGCTGGATAAAAAAGAAATGGAAAAACTCAAAATGGGCGCCTTGCTTTCAGTTGCCCAGGGAAGCGAGAATGAACCAAGGTTTATAGTCCTTGAATATCAGGGTGGAAAAGGGGATTTGATCAGTCTCATTGGTAAGACTGTCACTTTTGACTCAGGCGGTATATCACTAAAACCTTCAGAAGGGATGGGTGCGATGAAGGGTGATATGAGTGGTGGTGGTGTTGTCTTTGCAACGACCCTGGCACTGGCAAGGACAAATACAAAGATAAATCTATTGACGATAATCCCTGCAGTTGAGAATATGCCTTCAGGCAAGGCATCAAGGCCTGGTGATATAGTGCGCGCAATGAATGGCAAAACGATTGAAATAATCTCAACCGATGCCGAAGGCAGGATGACACTGGCAGATGCCTTGTGTTACGCAGAAAAGAATGGTGCAAAGATAATCGTTGATATCGCTACACTGACCGGTGGTTGTGCAATTGCTTTCGGTGATATTACTGCAGGAGTGATGGGCAATGACCAGGAATTGATCGACAAATTGTTAAAAATAACAAAGCAAACTGGCGAAAGGATGTGGCAACTTCCTTTGTTTGAAGAATACGATGAAAAGATAAAGAGTGATGTTGCGGACATAAAAAATTCAGGTGGTAGATGGGCATCACCAATAACTGCAGGCTCATTTTTGCAGAACTTTGTGGATAAGGCAAAATGGATACACATTGATATTGCAAGCAAGGAATTTGCTGAGAAAGACCGATTTTATCAACCCAGGGGTGCAACTGGCTACGGTGTTAGAACCCTTTTCGAATTCTGTAAGCAGTTTGTGAAAATTTAGTTCTTTTTAGAAATTCCTAATTTAGTTATTAGATGAGGAATTGCGTATGGAGGTTAGAAATGGGAAGTTGGTTTATTCGTCCGACTGAAGTCGGATGATACAGAAAACATAGATTTGTTACATGGTAATTGGTTAAAATGCAGAGAAAATAACTGAAAATTAAAGCAGGCTACCTTTTGTCTTGGAATTTATTTTGGGATTGTATAGTAGTCATAAATTCAATTAGCATCTATTGATTTTTTATCTTATTGTTATATATTATTATATGGAGAAAGGAGATGATATTGGATGATAAAAATCAAAATAAATCATCAATTATCATTGAAGACTTAAGGTGTGAATATAGAAGAAACCCCCTTGGAATAAGCAATAAAAGACCACGCCTGAGTTGGAAATTAAAATCAACTGAAAGAAACCAAAAACAGACTGCATATAGAATCTTGGTTGCCAGTAAAAAAGATTTGATTGAACAGAACATAGGCGATTTATGGGATTCTAATAAAATATATTCAAACCAAACCAATAATATTATATACAATGGAACAGATTTAAAATCGCGTCAGATTTGCTGGTGGAAGGTTATGGCCTGGGATAAAGATGGGATTCCTTCAAACTGGAGTAAAATTTCTTTCTGGACAATGGGGCTTTTAAACAAAGAAGAATTTCAGGGTAAATGGATTTTTTATGATACACATCAATATAACGAAGATAAGGATTTAATCTTACCACCTTCTCCATATCTGCGCAAAGAATTTTCTATCAATAAAGAGATTTTAAGAGGCACAGTCTACATAACTGGACTCGGTCTCTTTGAACTATATATCAATGGAAAAAGAATAGGAAATGATATATTTACACCTGGCTGGACTGACCCAAAACATAGGGTGTATTACCTTACTTATGATGTGACAGATGTTTTGAAGAACGGCAAGAATGCAATTGGTGTTATCCTCGGTGATGGATGGTATGCAGGATATGTTGGATTTGGTCTCCTTATGAATATAAGAAATGGTCGTGAATATTATGGTAAAAATCCAGCATTACTACTCCAGTTAGAAATAGAATATCAGAATGGAGAAACAGAAATAATAAAGACCGATGATACCTGGAAGGCAAATATCGGACCAATAAGATATAGTGACCTATTAATGGGTGAAAAATACGATGCTACAAAAGAACTTATCGGTTGGTCTGAACCAGGATATGATGATTCAGAATGGAAAGATGTACAAGTAAAAGAGGAGATAACAGGAAGTATAGAATCTTATCCAACAGAACCAGTGAGGGTTATAAAAGAGATAAAGCCAGTTGAGATTAGAAAATTAAAAGATGGTGTTTTTATCGTTGATATGGGGCAGAACTTTGCGGGCAAAATTAGACTACGGGTTAAGGGTAAACGTGGAACAGAGATTGTAATCAGAACTGCTGAGATGTTAAATAAAGATGGTTCATTGATGACTGAGAATCTTCGTAAGGCAAGGAGCACAGATATATATATCCTTGCAGGAGATGAAAAAGAAGAAGTTTGGGAACCCCATTTCACATACCATGGTTTCAGATATATAGAAATAACCGGTTTTCCAGGGGTCTTGGATAAAGAATCAATAACCGGACTCGTTCTTAGTTCAGATTTAGAAGTGACCGGTTCATTTGAATGCTCAGACGAATTGGTTAATCAAATCTATCGCAATATCGTTTGGACACAACAGGCAAATTTCATAGATATTCCGACCGATTGTCCGCAAAGGGATGAGCGCATAGGCTGGTGTGGTGATGCACAAATCTTTATTAAATCTGCAACCTATAATAGAGATGTCGTAACATTTTTTGAAAAATGGATTACCAGTTTGAATGATGAACAATGGCCAGATGGTAATTATCCAAATTATACACCTGACCCATTCAAGGTTGATAAGTCATCAAGCCCGGGCTGGCGTGATGCAGGTATTATCTGCCCTTATACAATTTATAAGGTATACAATGACATTCAGATTATTGAAAAGCACTATCCAAAAATGAAGGCATTTATAGAATTTCTGAAAAATCGGACCGATAAAAATCTACTGGCTATAAAAGAACCCTGTTTTGGAGACTGGTTACATTTAGGACCAGAGACACCAAATGATTTGATCGCAAATCTTTATTATTTTTACGATTTAAAACTGATGAAAGAGATGGCGCTTGCCATTGGCAAAGTGGATGATGCAAAGAGATGTTCAGAACTATCAGAGATGGCAAGAGAGGCATTCTTAAAAAAATATATAAATGAAAATGGTCTTTTTATAAATGAAACACAGACTGCCTATGCTATGGCACTTTACATTGGTATTCTGCCTATAGATATGCAAAACAAAGCAGCACAGAGGCTTTTTGAACTCATCAAAGAAGCAGGCTGGCATCTGGATACAGGATTTCTCGGTATAAAACACCTCCTCCCTGCCCTGTCTAAATTCGGTTATAATGATGTTGCTGGTAGATTGATATCTGATAAGACATTCCCGTCCTGGGGTTATGAAATATTAAATGGTGCAACCACGATATGGGAGAGATGGGATAGTTATACAATTGAAAAAGGCTTTCAAAATCCAGAAATGAATTCATTCAGCCATTATGCATTTGGCTCGGTATGCGAGTGGATCTTTGGATATCTGGCAGGAATAGATACTGACGGTCCGGGTTTTAGAAATATAATAATAAAACCACATCCCTGTAAGCAATTCCCCTTTGTAAAGGCAGAATATGATTCAATAAATGGCAAAATCAGTGTTTATTGGGAACAAAAGGATAAAATTTTTGAATTAAAGGTATCAATACCCTGTAATGTTTCAGCAACTATTTATCTACCGGCAAGGAATCCTGAGAGTGTAGAAGAAAGTGGTAAAAAGATTGATGGGAAAGATATAAAATTTTTAGGAATGGAAAAAGGCTATGGAGTATACTCAGTAGGTTCAGGTGAATATCACTTCATTTCTTTTTGACTATTTTAGTTATTAATCTCTGCTTTTTTGCTTGTATTTCAATAAAATAAACACCATCAGCCATATCAGAGATATCAATGTAGTGCTGGTTCTGCAATCGCTTTACAATCTGCGCCAATGCATTATAAACAATGAGTTCAGCATTCACCAGGTCATTAACCTCAAAGAAGACCATTCCCCTGGTTGGGTTGGGATATAAGGAAATATGATTAATTTTATGTTCATTGTTATTATCTGTTGTTATCGGTTGATTATTTAATGGGGTATCACACCGTCTCAACTGGAATTGCCTCTTAAAAAATGGCTTTGTGGTATCTATTACATTGGCAGAATAATAAACCCAGACCTTATTGTTTCCAACATAGGGTTCGGGTTCTGATACATTCAAGGTGCTATCAAATTCACTCAACAGCCAGAATCGTTGGGTATCAGCATCTATTGTGACCATCCAGATCTCTCCAGGCTCGTTAAATGTAGTATTAAAAAAATTGCCGCCCCAGTTATTTATCTGGAATACTGAATACAAATGACCATCAAAAAGGAATGGTTCATGGGATTGATTTAAGGATGGTGTATCAAGATGGACTGATTGGGGCACAACGATTTCATTCTGGATAAACATTGAACCAAAAGAATTCCTTTTATAAAAATAGGCAGTATCAGATGCATTAATACCACTCATAAAATATTGCTCATTTGTAAAAGGGTTTAATGCCGAATTCCCATCAATCTTATTTACAGGATCATTGGTAACAGGAATTGCCGGGCTTTGCGGAGTATAGGCATTAAATTCTTTTGCCTGGGCCCTGTTGCTCTGGTCTTTATAACCATAGGTCAGATAATGGCTACCTTTTATCCATCTTGGTACAATAACATCCATTGGTATGGGCAATGGATACATACTTGGTTGCTCTTCTATTAGATAATCATTTGATGGATTATCCAAATCTAACAGGTGCAATTGGAAATAAGAATTTTCAGGGGTATTCTGGGAAAAACCATTTACACTATCATTGTAAATATAACTTACAAATCGCCTGTTTATCCCGGGAAGTTGTGCTGCATAAAAGACCCTTCTTTTGTTTACTGGAGTAAGTGGTATGTCGTTAACAATTCCTGAGGTAGGACTGGTTGGTCTAACAAACTTTATCTGACCATTAAATGTTGCACCGACATAATAAGGTCCAATACTATCAAGGCCCCAGTCTCCTGGTCGGGCATATATATTTGAGTAGAATGGGCTGAAACCTTTACCATTTGGTGGAATCAGGTCACCAGTATTAGGGTCAATACCACAATGCCAGATCCTGCCTAATACACCGGTGATGGTATCAACTTCTATCCATACCATATAATTACCAACTGGTGATATTTCAGGATTTACATAGTTTACGCTGGGGTCACCAATTCGAACATCATTTGGAAAGAATAATTGTTCGGCAAAGAGGAATAAAGAAATAGATAGAATTGATAATAAAAAAAGTTTTATCTTCATAGTAAACCTCTATTATTTTTGACGCTCAAATTTTTAGAATGGTTTGATGCATAAACTAATTATAACAACCCTTTGATAAAAACAGCAACTTTCTAATTTGAGAATAGTTATCCACATTCATTCTCAGAAAGAATACCCCCGATGGAAAAGAACATTTATTATCATCTTTGCCATCCCACTTAATAATATATTCTCCTGGATTCTGGTATTCATCCACCAGTGTCTTAATCAACTGACCAGCAAGATTATAAATCTTCAGTTCTACCTGAGATGGCTCTTCAAGTCTATATTTTATTGATGTAGATATAGTGAAAGGGTTCGGATAAACCTGACTGAGAAATGCGCATCCATCTAAATTTTCTGTTTCACAGACACCAACCGGTCCCCTAACTGTGAGCCTTAAAGGTTCCTTTATCAACAACAAACTATTTACTGTGACCAAACCTGAAGTATCTGCACTTACATTCCCGCTCTGAAGTGTCTCACCATTTGCCACCCTTACAAGGTCCCAGGCATAGATAAATCCAGGCTGGGATTGAAACTGCTGTAATCTACGCAGAGTGACATCAGCCTGAATTGTATCAGCATCTGGTATATCATTTGGATCGCTTGACTGGTAAACAACCCACATAATCACTGACCATCTATCCGGATTATCAATGATACTACCCGGATTCCATTCTAAATAACCACCCCAGGTTCCCCAGGGGTCACCATTATTAGGATTCCCATTACCAGGGTCAGGCTGTCTTCCTGGTGCTACAAGGTCTAAATCCGTATTTGAAAATGCTGGAAAAGATTGATTATTGCGAAATCGCGTAAGGTATGTGAGTTTAAGATGTTCTGAAAATCTAAAATGGGCTCCAATCCAGTTCAAATGCTCGCGTTCATCCCAGTATAATGCAAAACCAGTCCTGGACGAATCCAATTGTCTATACATACCAGGCTTTTCTATCCAGGTTGCATTTGTATCATTCTTACCTGAGATGATTAATGTAAATGGCCAGTCAGGATGTGGTTCCTGGAGTCTCCACTCTTCATCAAGGAGGTCATAAATTCCAGGTGAGCCATCAAAATTTGTAGGAAGATTCTGATTTGGAGTTCCAAAGACCGGATAAACACGGTACTGGTCATTCAAGACCTTTATCCCTTTTATCACAGGAACATATGATAAACCAGCACTGAATAATTCAGGTTTTAACTGGGTATGTAGCAATGTGCCAGTTCCACCCATACTTATTCCATTCACAGATATCCTGTTTGAATCTATCGGCAAATTTCTCTTTAGCCATTCTATTTCCCACCATAACCTTCGTGCAGTATAATTTACTACGATTGCGGAATTACTTGGAAGTGAAAAGACAAAGGGATTGAATGTATTGGCATAGCCAGACCAGAAGGTATTATACTCAACAAATACTCCAAAATGCCTTGCCGGTAGAAAATCATCAAGGGTAACAAATAAACCATTTGAAAGTAGATTTTTAAAAAACAAACCCTCTTCAATAAGATTACTACCACCGCCATGGAGTCCTATGACCATTGGTACATTAACAAGTGAATCACCCCTTTTCCAGACTGCAAAATTAAAACCCAAACCATTGCTGTATTGATTACCCATCACCGGATAATCCAGACGTCCAGCATTATAATTTGCCCTGCCATCAATCCAGTGACTATAAATTTTGACTATGGAATCCTGATACTGCATTATACAGGTAACTGGTTCAATTGTCTCCTGAATAGGACCAATTGTATTACTTGAAGAGACTACTGTATCATTAAACAAAACTACTGCATAATAACTCGTCCTCACACTATCAGGGGTTACAACAAAATATGCCTCATTGGTTCCTACAGTTACCAGACCTCCTGATGGACCGGGTATTTTCCATCGGGCATTTGGAACATATTGTTGTATCCGCTTGTTCTCACCGTTATTGGCAAATACCCTGCCAATCCGGATAGCATTGCTAAGTGAATAAATGGGTTGCGGACTTCTGTATATTTCGTAAGTTGTGTCCGCAGGAATCGTTCCTGAATGTTCCCAGATTAGAAATGTCTGTCCCTGTGTATGCCAACCCCTTAAATTCTGCTGGGCATAAACGAAACTAAACACATATATAAGAACTATAATTTTCAAAAAGTATCTTTTAAGCATTATGCCTCCTTACTTATTGCAAATAACCACATCTCATTTTGAACATTATTAATCACACAATTTCTCCAACCAATTATATTATAAAACATTACCCTGTCAATCCATCAGGTGAGTCCGTTATCTCGGAAATATGCGGATTCGGGGTAGTAGGGAGGAAATTGTTTTTCAACATTTCGAGATTCCGAAACGAGTTCGGAATGACATTCTTCAAGAAATGTAGGGACAACCCTTGTGGTTGTCTATTGTCTCGGACAGGGGCAATCCACCATCCGCCATCCGCCATACTGCCTGGCGGATGATTGGCGGGCTGTCCCTAAATAGCTCTGGAATATTTGAATTTTTTAGGATTTTAGTCCGCCACAAAGATTGGCGGATTATATTTTATAGCTTCCAGTTTTAACTGAACGATTATTCAGGTTTTAAATCTCCCTCTTAAAAAGGGAGATTCGAAGACTATCCTTCGTCCGACTGATCCGCCATAAAGTATGGCGGACGGACGCTACAGAAAACATAAAAATTGGTTAATTGGTTAAATTGTAGTTGCCCAATTCATTGGGCATTGTTCGATAAACCGGACAACTACATTTATCTTTGAAATAAAAAATACAAAAGTCGTGTAACAAGGTGACATTATGACAGAGTCTTTCCATTATAATGCTACAAATTCTTGAAAGATTTCAAAAATATCTTTACAACATTCTCATCAAACTGAATCCCGGAGAGTCTTCTTAATTCCATAATTGCCTCTTCTTTGGTAAAAACCGTCCTGTAGGGCCGTTTTGAGGTCATCGCATCATAGGCATCGGCAACTGCAAGAATCCGACCAATCAAAGGAATCTCTCCATCCTCAAACCCTTCTGGATAACCTGACCCATCATAGAACTCATGATGAGTTTTAATACCATTTAATATTTCAGGTATGTCTGTAAAACCCACTAAAATATGATAACCTCTCAAAACATGTTTATCTATCTCCTCTTTTTCTTCTTTTGTCAAAGGCAGAGGCTTATATAAAATTGCCTCATCTATGCCAATCTTACCTAAATCGTGTAATAAGGCACTTACCTCAACCATCACCAACTGTTCTTTAGAAAATCCCATCTCTTTCGCAATCATTAAGGAATACCTTGCCACCCGCTGGCTATGTCCGTCTCTATAAGGGACAAATCTATCGAGGGTCTTACCAATTTCCCTTAATTCAACCAATGCCATCTCTGGCTCTTTTTTCAATGCATGTATAATCTCCTTTAAACAGGCAATCAAGACATCAAGATAAAGATGTTCCAAAAAAACCTCCCTTTTTAGAGCATAATCTCTGATTCGCTCGAATAAATCCAAAACAATATACAAAATCTAAATAGCCCAAATTCCAAACAATGTCTGAATTACTGGCATTTAGAACTTTTATCCTTTCCTCCTATTCCAACATAATAATAAGAGGGCGATTTTAATCGCCCTCCGACGGAGAAGAAACGAGACTCCGGGTAGCCGGCAAAAACCAGCTACCCGGTAGAAGGGGGTGTTATGAGACATTGCAAGAGAGATTACAATTTCTGTTGGCTCAGGCACCATCCTATCCGGGTTATCTTGTGTTTATTTTGCCAAAACGAATTTGCGCACGAGTGAACCCTGTTCAGTCTCAAGATGAC
>DAIRCK010000030.1:0-3799 GCA_036796695.1 bacterium
GTTATTTACAGAATAGTTTATGCTAATCAATTTAAAGATGTGGGTAAACCTCAGTCAAAGTTTCTCGGATTGTGTATCTTTTAAGTATCTTGAAAAATCGGCTTTTACCGGTGTGAATCCGCAATAAAACTTGACCGCTGTTAGTTTTTGAATAAAATCAAAGGTATGAAGATTATCTTACCGTTTTTATTATTTTCTCTCAGCCTTGGTGATACCCTTACAATAATTGCGGTCGGTGATATTATGATGGGAACTACTTATCCCGAAATTAGATTACCACCAAACGATGGAAGGGATATCTTCAGCAATATCACTGATTTTCTAAAACAGGCAGACTTAACAATGGGTAACTTAGAAGGGCCTTTGACCGATAATGGTGAATGCACGAAAAAGATTGAAAAAGGAAGGGTATATGCCTTCAGAACCCCAACCCATTATGCCCAATATCTCTTTGATGCAGGTTTTGATTTCTTAAATCTTAAGAATAATCATATCAATGACTTTGGAACTATTGGTTTGTTATCAACCATTAACACCCTGAAAAATTATGGGATACAGTATGGAAACGATGAAAACTATGGGGATTTTATGATTAAAAACAAAAAAATCTGTATTATACCTTTTTCCCAGGCACCATATGGTAATTCAATACTCAATATCCCTGAAGCACAGAAGATTGTTGCAGAAAAAGCAAAAGAATACGATATCGTCATTGTCTCTTTTCATGGAGGTGGTGAGGGAATAAATTTTCTCCATGTCAAAGATACAATGGAGTATTTTCTTGATACGCCAAGGGGCAATGTTGTAAAATTCAGTCGTGCAGTAATTGATAGTGGTGCTGATTTTGTCTGGGGTCATGGACCACATATTCCAAGGGCAATAGAACTTTATAAGAACCGTTTGATTGCATATAGTCTTGGAAATTTTTTTACCTACGGTTTTAATATTCAGGGACCACTGGGCTTTGCTCCTATCTTAAAGGTTTGTGTTGATTCCGCTGGTAAATTTATTGATGGACAGATTATCTCAGCAATCCAGAGACCAGATGGAATCCTTGAGATAGATACGCTCAATCAGGCGGCAAAACTCATCAGAAAATTATCAATTGAGGACCTTCCTGATAATGATTTAATCATAAATGAAGATGGCAGGATACTACCAAAGACTCACAATGAACAGCAAAATTAAAAACATTTGATTGAACGTTAACAAAAAAGAAAAATCCTTGAAAAATATCGGTTTTTGATTATACTATTCAAAAAAACATCCATTAAAAAGGAGATTATTATGGATGAAAAACAGAAAACGAATTCAGAATTTCAACCTTATATAAAACCTGAAGAAAAAGTGGGTGAATTTACAGTCCGGGCAGTTGTGCTCGGATCAATCCTTGCAATTGTCTTTGGTCTGGCAAATGCCTATCTTGGATTAAAGGTCGGTATGACCGTCTCGGCATCAATCCCTGCTGCAGTAATATCAATGGCTATTCTCAGAGGTGCACTGAAAAAAGGGACAATCTTAGAAAATAACATTGTCCAGACCATTGGTTCTTCTGGTGAGTCCCTTGCTGCAGGTATAATATTCACTATCCCTGCATTCTTTATGTGGAACTATTTTCCAGATCCCTGGACAATAATCTTAATCTCTTTTTTAGGAGGATTTCTGGGCATCCTTTTTATGATTCCATTACGCAGATACCTCATTGTCCAGGAACACAGGACACTTCCTTATCCAGAAGGAACTGCCTGTGCAGAAATACTAAAGGCAGGTGATAAAGGTGGTGCAAAGGCAAAGGTTGTATTTACTGGTTTAGGCATCGGTGCGATATACAAATTTTTAATGAGCGGTCTGAAATTATGGAAAGAGACTGCTTCCTGGATTGTTGCTGGAATAAAAGGGATGGAGATTGGTATCGACCTCACACCAGCATTAGTCGGAGTCGGTTTTATCATCGGACCCCAGATTGCCTCATATATGCTCGCCGGTGCTGTTCTTGGCTATCTGGTGATAAGTCCATTGATTGCCTTTATTGGTGCGAACTCAAATCTTCCGGTTCCACCTGCAGACAATATCATTTCAATGCTCTCACCAGGAGAGATAAGGAGTTATTATATCAGATATATCGGTGCAGGTGCAGTCGCGGTAGGTGGCTTGATAAGCTTATTGCGTGCCAGCCCTATCGTTTTTCGCTGTTTTAAAATCGGATTTATTGAGATGTTCAAGGGGTTCAAATTCCTGCCTGATAAGGATGCCTTAAGAACCGAGCAGGATATTCCGATGAGTGTGGTGATAGCAGGTGCTATAATCATTGCTATCCTGATGCTACTCATTCCTCAAACCCATATCGGCATTATTGGAATGCTGATTGTAGTTCTATTCAGTTTCTTTTTTGTCACGGTTGCCTCAAGGATTGTTGGTATTGTAGGAAGTTCATCAAGCCCGGTTTCGGGTATGACAATCGCCACTTTACTCATTACCTGTTTGATATTTGTAGCATTCGGCTGGCGTGGTATGCCAGGGATGATAGGTGCAATGTCCATTGGAAGTGTGGTGTGTATTGCAATCTGTATGGCAGGGGATGCATCACAGGATTTGAAGACTGGATTTTTAGTCGGTTCTACACCATTCTATCAGCAGATTGCTGAATTCATCGGTGTCATAATTCCGGCATTATTTATGGGTGGTGTTCTGATGCTCTTACATAAGACAATGGTCATCGGCTCTGATAAACTTCCTGCACCCCAGGCAACATTGATGTCATTTGTAGTAAAGGGCGTGCTCACTGGAACCCTGCCCTGGACATTCGTTGGCCTTGGTGCAGTCCTTGCAATTGCAGTTGAACTCCTTGGCATATCTGCACTGCCCTTTGCAATCGGTCTATACCTCCCACTTTCGCTCTCCCTGCCGATTATGGTCGGAGCACTGGTCTATTCTATCATCCAGAGGACTGCATCAGGTGAATCATTGAAAGTGCGTGAGGAAAAAGGCATTCTATTTTCTTCTGGTCTTGTTGCAGGTGATGCACTCGTCGGAGTCCTGATTGCATTCTTGATTGGAATCCCTGTGTTGAATAGTATCTATGAAAATCTGCCAATCGGTGCCTGGCTTGGCAATTTCGCCAATATCGGTTCATTGCTTATATTTTTAATAATTGCCTTTGTTCTGTGGCTTCAGACAAGGGGGAAATAACGATAAACAAAATGAAATAAAACCCAGAGAACCAGCATTCTTTTGTATAAAGCGATAATCTTTTATCCAAATCACAAAAAAATTTAAGGACTTCTTTTATCAACCTCTTGACACCCATTGTATTCTTTTGTATAAATTAGTCAAATTTATGGCAAAAGGGGAAAATAATTTATGACTAATAAAGAATATAAAGTAATCGTTAAACTTGAAGTAAGAAATGGATATAAAAAAGTTTTTTAAAAAACCAATTAATCTGTTTAACCTCAATAAATAAATCAAACCCTCAAGGAGCTAAAGATGGAATAAACCAGCGGACAGAGGCAAGCCCTGTCCTTACATAAATTATGCTGATTGGTTAAAAATTTCAGTCCCCACTTCGTCAGTCCCCACTTCGTAGGTGGAGGCAGGAATTTAAAGATATAGGTAAAAAGTTATGAAATTTCAAAGGGTTTTCACCCCCACTTACGAAGTGGGGGTGGAAGCATCGTATGACCTACATAATTTCCCTGTAGTTTGGGAACGTAAAATATATATAAACGTAAAAGGGCATAGTATTGAAATTAACTCCTCGGGCAGGACTCGAATTCGCCACACTTCTTGGCGAACAACC
>DAIRCK010000030.1:3899-29977 GCA_036796695.1 bacterium
GATATAAACATAAAAAGACATAATAATGAAATTAACTCCTCGGGCAGGACTCGAATTCGCCACACTTCTTGGCGAACAACCCTCCGGTTAACAATTCTCTTTTAGTACTACCCTACGAATAAAATCCCGGCCATGCCCCGTCTTCAGAAATCGCTCCCTCTTCATTGCTGCTGATCTACTTTCATATTCTTCGTAATAAATCAATTGCCATGGTCCAGGATTTCTCTTAGTATGCAGAGTCAATTTGTTCTGTGGATCATTGTGCTGTTGCATTCTATAATCCAAATTCATTGTATGACCAACATAGATCTTACCTGTAGTTTGGGAACGTAAGATATAAACATAAAAAGACATAATAATGAAATTAACTCCTCGGGCAGGACTCGAACCTGCAACCCTCCGGTTAACAGCCGGATGCTCCACCATTGAGCTACCGAGGAATTTATTATTAGTAGTCCCGCCCTTATAGGACGGGACACCAGAGGATAGATGAATTAACTATTAACTGACTAATTATATTTAAAAATTAACCTGTGTCAAGGATAAATTTTGAGATTGCTGAAAAAGTCTCTTCCTGTCACCCTGAACTTGCTTCAGGGTCTCAAAAGATGCTGATATTCCGAGATGCTGAAATAAATTCAGCATAACAACGGTTGTTGACCCACTACTTTTTCAGCAATCTCATTTTATCAGTCTTTAAAATAATATCGGTATCCAAGATTTAAGTTCAGCTGATAACTTTCGGGTGAACCAGATAATAAAAACAGATTTATTTTAAACCTATTATCAAAGAAATAAAAAATTGGATTCGCATAAAAACCTGCCTCTGATATTCCGAAGTGGAATGTCGTTTCATTCTTACCACCAGTTCCAAAACCAAAGCCAAGTTTTATTATCGGCGAAGGCGCATCAGCAGGGATATGGTTTAATAAAAAACCTTCAATAAATCCCTTATTCCTTGGTCCCAATCTAATACCCAATCTTGGATATCCTTCACCAGATACCTTTCCCATACCCAAATCAAAACCAATATACTGGTGGTCAAAGACAAAACTTCCAGCATAACCATAGTCATCACCATAACTGTGGGTTCTATACCCTCTTAATTTAATCCCCCAAATCACATTGTATATATCCTTACAATATGCATTTACACCAATACCCTGTGCATCATAAGGAACCAAACCACCACAGATTTCCCTGTATTGTCCTTTCATATATCCTGCATCTGCCTCAATATAAAAGATACTCTTCAAGGTATCCTGTGTCTTTAATGTATCAAGACTCGTCTCAAGGATGGCAATGCTGGCAACAGTAAGGGGAATACGGATAGAAAATTGGTAGCGCTTCAAAAGATAGACAATACCTTTGTAGATAAATACGCCTCCAGTAAGTATGATTGAAATAACAAATACCCTGAATTCAGCAGGTGTCAGCCAGTCCTGGGGAGATATTAGAAATAGAAGAACAGGTAAAAATAAAATCAGGCTCTTCTTGTATGATACAGCAGGAATTATCTGAGAAACTGACTTATTGAAGGTCTTTTCCCGAATGAGCAAAAAAGGCAATCCAATGACTATCACCGCAATCATAAACCACTGCATTGACTTCAAACCCCAGATATATGTTCCCCCTTCTTTTGAGAAATCAATGAAAAATCTAAAAAATGCATGCAAAAGAAGATATGCATAACCAAGGCTTCCCTGTTTTTTTAAATATCCTCTCAGATAAAATAAAATGATGATTATCATTATCATAGCGATTATCTCATAGACCTGGGCTGGATGTACAGGTAGAGAGGTCAAGGCATTTGAGTTAATAATATTGCTGGACAGATGGTAATCATAACACGGCGAGTTTTTTGCATAAGAAATTGCCCAAAGAAGGTTTGTGGTTTTACCAAAGCAACAACCACCGAGCAGACAACCAATTCGCATCAGGGCAAATCCCGCAGGTAGAGCGAATGCGAAGAGGTCAAAAAGGTCAAATTTAAATCCCATAATCCTGCGGAAAATCTTTATACCAATCATTCCACCGAGGAGCCAGCCTAAATAGACCTTTTCATGGATAAATAAAACCCTACCAGATTTTATTCCTGTCCAGAATTCCTGTGGTGTGAGTGTCAATAATTTAGACCCGATAATTCCAAATATCAATCCCCAGACCATTACTACAAGCATAGGCAAAAGCGGAATTCTTCTCCGATATATCTCATATATTACTATACCACTGCCGACATAGATTGCTAAAAGATAGAATGTGGGATACATATTGAGGTATTCAAGGGGATTGATTATTATCCTGTACTCCATCATAATAAATTATAATCTCAATTTTTAATCCGTCAATATATCACAAAACATTTGCGGGATGGTCCCGACACGGAAGTCAGAACTCGCAGGAAACGCAGGAATCGCAGTATCGCATCAACAAAAAGGGTGAAGAAGGGTAATCCCTTTTGAGTTTTTAGATGATTGAAGTTGGTTGAAGAAGTGGGTTTGGAAGTAGGGAGTTTGGAATTTTGAATTTGTTTGGGATTTGGTCCGCCAAGCAGTGTGGCGGATGGCGGATTGGGATTTAAGATTTAATCTTGATACGGGCTGCGAAACCGTATAACGATCAACGATCTTTTAGACATTGCATTGTGCATCCTGTATAATGTATCAATGTAATAAATGGGAAAGGTCAAATTTTTCCCACAATAATGTTTCCACATTAATTTCTTCTCTCTCCTTGATGTTCCTTCTGGATTCAGATTCATTATTGACTGTGGATTAAAATTGTATATCATCTTTTATGAAGATTGCAAATGATATAACCGAATTGATCGGTAATACTCCACTTGTAAGGATTAACAAGATTACAAAAGACTGTGTGGCAATGGTTGTAGCAAAAATTGAATCCTTCAATCCCCTGCACAGTGTTAAAGACCGTATTGGTTATGCGATGATAAAGGATGCAGAAGAAAAGGGATTGATAAACAAAGATACCGTAATCATCGAACCAACCTCAGGCAATACAGGCATAGGCCTTGCCTTTGTCTGTGCAGTTAAGGGCTATCGGCTCATTCTCACAATGCCCGAGCATATGAGTATAGAAAGAAGGAAATTGTTATCTGCGTTTGGAGCAGAAATAATTCTCACACCAAAGGAACAGGGGATGAATGGTGCAGTTAAAAAAGCCGAGGAATTATCACAAAAGATTCCAAACTCTTTCATACCCCAGCAATTTAAGAACCCGGCAAATCCAGGGATTCATCAGAAAACCACTGCCCAGGAGATATGGAATGATACAGATGGCAAGGTAGATATTCTTGTTGCTGGTGCTGGAACCGGTGGTACGATCACCGGCATAAGCGGGTTTATCAAATCAAAAAAACCCGAGTTTAAGGCGATTGCAGTTGAACCCGCATCTTCTTCAGTCTTATCCGGTGGTAACCCTGGACCTCACAAAATCCAGGGAATTGGAGCAGGATTTATTCCGTCTGTATTAAGGGTTGATTTAATAGATGAAATTATTAAGGTAAAGGATGAAGATGCAATAATGATGGCAAGGAAACTTGCCAAAGAAGAAGGTATACTCTGTGGTATCTCATCTGGTGCAGCAATGTGGGCAGGGATTGAAGTGGGAAAAAGGCTTGAGAATAAAGGGAAGTTGATTGTGGTCATCCTTCCAGATACTGGCGAACGTTATCTCTCAACTGAATTGTTTGAATGATTAATTCCTTGACTTCTTTAAAACTCTGTTTATAATCAATTTGATGGTAAATAGAGATTATGACCAGAGATTTATGGCAGAGGCACTCGCACTTGCAAAAAGGGGCTGGGGAAGGACATCTATAAACCCTCTTGTTGGTGCTCTCATTGTTAAAGATAATAAAATCATAGGCAGGGGATTCCATCGTAAAATTGGTGAGGCACATGCTGAAACTATCGCCTTGATTGAAGCCGGTTCAAAGGCAGAAGGGGCAACACTTTATGTAAATCTTGAACCCTGCAATTGTAAAGGGAAGACCCCACCCTGTGTTGATTCAATCATCAATGCAAAGATAAGAAGGGTTGTCATTGGAATGCAGGACCCGAATCCTCTTGTGAATGGAAATGGAATAAAGATTTTAATTGAAAATAACATAGATGTTACAGTTGATGTATTAAAAAGGGAAGCCGAAGAATTAAATCGGTTTTATATAAAATATATAACAACAAAGATACCATATATAATTGTGAAGATTGCCGCTTCCCAGGATGGAAGGATTTCAGGATTTCCTCAAAAATATATTACATCTGAAATATCAAGGAGATATGTCCATTCTTTGAGAAGCCAGGTGGATGGAATCCTTGTTGGGATAAATACGATTATAATGGATGACCCATTTCTAACCGACCGCTTTGTAGAAAGGCATAATCCTGCACGGATTGTTATTGACCCAAATTTGAGAATTCCAATGACCGCAAATTTTTTTAAAGGCAATGCAAGACGTATCATTATAACAAGTGAAAAGGATAATGTAAAAAAAATCAAAAGTCTTCAGGATGCTGGGGTTGAATTAATCTTTCTAAGTGGCGATTATTATCCGATAAGAAATATCTTTGAGGCAATTGCCCGCATTGGTATCGGCTCGGTTTTGGTTGAGGGTGGTGGTATTATCTTTTCCCAGATTTTAGGCAGAAAATTTTATGATGAGCTATATATCTTTGTTGCTCCAAAAAGGATTGATACAGGTATAAATTTTCTTGCAGAGAATAATATTGATATCAATCAGATGTATGGAGTAAATATCGGGGAGGACAGATTATATGTTTACAGGAATCGTTGAAGAAAAAGGGAAAATTTTAAATATATCAAGAGGCAAAATCCAAAAGATAGAAATACAATCAAACCTGGAAGTTAATACTGGTGATAGTATCAATGTCCAGGGAATATGCCTGACCGTGGCGGGTTTGTTAAAAAATGGATTTTATGTGGAGGCGATGGAACAGACAAAAGGAAAAACGACTTTGAGCCTCTGGAAAACAGGAGATTATGTGAATCTGGAACGGGCAATTGGGTTTGAAGGAAGATTTGGTGGACATATCGTGCTCGGGCATATCGATGAGGTAGCAAAGATAATCAGAATAAAAGGGAATGAGTATTATTTCCAGGTCTCCCCTGCTTATAAAAATTTCTTGATTATCAGAGGTTCAATTGCAATTGATGGAGTTAGTTTGACAATAGGCAATATTAATAAAAATATCTTTTCAGTATATCTCATACCTTATACTCTTAATAACACCACCCTTGGTATCCGCAAGGTTGGCGACCCTGTAAATATTGAGTATGACTATCTGGTAAAGATAATAAACAAATCTTTACTCTGAAGCATTTTCCGTGAACCGTAAAACGAAAAAATGGGGCAATTGGAGAAATAAAGGAAAAGGGCTCAAGAGGGCTAAAAAAGGCTAAAGGGCAAAAATCATTCCATTCTTTATCCTGTATCGTGAATCCTGTATCTTGTATCAATGGAATGAGGGAAAAGGCTGACTGTTGACTTTTCATATTTAATAGATATACTTGTTTATAAAGATCTTAAGGAGGTTTTATGAATATCTATGTGGGAAACCTGTCGCGGGATGTGACTGACGATGACCTGCGCAAGGTATTTGAGGCATTCGGCAAGGTATTATCTGCAATAGTAATAAAAGATAAGTTCACAGGCGAATCAAGGGGATTCGGTTTTGTAGAAATGACCGATAACAATGAAGCAAAAACTGCAATGCAGGCCCTCAACAATACAGTCCTTAAAGGAAGGCCTATGAACATAAACGAAGCCCGTCCCAGGGTTGATAAGAGAAAGAAATTTATCAAAAGAAGAAGAGAGAGAAGTTATTGAACTAATTCACTAAAAACCCAAATAAAATTTCAATTTCTTCAAAATTGTGGATTGACGGGGTTAAATTACTGAATATAATTTCAGTAATGAAAGATGTAAAATATTTAAAATTAAAATGGGCGCTCTTACTCATAGTTATAAATTCAATTCTATATCTACAAAGTGTGAATTTTGACTTTGTATGGGATGACCGTTCTCTAATTTTACAAAATCAAACTGTTCAAAATCCAACAAGGGTTATAGATGCATTTAAAACTACCCTTAGGGTATTTGGTGAAGACTATGGATTCTACAGACCGTTAACAATTATCTCTTATACGATTGACAATCTCATATGGAAGGGAAAACCTGCAGGATTCCATTTATCCAATATTATCATTCATATAATCGTTGTCATAAACATTTTTTATCTGATGAGCTGGCTCTTAAACCCCACAAAGGGATTCTTTGTTTCTTTAATGTTCACTGCGTTTGCTGCGCATATTGAAAATGTTATATTCATAAGCGGCCGTATGGATTCTCTTGCAACTCTGTTTATGTTGCTTGCCCTGAATATATATTTTACAATCAATACAGCAAGGTGGTTAAAAATTTTTGCGTTTGCGATCCTCTTAATATGCGCCCTACTTTCAAAAGAAATTGCATTTATATTTCCACTCGTATTTATTCTTATTGTCTTATTTAAATATTCCAATAATGTCTGCAATAATCATCTTAAAAATGGTGTTTTAATAATTATTACCACATTTATTTTCTACTTTCTATTGAAATTTTTACTGATCAAAGCATTAATCAATCCCGGTCGATCCGGGCTCCCATTTTTACAGAGAATCATTATGATTCCACAAATCATTATTTTCTATTTACAAATCCTTCTATTTCCATTTAACCTTAATGCCCGGCACTACCATTTCATCTCTGCCTCCACTAATTTAAGTAAAACTGCCATTCCCTTAATCATCCTGGGAATCTTAATTTATTTACTATGGCGCTCAAAGAAAAATTATCAAATTCTTCTGGGAAGTCTCTGGTTTATTATTGGATTGATACCGGTTTTGAACATCTTTCCCTTATCAGGTATACCGGTTGCTGAAAGATTTCTTTATTTCCCGTCTATCGGCATCGCCATTATATTTGCCGTGTTTATCCCTGAAAGACCAATATTTGCCTTTTCTAATTTAAGGAATAGCATTGCATCGTTAATATTTCTCTTTGTCTTCATAAATAACATAATTTTCTCAATCTTGCGTATCCCTGTTTGGAAAAATGAGGAGAAATTTTTTACAACAATGATAATACAAAATCCTGATTCACCACTTGGCTATCATAATCTCGGTCATTTTTATTACCGACAGGGTAAATGGGAAAAGGCTGAAGAATACTATAAAAAAGCAATCTTAATCAACCCTTATTTTCCTGCACCACACGCCTCCCTGGGAGATTTATATTTTCGCACTGGTAGATATAAAGAGGCGATTAATGAGTATAAAATTTATTTGAAACTATCGCCGAATGCAATCAACCAGGAAGCGGTAATTAAAAGGATTGCAGAACTGGAAGCACTTTTAAATAATAGAACTGAAGAATGAGATTTAATACTTTACAAAAACGCATTTTTTGAATATAATATAGACTATGAATTTTAAACCGGTTCTAAAGGAATTGAATTTTCCAGAACTTGAACATCGGATATTGGAATTCTGGGAAAGAACCAATGCCTTCTTCTTATATAAAAATAAGAACAAAGGCAGAAAGAAGTGGTCTTTCCAGGATGGACCTATTACCGCAAATAATCCTATGGGCGTGCACCACGCCTGGGGCAGAACTTATAAAGATATTTTCCAGCGCTACAAAACAATGAAGGGATTTGAGCAAAGATACCAAAATGGATTTGACTGCCAGGGACTCTGGGTTGAAGTTGAGGTTGAAAAAGAACTTGGTTTTACTTCCAAAAGAGATATTGAAAAATATGGTATAGATAAATTTGTTCTGAAATGTCAGGAAAGAGTCCATAAATTCTCTATGGTCCAAACCGAACAATCAATTCGTCTTGGAATGTGGATGGATTGGGGGGAATGGAAAACAGGTCTTGATGATAAAGACTGGTTAAAAAAGAGCCACTCTTATTATACAATGAGTGAAGTTAATAATTATACGATATGGCATTTTCTAAAAAAATGTTATGAACGTGGTCTAATCTATAAAGGAACTGATGTGATGCCCTGGTGTGCAAGATGCGGGACTGCGATAAGTGATATGGAGATTGCAACCGAAGGATACCAGGAATTAACTCACAAGGCGGTTTTTGTAAGATTTCCTTTGAAAAACAGAAAAGATGAATATCTTCTGGTCTGGACTACAACACCCTGGACATTGACTTCAAATACCGGGGTTGCTGTCCATCCTGATTTTATATATGTAAAGGTAAAAAACAATGGAGCAATATACTATCTAACAAAAAATCTCGTCAGGGTTTTGAAAGGAAAATACGAAATACTTGCAGAAATGTCTGGAAAAGAATTATTAAATCTAATCTATGATGGGCCATTCGATTATCTGCCAGCACAGAAAGATGTAATCCATAAGGTTATCCCCTGGGAAGAAATAAGTGAAACCGAGGGTACCGGGCTTGTTCATATCGCACCAGGATGTGGTAAAGAAGATTTTGCACTTGGTAAGGAATTCGGGCTTGCAACAATTGCTCCACTTGATGAACTTGGATATTACATTAAAGGCTTTGATTGGCTCAGTGACCGGAATGTAAGTGAAGTGACTGAACCAATTATTGAGGACCTCCAAAAAAGAGGGCTACTATATAATGTTGAAGATTATACACATCGCTATCCCGTATGCTGGAGATGTGACAGCGAATTGATATTCAGACTCGTTGATGAATGGTATATATCAATGGATACCTTACGAAACGAGATAGCTGAGGTGGCAAAAAAGGTTGAAAAATGGATTCCCGAATGGGGACTTGATAGAGAGCTTGACTGGCTCAAGAATATGGCAGATTGGTGCATCTCAAAGAAAAGATATTGGGGACTTGCCCTCCCTATCTGGGAATGCTCCTGTGGACACTTTACTGTGATTGGTTCAAAAGATGAGTTGAAACAAAAGGCATATGAAGGCTGGGACGAGTTTGAAGGAAAAACACCCCATAGGCCCTGGATAGATAAAATAAAGATAAAGTGTGAAAAATGTGGAAATTTGATGTCCCGTATCCCGGATGTAGGTAATCCCTGGCTTGATGCCGGTATTGTTCCTTATTCCACGATGAGGCCACCCGAAGATATGCATAATCTGTATAATGGATATCCTTATGATAAATCATACTGGGAACAATGGTTTCCAGCGGATTTTATCACCGAATGTTTTCCCGGTCAATTCCGTAACTGGTTTTATGCAATTTTGACGATGAGCACGGTCCTTGAAAATAAACCACCATTCAAAGTTCTATTAGGACATGCCCTGGTGCGCGATGAAAAAGGCGAAGAAATGCACAAAAGTAAGGGAAATGCAATCTGGTTTGATGATGCCGCAGAAAAGATGGGTGCGGATGTAATGCGCTGGATGTTCGCAAAGCACAATCCAGTTCAAAATCTTAATTTTGGATACGGTCCTGCAGAAGAAATCAAACGCAACCTATTAACCCTGTGGAATGTTTATTCTTTCTTTGTTACCTATGCCAATATTGATAATTTTAACCCGGTTGGAAAGAAATTAATAAAGGAAAATCTAACAAAACTTGACCGCTGGATACTTTCGCGAACCAACTCCCTTATCAAAAAGTGTGACCAGTATTATAATGAATACGATGTTGCATCAGTCGTTAAGGAAATTGAATACTTCTTTGACGAACTTTCAAACTGGTATTTACGCAGAAATCGCAGGCGGTTTTGGAAATCAGAAAATGACCTTGATAAAGAAACAGCATATATAGTTTTATACAATTGCCTTTTAAATCTAATCAAAATTATTTCACCAATAGTCCCTTTCTGGACTGAAGATATGTATCAAAATTTAGTAAAAAGTGTTGACCAGAATGCACCCCTGAGTATTCATCTCTGTGATTTTCCTGAAGTTGACGAATCAATGATTGACCCAAAACTTGAAAATGAGGTTGCCCTTGTTCGGAAGATTGTTTCAATGGGAAGGTCAGCACGAAATAAAGTGAATATCAAAGTGCGCCAGCCACTTAAAGAAATTCTGATCTGTTTACCTGCGGGTGAAAAAAATCTGGATGAACCAGCAATAAATACAATTCTTGAAGAGTTAAATGTTAAAAAAGCACAGTTTATTGCAAATCCTGATGAATTATATACTTACAGTCTGAATCCAAAATTTGATCGACTCGGTCCAAAATATGGTGCATTATCGAGAAAAATTGGCGAATGGATAAAAGAATTGAGTGAAAACGAAGTTAGAAATTTTGTAAAAACAGGTTTATTAAAAAATAACTTTGATGATCGATTGATTGAAATAATAAGAGAAGATGTGGAAATAAAGAAACAGGAACTACCAGACTGGGTAATCATTGAAGAAGATAACATTTTTGTTGCGATCAATATTGGAATTACAGAAGAACTCGAGGCTGAAGGATTGGTAAGAGAATTGATTCACAAAATTCAGTTAATGCGAAAGGAAGCAGATTTCAACCTCACAGATAGAATAAAGATCTATTATCAGTGCCCAGATAAGTTAAAGAGCGCAATAAACAGAAATTTGGATTATCTAAAGAACGAAACCCTTGCCATAGAAGTTATAGATGGAGAAAGCCCCGGCGAAATTAAAAAGGAACTTGAAATAAATGGTATTCTCGCCAGTATAGCATTAACAAGAACAAATAAACTCTTTTAACCCCTTTATTTCCTTTTTATTTTCAGGGCGATTCCAAGGCATTCTTCAGGCGTAAGATAATTGTATCAGCAGTTGTCTGTGGTAGTGTAGAGCGAATTGTGATTACTTCCTGTTCAAAGAATTTTTTAAACTCTTCTTCTGCTTCAAATCGTGCATAAGAATCTGGATAGCGATATATAATATCTAAAAACAAAACAATTGTTGCTGGATACAATTTCCAGTAACCTTCCCATAATTTTGCAGTTTTATTTAATACTGCCAGTTTTATATAATCGTTTATTTTTACCTCAATAGTCTTTTTCGGCGAAAAAATAAGTTTTTTATATAATTTATACAAATCCATTACCATTTCTTCTTTATAATCCTGGGTAATATTTTTTTGCAATGCCCTAACTTCTATGAGCCACTCTTCGGGTTTGACCTCTTCAAACTTAAATTCAACAGGCATATTGACCCAGGTCCTTACAGGTCTATTCCCCATCATCGCTGGTGAAAATTTGAAAGTATATGCAGTCTCCAGTGCTGCAGAATCAAGCAGAACATTGGAAGAAGATTTCAAAATACGAACCTTTTCAACATTTCCTGTTTCATTTATCAAGACACCAAGAATTACCTTGCCTTCAAGTCCCATCCGCCTTGCCATATCAGGATAAATAATTTTGTATTCTAACAAAACCGGAGCAAAAAAATTCCTTTTTACAGAACAGAACATCATCGCAATAAATGCCCAGCATAAAATTATTAAAGTATATTTCTTCAAAATATTCCTCTATACCCTTGGTCTGAATCCCTGTCCCAGCACTTCAAATACATCGGTTAATATAACAAATGCCTTTTCATCTATACCCTTTACCAGTTTCTTGAAATTTTCAGTCTCTCTTTTTGTAATTACACACATAATAACAGATCTTTTTGTTTTAGTATACGGTGAAAAGCCATCAAGAATTGTAACACCTCTACCTAATTTTTGATAAATTTCCTCAGTAACCATTTCTGTCTTTTCACTGATAACAAATGCAGCACGTGCATAATCTATGCCTTCCAGTATCAGGTCGATGACCCGGGTAGAAAGAAAAAGTGCAAGATAACCGAGCAAGGCGAGTTCTATAGAGTTGGTCACAATACCTGCCAGTGTTATTATTATCGTATCCACAATCAATATCCATATTCCAACCGAAAAGTTTGTAAAACGATTCAAAATCTGACCGATAATATCAGTTCCACCAGTATTTGCTCCGCCACGGAATATCAAACCTAAACCAATCCCCAACATTACTCCACCATATATTGAAGCAAGGATTACATTCCCGGTTGGCGAAGGAATTTTAATGGTATAGGTTAGAAAGTCAATCAATAAATTGGTAATAATTATAGTTATGACAGATTTCGCACCAAGAGACAACCCCAGAATTCTGATTGCAAAAATGAACAAAGGTATGTTTAAAAGAATTACCATAATTCCGACCGGAGTTTTAAAAAGGATATGTAATACCATTGCCAAGCCCGAAATACCGCCAGGAACAATGTTATGAGGAATAAGGAAGACCGAATAACTCAAAGAATAGAATATTGACCCGATGACCAGAAATATTATACTCATTATTTTATTCTATCCTGATTCCTAAAAGGATATTTCCTGCTTTTTACCCCCTTCTGTAGGCTTAGGGGTCTGTGCTTCCTTAAGACGGGCAATAAATATTTTAATCTTTTCCAGTTCCTTGGTCTTTTCTGCAATTGTCTTCTCAAGTTCATCTTTTTCTTCTTTCAATTTAACGATTGACTTTTTGAATTCTTCAGCCTTACTGATAATTACTGCTGCTTCTTTTCTTTTATTTTCAAGTTCCTTAATTTCAGATCTTGCTGATTCTAACTTTTTCAACTCTTCTTCACATTCCTTTTTAATCTTTGATTTATTTTGCTCAATCTCATCATTTATCTTAACCAGTTCCTCGCGCCTTTTATCAATCTTGGCAAGCATATTTGCCTCAACTGCTTTTGCTTTTTCAACTTTTCCTTCAGTTTCTGAAAGAAGAATCTTTAAGTCATTTATCTTTTCTTCAATTTCTTTTTTATGCCCTGTAAGTTTTTCAATCTCATCTTTATACTTATCCCTTTCTCTGAGCAATTCCTTTGTTTCTTTGTTCAATTCCTCAACAGCCTTTGCTTCTTCTTTCTTTAAAATTTCAAGTTTTTCATTTAATGTGGCAAGTTCCTTACGCTGATCAGATATCTTGTCTTCAACCATTGACAGTTCTTTCTTCCTTGTCTCTAATAACTGTTTAATCTTTTCATTCTCTTCAATCGCAAGTTGCAATTCCTCATGCTCGTCGCGTAATTTTGGTAATTCAGCTGTTATCCGCTCATATTCTTCTTCAATGTGTTTTATCTTATCTTCACTCTTATGCAACTGTGTCTCAACCTTTTCGAGTTCTTCCTTTTTCTTTTTGTATTCCTTATCCAACTCTTCATACTTAGCAACTTTGGGTTCAAGTTCTTCAATCCGTTTTTTGGCAATTTCAATTGACTTACCCAATTCCTGTGCTTCTTCTTTCAGACGACTATGCTCTTCTTTTATCTTTTTATATTCGGGTTCAATCTTCCTTAATTCCTTTTCTTTCTCCTTAAGTTCAGCAACAACCGGCTCAAGTTCTTTGTGTTCTTTTTGTAATTTATCAACAACCTTATGTAATTCTTCCTGTTCTTTTTTCAGTCTTTCAATATTTTTCTGTAGTTCATTCTCTTCCTTCTCCTCAGCCTTAAACCTTTTATCCAGTTCGTTGAATGATGCCTCCAGTGTGCTGTATTCTAATTGATAATTGGAAATATTCGATACAAGTTCTCCTTCCTCTTTTTTCAATTCTGAAATTTTCTGAACAAGTGCATCATGTTCTTTTTTCAAATTTGCAAGTTCTTCATTTTCTTTGTATAACTTTTCTCTGGTATCCTGTAATTCTGCAACTTCCCTCTGGAGTTTTTCGAGCTCTGCACTCTCAACTTCGAATGTCTGCCTTATTTCTTTCAGCCGTTCGTTTAAATCCTTTTCTTCACTCCTGAATTCCTCAATTGTTTTATTTAATCTGTCTTTTTCCTCAGTCAATGATTGAACTTCATTCAAGATCTTTTGATGTCGCGCTTCATCCTTTTCCAGCGATTTTTTTAAAACACCAAGTTCTTTATTAAGCGCATTCCTTTCTTCATTCATTACCTTCAAATCTTTTTCCGTTGCCCGTAGATCTGAAAGGGCTGCCCTCAAAGTCTGCTCTACACTCTGATATTCATTCTTCAATTCCTCAGTCTTTAATTTTATCTCATTGTAAGTCTTTTCCTGGTTTTTATAACTCTTTTCCTGTTCACTATACTCTGATTCGAGTTCCTCACATTTTTTAGTCAATTCAGTTTGCTTCGCCTTTAACTTCTCCACTGCCTCTTCAAGTTTGTTCTTTTCATTATTCAATTTTTCATATTCAGCCCTTAATTCTTTGATTCTCGCCTCATTTTTATCCTTCTCAGAGATAAGTTCACTGAGTTCACGCTGAAGAGTTCCTAATTTCTGGCCATCTTTTTCTGCTGCTTTTACAGCCTCCCTGAGTGATTTCTCTTCTCTTTTTAATTCCTGAATTGTCTTTTTCAATTCTTCAACTTCGCCTGTTAATTCCATCTGTGTGGAGTATGTTTCAGCAAGTTTTTCTTCCGCAGATTTTAATTCTTTGTTTTTTGCTGCAAGGTCTTTTTCAACTTTCTCAAGCTGACCAAGTTTTTCTTCAAGGTCAGCGAGAATGTCAATATCTTCCTTTTTTGCCATAACACCCCCTCTACACGGTTACAAATTGGGGACCTAATCTTTCCGATAAAATTGCTCTATTCCCTGAAGACATAATTGACTGTAGATATTTTGTCCTTATTATACTCAATGGATGTGGTTTAAACCCGCGCACACCTTTTCTGACAACAAGTGTTTTCAAGGAATGAAACAGAAAGACGCCTGGTGCCTCATCAACTATCTTTTCTTCTATTTCCTGGTAATATTTTATACGTTGTTTTATATTCCTGATCTGTCTTGCATTATCAATCATTTTATCAATTTCAGAATTTGAGAAAAAGAATGTATTGCCTGTATAACCAAAGGATTTAGTATGGAACAATGGATAAAGAAAGTTATCCGGATCCCCTGTATCACTTATCCAGCCCTGAAGACAGAGTAAGAAATTGCCCTTATAGCAATTCTCAAGAAAATCATGCCAGGGTAATGGATTAATCTCAACCCTTACGCCAATTTCATTAAGATTTGATTTAATAAATTCTGCCCTTCTGATTGCATTTACAGTATCACTTACAAGTAGTGGATACCTATCCGGCAATCCAGCAGGAAATCCTGCCTGGCTGAGTAATTGTCTGCTCCTTGAAGGATCATACTTGTATCCTCCAAGCTTCTTATTATATACCGGCATTGATGGTGGAAAAACACCTCTGGCTGGAATCGCGCGTTCAAAAAGCAAATCATTAACAAATTTTTCTACATTTATTCCATAGGATATCGCCTGCCTGACGAGTTTATTATTAAAAGGAGGTTTTTGACAGTGAAAACATAGAAACTGCACCGATAGTTCGGGTGTGGTTATAACCAATTCTGGAAATTCCTGTTTTACCCTTTGTAAAAATTTAAGACCTGGCTGATATATTGATAATTCTCCCCTCTTAAACAATTCATATCCCAGATCATCATCAACTGTGATTAGAAATTTCAATATATCAATCACAGGCCTTCCTTCGTAGTAAAAATCATTCGCTTCAAGAATCAATTCTTTACCGTGGTCCCAGGAAAGAAGTTTAAATGGACCCATCCCCACGGGTAATTCTCCATCTATGTATGGGTCAGCAATATTCGTGGCGAAACTTGAGAATAATGCAAGATATGGATATTCAAGTTTTATTTTAATCCTATTTTGATCAAGAATCTTAACCCAGAGCAAGTTTGCATCCCGGGATTGCAAATAATCCCTTACACCAGCAATCATTTCCAGCAGATTACGATTTGGACCATTCAACCCCTTTAATATACCTGCCTTAATATCCTCAATATGCAGTCTCCTTCCATTTGCATACTTCAAATCCTCACGGATATGGAACGTATAATCTAAACCATCCTCAGACATAGTATAATCATCACAAAGTCCAGGAATTACACCCGTTCCAAAACCAAACTGGAATAAACCTGTTGAATAATTCACAATGACCTGCTGGGAAGTTGCATCAGTCTTCAAATCCGGCTTCAGTGTTACGGGGTCATTGAATAAATTTATAGTAAAGACATTCTGAGATTTCACAAAATAGGGAGCGGCCTCCCTCTCTGACAAAAGACTTTGTAGATAGGATTGGAAATTTAGAACTCCAAGCAGTGCCTCTTCGTATACATTCCAGTGCTGTTTTAGTAAAAAATTATCTTTATCCAATTTATCTATCAAACCTTTTAAATTCTTTATATTTAAAAAACAATTTTCAAACACCCTGAGTGTATCATCATAAAATATCTTTATTCGTGAAAAATCAGGAAGGGTTAGATGGACAAAATCTTTCTGTAAATAAAGTGTATCGAGCCTGGATAAAGTTGTTTTCAATTCAGTGACAACTGATTCAAGGGCATTGAAAGAAGAGGTCATACGGATTAATAGCTGATTAAATTCTGTAACAATAGGTGCAATCAACTCCTTATATTGTATACTATGGCTCTTTTCCAGTTTTGAAAATATAGCAAGCGTTTTTAGTTTTGCTATAATTTTTGAACCAACCTCTATCAAATTCTCAATGATTAAAAGTTGTTCTTTCAGTAATTTTTTGAAATCTGCAATCTTGTCAACAATCATAATACGATTTGAAAAGATTTGATTTATATCCATTTTAATAACCGAAATTTTGTTCATTATAGAATTTAAGTTTTCAACTTCGCCCGTATTATTAAGAATCAGTTCATATAGATTATTAACCTGATTTATAATATAATGTAATTCTGTTAATAATTCTTGAGGTAACAAAGAAGGATTGGTTCCGATATTTATTTTTTTCAGAATTCTTAAATTTTCGTTAAGGAGATATTGGAGTTGTTTCGACGCATAAGGATTTTTATTTTGATATTGCTTAACATTAACAATGTTATATATTTCATAAAGGATTTGAGAAAGATTGTTTATTTCAGAACTCTTTATTGATATTTCGTCAACTGTATATAAAGCATCACTAAGTTGCTTCTGGATGCTATTTACCCTTTCATTTATCTTTGTTTCAACTTCAGAAAAAATCTCACCCCCTTTTTCTATCGAACGGATGAATTTCTTAAGCATTTCTATGGATTCGCTAACACTCTTAAGGGATGATAAAAAATCTATCAAATTTTTTGATGATGCTGCTGCATCTTTTATTGTCGTATCAATCTCTAATGAAAATGGCTCAATATTTTTTCTAATGACTTCAAGCAGTTCATCAAAATGTCGAAATAACAATTCTGAGGATTTTGCGACTTTATATGTTTCACGGGCTATTACCGCCAATCCCTTACCTTCATCCCTTGCCTGGTATGCCTTTACCTCAATATTCTCGGCAAGGTAAGTTATCATCCGAGCAAGTTTTATAAATGTATGGGCATTTTCTTCTATAGCATCGGTCGAAGACCTGGTTTGTTTTATAATCTGCTCGATAAAAGAGAGCTGTGTTTGATATGATATAATTTTTTCTTTTATTGTGGTCAGTTCCTCCCCCATTTCTATCATCTGAGATTCAAAGGTCTGCGAATAATTTTTCAAAAAATTTATCAAATTATTACTACGTTTCAGGGCATCAAACAATTTTTCAAGAATATTTATTAGTTCTTTCAACTGAATACTGGAATTATTCAAAAAATCAGTAATTATTTCTACGCGTCGGTTAAAATTTGCTGTTTCATTTAAATATTCTTTGATTGATGCCATAAACTATATAGCGGCGGAGGGAATCGAACCCCCGACACAGAGATTATGATTCTCCTGCTCTGCCAACTGAGCTACGCCGCCCTTTAAACATAGTTTATTATAACCGAAATAGTAGATTTGTCAAGCAACAGGACAGACTCTACCTTGACTTTGTTTTTTATATTACTATAATTCAGTAATGAAAAGGCAACTCCTCCTTATCAATCCAATAAATCAAAGATTTTTTAAAAATCGAGTTGGACTAACTGCAAATAAAGCAACACGATTCCAGCCTCTTGGGCTTGGTATGATTGCCTCACTAACCCCTGATAATTGGGAAATAAAGCTGATCGACGAAAATTTTGAAAAATTTTATTCTCAGGAAACAGACCTTGTTGGTATCACGGCATTTACTGCTACTGCAACCCGTGCCTATGAGATTGCAAAAGTATTTCGCCCGCGGAAAATCCCGGTTGTAATGGGTGGTTTCCATACATCAATACGACCCGATGAGGCATTAAATTTTGTTGATGCAGTTGTTATTGGTGAGGCTGAAAATGTATGGAAAGATTTGATAGAGGATTTTGAAAAAGGCAATCTAAAAAGGATTTATCAAGGTTCTCCAGCAGACCTTGATCACCTTCCATTTCCAAGAAGGGAAATTTTTTCGGATAAATATATTTTTGGCTCAATTGAAACGAGCAGGGGTTGTCCGATGGACTGCAAATACTGTTCAGTGAGTTCCTTTTATGGAAAAACCCAACGATTTCGTCCGGTTGATGATGTAATCAGAGAACTCATAAAAATTCCCCAGAAAAAAATATTCTTTGTTGATGATAATATACTTGGTTATTCCAATTCTGCAAAAGAAAGATTAAAAGACCTTTGCCGGGAAATTATTAAACAGAATATTAAAAAGGATTGGTGGTGTCAGACTACTGTTGCTTTTGGAGAAGATGAGGAATTACTCTCTCTTGCTAAAAAGAGCGGATGCAGGCTTGTCTTTATTGGAGTTGAGGCTGATGATATCCCCGCTCTAAAGAGTGTCAATAAAAGATTGAATCTAAAGTATGGGACGTATAAAATTGAAAAAATATTCAGGCGTATTAACGAATATGGTATCGGTATTATCGGTGCATTTATGTTTGGAATGGATACAGACACGATGAAGACAATAAGAGAAAGAACCGAATATATCGTGAGAAGCAATGCCAATGCAATCCAGATAACCTATCTCACACCTCTACCCGGCACAAAACTTTTTGATGAATTATTTAAGCAGGGTAGAATAATTTACACAAGATTTCCTGAAGACTGGGAGCATTATACATTTGCTGAAGTAACCTACCATCCTCTTTCTATGACACCAGTTGAACTTGAAAAAGCACGAAATTTTGTGGTAAAGAAAATCTATAACTGGTTTTCAGTTTTTCAGAAATTTTTCAAAACCCTGTGGATAACAAAAAATTTAGTTTCAAGCCTATGGGCACTTGCATTCCATCTCTTTCTCCGTAGGGCAACGATAAAGAGCCATCGCCTTGGTTTGAAAATATAATCTTACCAGATTAAAGCGATAACACCTGCAGAAAAACCACTCGCTCCACCAACGAGCAAAACTTTCATTCCCGGTTTTAATCTACCCTGTTCTATCGCAGTGCACAAGGCGATAGGTATGCTTGCCGCACCGGTGTTCCCATAACGGTCAACTGTAACCACGGTCTTTTCAAATGGAATGTTCACCCGATTCAAGATATCCCTCATTATCTTTATCGTAACTTGATGACCAATAACCAGATCAACATTTTCAGGCTTCCAACCAATTCTCTGCATAACTTTTTGCATTACTGGTGGTATCTTTTCCAGGGCAAGTTGCAGAATTTGTTCACTATCTGAAAGAAAAAATGTAACATCTAATTCTGAATTTTCCGGGCATCTTGGATAGACTGTTCCACCTGCCATAACAGTTGCAACCTTCCAGTATTCACCATAGGTTTCAAAATGGCTTGCGATAATACCCCTTTCATCTTCGCTTGGAAATACAATCGCCGCTGCACCGCCATCACCAAGTGTCAATCCTGCTGCCTTATATTTCAACTCATCTTTCGTTCTTATGTTGTAGCATACCCAGTTTGTTATCACTTCACCGGTAGTAACAAGCACTGTCTTTGCCTTAGCACTCTTTATCATTCCGTCTGCGATGTCTATCCCATTGATAAAAGAATTGCAGGCATTCTTTATATCAAAAGCAGAAATCCCTTTTATACCTAATTTTTCTGCAACGATATTTACAGTTGCTGGTTCGTCAATATCATGGTCACAGGCACAGAATAACAGCAAATCAATATCTTCGGGTCTAATCCCTGCCTTTTCCAATACCTTCTTTGCCGCATTTACTGCAAGGTCTGAGGCATCCATCTTTCCCCTTGCCTCACGATGTTCCTTGCAACCAGTCATCTTTGTAAGAATTCCATAAGGCAATCCAAATCGCTCTTTAAACCGCAATTTTTTTTCTATATCAATCGTTCTTACAACATTATCAGGAACATAGTAATCAATCGATAAAATCCTGCTCAATCGTCCGGCAGACAATTAAACCTCCTTTCACCCCTCTTTTCTCCTCCCCCTTTGAAGGGGGAGGGTAAGGGTGGGGGTGTTTCAATCTTTCTCTCCTTTCTATCTAAAAACTTCCGGTGGTCTATCATTATCATTCAATCGCCTCTTCAAAATATGCTCAATTGACTCAAATTGTAGAGGCAATTTCTTATTATAAACATTTAAAAATTCCTGACGATATTCTTTTAAAATACATTTACTGCAGGGCTTTCCAAAATATTTATTGAGCCTCGTCCGAACAATATCTGGTTCTACAAGAATATTGCCCAGTGAAATCGGTAGAAAATTACAGGGCCAGAGTTCTCCAGTTGTATCCACATAGATATGCTGGGTTCCCGCACCACATCCATATTTTTTAGGATCTTCAATATAACTTGAGGTAATAATCTTCAGTCTATCATTGCCTCTGCCTGCCCGAGTATGTAATGACTTCAACATATCGATTTTGTCTTCTTTTAGGAATATCTGCCTTTTTGTATCAAATAACCTGCCCGTGCATAATGGCTCAAGCAGAAAAAGTTCGTCAGCACCCAAGTTTTCAACAAAATCAATAAATCGTCCAATACTATTATTCTGTATTAACGCATCTGTAACAACTGTCTGAATGACTGTATACAATCCCGCATCCTTTGCATTCTTAATTGCTCCAAGCGCAATATCAAAGGCACCTTCCTTCCCCCTGTTTTGGTCATTGATTTTTTTCTCATAATGGTCAAGGCTGATAGAAACTGCAAATAATCCATTTCTCTTCAATCGTCTTGCCCTCTCTTGATTCAAACCATAACCTGAAGTCAAAATTACAAACGAAAGGTCAGTGGAATATTTTAAAATTAATCTATCAATGTCCTCTCTCAATAACGGCTCACCACCTGTAAAAACAATTGTACTCACACCCCAGTCTTTAAATATCTCTATAATTATATCTATCTCATCCAAACTCAGTTCGTTATCAGACGAATTGTCTGCACTGCAATACCAGCAGTTAAAAGGGCATTTGCGATTGACCGCGATAAATGTCTGTCCAACAAACTTGTTGTAATTTTTTAAAATAAATCTGTTGGTATAAAGTCTGAGGTGCCGTTTGAATCCTATTGACGGGATTGGTGGTATGAGAAAAAAGAGCACTCCTTTATCTTCATATTCAACAACCTTCTCACCACTCAGTGCAGCTTTAAAAAGTTTAAAAAATGAAAGAATCGAATTTACCCCCCCTTTCTTAAAAAGATAAAATATTTCTGGAATGAAAATACTTGCTGCCCTGGATAGAAGTTTTATCTTGCTGATTTTTTTTGCCATTTTAATAAAGAGGGGGCAGGTTCCTGCCCCCTCTTTTTTTATTTCAGCATTATCACCTTCTTCACAGCCCTGGTCTGGTCGGTCTGGAATTTAACAAAATAGACACCTGAGCTGAGTTTCCTGCCCATATCGTCCTCGCCTGACCATTGTGTCTGATGACTACCTTTTTCTTGCTTTCCGTTGACGAGTTTCCGGACCAGACGACCCGTATTATCATAGATGCTCAAATCAACAAGAGAATTCACAGGCAAGTTGTATTCAAAGTGAACAGTATTACTAAATGGATTGTTAAGCGCGATAAACGAATAACCAGTTGCCTGGTTCGCTGGCTTCTCCTCAACAACTACCAGTGGATTATGTGTCACCATCCAGAGCCGGACATAGTTGCTGTATAATGAATGGGGTCCAAAAGGAATGCCTAAAGAGGCAAGATGCATTGGCCATTCTCCATCCTGTTCACCCAGTGGCACCTTCTCAAGATTCTTATGTGGTAAGAGGCTTGAATAATACGCCGGATAATAAGCCTCGGTCCGCCTTGTATTCCAAGCCTGACAATACTCAGTAAGTTCAGCAGGATATTTATTACGAACTTTTCCGGTGATATGGTCTTTGATTAGCACAAATGCATCCTTTATTGAGAATGGATAACCCCAGGCAATCCTTGCATAGATTCTACCAACAAGTGAACCAATAAGCCCTGGTGCTGGGTCATACGGATAATAACCTACACCACTTGCGGATAAGTCTGCACGCATACCATAGAATGGTAATGGGTCAACTGAATAGGCATAGGCACGACCTGGTCTGATCGCCTTATAAAATCCTTTTGTAGCAAAGATAAAATCGCGCTTCCAGCCTTCAGGTAGTTCAGGCAGGTTATTAGCATCGAATGCAAATTTAATTTCATCCCCGGATTTCATTATCACAAACTGATTATCACCCTTTTGTAGTAATGGCAATACATCACCATAACGGGTGTAGTAACCTGCTGCCTGGATATAGTCAACCTGAATCTTTGAAGCATAATCAAATTCGCCTGGATATCTTCCATCATTAGAGGCATATTCACTATAACCATAGTAGTGGAGGTCTGCAGAAGATGGATTCAGTTCAGAGATACGATATGTATTATTCGCGTTAATACTCAACCATACCTTATCAAGATAGACCTCGTGATAGAATGTAATCCGAATCTTGTGCTCATTACCTTTGAAGATTGAATTACCCTTTTCATCATAAAGTGGATAGGTTACAATCTTGTTATGACCCGCAGGCATACCACAGGATTTTATTCTGTGCCATTTTCCGTTATTGAATACCTCAACGACTGGATTCTGAACCTTCATACCTTTCTTATATGCCCTGTATATGTCACTCACCTCTTTTATCTCACCTGCATCAGGGAATCTCGTGCTACCATATAGACAGAGGACTGTTTGATTCGGCTGTTTCAACTCACCAAGGTCAAATGTAATGGTAAATGGTTTTGCAAATCCAACAAATCCTGCAGGCTCAAATGGGGCAAAGTTTCGGTCAATTTTACTTAGATATTGGGTGACATCCTCGCCCTTCTCATTCACTGCCCTGTTAATCTGTTGGTCATAGCCACTGAATAATTTCAGCCCATTATAACCAGGCCATAAAAGTGCCTCATAAGGATAAATATCACATTCGGCAGGATGGTCAACGACATAGAGTCGTGCTTCATCAATATAACTAATCTCCTGCAGCATCTCATTGATGCTAAGATGGTATTTACCGTTCACCGGTGTTAACTTCTCACCTTCAATCTTCACATATTCATCATAATCAGGTGGTGCATAGAGATTCACACCCATTACTTGACCAATCCAGGTTCCGATATCACCACCGGTTATTATATCACCGATAAAGTGATGACCATCTTTTGTATGGGTAAAGAGCAATGGACAGGAGGACTTTATATACACATCATTGGCAACACAGGTATATAAGAATCCGTCATTACCAACATAGGCTTCTGCAGAATCATCAGGGATATTGACTGTTAATAACTGGTCGCTTGTCACATTCTGGAGGGTAAGTTTTAATGAATAGGTGCTGGTAAGGGTGTTCCAGAGACGGAGTTTTAACTGATTCCGCACACCACTGCCGTGATATCCCCACCACTCAAGGGTCATCTCTTCAATCGCGGTATCAGGAACACCTGTTAATCTGAAACCATATAATTGCAAATCCTGGCGCGCAGAGTCCTGGGGTGAACCTGCAGTCACCCACCACTGATTATCTAAGGCAGATATCTGCTGTTTCTCAGTAGTTGTAGCCGGAATCCAGACGGGATTTGTTGGTGCTGGTGGTGTTCCTGAATCTGCATTTGCAATCTTCCAGGCATTGCAATCCGGTGTTGTAACCTCATAAACCCTTGCTGCGACAAAGTTCTTTTTCAATGTATCATCATATTTTATAGTGTCAGTTCCCAGATTGGCTATACCGAGTGCCTGATAATGATTTCCACAGGAACCAAGGGTGAAGTTATCAAAGGTAATTACTGTATCACGGTTCTGGGCAAGGAAATTAATCGTGCGATTGCTTGTGTAAACTGTGGTAGTCCCGCGTTTGATCTGGCAGACTACAGGAATATTGTTTTCATCATAGGTTCCTGCATTTTTGTAGCGAACCTGTGGCTGGATCACTGTATATTCCCGATGTCGCACTTCAGGCACAATAATCTGCTGGACCCTCATATTATGGTGTGGTGTTGGTGGTGGTGTCTGCTGCAACGCGCGATAAAGGTTTATCCGGCCCCAACCATAGTTGTTATTCGGGTATGGTGCACCACCAGATGGCTGGTCACAGGTTGTAATAAATATCTCATACAACTGATCAGGTGTCAAATTTGGATTTTTTTCCAGAAGGATGGCGGTTCCACCGGTCACATGAGGTGATGCCATTGAAGTGCCTTGCATCGATGTATAACCACCATTATTATAAGAAGAACGGATAGCAACCCCTGGTGCTGAAACATCGGGTTTTAGACGATTCCAGGTTGGATAATACCAGTATTGCGGATTATTGATTGGTGAAATATCAGGCGCTGGACCACGAGATGAGAAACTGGCAATAACATCAAGTGAATCGGTTGCACCAACACCAATCGTTAATGGATAACTTGCTGGTGAACCTACTGTCCCAGCATTAGGACCTGAATTACCATTAGAAAATACTGGAAAGACATCAAGGGCCTTCCAGTTAAGGACTATATCCCACCAGTGCAAATCACTACCATTAGAACTGCCCCAAGAATTACCGATAGCCCGGATGTTAACACCCTGAGATTTTAATCTCGCCAGATACTGCATACAGGTATCAATCCAGTCATACTGACCAGAACCACTGGAATTAAATGCCTTGGTCGGAATATATCTGGCACCATAAGCCACACCAACATCATTTACAAAAGGACCAGGACCATCACCCCCCAAAAATGTGCCCGTGCAATGGGTGCCGTGACCATTATCATCATAAGGTGATGATTGACCCTGTACTCCGTCAATCCAGTATGGCGAAAGCCATTTCCCAGCCAATGCCTCATGGGTTGTTAAAACACCTGTATCAACTATCCCGAGTATTACTCCGGAACCACTATAACCTGCAGCCCAGCAGGAATCTGCCTTAACCTTCTTAACATTCCACTCAGGAGCACGGGTCTCAACTTCAGGGGCATCAACTATTGTGGCATCAAGCTGCACTGTTGCGTTATAACAAATAAACCAGATGTCATCGCGCTTTGCAAGTTCATAGATTATTGCTTTTACTGCCTTTAAATGGAATCCATTGAATATCCAGAATTGGCCACCAACCTCTACAAATTCTTTTGGAAGGGTTTTTAAATATTCTACAATCTCACGCTGTGAATTTAAGGCGATATCCTCAAAAACCTTACACTTCTCTTCAGGGTTCATACCCTGTAACTGGTCATAAGGGTATTCAGCCATCATATGGACAATGACGAGAATCTTCTCATTGTCCGATGCATTATTCAATATATTAACAAGTTCCGGTGTCATCTTTCCCGGAATTGCTGGCCTCATCGCCAGCAAAAAACCAAGTAATAATCCAAACATATCAACCTCCTTTTCTTATTCTAAATCCTATCATCATATTTTTTTCTTGGTCTCTTTATCACCTCCTTTTTAATGTTAAATTATACAAATAATATCCTCTTTGTCAAGTACCCTAATCTGTCCCGGGCGCCCAGAAGGCACCCGGGGGCCAGAAAGGGGGTTTGACATATCGGCTATCGTCATACGGTTTCGCCGCCCGTATCGTGTATCGGCAATAGGTGACGTTTGAAAAAATTACGAATAACGTTACCTTTAATGACGAAACGGGCATCGTAACCATTCAACCCTACCTTTCCACCATTGATTTGCAAGGCTAAAGCTTTGCCCTACATCTTCTTTTATGCCTTCAATTGCCTTTTTTCCGTTTCACATTTCACGTTCCACGTTTCACGAAATTCC
>DAIRCK010000031.1:0-28922 GCA_036796695.1 bacterium
GAAAAGCAAATGAATATTTACAAAAAGCAAGGGAGATTTTTGAAAAGATTGGTGCGAAGGTATGGTTAAAAAAAGTTAATGAATTATGGAAACAGGTATAAGACAGGATATAATTAAATCACGAAAGGAATTATTTATCAGGGCATTAAGAGGAAGGGCATGGGTTTATGATCATATTGGACAATATGATAAAGCAATTAATGATTGTGAGAATGCAATCCATTTTTGCAAAAATATGGGATATGGAGATAGAAAGATAATTGCAGAAATAATGATAGATTATGGCTCTTTTCTTCCAGATTGGAAAGGTAATTATAAAAATGCCGAAGAGATAATATACAGTGCACTTAAAAAAATAGATAAAAAAGGAATGCCCAGAACCTATGCTCGATGTTTGAATGCACTTGGAAATATTTATGAAAAGCGAGGAAATTATAATAAGTCGTTAAAATACTATAAGCAGGCTCTTAAAATTTACCAGAAAACCAATGACCGAACAAGAGTTGGCGATGTTCTAAATAATATCGGGCTTGCCTATTATTGCAGAGGGGAACTCACTGAGGCATTTAAATATTACAAAAAATGTCTTAGAATATATAAAAAGATAAAAGATAGAAGAAAGATTGGTATTATTTTTTCTAATCTTGGTAGTATTTATTTTACTATTGGTTCAATAGATAAAGCAGTAAAATATTTAATTAAGGACCTTAAAATATGTGAGGAAATAGGGGATAAAAATGGAATTGGCATAAGTAGTGGCAATATTGGAGTTATATATTACAGAAAAGGTAAACTTGAGGAAGCACTAAAGTATCATAAAAGATACCTTGAAATAGCTGAAGAGATAGGAAGTAAGAGAGGGATTGGTATTGCGTGTATAGGTATTGCTGAAACATTTATTGAAATGAATAAAATTGATGATGCTGAAATTCTTCTTAATAGAGCAGAAAAAGTATTCAATGAAATTGGCTATAAAATATTTTTATCTACTATTTACACTGACTTTGCTGAGTTGTATATAGAAAAGCAAAAATACAAAAAAAGTCTGAAATTTGCCAAAATAGCATTAGATATTGCAGAAGAAACCGGTGCAAAGGAGGACAAAATCGCTGCCCAGCGCATTATGGCTAAAGCACTTATGCATTCAGAAAATAGATTTCACGAAGCAATCATTTACCTTAAGGCATCTATTTCTCTTGCCCGTAAATTAAAGATAGAATTTGAACTTGCCAAATCTTTATATGAACTTGCTAAAATATATCTATCTGTTCGTGAAATGGAGAATGTGAAACGGGAAACGGAAGAAAAGATATTACGATATCTAAAAGAGGCAAAGAAAATTTTTAAAAAAATTGGAGCTGAATTGTGGTTGAAGAAAACTATTTCCTTGCTCAATCAATAAATTGTTGATAAAATGGCTATGAACCCAAGGAAAAAACTTTTGCTCAGGGCATTGGATGGAAAAGGAGAGGTGTTGAGTTTATTGGGTAGATACGATGAAGCGGTCGATTCATTCCAGAAGGTTGCAAGTTATGGTAAAACTTCAGCATTAACAATAACAAAGGCAAAAAGAAAGATTGCATATGTTTTCCAAAATCAGGGTGATTATGAAACATCATTGAGTATCCTAAAAGATGCAGAAATGCTTTTAACAGGAAAGTCAATAGAAGAATGGTTTGAAAGGGCTGAGATATGTATCCAGAGATGTTCGATTTATCGGGTAAAGGGTGAAATGGTAAGAGGGTTGAAGGAAGGGGAAAAAGGTTTGAAAATTATTGAGATGTTATTATCTAAAGACCTTACTCCGGATTTAAAAATACACGCAAAGAAGATAGAATCCATCGGATGCAATAGTCTGGGAGCAATATTCTGGACCAGAGGTGAATATGATAGGGCAATAAATCTTTTCCAGAAGAGATTGAAGATATCTGAAAAGATTGGTGATAAGCAAGGTATGGGCACGGCATTTAATAATTTGGGGATTGTTTATTATGATAAAGGCGAATATGATAAGGCAGTTGAGTTGTATTATAAATGTTTGAGGGTATATGAAGAGATTGGTGATAAACGCGGAATTGGTATGGCATGCAACAGTTTGGGAAATCTCTATTCTGCCAGGGGAGAATATGAGAAGGCTATAGAGTTATTACAAAGAAAGGTGAAAATATCTAAAGAGATTGGTGATATTCAGGGTATAAGTATAGGCAGTGGTAATTTAGGATTTATCTATTACTACAAAGCCGAATATGATAAGGCAATAAAGTTATATCAAGAAAAATTAAAGATATCAAAGAAGATTGGAGATATACAGAGCGTTGCGGTTGCATTTGGTGGTTTAGGAGATGCCTATTGTAATAAAGGCGAACATGATAAGGCAAACGAATATTTTAAAAATTATTTAAAGATTTGCAAAAAGATTGGTGAGAGGCAGGGTATTGGAATTGCGTATGGCAATTTAGGTGCTCTATTCTTGGAACTTGGAGAATTAAAAAAGGCGGAAAAATATTTATTAAAATCAGAGATGGTTTTAAGCCAAATTAAAAGTAAATTTTACTTAATAGAACCTTTAACAAAAATTGCGGAGTTAAAGATGTTGGAGCAAAAAAGGAATTGGGCGATTAAAGCGAGGGAATATGCTGATAAGGCATTGGAGATAGCAGAAGAATTGAATCTAAAAAAAGAGCGAGCCTACGCGCTCCTTCTCCAGGCAAGGATTTTTCATCAGGGATTATTAAGGGAGATTAAGGGTGATAAGGGGTTATCAGGGGTTGGAGCCGATACCCGATGGCAGATAGCGGATATGAAATTTAAAGAGGCGATCAAAATCTTTGAAGAATTGAAACAGCCATTTGAATTAGCCAAGGCGTATTATTATTATGGTGAGATGCTGAAATCAGAGACCCTGAAACAAGTTCAGGGTGACAGCGGGCGAAAAGGTGAGAAGAAAAAAGCAAATGAATATCTACAAAGGGCAAAAGAAATTTTTGAAAAGATTGGTGCGAAGGTATGGCTAAAAAGAGTCTCCGAGTTAAGTCAAATAGATTGATTCAATTACTATTATCAACTCACTGCCACACCAAGGGCAATGGAATTAAGTTTTGTCTCGGCATCATCAGCACGGGAGAGTAAGACCACAGGTTTACTTGCACCAGCAACAATCCCTGCTGCCTTTGCTTTGGCAAAATAGATCAGCCCTTTTGCCCAGATATTCCCAGCAGAGATATTGGGCATTAACAAGAAATCAACATCACCGGAAATCTCACTCTTTATCTTTTTATGGTCTGCTGCCTCTTTTGAAACTGCAACATCAAATCCAAAAGGACCTTCAATTATCGCATTCTTTATTTCACCATTCTTATTCATTTTTACAATTTCCACTGCATCAACGGTCTCAGGCATATCAGGATGGACCGCTTCACTTGCGGCAACCAGGGCAATCTTTGGTATTGATATACCCAATCCATTCATCAGCCAGATGGCATTATTTATAATATCAATCCTCGTCGTTAAATCCAGTTTTGGATTCATTCCACCATCGGACATAAATAACAATTTATAATAGCCAGGTATTTCAAGAACTGCGATATGGCTTAAAATCTTTCCGGTTCTTAATCCATACTCTTTATCAAGCACCCCTTTTAAAAACGTGCTCGTTGGGAGCATCCCTTTCATCAGAAAGTCGCCTCTTTCTTTCACAATTGACAGGCCGGTTTTGAGTGCCTCCTGTTCTTCGGGTATATCAATTATCTCAATGTATTTCAGGTTCAAATCTACTCTGTTACCACATTCTACAATTGTTCTTTTATCACCAACCAGGTAGGCCTTTTCAAGCAACCCATTGTTTATTGCAAGTTTAATTCCTTCAAGAACTGGTTCATCCTCTGCCTTTACAACAACACAGACTTTTTTACCCTTTTTCTTTGCGAAATCAAGGAGTTCCGCAAAATTTTGCATACTACCAATCTTTTCCAAAATCCTTTTCAAACGCACTCGTTAATTTTTCACCCCAGTTATCGAGTGCGGTCAACTTACCAAGGAAGAATCTCAAAACCGGGGGTTCAAATACAAACTTCAAGCCCTTTATCAGGTCTCTATGTTCATACAGCCACTGGAGCCTGTCAATGATGTATTCAATATGAGAGAGCGAATAAACCCGCCGTGGTATTGCAATCCTTGTTAATTCAAGGTCTGCATATAACTCGGTCCCATCTTTAGCACGGTCCATTGATATTGTTCCCCTTTCCATTGCACGCACACCAGAGACGATATAGAGTGCAGCAGTGAGTGCACCAGAGATGTAGTCTTCTTTTTTAAGATGAGGAAGAAACTTTCTTGCATCAATGTGGCAGGCAAGGCCACCAGGTGGGGTTACAACAGGAATCCCGAGACTATCAAGTTTTTCCACAAAATACTTTATCTGTTCAATTGAGCAACCCGCAACCGAAGGGTCAACCATCTCTCTTAGACCCACGGTCATCGCACCAATTTCACGCATAGACATACCACCATAGGTATAGAAACCTTCATATACTGGAAGCCAGGGTTCTAACTGGGCAAAAAGTTCTTTATTATTTGTTGCAATGAAACCACCGCGCACGCAGGTATTCTTTCTACCACTTAAGTAGAATATATCCGGAATACTGCACATCTCTTTTATTATCTCGGCGATTGTTTTATTTTCATATCCTTTTTCCCGCTTCCATATAAAGTATGCATTCTCAGAAATTAAACTTCCATCAAGGATTAGAAGTAGACCATTTTCATCACATACCTTTCTTACCTGTTTAAGATTTTCCATTGAAAACGGTTGCCCGCCAAGTAGATTCGTTGTCGCTTCCATTCTGATATATCCAATTTTATTTTTACCATATTTCTTTATTCCATTTTTCAGTTTATCAATGTCCATATTACCTTTGAACAGACAGGTGCTTTTTGTATTCAATGCCTCATCTGTATAGAGTTCAAGGCACTCAGATATTCCGGTGACCTCAATATGCGCCCTGGTTGTAGTAAAATGATAATTGGTTATTACCACTCCATCGGGTTTGCAAAAGACCTTTGACAGGAGGTGTTCAGCCGCCCTTCCCTGGTGCACATTCATCACATAATTATATCCGAGGACTTCTTTTACAGCATCAGCAAATTCATAAAATGTCATACTTCCTGCATAGGCATCATCAGTTGTGATCCAACCTGCCCATTGCTGGTCACTCATTGCATTAACACCGCTATCCGTAAGCATATCAAGAAATACATCCTTCGTTTTTAACTGGAATGTATTATATCCTGCTTCTTCTATTGCCGCCAGTCTTTTGCGGGCAGGTGTTAAATTTATCTTCTGGATAACCCGGGTCTTATACAATTCCACCGGGATTTCCCGTCCATCCCTTAATTTAAAAAGCATAATTCCTCCTCATGATAAAAATAAAAATTTTTCACTTAAAGAATTTTCTTTAATGCGGATATCAACCGACAATTCTGTTCCTCAGTGCCGATTGTAATCCTCAAGGCATTGGGGAAGCCATATTCTTTTATAGTTCTCGTTATGATCCCCTGTTTCTGCAAGGCTTCAAAGATAATCTGACTATCCTTTTGAAAATCAACAAAGATAAAATTGGCATGGGTGGGGAGATAGAATAAACCTAATTTTTTATAGGCATCATAAAGGTATTCCTTTCCTGCATTGTTAACCTTAATCGTTTTCTTAACAAAATCCTCATCTTCAAGTGCAGCAATCCCTGCTACCTGGGAGATGCGATTGACATTGAATGAAATTCTTAGTTTCATCAAATTTGTTATTATATCCCTGTGGGCAATGCCATATCCCAACCTGGCACCTGCAAGTCCATAGATTTTAGAAAAGGTGTGGAGGATGAGGATGTTCTTTTTCTTTTCTTTAAAGAGTTTGAAGGAGTTTGGATACTCAGGATCATCAATATATTCACGGTATGCCTCATCCATTACCACGAGAATATCGTCAGGGATTCTTGCAAAGAATTCTTCCACTTCTTTTCTGGTGACAATTGTTCCGGTTGGATTATTGGGATTATCAATAAAAATCAGTTTTGTATTTTTCTGGATAGCCCCAAGCATTGCCTCTAAATCATGGGTATAGTTCTTCATTGGTATTTCTATCAATTGGGCTCCGGCAATGCTCACAGCAATCTTATACCAGATGAATGCACCCTTACCAATTATTGCGCTGTCTTCGGGATTCAAATAGGCAAGGGTGATAAGGGGCAAAATTTCAACGGAACCATTGCCGACTATGATCTCATCACTGCTCACATTGAATCTCTTTGCCAGAACATTCTTCAAATAGAAACAGTTATCATCAGGATACAAGAATGATTCCTTCAATGCCCTGCGCATTGCCTTTATCGCCAATGGAGATGTTCCTAAGGGATTTTCATTGGAAGCAAGTTTTATAACTTCACCCTTAAGATTTAATTCCCTTATTACCTCTTCTATTGGTTTCCCTGGTTTATATGGTTTTATCTTTTCAATAAAGTCTCGGGCTTTTATCACTAAACCTCCTATTTCAAGCCGAGCACATCACGAAATCCTGGAATATCAAGGAAGCCATGGCCACTAACATTAAAGGCAATGACCTTCTTTTCTCCAGATTCGCGGCATTTTATTGCCTCGTCAATTGCAGCACAGATTGAGTAAGACGATTCAGGTGCGGGTAACCAACCTTCGGTCTCCATAAATATTTTTGCGCGTTCAAAAACATATTTTTCATCCGGTGGATAAGCAACCGTATCAATATAACCTTTGTGTCTGAGAAGGCTAATGATTGGTGAACAACCGTGATACCTTAAACCATCACCTTTAATTGGAACCATATCAATCTTATGTCCAAGGGTACACATCTTTAATAATGGTGTCATCCCAGCATAATCCGCAAAATCATATCTATATTCGCCCTGAAGATTGGGTGCTGCCTGACTCTGGGCAGCAATAAATTTTATCTTTTTTCCTTTGGTTAAGACATCACCGATAAAAGGAATCGCAAATCCACCAAAATTTGAGCCACCACCCAGACAGGAGATTACTACATCTGGATAATCGTCAAACAGCTCAAATTGCCGCTGTGTCTCAAGTCCAATAATGGTTTGATGCATAAGCACATGATTCAACACTGAGCCAAGGCAGTAGACTGCTTTCGGGTCTTTACTTGCATCTTCAAGTCCTTCAGAGATTGCTATACCCAATGAACCAACATGCTCGGGATTTTTTTCATAAAGGGTTTTTCCAAATTCGGTCATCGGGCTTGGTGAGGCATAGACATCTGCACCCAACATCTTCATAAAACTGAGCCGGTCTTTTTTCCAGTTATATACACTTCTGACCCAGTAGATTGTGCATTTCAATCCAGTCACTGCTGAGGCATAGGCAAGAGCAGTGCCCCATTGCCCGGCACCGGTCTCTGTAGTTACCCTTTCATAACCCTGCTTTTTTGCATACCAGCACTGGGCAAGAGCCGTATTTACTTTATGGCTACCAGTTGGACTGAAGAATTCCCCTTTATAGTATAAGCGTGCTGGTGTATCAAGTTTTTTCTCCAGGTTTGTGGCACGAAATAGCGGTCTTGGCCTCCCTGCCTTTGCATAGAGATCAAGGATACCACCTGGTATATCAATCCATCTCTGATTAGAAAATTCCTGATTTAAACATTCACCAACAAGGAGATTGGGTAGGTTTTTTATCCTGGATGGTCCTTCAGTAGGGTCTTGAGGTGGTGGTAATGGTTCAGGAAGGTCGGGTAGAATATTATACCACTGGGTTGGTAAATCCTCGGGTTTTAAATTCACCATATTGAGCATAAAGCCTCCTTAAGTCTGGGGATTGAAAAATGATATTTTTCTTCTTGCATAAGCACTAACACCAGTTATTATAATCAAAAAAAAATCAAAGTCAATAAATGATTTTCTTGACTTTGATAAAAAATTATGAATAATTTATTTGGAAAGGAGAAGTTATGGAGAAGATAAGAATTTTTAGGGTGATTTTCTGGATATTGCTGTTATTTCTTTTTAGTTATGCAGGTAATCTTGATGAACTTCTTGCTGTGAGCAAGGGTGATATGGCAGCGATACATTTAAATTTTTATGCATCCGCAGCCTGGCAGGCATCCTTACTCCAGTTTGATGTTTTTTTGTATAGCTTCTTTGACCGGAAGGATTCTACAATTATCATTGAATTATATGGTATGAGGGAGTCCGCAGATGAGGCACAGCGGGCAATAGAGCATTTCCGCGGCCTTGTTAAAACTGAGTTTATTTCTCTTTTTAAGAACAATTACAGGATTGATATTGATGAGATAGGTGATATAAAATTTATCTATCGCAATCGGAGTGAAGAGGGTAAAAGGATTATATACATATGGGAAAAAGGAAAATATCGTTTTCCCCTGAAATGAATTGCTAAATTTTGAATTTCCAGCCTAAATAGACTTCCCGTGCCTTTGGGTCATTGATCAGTGTCTGGGCATCACCAGAAAGTAGAATTTTTGATTCATAGATTAAATATGCCCGGTCAGTAATTTCAAGGGTCTCCCGCACATTATGATCAGAGATTAAAATACCGATGCCTCTTTTTTTTAATCCGAGGATTATCTCCTGAAGTTCAGCCCGGGCAATCGGGTCAATGCCAGTGAATGGTTCATCAAGTAGTAAATACTTTGGATTGCTTATCAATGCCCGTGCAATTTCAACCCTTCTTCTTTCTCCGCCCGAGAGTGTATATGCCTTTTGATCCTTCAAACCAATTAGATTGAATTCCTCGAGCATCTTAAGTGCTTTCTGTTTTGCATCATCTGTCTTTTCTCCGATGATTTCATATATCGCAACAAGATTATCAATCACACTCATTTTTCTAAATACACTCGATTCCTGGCATAAAAAAGAGATACCCATCCTTGCCCTTTTAAACATTGGCAGGTCAGTTATTCTGCTTCCATCAAGCATGATTTCACCTGCGTCAGGTAATATCAATCCCACAATCATATTGAATGTTGTTGTTTTGCCCGCACCATTTGGTCCAAGTAAACCAATAATCTCACCAGGATTTATTTTAATATCAATATTATTTACTACAGTCCTCTTACCAAAGATTTTTGTTAATTCCTTAGTCTCCAGCATTTTTTTCTTGCTCCTTTAAGTATAGTCTTCCTTTTGGATTCCCTTCAACTTTAACCCAGAATGCCCTGCCTTCCTGTAAAAGAATTTTTATACTTTCACCCTCAATGATATTATGTGCACCTTCGTTCGTCCAGTAACTGGCAAGCCCTGAAGATACCTTAAAGTAATCGACAGTTTTGTTTTTTAATCCAAATTCTCCATTTATGCCTTTTAATTCATTATTCTTCTCAACAACGAATGGTCGGGTCATAAACCCCATTTCCTTTTTGAAATCATAGGATATTGTATCGCAATAGAGCATTATGCTGTCTATTAATGCAATGACCGAATCATATCCAAAGCATAAATTCTCTTTATTTTTCAACAAAAATTCCCTTGCCGTGATGATGATCGGTGTTTTATTTTCCCTGCCGATTTCGAGCTTCGGTCCTTTTATAAGACCTCCAGTCTCTGAATTTAAATCATACCAGCCCTCATTACCTGAAGATATGATATTATTTTTTGTATCATCCAGTATTACATTTTTAAACATTTTTACAATTCTTTTCTCTCCGTCATATTCTAAGGAATCAGCAGATATTATCTGTCCTTCTGAGATCAATTTTACATTGCCCTTGAGCACGCTGAATTTCATATCAAAAAAATATAGTGCACTATTCGCTTTTATTTCTCCACTTTCATCTTTTATCAAAACACTGTCTTTTAAAAAGGCATAATTTTTGGTTTCGTTTAACTGTGCTTCAAGGCACTGAATTCTTGTTTCATCCTGTTCAATCTCTACATTGCCCAATAAATATACTATCCTTTCACCGTTTTGATTTGTAATTTCAACCCGGTCTGCCTTGAATGGAGTGACAGTTAAAATTAGGATAATAAATATCATTTTATCTTAGGAAACTTAATAGGTGAAACACCTTTAATATCACCGATGATTTCGATCTTCTGCAGGTCTGGCGTTGTCTTTAATCCATTACCTTCAATCACTGTGCTGTCTTTTTTTAGAATTTTTACCCGTGCATCAGTGATGATTATCTGAAGGTCGTTTTGCCAGAATAATGAATCAGTATAAAGTTCAGTGGAATCTTCAGTTATCAGGACCACACTGTCGCGGACAATAATATTGTGGTTTTTTATATTCAACTGTCCTTTATTTCCTTTAAGCCAGGCATATTCATTTTCCTCTTCATTATAAAATTTGATTTTTACACTATCCACATTGATTACCTCTTCATAGACATAAGCAGAGACTGCTGAGAGATTCCATTTTTTCTTTCCTTCGGATGTTTCGATGAGTGTAAAATTCTCAAGGGTGATGCGAGGAAGATGCTTTTCAACATTCTCTTTCAATGTTTCTTCTTCACAACCGAGGAAAATAAATAACAGGAAGATAAAAAATTTTTTTATCATACTGTCATCGCTTTCTTGATTTATAAAACCACCAGTAATCATAGGGCTTTTGGCTTAGAATTTTACTAAGGTCACAGCCTATCTCCATAACTGTATTTTCTTTTTCATAATATACAGCAAAAGGGATTAGAGGCATATTGCAGATTTGTGCGAGTTTTTCAATCTTTGGTAACTTGGCAAAAATCTTATCACCATCTACCAGGGCAGAGAATATACCACCATCTTTTATGAATTTTATTATCTTGAAAACTTCGTCGGGATAGAAAATTATTGTATTATTTTTTGAACGAATCAGGTAGAGGAGTTTATCAATTATTTTGCCGATCAAAAAAGGATTATTATCAGTATAACGGTCAACGAGTATCCCTACCTTTTTGTTTAAAAAATTTTTTAAAATTCGGGGCATCAATTCCCAGACTCCAAAATGGACTGAATAAAGGATGGCACCATTTTTTAATGATTCAATATTTCCTGCAAATCTGAAATTATTTTGTGGTTTGAGCATTAGGCTAATGTTCTGGGCAATAGTTTTAAGGCTCAATTGAATATCTTTGCCCAACCTTTTTTTAAACCACATCCTTCGGGCATTATTCAACCAGTAAATATTTATCAATATAAGAAAGATTATAGTTTTTAAAAAAATCCGCACCTGATTACTTATGTCTTAATGAAGCCTCAATAAAATGATAAAAGATAGGATTTGGTGAAAGTGGTCTTGAAGTAAACTCTGGATGGAATTGTGTGCCAATGAAGAACGGGTGGTCTTTTATCTCGGCGATTTCTATAAGTTTGCCATCAGGTGATTTCCCCGAGAAGACAAGCCCTTTTTCATTCAGGGTTTTGAAAAACTTCGGATTTACTTCATACCGATGTCTGTGTCTTTCTTCAATAAGTTCTTTTTTGTATATCTTATTTGCCAGTGTTTTCGGTTCGATTTGACAGGGCCAGTTTCCAAGACGCATTGTCCCACCCATATCTTTTATCTTTTTCTGCTCAGGTAAAAGGTCAATAACCGGATAGTCAGTTTTGTCATCGAACTCGGTTGAATTTGCCCCTTTTAAGTTGCAGACATTTCTTGCGAATTCAATAACCATACACTGCATTCCCAGACAGATTCCAAAAAATGGCTTTTTGTTCTCTCTTGCATATTTTACAACCCTTACCTTTCCTTCCACACCCCGCATACCAAAACCACCGGGGATAAGGATTCCATCAACATAGGCAAGTGTGTTGGAGAGAGTGACGTCATCAATTCTATCTGTATCAACCCATTTGATCTTCAATCGTGCGTCGTTGGCAACTGCAGCGTGGTATAGCGCCTCAATAATACTTTTATAGGCATCCCTCAATTCCACATATTTTCCGCATATTGCAATTTCAACTGTCTTGAGTGGATTTTTTGCCTTCTCAACAAATATCTGCCATTCTGTGAGGTCGTATTCTTTTTTTTCCAGCCCCAGATAATCAAGTATGAGACGGTCGAGTCTCTGTTGATGAAAGATCAGTGGAATTTCATATATGCATTCCACATCAACCGCGTCAATTACTGCATTTGTTGGCACATTGCAAAACAGGGATATTTTTTTCCTTTCTTCTTCACCCAACCAGGAATCGCTTCGGCATAGAAGGATATCGGGCTGTATTCCCATAGATAAAAGAGTTCGGACCGAATGCTGGGTTGGTTTGGTTTTAAACTCTCTTGTTGTTCTTATGAATGGAACCAGTGTGAGGTGGATATACAAAACATTGTTTCTTCCGAGATCAATCCGCATCTGCCTTGCTGCCTCAAGAAATGGCTGGCTTTCAATATCACCAACCGTGCCACCGATTTCGGTAATGACTACATCAACTTTGTTCTGGGTGGCGAGTTTTTTAATCCTTGTCTTTATTTCATCAGTTATATGGGGAATTACCTGGACCGTCTTCCCCAGATATTCGCCCCGTCGTTCCTTGGTTATCACTGAAAAATAGATTTGTCCGGTCGTTATGTTGTTATCGCGGGTTAGATGTTCGTCTAAAAATCTTTCATAATGTCCTAAATCAAGGTCACACTCTGCGCCATCAGCAGTGACAAACACTTCACCGTGTTGATATGGATTCATTGTGCCTGGATCAACATTTATATATGGGTCTATTTTCTGGAGCGTTACTTTTAGCCCATATGATTTTAAGAGCAATCCAATAGATGCGGTTGCGACGCCTTTACCAAGTGACGAAACCACACCCCCTGTGACAAAGATATATTTTGTATCCATGCCTTCAAGTATAATTAAAAAACATTTAAAGTCAAGTCTTTTTCTTTTCTGGTTCTTTAAGATCAAATTCTTTTATTTTCAGTCTCAGGGTGTTACGATGGATTCCAAGTATCCTTGCTGCTTCTGAGAGGTTCCAGTCGGTTTTCTCAAGGATTTTTAAAATATGATTTTTTTCAATCACCGCAAGTGATTCAGAATTAGATACCTTTGAGATTGTGGTTGATTGTAATGGAACATCTTCTGGGACTATCATCTCGCCCCTGCAGAGCACGAGCGCCCTTTCAATCACATTTTCCAGTTCCCGCACATTCCCTGGCCAGTCGTATCTCAATAGATTATTCAACGCATCTTTCGTTATTCCTTTTACCTGTTTGCGTCCCATCCTGGCAAATTTTTTCAAAAAATGGTCAACGAGTGGTTTTATATCTTCTTTTCTTTCACGCAATGGTGGAATATTTATATTAACGACATTTATACGGTAATAAAGGTCTTCACGGAATTTACCTTCATCAATTTTTTGTTTTAAATTCTGATTCGTTGCACAGATAAGTCTCACATCGACCTTGATCGGAACATTACTACCCAATCTTTCAAATGTGAATTCCTGTAATACGCGCAATAGTTTCACCTGGACCGTGAGAGGTAGGTCACCAATTTCATCAAGGAATAAAGTGCCTTTATCAGCGAGTTCAAATTTCCCGAATTTTCTCTTTTCTGCACCAGAAAATGCACCCCGTTCATATCCAAATAGTTCGCTCTCAATCAATGTTTCTGGAAGTGCAGCACAGGATATGGGAATGAAATTGCGATTTCTCCGTGGGCTTGCCTCATGTATGAGCCGTGCGATCAGTTCTTTTCCGGTCCCTGATTCACCGAGGATTAAGACCGATGCATCAGAACGGGCAATCCTGGGAATGAGTGATAGTATCTCTTTCATTTTTGCACTTTCTCCAACAAACTCGTCAAATTTAAATCTTTCTTCAATCTGTTCCTTTAAAACTGCAATCTCCTGATGTGTCATCTGTTCATCATAAATCCTTTTTATTAGAAGTTCAAGTTTATTAAGATCTATCGGTTTGCTCAAATAATCATAGGCACCCAATTTTATCGCCTCGACCGCAGACTCGATAGTTCCAAAACCGGTGAGAATAATAAAATAGGTCTGCGGATCTATGGATTTCATCTGTTTCATTGTTTCAATACCATCTATTTCAGGCATTTTTAAATCTAATATTGCGAGGTCAAACCCTTTGGTGCGGTTTAGTTCTATTGCTTCTAATCCATTGCGGGCAGTGGTGACTTCATAACCTGAATTCTTCAAAAATCCGGCAAGCAATTCACGCTGGGATTCTTCATCATCACAGACAAGGATATGCATAGAGAATTATATTGAAATATTCTAAAAAATCAACTCAGAATTCTTCAAATTCCTCAAAACTATCTTCTATTACCTTTTCCCTTTTTTCCGAACGGTAATTATTAAAGTTATAGCTGAGTCCCAAAATTATCACCGGAGATTCTCTTTTATGCTCCTGATGGATATAAAAATTTGTTCCTTCTGATGTATTTTCAAATTTACCTGTGCCAAATATATCACGCACCTGGAGTGTGAGATTTAATGAGCGCGGTATGATTTCCTGTCTTATCCCACCATTAACAATAAAGAATGAATTTCTCTCTCCCTGTGCCATAATCTCAGGACCATTATACATAAGGGTTATTTGCAAGCGTGTAAATTTTGTCAATATAATTGAATTCATATTGCGTAAACTCCAGGTCCGACTTTCTTGTGTAAATGAACTATTATCTATTTTTCCTTCAATCCGGTGTTCATAAATATTCCCTGAGAGATTGATATTTAACCATTTAAGGATTTTTAAATCCAGGGTCGGTTCAATACCATAGGCATAGTCCTTACCTACATTTTCAACTGTTGATAAAATGGTGTCGCCAGCATAGAGATGTGTAATATATTCAATATGGTTCTCGGTCAAGCGGTAATATCCATCAAAGGAAAATAAAAGATTATTCCACTGTCTTTGATAGCCGAGTTCAAAGGCATTGACAAATTCTGGTAATAGGGCAGGGTTCCCTTTATGAATTGAATATGGGTCGCGTCGGATTTCAAATGGCTCAAGGTCCCAGTTTTTTGGTCTGTTTACACGCCGTGTCCAACTTATCATAATCTGGTCAAAGGGTGGAAATTTATAGGATAGATGCAGGGTTGGGAATATATCAAATCTTTTTATATTCACATCCTGGACAGTACCAGTCAATTCAAGGAATCTATATGTATATTCACCCCTTATCCCGGTTTGATATCCAAAATTTTTGATTTCGCCTCGATATGTTGTATAAAATGCATAAATATTATGGATAAAATCAGCAAGATGGCTGAATTCGGGCTTGTAAATATATTCTTTTGTCACTGTATCATATACATAAACATCCTGGCCACCATTTGATAGATCGATGGTTGTTTGCGTCCCGGTTTCTAATTTACCATTTTTTTCGCTAAATAGACTAATTGGTTGTGTATAATCAAGATTAAAAAGAATCCTTTTCATCGGTCCTTTTTCTATTGACTTCCAGCCATCATTGAGTAGGGTATCCTGATTGTATAATTCATTCGTTGATTTATCTTCTCCATTGTTGATATTGATGGAGAATCGGGTGGATAATTTTTGTTCTTTTTTAAAATTGACAAGATAATCGGTATTTATGGCGGACATTAATCCGCCCCGTTCTGTTTGATTATCACGGAGAAAGTTTGTTGTATCTCCAGGGATTGACCATTTTGTGAGTTCCTGAAAAGAAGACCGTTCCATTTCTCTCTTTCTCAATTCAAAATTTATACCTGCTTTGGCTTTTTGTGATATTAAATATTCAGTTCCGAGTTTAAAACCATAAAATCTTCTTAACCAGGAACTATTTCCCTGGGTCAATGAATAAAATATCGCATCCTGAGTACTTGTTCTTCTATTTTCAGTCTCGGTTCCAGGAAAATTTAAACTATTAAAATCTAAACCAAAGAATGTGCGGAATTTTTTATAACGATAATTCAATAGAAAATCACCAGAATATTTTTGTTCAAGCCCAAGGTTAAAATTTGCAATACCATTTATACCTGATTGAATATTCTTTTTCGTTATCACATTGATTATCCCGGTAAGGCCTTCCGGGTCATAACGGGCTGAGGGGTTGGTGATTATCTCTATCCGGTCAATCGTGCTTGCAGGAATCTGCTGTAATGCCTCGCTCGGTTCAAGGATTGATGGTCTATTATCTATGAGGACCCTGAAGTTTGTGCTGCCCCGTAGAGAAACATTTCCCTGGATATCGACCGTTATTGCTGGAACATTCTCAAGGACATCAACCGCAGTCCCTGATTGACTTGCATAATGTTCTTTCACATTGATCACTTTTTTATCAATCTTGAATTCAATCGGTGGCTTTTCTGCAGTAACCTCAATTCCTTCAATCGTTATGGGTTTTTGTTCAAGTTTTATCACCCCGAGGTTTAAAATCTTATTATCAGAATTTATAAGGATGGTATCAATCTTTGTTTCAAAACCCACAAAAGAAAATTCAATAATATATTCACCTGGGTTTATTCCAGAAATGAAAAATCTACCGGCTTCATTTGTTGCTGCCCCGGTTAATTGTTTATTTGTTTTGTCATATATGATAATATTTGCAAGTTCAATGGGTTGTTCAGAGACTGAGTCGACAATGATTCCAGTTATTCTTCCAATTCCGTTAAATTTTATTTCCTGGGCAAATAAAAATTGGTTAACAATAAAGATGATGGTTATAAAAAAAATAATTTTCTTCATTATAAATTAAGACGCAATAAATTACTAAAAAGTTTATTTATATACTTTGTATCCTAAAAAATTACTGCGCCACTTCTTTGCCATTTCAGCGTCATCCATTCTACCTATTCGGGTAAGATAATTGATATTATTATCTATCATTCTCTTTATTGCCTCAATATTCAGTTGTAGACGCGAATCATTTATAAATTTTGGATATTTGATCTTCAATTGTGAAAAATCAAAAGAACAGGGTTGAATATTCTTTGTGATTAAAAAATTCAAACCACAAGGGATACGGTAATAATCAGGTTTTACAGAATTCAAATCATAATCAGAAAATGGAAGCGCAAAATATACGCCGGTTGTCTCTTTTATTTCAACAAATCTTTCCAGCATCTTTATGAATTTATTCTGGATAATATACGGGTCATAGGGTTTTTTATATTCAAATTTATAAAGTTCCATAAGATAATCATTTATTTCTTTCTCTGCTGAAGAATAAAATTCTGGATATTCATTTTTAAGATACTTAATATACCAGGTGCGTCTTAGCAGCTCCTTATCAATTAAAACGAGGTCTTTGCGGTAGTTTTTGACTTTTCTTAAATAGATTGTAGGTGAGTATATATCCCAGTAGGAGCAGATTAAAAGGCTATTTTCTGGTAACTGTAAAATATGGGCAAAACTATAATCAAGACCAAAGGTGTTATCTCTTAAGGTGCAGGAGGGATAGTTAACCAGGGCAAATATAAATATTAATGGGATAGTCACAAACCATCTTATATTATTTCTGAATATATAAAATCCGTATGTGCTTACAATTAAAAGTGCAATATAACCAGGGATGTAATACGACTCAATATCAGGTATTGCATAATTTATTGCGTACAAAAAATTGAGGACAAAGATTATTAATAATAACCAGAATTTTTTCCGGTTCTTTTTGAATAGATAGAAAAAACCAGCAAAAACAAAGATTATAAAGAGATATAAAAAATTTGTTGTAATAAAAATCAATCCTTGCTTTGCATTATTCAAAATCTCTTTTACTGAGAGTGAAAACATCCAGACCTGATACTGTCGGCCGGTGATATGCCAGATTAGACGTTGAAGATTACAAGTATCGCCCCAGGCGATTTCTGCACCGGCAAGGGTTCTTAAGATTAGATAAAGATAAGGTGAAATTCCAATCAGTGCAAATAAAAATCCGATGAGAATTTTTTTTAAAGGTGGTTTATATACAATTATTAAATAAAAGAATAATGGGAATGTAAGTGAGAATATTATTATGTGATTTGTGAACGCAAGGCCAAAAAGAAACATAGTAAAATAGAAGATTCTTGAGTCTTTTAAATAATAGAGCATAGAGAATATTAATGTGCAGAATAATGCAGTGAGGGGATAGACTTCGTTTGTAATTGAAATGCGCCAGATGATTGGAGAAAACGAGAAAAGACCAGTGATTAAACTGGAGATTAATTCATTACCGGTGATGCGCTTTACAGTAATATAAAGAATGAATGCAGCAGAGATTGAGAAAATCGTGGATAAAAGATTGAGATTCTTTATGGGTTCACCGGGTAGATGGGAGAAGAGATACGAGATTAGGGTATAAAGCGGATAGCCTGTTGGATGGGCAATGCCGAGAATCCAACTTGCTGCTGCGAGTTCACCAGAGTCTATGAGATAGACTGTAGGGCAGAGGGAGTAGATATAGACTGATAATATTAAAGAGAAGAGCAATATTCTAAAGATAGTTTTTTTAATGCCATCTGATATTTTGGGGGTTATTTTTATTTCACTCCCGGACAAAATTCAACCTTAGATTTGTTAGACTGACCTGGATATCCTTCTTCTCTTCGTCGGTCAATGATGGCTCAAGGATTTTATAGAGTGCATCAATGGAATCGATTGCAAGTTTTGCCTGATTAAGATCTTTTTCTGGTTTCTGGGTTTCAGGATGGGCAGTTAAACCAAGGTATGCCCATGCCTTTCCTTCAAGGGAGAAGATGGTCATCAGCAAAATATCTTTGACTAAAACGGGTTTATCAAGGGTCTGTTGTTCTTTCTTCTCTTCAGCCATAGGGGATTATACAAAAAATATTGTATTTGTCAAGGTAAAATTTTGCAACATTTTTCAGGCAGGCGGAAAAGTGTTGCAAAATTTTTATAACTGTGTATAATTTTTTATGCCTAAATATCCGAGAAGACCGTGCGGTGAAAATCTTTACCATCATATATATGCCTGGGGCAATGACCGTAATCCAATATTTAAGGCGAGAAACCACTTCGAAAAATACATTGATATGCTTGAGCGATTATCTGCAAAATTTAGTATTGATATCATTGCCTATGCTTTAATGGATTGGCATATCCATCTTTTCATATTTGATCCGAAAAATAAAATATCTAAATTTATGGAGGAACTCCATGGAGGATACGCAACTTTTTTCAACAAAGAAACTGGCAGAGTTGGGCATGTTTTTGGAGAACGATATAACAATAAAATTGTCCAACCAAATGAATATGGTTTATGGCTCTCCAGATATATTCATCGTCAGGCAGTAGAGGCGGGTATCGTTAAAGACGCAAGGGATTACATATGGACAAGTTACAGGGAATATATTGGGCTTGAACCGATTAGATTTATAAAACCCTGGGTGATACTTGAGCAGTTTGGAGATCCAATCAATGATTTTAAAAGGGTAGCAAGAAAATACGAAGAGTTTGTTGTGGGTGAAGAGATTGGGAAGTTTGATATACACTGGGAAGATTTAAAGACTCCGGTAATTGGTGATTTTGAATTTGTAAATAAACTGCAGGGTAAAACTGAAATGAGAAAAATGCCATTTTTAAAAGAATTGTTATACGATGTTAGCAATGAGTTGAAGACGACAGTTGATGTGCTTTTAGAACCAGCAGGGCATCAACAGAAGAGATTAAGGGGAGAGGCGATAAATATTTTATATAAGAGACATAAATTGAAAATTTTTGAGATTGCTAAGTTATTGAATGTTTCACGGTTTACTGTGATGAGATGTTTGGAAAAATAATTTTGCAACATTTTTTAGGCAGGCGGAAAAGTGTTGCAAAATAATTGGGTAAAAATTTACCCAATGTGTGGTAAAAAATCACTATGTTGTTTATAAAATTAAAAAAACTGATGAAATTTCAATAGATTTTTGCAAAATTCAGGCACAAAATTTGCTTATTAAATATAGTGATGAGATATGAGGAGATTATCCAATATGTAAAGGAGGTGTTATTATGAGGAAGTTGTTTAGGGAACAGAGGAGAAGGGAGTTCAATCTTCTCATTCATTATTCAAGTGGCCTTACATTGATTGAAATGATGGTGGTCATTGGAATAATCGGAGTGATTCTCGCCCTCGCGATTCCCAATTTTGCTGCGATGCAGAGAAAGGCAAGGATGAATGCGGCTGCTCAGGAATTGGCACAGGATCTGAGGCAGATAAGGGAAAGGGCTCTCTCTACAGGAATCCGACATATTATTACATTTGATATTCCAAATCGAAAATATATTGTTACATTCGTTGTTGATACGAATACTGTGCAAAAAGACTACCTTCTTGCCCAAACAACCGGTGGAAATATTGTTTTTGGTGCTATAGCAGGTGCTACGGGCCATCCTCCTGAGGGTAGTTTACCTGCACCGGGTAATGGAGGTATAGATTTCCCAGGAAATACTTTAATAATTGACGGAAGGGGTGGTGCGACAAACGGTGTAATTTATCTAACGGATAATAAAGAAAGTTACGCGATTGGGATCAATACCCTCGGCAGGGTTAAGGTTTATAGGTATGCGAATAATAATTGGTACTAAGAGGAGGATTTTATGACGAAGATTTTTTATGGAACTTCTGTTCCTGAAAAGAATAAAAAAGAATGCGGATTCACCCTTGTTGAAATACTCGTAGCGATTGTAATCCTTGGATTAGGTGTTCTTGCAGTATCACAACTGACGGTTCTTGGTTTGCGCACAAGCAGAGTGATAAATACCCAGATGTATGCAAGGGATGTGCTAAACAGGAGATACGAATTTCTACAGGGTTTACCATCTTCTGATACTACTTATATAAAATGGCGGCACTCGGTGAATCTTGATGACACGATTCCAGGTAGTTGTGACTATAATATAACAGAAGTAACGCATGGTGGTGTATTCCGCGTGGTATGGAATGTGGATGATTCATTACCTGATAATAGATTCAAGACAATCAGAATACATGTTATTCCGCGGTCTCTACAGACGAAAAAGGTTTTAAGGGCAGATTTGATTAAGCGATATTAAAAAAGGGGGAACCTATGAGATATAAAAAAGAGATAAGTGTAAAAAAGGGTATGACGCTTATTGAACTTATGGTTTCTCTGGTTATCCTGATGCTCATTCTCGGTGCGGTCTATTCAATACTGAATATACAGCAGACAAGGGCAACCCAGGTTTCAAGGACAACTGTTTTACAGACCGATGCCCAGGTTGCATTCACCCTGTTAAAATGGGATTTACTCCTTGCGGGCCTTGGTTATCCTTATACAAAACAGGATGCGGTGCAGTTGTTGAGGGTGAATGGAGTGGATGGGGCTGGTATTAGATTGAAATCTGCAGGCCTTGGATTTGAGATGAATAGGGTCCACTGGAGTTATCTTGTGGATGATGCAAAAGGAACCGAGATTCTGGTGAGGAGATGGGCAGATACAATGGCAAACTTTGCCCAGTTTGATACAATCGCCATCCTCAGTGAGATTCGTGAGCCAATATACACGAATCTTGTGATTACGAATGATCCAAGGCAGGATACTACCTGGTATATTGATTCACTATGGGGTGATTCAGTACCTGCATCAAGGATAATTGTGGGTGTTAGTATCTCTGCCCGTCAAGGACTGATGGTCTTTCGGATGCATCAAAATACCTACACAGGCGGACTAAACTATGGTGTATTTGGTGATACCTTGCGCCGTGGTTCTGAACCACTCCTTACAAATGTAGAGGCGATAGCCTTCAGGTATGGTATTGATACAGATGGTGACCGGATAATTGATACCTGGACGAATACCAATAACCCACCATTTAATCCGAGTTATACGAGAACCTGGGCATTAAGATTTACAGTGGTCGTTACTTCAGAAGGAATCCCTGGTTACAGGTATCCTGAAAATACCGTGACGATTGAGAATAACCCACCATATACTTATCCGCTAAATGACCTTCAGAGAAGAAGGAAACGGGTATTTTTGAGCAGTATCGTTTATCCCCAGAATTTGCAACCATAGGAGGAGATATGAAAAGGGGTATTGCCTTGCTCGTTGCTTTAGGCACGATGATCGTGGTTTTGATTGCCGGAGCACTGACAATATATTTAGTGATGAGGGGATTGAATGTAACAGGTGGCCAGGCAAGGTATGAGACTGTTTATGAGGCAGCACTTGCCGGCCTTGAGATTGGTAAGGCAAAAGCCGAATCCCTCAATACATTTCTTGATGCACCACCGCGGGATAGCAGTGTTATCCATCTTGGTCAGTATGATGTAATTGTGACTGCAGAACGAACTTCGGCTACTGTGATAACTATGTCCGGAACCGCGATAAAATTTGCACGGGCAGTTGCAGGCCCTGGTGCAACACCAGCATCAGGGAGTTACAGGACTTATTATATAACTGCAACCGCAATTGCCCGTGGTGGTGAGAGGGTCGGTCTTGAGATACTGGAACGTTTTACTGTTCAACCATAAAAGGAGGTCAAAATGAAGAGATTTTCTTTAATAATCGTCTTTGGTCTGCTCTCCATCGGCTATAGCCAGATTGACACCTCTTATTGCTGTACCCCGGTCTTTATGTGGAAGACGCCTGTCCCAAATATATTGATATTCCTTGATAATTCTGGTTCAATGGCTGAAAGGGCATATACCACGACCTCTATTACAAAAGGGACCGCAGATGACACTGTTAGATACTATGGTTACTTCAACCCTGATAGTAATTATGAATGGGCAACAAATCGTTTTCGGTCTTCACCTACTGGGCCATATCCAGGCAGGATTCTTAATTGGGCAACGATGAGCAGGGGAGATGTTGCAAAGAAGGTTCTTATCGGTGGTAAGGGTCCATCCACCTGGGGTGCAGCATCAGACCCAATAAGGCTGGAGAGCGAAGGAAGGTATAGCTGGACTGTTTATTATCGTTCCAATGTGAACCCGAGTTCAAATTATAGTGCAATTTATGTTAGTCATACAAGCGACCCTGGACCAACGACTATTCAGATAACCAAGTATGGTAATGGACCATTACCTGACCTTAGCACCCAGAATGTCCAGGTTGATATACCGCGCAGGACCTGGGGTGGAATATTGAGGCAGATTGCAGATAAAAATGACGATGGAAAATGGGATGATATGTCACCGAGGTTTGGTCTTGCCTGTTTTAATTTTGGCAGGGATGGAAACTGGGGTGGATATGATGAAGGCGGTGGTAACAATACTTTTGCCAATAACGGTGGTCGGATTGAAGGGGGTGGTTATATCGGTGAGTTAAAGTATACGGATATGTACAGCGCAATCAGAAACATTCAATTCAATACCTGGACACCACTCGGTGAGAGTTATTATGAGATGCTCAGGTATTTTTCCCAGGCAAAACCAGCATATTCAAATGCGAATTATACACCAAATCCAGTGAGTGAAAAAGACCCATTCTATGATAAAAATCTGCCCGGACCTGCAGGATGGGGTAAGATGACACCCTGCACAAGGTCTTTTATCCTATTGATTACTGATGGTGAACCCACGATGGATTTACATATCCCAGCCTATTCAGTCGCTGATACCCTGCCAAATGCAGTAAACTTGAGGAGTTATGCTGCATACTCAGGGTCTGGTGTTCCTGCTGGACCTGGTTCATATCCATCTTACGGTAGTAATTATCTCATCCACCTTGCCTATTATGGAAATATAAATGACCTGAGGCCGGATACTGCATTATCAGGGAATCAGTGGAAGGATAGACATCTGCCTGATAAACAGAATGTGGTCCTTTATGGTGTTGCAGCATTTGAAAGCAATCCAACATTGAGCCTTGCATGTAAGTTTGGTGGATTTGTGGATAAGAATGCTAATAATAAACCGGATTTACAATCTGAATGGGATACTGACAACGATGGATTGCCTGATAACTATTTTTATGCAGAGAATGGATACGAACTTGAAGAATCAATAATGAAGGCAATAAAGGCGATGATGGCAAGGGTTGCCTCTGCATCACCGGTTGCTGTGGTCTCCACAGGGACACAGATTGGTGGTCTTGTCACCCAATCGCAGTTCTATCAGACAAGATTTTTCCCTACAGGTGAGAATATTGACTGGATGGGCACGACCCATACCCTCTGGCTTGACCCCTATGGTAATCTGCGTGAAGATAACCAGAAGGATGCAGTGCTCCATATGATTAATGATTATGTCATAAGGATGAGGTCAACCGCCAGTGGTGTTACTGTAGTAAGGTATTATGATAGTGATGGGGACGGTCATGTAACTTCAAGTGATTCAGTCGGTGCAGTTCCAGTAGAAGAGATGGTTCCAGTATGGGATGGTGGAAAGTGGTTGTACAACAATAATCCGTTAGCCAGAAATATAAAGGCATTTGTTGACTTCAATAATAATAATCTTGTGGATGCGGGTGAGATTCTGGATTTTACCACTGGAAGTGCAGGAATCTTGCAGCCTTATCTAAAGGTGGGTTCAGTAGCCTGTGCTGATACAGTGATAAGATATGTAAGGGGTGATGATATTGATACTTCCAAGTTACGTTCAAGGACAGTTCAATCTAAGACCTGGAAGTTGGGTGATATTGTGAACTCTGGGCCGGTTCTGGTTGGAGAACCAATAGAAAGATATGATTTTATCTATGGTGACCGCTCCTATTACAACTACTATGAATACTACCGTAACCGGCATAAGATTGTCTATGTGGGTGCAAATGATGGTATGCTCCATGCATTCAATGCTGGAGAGGTTGAAAAACTGGATAATATACTCACACCATTTAGATTGAATCCTGGACCGGGTTATGAACTGGGTCAGGAAATCTGGGCATATATTCCTTATAACCTTTTACCCCATCTGAAATACTTAAAAGAAAAGAATTACTACCTATGTCATGTGAACTATGTGGATTTAAGGGTCTATGTCACAGATGTAAAGATCTTTGATTCTACCAATGTGAAATATCCTGGAGGCTGGGGCACACTCTTAATCGGTGGAATGAGGCTTGGCGGCTTTGATGCAGCAATACCCGGTGATACCTGCAGATCCGCATACTTCGCAATTGACATCACAGACCCATTTAACCCTGTTCCAATGTGGGAGTATACAGTTTACGACCTTGACCTGACGGTCTGTTATTCTACAGTGATTAAGGTGAAGAATAGCTGGTATCTGGTATTTGGTTCTGGACCTGTTAACTGCGCAGGAGATGGTGCACAGAGGGCAAGAGTATTTGTGCTTGATTTAAAGACGGGTAATCTCCTGCAAAAATTTACCCTGGCAGAAAATAATTCATTCATAACCAATATCTTCGGCTGTGATTGGGGTCTTGATTATACTGTTGATAGAATCTACTTTGGCACATGCTATGGCACCTCACCGAACTGGTATGGCAAGATTTATCGGATAAAGACTAATGACAATATCAATCCTGCTACCTGGGATACAGCTACAGTGATGAACCTTGGTTTGAATCTGCCAGTAACCGCAGAAGGTAGTGTGGCAACAGATGAATACAATCACCTCTGGATATATTTTGGCACGGGTAGATTGTTCAATGAGTTTGATATGGCAGATACCACCATTCCAAAACTCTATGTAGGATTCAGAGATGATACAACCCATACACTTGACCCATTCCAGTTGTTTAATGCTACAAATGTCTGGGTGGATACGACTGACACTGTTCACATCGGTGCTTCAAAGATAACATATGATTCCCTGATTAGTCTTGTGAATAAAAAGAGTGGCTGGTACAGATGGTTTTCTAAACCTGGAGAGCGGAATTTGAATCCAAGTTTGGTCATTGGTGGTGCAGTGCTCTTTACTACATTTAGACCGAGTGCGGCAGTATGCTCTTATGGTGGTGAAGGTAAACTCTATGCATTGTATTACAAAACAGGAACCGCCTATAAAGACCCATTCCTTGGTGTATCCGGTGATACAAACAGGGTATTTATCTCCCTTGGTCCAGGTATGCCTTCAGAGCCATCACTCTATGTCACCTCTGACCAGACCAAGGTATTTATCCAGGTTGGTGGTGGAATTGTCTCACCAGAAACAGGCATCCCTGGATTACCAAGGAGTGGCGTGATTCTCTGGAAAGGAAGATAAGGAGGTTAAAATGAAGAGGATATTACTTTTCTTGATTTTTCTTGGTTTACCACTTCTCGCAGAGGAAATCTGGCTCGGTGTGGTTGATGGAATGAAAGGGGATACACTCATTCTTGTGGATGGACTGAATATATATATCCCTGGATTAACTTCAGGTAAGTTCGTTTTAGAGAATAATAAACCGATGGACATATCTGCAATTACCTTTCCCTTAAAGGCATCGCTGGTAATTGATGAGCGCGGTCATCGTAAAGCCCCGGAAATACTGACTACCGATGGTATCAAACCCGAATTCAGCCATCTGGTATATGTGAAAATCCATAAATTTTGTGAAATAAAGAACGGTAGGCTGGTGGATAAATAAAATCAGGGGTGGGGTCTTTAACGGTTTATTTATTCAAATCATATAGACCCCACCCCTTGACTCTCAGGTAATTCTGATTAGAATAGGTTTAAAGAAACTATACAGGAGGTGTTGATTGAACAGATATAAGGCGATATCTATCCTATCAATAAGTTTTCTATTCTTTTGCACTATAGAATGTGGTGGAAAGAGAGAAGAAGGGACTGCAGGGAATTCATTGCCTGTTATTCATGAGGCATCACTTTTGCCATTAAATCCTACGATTCAATCTGAAATTACAGTTCGGATACTTGCCTCGGATAAGGATGGAGACCCATTAACCTATCGGGTTAAATGGTTTGTAAATGGAAAGGAGATTGGCGAAGGAATGTCGTTAAAATATGAAGAGGCGAAAAAAGGCGATAAGATTTTTGCTGAGGTCACACCATTTGATAGTAAAGATTATGGGAAGACCGTAAGAACCGGAGAAGCAGTGATAGGTGGTTTACCGCCGAAGATTATTTCCCTAAAAATTACACCTGAACTCGTATATTCTACAACGCCGAATGTTATGGTGACCGCGATGGTTGAAGACCCTGACAATGACTCTGTCCAATTATTTGTTCACTGGGTGATAAGGGATGAGGTGATTCCTGATACATCAAATATCTTAGATTTAAAAAAATATAACTTAAAAAAGAATGATATAATAACCGGTGCCGCATTTGCATATGATGGTGAGTTTAAATCTGAACCATTTACATTTGAGTTACATATAGGGAATTCAGCACCGGTCTTAAGTAACCGGGTTGATTCAATCAAGACAAAACCCGAGGCAATATATTATCAGGTGCCGATAATTGACCCGGATGGTGATAAATTGACATTTGAATTACTCTCTGCACCAGAGGGTGTGAAGATAGATAAGAATAGTGGTGTGATATTTGGTAATGCCGGTGATGCTAAAACAATTGAAGTTTTAGTCCGGGCAACGGATACTGATGGGGCATATCTGGATGCAAGGTTCACACTGACTGCACCTTGAAGAATTAGTCAGTAGACAAAAAGGGATGCTGAAATAAATTCAGCATGACAAAAAATACAGGAAGGTTGAAAATAAATGGTTTTGAATTAAAAGAGTTGATGTTTATAATTTTTCTTTTTATTTGGATTTGTTTGGGATTTGGGATTTGGAACCTGGGATTTTCTAACTCCCTGGTCTTTCAATCTGGTGATACACTCAAATTTTATAATGGTGATAGCCTTATATATCAGTGGATACTTAAAAGGGTAGAAAGGGAGGATGGTGGTTATTATATAGAAAAGGCAGGGCTTGCAAAAGATAATAAGAGATTTTTTATCTGCGAAGAGAGTTATTTTCCAGAAAATGACAGTATCTACACACGACTGACGGTTTATAATGCGAACCGCAAAAAAGAGTACATCAGGATTAAAACTGGAAAGAGAAAGATTAGTTCTGACCTTACAAGGATTTATCCTGATAAATTGGTGCTATGTATAACAGGCAGATTGAATGATTATCCAGTCCTTGAGATAATCGAGAATTTCAGGATTGATAAGGTAATAGATTTAAAACAATGGACGAGCGTAGTAGATTATGAATTTTCACCTAATGGGAAATATATCATTTTTCACACAAAAAAACCTTATAACAATCGGCTCTGGGATTATATATATTTCTTTGATTTAAAGACCAAAAAAGATTGGGAATATTTATTTCCAATCTGTTTTTCTTGCAAACGAGGTAGAATTGATTTAAAGGTTGATGAAAATGGAAAGAGCGAGGTGATATACAAGAACGAACATAGGGTTTTTGACAGAGAGGGGAATTTAGTAGATGTGTTTGTAAAAATGGATTAAACACTTTTTTCTTTCTGTAATAGCGACACTGATTTACATCAGGCTATGCTTTAGTCGCGTTATTTTCACGGGAATAAATTCCCTATTCCAGTGAGATATTGGATTTACGGGACTGAAGTCCCTACTTTAGGAAGAATTTTGGGACACGGAATTGTTACTGTAGTTTCTGAATTTAAAACGCTGCCTGGAATGCGAGGGTTGATAATATGCCGAGGATAAATATCCCACCCAAACAGCTAAATACCTTTGCCTTTGCCTTGCTCGGTGCAGAACGAACTGCCTTATAATTTAATTCAACAATGGTTTCTTTATTTGATTCTATTTTCACTTTTACAATTCCTTCACCATATTTAGCAATTCTCCATAATGCACCTATATCACCATTTTTAAATTGATAAGAAGCGGTTTCTATTGAATCCTGGGGAAAGAATCCCACATTATATTCATCTGGTTTCAGCGGATACTTTATCACCGGGGTGTTGCCGATAAAATCGTCATCAACAAAAACAGGCATTCCATCCTTATCTGCACGGACTGTAAGATAGCCATCATTTATCTGGAGGAAAATTAAAAATATTATCATACACGATTATATTCATTAATTGAAATTAGTCAAGGGTTATATGTTCTGAGGTTTACCCACATCTTTAAATTGATTAGCATAAACTATTCTGTAAATAA
>DAIRCK010000032.1:0-28298 GCA_036796695.1 bacterium
TCCCTCAGGAATACCTCTTTGTGCCTGAGAATTACATTGAAGTGAAAATAAAAAGTGTTGATTCCGATGCACAGACAAATACCGCATTGGCAACAACCAGGCTCTATTACAATCCCTGGGCGATATTTGTTTATATTGAAAACCCGCCGATTAATGCGATATATAGATTTCCTGAATTTATTCCAATAAAAGTTACTTTTAGTGAACCTGCTCCTAAGGATAGCATATCGCTTTATTACCAAGTTCCTAATGACACGACTTTTTATCAAGTGCCCAATGATTCTTTCACATACATCCCGGGGATTCTCAATGATACCCTCAAGATTGATTTTATTGACGGAAGATATTTAATAAAAGTGGGAATTAGAAATGGAGACAAAAGTTATGCCACGGTCTGGCCATTCTTTGTTGATAACACGCCACCCGAGATTGCAATTGAGATTGGTGAGCCAAAATATGGTGAAGAGCCAGTATATTTGAGAAAGTTTACCGAGATCAAGATTGCAGTCGGCGATGCAGGTTGTGGGGTTGATTCAGCAAGATATAAGATTGAACCCGGGGATTGGCACTATTTTATCAATTTCGTGCAATTTGACCTCCGGGACTATGAAGAAGGTCTGCACAACTTCTTTACCTTTGCAATTGACCATCTTGGCAATCATCAGGAGATAATAAAAATTTTGGCAATTGATGAGACACCACCAAATACTGACTTGACAATTGGGGAGCCCAATTATCCTTTGCCTGGTGATTCAGTGCTTATTACTTCACAGACACCTCTTGACCTATTGGCTTATGATATTTGGTCAAATGGGGTGGCTTCCGGCGTGGACCATCTGGCATATAGATTTACTTATTTGGGGCAATTGAGGGCAATTGAGAGCAATTGGAGGCAATTGGAAGCAATAAAAGTGAATAAATCCGAAATTCGAAGCACGAAATCCGAAACAAATTCAAATAACCAAATTCCAAACACAGAATCTACAGAAAAGAGAATACCTGGTGAGTGGGTGATTATTACTGATAGTGTAGCAAGTTTAAGGTGCGAAGGACCGGATGGCTGGTATCGGTTTGATTACTATGCCGAAGACCATGTAGAGAATAAAGAAGAAATCAACAGCAAGAATTTGGTTCTTGATAACACTCCACCCGAAGGGATGATAATCTCGCCATTGGATTCAACACTTGTAAATAAGACAATAAAAATCATTGGCACGGCAACCGACCCACACTTTGCCTTTTATCAGGTCTATTATGGTATTGGCTGGAGTCCGCAACAATGGATATTAATAAAAGAGTCAAATACACCAGTAATTGAGGGTGTGCTTGCGGAATGGAATACAGATTTACTGCAGGACGGCAGGTATACGGTTAGACTTGTGGTAAGGGATCTGGTTAATAATCAGACCGAAGATAGAGTATTGCTCATTGTTGGTGAGCCTCAATATTCATTTGAGATTACTGGTTTTAATAAATGTGAAGGCGTGGCAATAGACGAGGCAGGTTATATCTATGTTGCAGACCGAAATTCAAATCCTATCCAAGAGCATAATAGAATAGCAAAGTTTGACCCCTATGGAAATCTGGTGTTGAACATCTTTGATGTGCGTAAGCCTAACGGTGTTGATGTTGATGATTATGGCAATATTTATGCATCAGAATGGGCTGGTGATTGTATAACCAAATTCTCACCGGCAGGCGAATCACTAATGACAATTTTAGGATTCAATAAGCCTAATGGTGTGGCGGTGGATAAACTGAATCAAATATACATTGCTGACCAGAATAATAACAGGATTGTGCGCACGGATAAAGAGGGCAATATCAATTTAATAATTACTGGTTTAGGCCATCCTGAAGGTGTAGATTGTGAGAAAACGCAAATCCCGCGAATGGGTGCGAAGAATGATGCTGAGGTCCGCGGTGGAAAAATATATACAACTGATACCGAAAATAGTAAGATAAAGGTTTTTGATAAACAAGGGAATCTCATTTTAGAATTTGGTGAAGGGTTGAACCAGCCAGCAGATATAGAGGCAGATTCGCGTGGCTACATGTGGGTTGTAGATAGAAACAATAATCGCATTCTCTGTTATGACTTCTTTGGTAATAGACTACTTGACTTTGGTACAATCGGCTCAGGCCCTGGTGAATTTAATAAACCTGAAGGCATTACAGTCAGTGATATTCCAGGTGGTGTGGTAAAAGAGGTCTTTGTTGCGGATAGAAATAATGATCGGGTCTGTAAGTTTATCATTCCCTACCTGGTTGAGCATGAGGCAAGCATAATGAAAGTGCCCCTTGCTTCACCGGGTCTTGAGATTACCGAGGCGGTTGCCTATCCATCACCCTATGACCCGAATAAGGGATTATGCCGAATAAGGGTGAGATTGACGGCTGAGGCGGATGTTAAACTCACGATTTATACGCTTGCGGGCAAGGTTGTTTATAGAGATGAAATCTTTTCTGGCTCAGGGATTATTGAATTTGTCTGGGATGGCAGGAATGAGATTGGTGAGATGGTAAACAATGGAGTATATGGATTTTTGGTTCAGGCAAGAAATGGGAATGAGTATAAAGAGAAAGAAGGCAAGTTTATTGTGATGAAGCAATAAATATGGATACACAAAGGAGGAATGATGAGAAATCTTAAATTTTGGAATTTGTTTATTGTTTGGGTATCGGTGTTTGGAATATGGAGTTTTACCTTTGCCCAAGAATCGGGTTGTGAACTTTCTTTTTTAGATATCGGTGCCGGGGCAAGGCCAAGGGCACTGGGTAATGCATTTGTAGCAATAGCTGACGATGCCAATGCGGTGTTCTGGAATCCGAGTGGCATCACCACATTGGGTAAAATAGAGATGACCTTAATGCACTCCAGTCTCTTTTTCGGAACAACTTATGATTATCTTTCAGTGGCGTTGCCACTGACACAGAAAAGCACGGATAACGACACGGATAATCGCGGATATGGGATTGGGGTTGCGTATATCCGGGCTTCTACTGGTGATATACCATTAACTGAACAAGGTACTGATACAATTCCTGGCACAAATTATCCAGAGATTGTCTATAATGGAACTACATCATTTACAAGCAATACAGGGATTGTCTCTTTGGGCACACAGTTTTTCAACCGTCTCAATTTTGCATTGATCTCAAGACTGAACTCCATTAAATTAGCAAGTTTTACTGGCTTCGGCTTTAACTTTGGGATTGCCACACTTGTGGCAATCACGCGGATGGACGCAGATAATGATGCGGATATGCGCGGAAATGTATTTAAAATTGGCATTACATTCCAAGATATATTGCCATTGGAACTCAATTGGAGTAATGATTTTAAAGAAAGAGTTTTACCGACAGCAAACTTTGGAGGCTCATTTGACTTCAGAAAAAAGATACTTATAGCCGGTTGTTTGAAACAAACGCTTGGAGGTGGTCACCATCCTGGTTATGGGTTTGGTCTTGAATGGAAACCTGCTAAGGTTTTACCCATAAGATTTGGGATTGAAGATAAAAACTTCTCAACTGGCGCAGGATTTTTAAGCCCACGTATTTCACTTGATTATACAATCTATATTCACCGAGAACTGCCTCTGTCGCATTATTTGAGTGTGGGGATAAGACTTTAAAGGGGAGCCATCGTTTGTCATTCCGTAGTCAATACGGAATGACTTTGCTCCTGGACTCCTGCTTTCGCAGGAGTGACATATAAGGGAAGGTAGGAGTGACGTAATAGCAAATATATGAAGAGATATTATGTCTATATCCTTGCGAGCAAAAAGAATGGCACGTTATATATCGGTGTCACTAATAATTTAGTCAAAAGGGTGTATGAACATAAGAATAATCTTGTTGCCGGATTCACCAAGAAGTATAATGTGCATAAACTTGTGTATTATGAAGAATTTAATGATATTTACGAAGCTATCGCAAGAGAAAAAAGGTTAAAGAAGTGGCGAAGAAAATGGAAAATTGAGTTAATTGAAAAATCAAATTCTATGTGGAAAGATTTGTATTACGATTTAATTGGCAGTGGATTCCCGCTTGCGCGGGAATGACAAGGGGGAGACAGGAATGACCTTAATTGTCCTATTTATTATTACTCAAGATTCTTTGGCCGATTCGCTTACGATCAGAGGTCGGGATGGATTCGTTTATCAGGCAAAATCCCTCCATTATGGCACTGCACCATTAGGATTTTATCCCTATTCATTACGCCAGAATTTCTTAAATTTCCAGGTTGATGGTGAGTTATCAAATGGAATGAAGATTGAAGGGGATTTTTCTGAAAGTGATAATCCAAACACCCAGACAAAAGGATTGGTAAAGGCAACTGCTGAAAACTATGGATTTGCTATCGGTGATATTAACTTGCCAGAAAATTTCTTGCAAAAATCGGTCCTTGGTATATGTGGTTATGGAGAGCATAAGAATTTTAATGGAAGTGGTTTTTACTCTGCGCCAAAAGGGGATATAAAATTTCAAGAATTTAGTGGAAATCTAACCCAGGGACCTTTTTATCTTTCTTCTGCACCGGTTGTCATTAATTCGGAGATGGTCTGGATTAGAAGGGGCGAGGTGAGAGAGGCACAAACAAGGGGCCAGGACTATGAAATTGATTATCGTAGTGGAACAATCAATTTTCTTAAAAGAATAATTGAAAAAGAAGAGGTTGTAGAAATTCTTTATGAAACTTCCCGGATTGATTGGAGAAAACCATTTTACGGAGGTAGATTGGGCACGGAATATAAAGGGATAGAGGCTGGAGTGAGTCAGCAGGTTTATGATTCGCTCAAGATTACTGGTGGCGACTTTGGGGTAAATTATGGGGGTGTGAAGTTAAGGGGTAATTATAAGAAGATGGCGGATGCAAAATCAAAAAGGGTTGTGGCTGAGTTTTCAAGGGGCATTTTCTGGTTAAAAGGTAATTATGAAAATAATGACCTTGCATTTTTGGGGCTTGAGCGCAAGATTTTCCAAAAAGAATCAGGAGAGATGAATGGTGGGATAAGAATGTGGCTATTTGATATTTCTGGAGGAGGGAATGTTAGACAAGAAGCCGAGGAGACTTGGGGAGAAAATGAGACCTCTTATAGATATTATTTCAATAGCCAATTGGCAAAGGATAAAAAGAAAATTTCTTATTTGTATGAACATTCTAAGACTCAAGAATTTGGTTTTGAAGATGGTCATACGATTGAAGGTGAATATAATCTTTTGTCTATTTTTTACGGCAAGAGGATAAATCGTCTTTATAATAGTGATAGGGCAGGGATTGGAATCAGAGGGTTTGAATTTAAGAAGATAAACTTTAGTGCCAATATGATGCAGGAGTGGCATAATAGAGAGTGGTTCAAGAGCAATTATGAAATAGTAAGTGGTCTGAATCTTAAGAAAATAAGGGGTGATTTTTCTTATTATCGTTACTTGACGATAGAGGATAAGTCAGACATTCTACACTCTTTTTTGACACTTAAACCTATTGAGCAGTTAAGGCTTGATGGTCAATACCGAATTGAAACGAAAAACACCATCTTGAATCAAAAGACCTCAAATCATAATGGAAGGGCAGGAATCCAGCTCAATCCGACAAAAACCATTACCCTTATAACATTAACCAATATGAGAAAAAATTATCTGGGGTTATTTAAACAATTGGACTATATTCAGCACAATTACGGTTTTGAATTTCGGAAAGAAAAATTCAGTTTTCTTACAGGCTTGAGAAATTCAAGGACCCAGGCATACAGCATCAGAAATCTCCAGCAGATGACCGCTGATGACCGGGGTAAGGTTGTTGAAATTTCTTCAAATATTAAAATTACCGAAAAGATTTCGGTGAACCCGCAATTCAAGAGAGAAGAGAATATTGGTTTGGGATTTTTTATTCCCGGGGTTGATAGTATGGATACGATGAGTATTCAAAGAAGGGAGATAAAAGCTGATAGGTCAGTGAATTTAAATATCGTATTGAGAGAAAGAACCGACTTTAATTTTTCATTATTTTATAACTCCTATTACAACTTTTTAAGCGATACCTCTTTATATAACTATACGACCGTTGGTCTGGATACAAAATTGAGTGAAACAATAAGCGATTTTTTTACAATCTTTGCCCTTTTTGGTTTTTCAAGGAGAAATGGGGCTGACCCATTTTTGTCCAGGACTGATCCGAATCTTCTCTTTTATACCCTCTCCCCAGGGCTTGGTGCGAAATTGAATATTAAAAATCTTGCAATAGTTGAGAGTGAATACAGGATTAACCAGTCGGTTGGCGAAACAAAAATGCGGATCGATGAGTTAAAATTTAATATAAAAAGTGTCAGCAGAAACCTTACAGGCGGTAGTAGCTTTGTGCTTCGTCAGGGGCATAATCCTGATTATGGAATAAGTGAAATAAGCTGTAATATAACTTTGAATTTGTAAGGGATGCGATAATAGGTAATTCAGCGTTAAAGGAAGGTCAGCTTTTACCCCTTATTTTTAGAAACTCTTTTATTTTTACAATATTCTTCTTGCCCGGTCTAACCCTACCCCTTTCCCAGTAAGTTATTGTATCAGTTGAAACACCAATAAATTTAGTAACATCCTTCTGAAACAAACCTAAATCCATTCGATGTTTTTTAATTTCTCGGCGAGAGTTTTCGCCACATTTTGCCTGTCTGAAATATAAAATTTTTTTCAATTTTACCAGCAAAAGATGTTAATTGATGAAAAAAACTGGTGGTTGAAGTGATTATTGAGTTTGATATACTTATACAAAATTTTTAACGGCACTTCCCCTTATAATATATATGCCTCTGCGTATTATGGGGAATGGCAGAGTCCGACCGTAATAAGCAGTAGTCCAGTCTGGTCAATTGACCCGGATATTACCTATGCCCCTGGTGGGATGATTGAGGGTAGATTACTTGTGTTTTATGCTGAGGGTAATGGCAGGTGGCTTGACCAGGGTTTATATCTGCCCTTATATCGGGTCTGCACATATCAGAGTTCTCTGCCATTGGCACCGGGTGGTGGACCACAGGATGTTGTTGCAGTTCCGACGGATATGCAAAAGCCAATGCTTGATGTCTATCCTAATCCTGGAGATAAGGTGTTTACTGTTAAATATGCTATTACCTACGAGACACCTGTGAATCTTTCTTTGATTCACGATACATGATACAGGATAAAAAATGGCATAATTCAATTAAATCCCCTATTTCCCCCTTTTTTCAAAGATGGAGATAAGGGGGATTCTTATTGTAGCGGTGTGATTTATCGCACAGATAAAATCCCTGCGTAGGGCAAGGCTTTCCTTAAGAACCGATGGTTCTTTCAGAACCAGAGGTTAGGTTTGCAATTAAGAAAATCAAAACAAAAAAGTTATCTGCCCCCTGTTTAATCTGACACTACTTTTCAGAAACCTTGGTTGCAGTCGCCAAAATTCGTCTCTCCGCTTTTTGGGCAAGACTTAGAAGATATTTAAGATAATCAGAAAAACTCATTGTCTTTGTTTCTTCAGCAATTTTTTCTTTGATTTCCCAAACCTCTTCTAACCAATTCTTATTGTCACTCATAGAAAATCACCTCCTCCGGTGTCACAATTTCAAATTTCAATTCATAACCTAATGGAAGAACAGCTGCTTTCACTCTGCGAAAAACATTGACATTTGCTAAATGCTTACAATTCCATGTAACGAAATAGTCAATTTGAGGAGAAAGAATAACTAATGCCAGATGCAAGGCATCATCTTTTTTGTTTACTGGGATGATTTGCCTCTCAAGTAAGGTCGTTGATAGCAAAAGCAATTCATCTTCAGCAGATGGCATATCAATTTTACGTAAGCCAAAACGCGATATAAGTTCTAAAAGTCTATGCTTCTTAAAATCGTCTGCCAATTTTTCAATTTCTGCCAACACAATATCACTATAAAGGGCAGTAAAATAATCTTTTTGGATTTGTTCGAAGAGTAATTTAGTTTTTTCTTGCTTGTCGCGATTTTCAATCTTTTCATCATAATAGAAACCAAAGACTGGAGTCTCTACATAAAGGTTTAATTTTTTAGCGGACGTCATCATATTTTTATTGTATATCAAAATTTCAAATAGTCAAGGGTGCGATTTAAATCAAAAATGATCTTACCGCAACTTTTTTCAGGCAGGGGAAAATATGTTTTGATACAGGATACACGATACAGGATATTTCCTTGATTCACGATACAGGATACAAGATAAAGAATTGCTTAATTAAATTAAATCCCCCTGTTTCCCTTTTTTTCCAAAGGGGGTAAGGGTGATTGCTATTGTAGAGGTGCGATTTATCGCACAGATAAAATCCCTGCGTAGGGCAAGGCTTTCCTTAAGAACCGATGGTTCTTTCAGAACCAGAGGTTAGCCTTGCAATATATGATGTAGCAGGCAGAATGGTAAAGTCTTTTAATCTTGAATCGTGTATCATATATCATGAATCAACCATTTTCTGGTCTGGCGATGATGATTTGGGTCGGAGATTGCCTGGTGGGGTTTATTTTATAGAGCTTAGTATTGAGTATTTTTGTGAAATTGAGAAGGTTGTTAAGGTGAAATAAGATGCTGAACCAAGTTCAGCATGACAAGAATTGAATTTGATAAGATGAAAGAATGATGATATTTATAGAGATACTTCGTCCGCCTTTGGCGGCCTCAGAATGACAGGAGAAAGTTTTTGGTCGGTCCCAAAAATGACAAAAGAGGGTTTCTGGTCAGACATTGCAAGGGCGGTATCAGAGTGCTTTTATTACAATTTTACAAGGCACAGAATTCAATTGGGTAGGTATAACCTTCTTTTATCTTTTTACTGGAATTTAAATAATGCTGGATATACTGGCCACAATTTGAGCCAATCTGATTTTCTTCTAATTCACCAATGCTTAAAATGACTTCATATCCTGCATCCTTTAATCTCTCAATAATTTCATATCTTTCGTTTTCTGTTTTAATATACGAAGTAATCTGATTCTGAATTGCATTAATCGTTGGATTTACTGGCGTAATCTTTATACAAAAATATTCAGGCTCAAAATATTTGAGAAGAACCGCAGGGTCAACAGGCATATCCTTACCAAGGGCAAAGTTTAAGGCAATTTTTCTGTCTCCATATTCATAAAATACTTTACTATATTCCGAAATATCATTGAAATTCCATTTGTTTATTGGAATTAACCAATCCCTTAATCTTTCATCGGTTGTATGGATTGAGAATTGGAGTTGGAATCTGCTATTATAGTATTTCTTTTTAATCTTAAGCAGTTTTTCAAAAAATCCTTCTGTTCCTGATGGTGCTATTGTTGATACACAGGGCATTAAGCCTGGAGCATTAAATCTTTTGGGCAATTCTTCAAGGACTTCAATTACCGCATCATTGAATGCAGGCTCGCCAATTCTCGCAAACTGGATTTTAAATTTCTTTACTGGAATATTCTTATCAGGATAATATCTGTTAACAAGAAAATCAATCTGGTCAAAAATTTCAGTTTTTGATAATTTACTCTGGTAATTGCCACCAGCGTCACAGATTTTGCATCTTACCGGGCAACCAAAAAGTGTGGATACAATCAAAACCCATTTTTCTTCTTTAGGAATTGGTGGCTGGACAGATTCAACAAATTCAATCAGTTTCCCGGTTTCTGTTTTAGCAATATAGACTGTTGCAATATCCTGTTTGCCAGTTTTACCAACTATTTTCATAATTTTCTATCCTTTTTTCTTATTCCAATTCCCCTGTCTCTGCCTTTGGAAAAAGGGAACAAGGGGATTTTTGCCTTCATTTGCCCTTTTGTTCTTTTCAATTTTTTCCCCTTTTCATCCTTCTTTACCCCTTTTTACCCTTCTTCACCCTTTCTTGTCGCCCTTTAGCCATCTTTAGCCCTTTTGAGCCTTTTTTAGCCTTTTTATAATGCAAGGCTAAAGCCTCGCCCTACTAATGTATATTCCCATCGCTGCTTTAATCCCATCGCCTATTGCAATACCAGTCTGCCTGAAAATCCCATTTTTCACATCACCTATTATATACAACTTTTTCCTTCTTTCAAGAATTTTTACTTTCTTTTTTATTGATTCATCAAAAAAATTAAGATTCGGTTTACGTCCAATCGCCACAACAAGATAATCTACAATTATCTTCTTTTCATTTGTGTATAATGCCAGTTTATTATCTTCAAAATCAATCCTTTTTATCTCTATGCTGGTCAAATAACCAATTTTTTTATTTTGCATAACCCTCTGAAAAAGAACAGGAAGGCATTTGACCCTATCACTTCTATTTAAAATCAAGACTTTATTTTTTTTACTCAAACTCAAGGCATAATCAAATGCTCCATCACCACTTCCGATAACAGCAACTATTTTATTTCTAACTTTTCTTATTGGATACACCTCATAAAAAATCCTTGATTGGCGATTTTTACTCACTGGAACTGTTAATGGTTTTGGTATTGTTCCTGTGGCAACAACAAGGATTGATGTCTGATAGGTTCCTTTTTTGGTCTTAATATAGAATTTATTATTTTTGTATCTAACTAAAATCACCTCTTCTTTAATAATTTTTATTCTATGTTTTTGAATCTGGCGTTTTAGAAGTTGGACAAATTCCTTACCAGTTATCCCTTCAGGAAATCCCGGATAATTCTCAATCAAAAATGCATTCTTTATTAAACCGCCAGAATCTTCTTTTTCAAAAATTAAATAATCAAATTTATGCCTTTTTAATTGTATTGCACAGGCAATTCCAGATGGTCCTGCACCGATTATGCCTATTTCAGATTTGAGCATTTTTTAATATATCTTCGGTCAAGACAGGGATTGCAAAACCATAAGAGAGATTTATCAATGTTGCACGATGCATCATCTCGTTCTGGGTGCAGGTTCCATCTATGACAAAGAATACTTTAAATCCCTGGACAAATGCAGAGCGGGCAGTGGTCTCACAACAGAGATTGGTCATCACTCCAGTGATGAGAACCTGCTTTATCCTGTATTTATTTAAGATTTTTCTAAGGTTTGTTTTATAGAATGCGTCATACTGGGTTTTTGTTACGATAGGTGCACCAGGAGAATATATTTGTTTACTGAGTTTATAATATTTATTTTCAGTTGTAATTATCTCATCCCACCATTCCTTTAACATTCCAGCATCTTTCTCGGTATTGATGTGTTGTGTGTAGATTACAGGTCTTTTTTTTTACGAAATAATTTTATAAGTTTTTTAATATTCGGTATAATTGCCTTTGATGAAGGTAAAAATGCATGGGAATTTTTGTTTAAAAAATACTCCTGCATATCAATGATGAGCAGGGCAGAGGTGTTTATGTCAAAATCAATCTTTGGAAAATGATAAAGACTTCTCAATTCTTGAATAAATTTTCTTGATTTTGTTTGAATATTTTTTTCAGTAAAGTAGTCTTCCTTAACCATTCATTTGAGACTTTCTTTGATTTATCACCGGCAATCTATTGTATTTCTGTTTAAACTCTTCAATCAGTTTTTTATACTCATTTTCAGAGTCATTTGTGGTCTGGAATCTAAAGAATGCGGCAATATTGAAATCCGGGTCTCTTTTTTCATAGATAATCTGCATTGTCTGGGCAAGGCTTTGAGTGTATCCGATATAGATAATATCCTGGAGGATGTCTGAGATCTCAAATACACCTGGATAATCCGGTGCATTTTTCAATTGCTCGGGTATAAGTTTTCTCCAACCACTATCAATAGGCATAATTGATTATAATCAAATTTCTTATGATGTCAAGCAATCAAGATTTGAGATTTTAATCTTTGATGCTTGATACATGATTCAGGATGCACGATGCAGGATATTTCCTTGATTCACGATACAGGATTCACGATACAGGATACAAGATAAAGAATTGCTTAATTAAATTAAATCCCCCTGTTTCCCTTTTTTTCCAAAGATATAATAAAAGGTTTGTCAATTAAGGATAAGGTAAATATAATTATGGAAAAGGGGGTATTATGAATTATGTGGGGATTGATTTACATAAGAAATTTATGCATCTTCATTGGTGCGATGAAAATATGAATGAATCTTCGCTACGGATTGAAAACGATGAAAATGAGGTTAATAAATTCTTTGTGCCGTTTCAAAACAATTGTAAGGTTGCGATTGAGGCAACCGGGAACTGGTATTGGTTAGTAGATTTGCTCCAAAGCCTTAATATTGAGGTCCAGCTGGCAAATCCACTCCAAACCAAGGCTATTGCCTACGCCCGGGTAAAAAACGATAAAGTTGATAGTAAAACCCTTGCTTATTTATTAAAAAATGATTTACTACCAACTTGTTGGATACCAGACCGGGCGCAACGTAATAATCGTGATATGCTCCGCATTCGTGCCCGATTAGTAATGATGAAGACGGTTTGCAAGAACATAATTCGGAGCATTATGGGAAAATTCAATATTAAACCGGCACTTCCCCTAAAAGTTGTGTATGAGTATATCCATTCCGCGTCGGTATCAAGCAGCGTGTTTAGGTGAGGCGAAGGAGATTTATGGTGCGGCTAATTATCGTGCGGCGGTGAGTTATTATAAGGAGTGGGTTAAAAAATGGCGTGGGTTAGTGCCGAAAGCGGTGGCGTGTTTAGAGCGTGATATTGAGGATTTATTAGTATTTTTTCAGGAAGAGAAAAAATTATGGAGGAAGTTGCGGACTACGAATGTGATTGAAGGTCTTTTTGAAGGAGCACCGGTATGTTATCGCTCACTAAAATTTCCACACAAACAGTGACATTTCCCAAAATAAATCCGAAGCACGAAATTCGAAACAAATTCTAAACTCCAAACTTCCAACTTCCATACCCACTTTTTCCACCAACTTCAAACATCTCAATAATCTTCTGTAGGAGGGGTTTCCTAACCCCGATTTATCGGCACTGGAAGTGCCTCTCTGGTCTTTTTGGTCTTTCTGGTCTCTCTGGTCTTTCTGGTTTCATAATTATGGAGTAGCGAGACTTGTCTCGCATAAGGGATAAAATTCAAATCTTAAATCATAATTTTTAAAAAATACTGAATATTTAGAAAGACCATATTTACCCCTCACCCTTACCCTCTCCCCGCAGGGCGGGGAGAGGGGCTTGATATATCCGAGGGTGATTGTTATTGTAGCGGTGCGATTCATCGCACAAAATTAAATTTGCATTGTCGGATAAATCCGACCGCTACAAAGAATTATTAAAAATATGGGTAAACCTATTGGCGGGAAGAGGAATTTTGGACAAACAATAAATTGAGTTATCTGAGAATCAATATTTTTTGAGTCCGTATCTCTTTCTCGCCTTCAAGAATTAAGAAATAGGTGCCGGAACTTAATTCGGAAAAATTGTGATTAACGGTGTAAGCCCCGGGTTCAAAAAAACCTTCAGAAATCGGTGCGATTTTTCTGCCCACAATGTCATAAAGGTTCAAAGTCATTTTCTGTTTTTTAGGAATTATATATTTTACTTGGGCGTTCACCTTAATGATATCAGGATAAACTTTCAATTCCAGGCTTTCACTTTTTTGTATTTGGGGTATGCTCTCCACCTTTATTCCGGTGAGCGGGGTATAGCCAAGGAATATATCCATCGCATCCAATCCTATCGGATCATAAAGAAGATGCCATAAGGGGTCATGATCAACTACTTTGTCTCGGGCAAAAACATAATAGATACGATTTCTTATTAAATCAATCCTCTTTGCAATTTGCTGAAGACCGAAACGAAATGTGCTTGTGGGTGTTATATTTATCGGTGCGGACCAGGTTAAACCATTATCTGATGAGATACACATATAGATATCCATCCAGGTTAAAGAATCAGGTGTGTTATTTCTGGGAATATTGAAAATTACCACCGCCTTCCCACCACCAGTGGCGATAGTAGGATATGTGGCTTCAGTATCAGGTAGAACTGCAGTCAATTCAACAGGTGGCACACCAGAGGCATAACTCACATAAATCTTGCTCAGGTATGGATATGTAGAGTCACTCAAGTCACGCCAATTAAAAACAAGAAGGGGAAGACTACTGTCAATTAACGCCAATTGTGTATATTCTATACATGGAGGATAGGGCGAAGGTATTGCTAAATCCCAGGTATCAGCATTAGTAGGAGTATAAAAAAGTATTACTCTATATACACTCTCGGGTTCAAAGAATTTATAAAAGCCGACGCAGAGTAGAGTATCGTTACAATCACTCCCCCAATATTTCCAATTATTACATGGATATACACCACTTGCAATTGGATATCCTAAATCTGGTGAATAGATCCGATACAGCCATGTTCCATTTGTCGTATGAATAACAAAGTGCATATTCTCATTGGGTAATTTTTTAAGATAGATTTTGTTAGCATCTATGTCACCTGGACCAATATCTACAGGTTCATCCCAGAAGGAACTAAACCAGCCTCCAGACTCGTATTGGCCACCCACACCGCCCGGTTGACCGGCAATGAGATAGGTGAATGTGATGTATGGTGCATCATCATCTGCATAAACATAAGGGTTGCGTGCTGGTCCAAACACCTGATTATATACGGAAAAATCATGGTGAAACACCGATAAGTCTCCAGGTGCTGAATGAACATTAAGCGCACCGGTAGATAAGTAAGCACGATTTACAATAACAATAGCGTCAGCCTGGCGACTATAGGCAATGCACTCCCGGTCCTGCCCTAAGAGTGTATAACCATTCCCAGATGAATCAATGAGGACATATGATTGCCCAAATGTGAAATTGTAAGATAAACACATCATCAGGATGAATAACCTGGGGAGTGCTCCCAATACCATTGAAAATAATTTAGGAAAAACCATAAAAACCTCCTTATTTTCTTTTTTTGCCCAAATTTCAACGACTATTCTGTTTTAACTATCTTTTTAACTAATAAACTTCTAAACCAATTTAAACAAACAAAATAAACTCCGGGCGGAAGTGTGCAACCAGAATCGTCGGTCCCATCCCACATTATTAACGACTGGTAATTGGTTAAATGGTTAAATTTTCTGACAACTCTACCCACTACATCATAAATCCTTAAACTGGCTACTGAATACTGACTACTGGTTACTCCATTTTCTCCAATCCTGTATCGTGCATCCTGTATCTTGTATCGTGTATCGTGAATCGTGAATCTGATTTCTGTCTTCTCTGTGAATGGATTCGGATAGACCTCCAAATGCGGAATTCGGAATGCGGAAGTCGGAACCGATGTTTCTCCAATCCCTGTGCGCCTTTTGATATAAAATGGTGGTGAGACGATAGAATCATAACGGAGACAACCTTCTACTGCAACCCAGAATCTAAATGCTTTATTGCTCTGGGTATCAGGAACAACAAAGGCACAGGTCGTATAAGTAGGTAAACCCTGATGAATCAGCCAGCAACCCATCAAGGGATGGGCGATATAAAGCCGCAATGATTCAATGTAGAGTGGATTCTCCATCTGTGTTACCCAATTTAAACCACCATCCGTGGTTTTTATTATAATTCCTGAGTTACCGCAAGCCCAGCCTGTCAGCTCGTTGATAAAAAAAATAGAATAGAAATGATGGTTGGTACCCGTTGCCTGCTGTTGCCACCATGTTCCTTGGTCACGATAAAGAATGTTGCCGTGATACCCACAAATCCAAGTTTTCCACCCTTGCGGAGTTTCCAGAGTAAATACATCAGTATAATGGAAAGGGAAAATCTCGCTACGGCAATTTATCTAATCGTATTCCTGAAATTTGGGTATAACTAATTGCTGGAATGTAGACATCCCCAATCCTTTTACCCCATCATAGCCATTCCCAACCGATGAGACGGATTGAGAGAAGTCATAAGATATGGTGTATCGGCCTTGAGCAAAGAGAATGCTCAATAGTCCTATAGATAGATAATCTTTATCTTTAGCATCTTAACCTCCTTTACTATCTATTTTCTTCTCCCCTTTTGCTATTCATCAAAGCCCTGGGTTAAATAATTCTGGTGATTTTATTTTTTGTAATTCCATCACCTCCTTTAACTCAATTTAATATACAACATTATACCATAATTTCGCCATTTGTCAAGAGGTAACAAAACTGAGTCCGCCTCATTTTTTTATCACCTAAAAAGACTAAATAAATACATTGGAGTTAAAGTTTAAGTAAGAGGTCTATTCCTTCGCTCCGCTCAGGATAAACCCTCTGCTACGCTCAGGGCAGGTTGGTTTGTAGTGGTCAAGCTTGCTTGACCCGTTAATTATCTCTTTAAAAAATTCGCTTTATGTAATCTCAAAATCCGTTGTGACTTTATTCCTTCCGTTCTGTTTGCTTTGATACATTAGTTTATCTGCCCTCTTTATTATTGATCTTAATGTATCCTTCTGCCTGACTGGGGTTGCACCTATTGACACGGTGACATTGATCAGGTCCGAGTTGCTTTTAAGTGTGGAAAAGGCTATAAGATTTTTGAACTTATGCGCAATTGTGTATAACTGTCCTTCATTTACATTGGATACAATAACGATAAATTCTTCGCCACCCCATCTACCCACAAGGTCAAAAGAACGAGAATTCTTGACTAACACATTAGCAATCATCTTGAGCACACGGTCACCGGTATCATGGCCATAACGGTCATTCACGAGTTTGAAATAGTCAATATCAATAAACAATACGCCAAACTGCCAGCCAAACCTTTTGTACTCATTAATCCTTGAACTCAATTGCATTTCAATGAAACGTCGATTTGCAATCATAGTAAGGCTATCAAGCAAAGCCAATTTTTCAAGTTCTTTTATACGCAGGTTTAACGTATCTCTTTCTGAATCAGCATCAAATATTTCAATGGCACCGATTATCTTCTGCTCATTATTTTTTACTGGAAAGGCTTTAATGCTTACCAGTATCCGGTACCCCTCACGGTGTCTTAGATATAGTTCACCTTCATAGGCATTACCAGTAGTAAAAACACTTGCGACTGGACAGAGTTCACAATTCTGGCATAAATTCTTTCCCTGCTCATTTATATGGACAAGAACATCATCTGCACAACTTTTTCCTATAACCTCTTCTGCTAAATAACCAGTTATCTTTTCTGCTGCATTATTCCAGTAAATAATTTTTCTATCTTTATCAAGAAAATAAACACCCTGATTTAAATTATCACTCAGGGTTTTATAATGTTCACACCATTCCATAATATTATCCTAAGGCAACATCAAGAATCATCATTATCAAAAATCCAAAAATTGTGCCGGTTGTAGCAAGGTCAAAATTTCCGTTCTTCTGGGATTCAGGGATTACCTCTTCTACAACGACAAATATCATTGCTCCAGCTGCAAATCCAAGTGCATAGGGTAATAATGAATGTGCCCACAAGACTGTAGCGGAGCCAATTATTGCAGCCATCGGTTCAACTATTCCAGACATCTGTCCAAACCAGAAACTTTTGAATCGGGATAATTTCTCACGCCGCAGAGAGATTGCGACTGCAAAACCTTCAGGAATATTCTGAATGCCAATTCCTAATGTCAGCGCAATTGCCCCGGCAATTGTTGCTTCAGAAAGTCCATAAGAAGCTGAACCGATTGCCACGCCGACTGCTAAACCCTCAGGAATGTTGTGTAGAGTTATGGCAAGAACCAATAAAATGCTTCTCTGCCAGGAGGTCTTAATACCTTCGGACTTTTCTGTTGAAAATCCAAGGTGGAGGTGGGGCAGGATACTATCTAAAAATCGCAAAAAAATTGTGCCAAGGACAAATCCAATCGCCGGTGCAAACCAGGAGAATTTCGGATTATATTGTCGGGCTATTTCAATCCCTGGGGCAAGGAGTGACCAAAAACTTGCCGCAATCATCACACCCGCAGCAAAGCCAAGCATACTATCAAAGATTTTTTGATTGAATTCCTTTGTCATAAAGACGAAGACAGCTCCAAGCGCAGTGAGAAACCAGGTGAAAATACCAGCAAGTAAGGCAAAAAGAATAGGGTAGAGGTTTATAAAAAAATTTTCCACCAGGAAATTACCTGTTCAGTTTTTTGTGGCAGAGCCACCAATCAAAGCATTCAAATTCACCAGTTTTTGCTCTTTCCAATCTTTCCTTTGCAGTCCTCACATCCTTAGCTGGTGGAACTATCACATTGTCTTTAACCAGTTCATTATTAGGCCAGTTTGCAGGCATTGCGACACCATATTTATCCGATATCTGCATTGCCTCTACAGCCCTTAAGATTTCATCCATATTCCTACCGAGTTCCTGTGGATAATAGAAAATAATTCTAATTTTTCCTTTATCATCTACCACAAAGACTGCACGCACAGTATTGGTTCCTTTGCCCGGATGGATTAGACCGAGTTTCTCAGCAACTGCACCGGTATCTGCAATAATCGGAAATTGAATTTCAACCCCGAGTTTTTCTTTTATCCATTCTTCCCACTTAATATGAGAAAAGACCTGGTCAACACTCAAACCAATCAACTCGCAATTCAATGCCTTGAATTTGTCATATCTTTTCTGGAATGCGACAAATTCAGTTGTGCAGACCGGAGTGAAATCTGCAGGATGGCTAAAAAGGACAAACCACTTTCCTGCATAATCCTTGGGCAAATCAATCACTCCATGGGTTGTTTGCACCTTTATTTCTGGAAAATCATCTCCCAGAAGGGGCATCCTTTTTTGATCTATGTTATCCATAATTACCTCCTTGTTATATCAAATCCTTTTGCTTGCCACAAATATCGGCGGGGGACCCCGCCACTAATCACCCTCACCTTTATCCTCTCCCTTGAAGGGAGAGGAAACTTTATTACTTCTAATTCTATTTTCGCAAGTCATTATTATGTGAAGATTATTCTTCATTTTTCGCATTATTTATATCTATTATGCCACACAAATTTTTCTACAGGTAATCGTTCAGGTCTGTTTTTCTCTGCCTCAATCTGTTTTTCTGAAAGGAATGGATTTATTTCTTTAGAATGTCTGCCCACGATTACCAGTGTTATTACTTCCATCTCTTCAGGTATATTCAAAATATGTTTTACCTTTGCCGGGTCAAAACCAGCAATTGGGTGGGCTACCAGCCCAAGTTCAGTTGCCCTCAAAATCAGTGAGGCAGTCGCCATACCCGTATCAAATAGATAGTATTTTCTTCCATCTTTCATTATACAGTCAAAATCAGGTTTACTGAATACCACGATTATCATACTCGCTGATTGTGCCCATTCATTCCCTTTAGAGAGTGCAGAATGGAGTTCTTTTAGAATATCCTTATCATAGACAAAGATATATCTCCAGGGCTGGTTATTGAAACAGGAACAAAAGAGTTGAGCAGATTCAGCAAGAGTTTTGATTAAATCTTCAGTTATTTCTACAGGTTCTAATGAACGATATGCTCGACGCATTTTGATTGCTTCTTCAACATTCATTTTTTTAATGGCTCCAATTTACCGGGATTAAGCAAAAAATACACCCTTTTCTTACCGCTGATATTACAGGAGGCAGTGATGTTCAATGTATCACCCATTTTTACATCAATTAATTTGAATACATAATTCTGAGAGGCTTCGCTATTCTGCTTTGTGCTAAATTGTTCAATCTTTTTGTCTCTGTTTGCAAGGATTTCTAATTTGTTAATATAGTGTTTATTTGTGTAATTCACACTATGGTCAACTGTAATCTTAAGGGTTTGTTCAAGTGTATCATATTCTGCAGAGATGTCTGATGGCGGATGACCTTGTGATAATGCGAAGAATAATAGCATACTAAAATACAATTTTGCATAAAATACCTTCATATTTTCCTCCTTGGATATATTAAATCCCTTTTCCCTTATGGCAGATTTCGCCACTAATCACCCTCACCTTTATCCTCTCCCTTCAAGGGAGAGGACATTTTTTATCGGAAAAAGTTTTCTATTGAGTATCACTATATCAGAATTGTTTTCCATCTTTACATTACTACAAGCCCTCTAATAATAATATGTTAGATAAAGGACAACAAGACCATGAATTGTTGCTCCAATAATGCCAAGGAGGGCAATCAGTCGATGCCATTTTATATTCACTTTGATTATCCTCAAACCAGTAAGGACTGCGAGCAAAATAAAGGCATAAGTAATGACACCTAAGGGTTTTATTAGATTAACCATAATTTCACCTCTGGTTTCAATTCATCTATCTGTCACAAACTGTTTTCTCCCTGTTATGGAAATCACTCCCAGATTATCATACCCTTATTGGAAAGTTCATAGTATTCGTTCTCAAGTAGATTGAGATGCCTTCTTTCATCTTCAGAAAGATTTATAAAGATTTGTTTTGCTTCCTTATCCTTAATCTGGTCAGCAATCTTTTTATATCGGTCCTGAGCCTGTTTTTCTGCTTTTATTCCAACATTTAATACATCAATTATTTCGTCTTTGTTTGGTTCAAATTCACCAGAAACCTCTGGTTTTATTGTCTTATCAAATGGAGAAATCGGCGGCAGGGTAAGTGTTTTACCTTTCTGCCTCGATTCAATTATCCCTTTTATATGCTCGTAATGTGTATGCTCAAATTCAGCAAGTTCCCGAAAAAGATTCTTTCCCGCAGAACTCTGTGCCTTCTGTGCAGCACTTGAATAGAACTCCATCGCCATCAATTCTGCACCAAGCGCAGACAGAAGAAGTTCATCTACATCTATTTTTGCAGATCTTTTCGCCGATACCTTTTTTGTGGTCTTTGTTTTTTTCTTCATATTTACCTCCTTGCGCAAATCAAATTCCTCTCCCCCTGTGGGAGAGGGTAATGGTGAGGGGTAGTCAATTTATCCGTCCTCACCTTATATGTCAATCAACGTGGCGGACTCTCCCTTGTAGGGAGAGGATATCTTGTTGGATTTCATTTTTCAGCCTTTAAAAATTCTAATATCTCATTTATATCGGGTAACTGGGGAATTTCATAAACCTTCATCCATACTACATTCTGATTTTCATCAATCAGAATATTCGCCCTTTCTGAAAATCCTTCTTTTTCACGAAAGATCCCGAGTTTTTGTGCATATCCGCCGTGGGGCCAGAAATCAGAAAGGAGCAAAGTTTCTTTTACACCCATATCCTTTGCCCAGGCATGTTTACAGGGCACAGAATCCACGCTTATTCCGAATGCAACAAGATTTAACTCGTCAAATTTTGCCTTATTATCTTCAAGGGATTTCATCTGTTTGGTGCAGACACCAGTCCAGGCAAGGGGATGAAAAGAAAGCAGGACCTTTTTCCCTTTATATTCGGATAATCTCACTTCTTTATTGTGCTGGTCTTTAAGCACAAAATTCTGTATCTTATCGCCAATCTTAATCATACAAACTCCTTTTTTATTCATTAAAAATTTTTTGCACAAATTCCAGCCTTTTATTCAAATCCCTTTTAATCACTGGTTCATTATTTTCTTTGTATACTAAAAGACTTTCTTCAAATGTTTTCCTATTAGGATTGATATAAAATATCCCTAAAGGAAGCCTTTCTGTTTCGCATGCCCTTTTAAAAGCCTCTAATCGATTAAATGGGTCATAGGTTTCTTCAAGATAATAGGTATGCTTTTTAAACCATTCGTATGTGTTAACGCGATTAAATGATACACAGGGCTGGAATATATCAACGAGTGCATAACCCTTATGCTGTATTGCTTTTTTTATTATCTCCTTTGTCTGAGCAGTATCTCCAATAAATGCCCGTGCAACAAATGAAGCATCAAGGGCAATTGCCACTGCGATGGGATTGAAAGGAGGTTCAAATACACCATCAATCTGGACCGGGGTTTTAAATCCGGGTTGGCTTGTGGGTGATGCCTGACCTTTTGTCAAACCATAGACCATATTATTGTGGACGATATTTGTTATATCTGGATTGCGTCTTATCGTATGGATAAAATGATTTCCACCCTCACCATAGGTGCAACCATCACCACTCACTGCGATTACAGTAAGTTCTGGGTTTGTAGCTTTTATTCCAGTTGCCGATGAAAGGTATCTTCCGTGAAGTCCATTGAAAAAATTGCATTTTAAGTAATGAGGAAGTTTTGCTGCCTGACCAATACCCGATACAATAACAAAATTTTCTGGCTGGATGTTCAATTCTGCGAGTGCATCTTTTAGAACGCTCAATATTCCAAAATTTCCACAGCCTGGACACCAGGCAATATCAATATTCTCTAAATCATATTCACTCTTTTTCATAATCAATCCTTTTGTCTAATTTCAATCATATTTCCATCAGGGTCTTTAATAAAATAAACATAGTGACCATCTCTTTTGACTTTAACAATTTCTATTTTTTGTTTGCTTGCGTTCATTATAAAATCTTCCCGATTTTCTACGACCAGACCGAAATGATGGATACCTTTTATAAATTTCGGCTTATCAATACTGGATTTCTTGTGTGGTTCAAATATCTCAAGGAACAAACCATCTGATTTCAAGCGATAAAAACAACAGGTTGTATTGAAACCAAAGATTTTTTTGACAATATCAGAAGGTAGCCTCTGACTGGTCATAATCCTAAATCCAAGTTTCTTTTTATAGAAATTTATTAACCTCAACGCATTATCCGTCCATAATCCGATATGGTCAATACTGTATTTCTTTATCATAATAACCTCTCAATAGCAGATTTAATCTCTTCAACTGAAAAAGGTAAACCATTGTATTTTAGGATTGATTCGTGAATAGAGATGCCGGTAGAAAGTTTTATAAGTTTGGCAAATTGTCCTGTCGCATTATTCTCAACAACAATTATTCTTTTTGCCTTTTTAAGGTATCTTTCAGTATCCGGATGGATAGGGTAGACCTGGCTAAAATGGAGCATAGCAACATCTTTTTTATCCATACCTTTTAGTGCCTCTTTTACAATATTATAATTGGAACCCCAGCATATGACAAGTGTCTTATAATCAAAAGAGCCAATAAGTTCGGGTGGGATTATATCATTCTTAATCAATCTCATTTTTTTGAAAAGTTTATCCACCATAAGAGGTCTCAATTCTAAATCTTCTGAAATATGTCCATCTTCATTATGATGATGGCAATCTGCATTGACAAAACCCTGACCAAATTTAGGTATGCCGCGTGGCGAAATGCCGTCTTCGGTCAATTTGTAGCGTCTGTAATCCCTGGGGGTTTTAATTATAGCAGGTTCAATTTTAATACCGCTAATATCAAAAGATGCAACATTATATGAAGAATCAATGAAGAACTGGTCAGTCAGGACAAAAACAGGAATCTGATATTTATCAGCAAGGTTGAATGCCTTCTGGGTGAGATAGAAGCCCTGCTCATAACTACCAGGTGCAAGAATTATGCGCGGAAATTCACCATGACCTGCATAAAGAGCAAGTTCAAGATCTGCCTGTTCGGTCCTTGTGGGAAGTCCGGTTGCAGGACCAGGTCTCTGGGCAAGATGGATTACAATAGGTGTTTCCTGGATTGCAGCAAGGCTAAGTCCTTCGGTCATAAGATCAAATCCACCACCAGATGTCGTAACCATTGCACGGGCACCGGCATAGGATGCACCGAGACCCATATTCATTGCAGAAATCTCATCCTCTGCCTGCTCGGTTATTATATCAAGTTCTTTTGAATGCCGGGCAAGGTATGTCCAGACACCACTTGAAGGGGTCATAGGATAGGCGGCAATAAAATTACATCCGCCAGCAATAGCGCCGAGTGCTATTGCCTCTGAGCCATCCATTATCTTCTCTTTGCCTTTCGCTCCAACTGTAAAATTAATTTTAGGTAAATTTATTTTTAATTCTTTTGCCTTTGCATAGCCTTTTTGCGCAGCCTCTATGTTGTTCTTTACAACCGCATCACCTTTTCGTTGAAAGTTTTTAATGAGATAATCATTCAGATAATCAAGTTTAAGGTTTAGAATACCTGCAATTGCTCCGACCGCAACAATATTAGCATAGATTGGTCCACCGAGTTCTTTTGCAATTGTGGAGAAGGGAATTTCATAAATATTGCCAGGTGTTTTAATTTCGCCTAAGATAATGGTATTTTGATTAAGCCTTTTGTGTAGATGTTCGTACGCCCGCTTTATGAGTGGGATAAATATGTCAATCCTATCTACTGGTGCACGGACAATCTGGGAACTTATACGAATTTCAGTTGAATTCGTTCCACCCCTTATTCTTGACATAAATTCAGTTGTAGAAAAGACATTGAATCCATTTTTGTGTGCCAAAAATAGAAGTGCTTCAGAAACAGTATTTATACCCTGCCCGGCTTCACCGCAGAGGACTATAGAAATATCTTTATAAGAGGACATTCTTAGAATTTCTTGAATTTGCTATTTGGTGCACCACAGACCGGACAGTATTCTGGTGGTTTTCCAATATGTGTAAACCCGCAAACCGGACAGATATAAATCTCTTTAATGTCAATGTCCTTGTCCTTCTCTGCAGAAGTCTTTGCATCCTGATACATTCTCATATGAATCTTTTCTGCCTCAAGTGCATAATGCGTGGATTGTTCAGCACCTTTCTCATTTTGGAATTTTGCGGTGTTGTTAAAGACCGGATACATCTCCTCAACCTCGTATGTCTCGCCATCAATTCCGGTCTGTAGGTTTTCTGGTGTCTTCTTTATAATACCAAGATTACGTGCATGATTTGTTGCATGGACTTGCTCTGCATAAGCAATCGCCTTAAATAACCGGGCGATATTTGGCTTGCCCTCTTTTTCTGCAATCTCGCTGAAGATCAAATACTTCATATGTGCCATTGATTCTCCAGCGAATGCCTCTAATAATGCCTTTTCAGTCATCTTTTTCATTTTTTACCTCCTTGCATATATCAAAACCATCTCTCCTCATTATTCCATATCCCAATCCCTTATGTTCCCCTCGGATATATCAAATCCCTCTCCCCTTGTGAGAGAGGGAAGGAATGAGGGGTAATTATTTAATCACCCTCACCTTAATCCTCTCCCTTCAAGGGAGAGGAGAACTTATTAGAGATTCATTTCTATTTTCACAGACCATTATGATGAAGACCACTTTTCATTTTTCACATTACTATAAGTCTTTTGGAAAAGGGGGAATAAGGTGGATTTTTGCCTTCATTTGCCCTTTTGTTCTTTTCAATTTTTCCCTTTTTCACCCTTCTTTACCCCTTTTTACCCTTCTTCACCCTTTCTTGTTGCCTTTTAGCCATCTTTAGCCTTTTTGAGCCCTCTTTAGCCTTTTTCACTATTCAACCAATCGCCTTTGTATTTACTCAACCTTTATTTCCTGCGCATTCTGCCATAAGCCGTGTATATTACAATAAGAAAAGGCGATGAGTGTCCCTGGTTTTTCGGTCTTAAAAGTAAATGTTACCTCAGGATGGGTATAAACGGTGCTTGTATTTGGGCCATTTGCAGATGCCCCATGAGCTAAAAATTCAAACTTTCCTAACTGGTACGGGAATTTCTCGCCTTCGGGATGGAAATACACATCAATCCAGGCAATGTGATGCTCAGTCGTATTCGGATGGGCAATCTCCTTGCCTACAGTTACTGTTACTTTAAAGTTTTCACCCTTCTTTACCTTTGCCGGTGTTTCAATAACCGGCGTATGTTTCTCTTTTTTCCAATCAGCAGACTGGAAAAGATTATTTAAATCAATCATTATTCCTCCTTTTTTAATTCTTCAAGCCAATCTATAATTTTATTTTTTATCTGGTCACGAACCTTACGAAAGACCTCAAGTTTTTCTTCGTCACTACCCGAAGCCTTTGTCGGGTCCTCAAATGGCCAGTGCATCCTTACTGATACATCAGGAAATGTTGGGCATTTTTCCTTTGCATCATCACACACGGTTATAATATAACCGAAGTGTTCACCAAGAAAATCCTTTGCAGATTTGGATTTGTAACTTGATATGTCTATTCCTATCTCTTTCATAACTTCAATTGCAAAGGGATGGACCCTTGTCGCTTCAATCCCAGCACTATAGACCTCAAACTTATCACCAGCAAGTTTTTTTAATAGACCTTCTGCCATCTGGCTTCGGGCAGAGTTATGATAGCATAAGAATAAGATTTTAGGCTTTTTCATTATATCTCCTTAGCCTCAATCTGCTATGTTTTGTGGCAGATCATATTGACTAATTACTAATTTCAGTTGACCTTTTTCATAGGTTGGCCACAGCAAACAAGTTCACCACCGCCAACCTCTTTTACTTCAACAACATTTCCGCATATCTCACACTCAAATATCTCACCAACTTTGGTGACATTAGGCATTTTATCCTCCTTTCAATATCAAATCCCTCTACCCCTGTGGGAGAGGGGATGGGTGAGGGGTAGTCATTTTATTAACCCTTCTTTACCCCTTTTTACCCTTTTTCCACCCTTTCTTGCAACCCTTTTTCACCCTTTCTTGTTGCCTTTTTTGAGCCCTTTAAACACTCTTTACATATTCCCTTAAAATAGCAATGTATTTCTTCAATTCTATGTCCTGCAATAGATTTCCTCCTTTTATTATCCATCGGACAGGCAATATTAATATCGTAAATTTTATGACAATTAGTGCAATAAAAATGGTGATGGGCGGTAATATTGGGGTCATAATGTATGTCAAATCCGGTAATGGTAAGTGCCCGAAGCAGATTCTTTTCAACCATTGCATTTAAGGTATTGTAGACCGTGGTCATTGATATAACGGGCAACTCATCTTTCAGGTTATTGAATATCATCTCTACAGTTGGATGCTTATACCGGAATCTATGAAGTGTCTCAAGAATCTTAATCCTTTGATAGGTTGGTCTCAAACCAACCCTTTTAATAGTTTCTTTAATTTGTTTCAAATTTGAAATTATTTCAATCATATAATTATTATAATCAAAATTTTGACAATGTCAAGGGGGAAAATGTTTATTCAATCATATTGCAATCTATCACTGGTTTTAAGGGAGAAAGTAAAAGATATAGGCCTGAATCTTGACTTCCCAGCAGAAATAAATATAATAAAATGGAATGAGATGATAAGAAAATCAAGATTAAAAAAGGAGTAATTAAGATGTCTATTATTGATTTAATAAGAGATTTGAAGGATTGTTATGATAGGGTTGCACGGCGAGAATGGATAGTAGGTATACTTGATGATCAAAAGATACCCTACATTATACAAAATTTTAATCCTGACGGAGCTAATATAATTATCCAAAGATGGAAATAATATGATGAAAGAATATACTGAAGCAATTTATAGATGGATAGGAACAAGGGCGATACAAGATAGAGAAATATCTTTGGGGTGATAAAATGAAGGGAACAAAAGCATCTAACCTTGAAGAGATTACAAATATTCTAAAAAAGCATAAAGAGGAACTGAAGGCAAAATATAAGATTAAAGAGATCGGTGTTTTCGGTTCATGGGTCAGGGGTGAACAAAATAGCGAAAGTGATATTGATATCATTATTGAATTTGAGTCTGGAGCAAGGATAAGTTTATTGGATTTTGTGGAGATAGAAAATTATTTAAGCGATTTATTAGCAGCCAAGGTTGATTTAGTGGAAAAATCAGCATTAAAGCCGAGGATTGGTAAACGAATATTGAATGAGTTAATAATTTTATGAAAAGAGAAGTTGGCGATTACGTGGAAGATATTATTGTGGCTATGACGGATGCAGAGCAGTTTATAGGTGGTATGAAATATGATGAATTTGTTAAAGATACCAAAACGGTTTATGCGGTAATTAGAGCATTGGAAATAATTGGAGAGGCAGCTAAGAATATACCCGAAGAGATAAGAGAGAAATATCAAGAGATACCGTGGAGACAAATGGCAGGGATGAGAGACAAAGTTATCCACCAGTATTTTGGGGTAAGAATTGAGCGGGTATGGGAGGTTGTGACGAAAGATATCCCTTGTTTGAAACCTATGTTTGAAAAAATTTTAAAAGACTTAGGTATATGAATATAAAAAGTTGTTTACGTAAACGGGAAGAGTATATTAGCGTAAAATTTTAATGATCTCAAGTTGATATTATATATTGAAACCAAAATTAAAAATTAATAAAGACTTAGATCACGAATAGGGAATACATCCATAGGAAGAATGCACAAAAATTTAAATAAATACGGATATTCGGAAAATTATTGTGTTCAACGTAATGACCCATCCATTAATTAACATTTAGCGGATTTCTTATTTTTTGTGGCGTCCGTCCGCCATACTTTGTGGCGGATCAGTCAGACGAAAAATAGTTTCTAAATCCCCCTTTATCCCCCTTTTGTAAAGGGGGAGTTAACACCCGAATAAACGTCCAATTCTTATCCTTCTTCTCTCCGC
>DAIRCK010000033.1:0-26976 GCA_036796695.1 bacterium
CAACCCAGAAGGCCCATCAGCGACATAAGCATAGGAACTGGAGACGCTGACTTTAGAGGCTTTCCCCGGAGTGTTACAGCTCCCTACAATAGAAGGAGAAAATGGGTTGGACACATTGATAATTTGCAACCCAGAAGATTCATCTGCCACATAAGCATAAGAGCCTGAGAGAGAGACACCCGCGGCGTTTCCCGGAGTGTTACAGCTACCAACAAGATAAGGAGAAGTAGGATTAAAAATATTGATAATTTGTAGACCAGAGGAGCCATCTGCTACATAAGCATAGTAGCCAGATACACAGACCTCGCTGGCAGCGCCAGTTGTGTCGTAACTACCAGTCAGAGCGGGGGAATGAGGATTAGAAATATTGATAATTTGTAGCCCCCTGTCCCAGTCAGCTAAATAAGCATAGGACCCTGAGACAAAAACATCCGAGGCAAACCCCAAAGTGTCATATTTACCAACTACGGTGGGGTGAGAGGGGTCTGAGATGTCGATAATCTTTAGGCCAGATTCTCCATTTGCTACATAAGCATAAGAGCCTGATACAAAAACGCCTTCAGCATGGTAGGGAAGAATTACATCTGAAAGAAGCTTTGGAGAAGAAAGGCTGGAAATGTCAAAGATTTGAAGACCTGAACAGGTGGCGGCAAAAAGATAGTTTCCTTGAATATGAACATCGTTGAAGGTTCCCCCAAGGTGCCCTACTAGAGATACATTTTTTTTGGAAATAGCTGGGTCTTCAGCATAGGTTACTGCATAAGAAGTAAAGGGAAAAAAGAGAAGCAAAACGATAAAGAAAAGAAAAAAAGAAAAAAAGTTTAAAATTTTGCTTTGAAAGGGAAAAAGCAGTTTCTTTTGTTCTTCCCTTATTTTCCAGAGAAGCTTTCCCTTTTTCTCTTTTTGATTTTTTATAATCATTTTCCTCCGCTCCTTTCTGTTAAAAAGGAAAAATTAAGGGGAGAAAGAAAGGTTGGCTTTTTCTTTAGACTCTTTGAAGAAGGTTAACCCCAGGAAGAAAACTTCTCTCATCCAATCCTGAAACTCCTTATCCCCTTGACCTTAAGAAATTAAAGGAAAAGGATTTTTTTTCCTTTCTAAACCAAGTTTAGAAAAAAAGAAGCTTTTTTGTCAAATCAGTACCTTTGCTCAAAAATAATCTGTTTGAAACAGATTTGTTACCTCAAACTAATTTTTAGCTCCCTCCTCAGTCCCCTGTAGAAATTTAAAGAAAAGAAACAGGAAATCCTTAAGATTTAAGGGGGTAGCGAGGGAAGAAAAAGCCTTAAAAATTTAAGGGGTATGCGAGAAGAAAAACCTTTAAATTAAAGAGGAAAGAAAAAAAGGAAAAAAATTTCCCTTAAAATTGAGAAGAAAAATTGAGAAGAAGTGGTAGAAAAGGACTTTAAAAAGGTAGAAAACTTCCTTTTCTGAATGGAAGGGCAAAGGTCTCTACTTCTTTTTTCTAAGTTCTGAATGTTTTAAAATATATATATATATGCTTTGAGCGCTGGGGGATCGTCTAGCGGTAGGACATGGGACTCTGGATCCCAGTGCGGGGGTTCGAATCCTCCTCCCCCAGCCAATTTCTTAGTTTTCTTCTGGTCTCCATTTAGAAAACTCTTTTTTGAGCTGGGCGATGATTTTTTCCGTGCTTGGTAAGGCTGGTTTGGAGGTGGCAATTTTTCCCCAGAAAGGTTGGGGAGAGGCCAGGTTAAAGCTTTCTTTTAGTAGTTTTAGGTAGGTGTCGGGGAGAAACTCCGGTGGCCTGGTGTGACAAAGGTCAGCAAAGAGCGAAGCCCAGGCAATCGGGACAGAATAGGAAGTGTCGTAGCCGCCTCCTCCCAGAGCTAAAATTTTTCCCTCAGTCAAGCGGTGAGCTAACTGGTGAAGTTCTTTTACTATCTCAAAGTACCCCTTTAAAGAAACCTGAAGGTGGGTCAATGGGTCCCTTTTTAAGTTGTCGCAGCCGTTCTGGGTAACGAGGATATCAGGCTTAAATCTTTCAATTAAAGGTTTAACTATTTCCCTAATTGCCAGCAGGTAATCGGACTCGGTAGCTTCCGGATCTAAAGGAATGTTTACTGAAAAACCAGCTCCTTCATCTGCCCCTTTTTCACTGGTAAAGCCTGAACCAGGGAAAAGATAATAGCCCGATTCGTGCAGGGAAATGGTTAAAACATTTGGGTTGCTATAAAAAATCCACTGAACCCCGTCGCCGTGATGGGCGTCAATGTCCACATAAGCCACTTTTTTTCCTTCTTTTAAAATCCAGGCGATGGCAATGGCAGCATCATTGTAAATACAGAAACCCGAAGCCTTATTGCTTAAAGCGTGGTGAAGCCCGCCCCAGGGATTGAAAGCGTGGCTTACCTTACCTTCAATCAACATTCTGGCAGCAAGAAGTGAGGCACCAGCAATTTTGGCCGAGGCCTGATGCATTTCTGGAAAAACAGGATTGTCACCGGTGCCCAGGCCGAAATACCAGTTTACCTTTCCCTTAGAAGCTTCTTTTACTGCCTCAATGTAACTTTGAGTGTGAACTAGCCTTAACTCAGCTTCTTCAGCTGCTGGGGCCCTGGCTGTTATAACCTCAGGTTTTTCCAGCAAGTTTAAAGATTCAATCAGTCGATAGGTGAGTTTAATTCTTTCAGGGTTCATCGGGTGGGCTTTTCCGAAGTCATAGTTTATATCCTGATCATAAATTAAAAGAACTTTATCCACTGCTTCGCCTAATATTATTGTTATTATTTACCATCTGGAAAGTTTTCCGGAACTACCAAAGGTATTTTTTCAGGTAGGACTTCAACCTTATACTCTCTGGCTGTAATGACTTCCCCGTCAAGGTGAGCCGGTATGGTTTTTTCATCAGCTGATTTTACCCAGATTTTCCTGACTTTCAGGTAATGGAAAGGCTTCATCCAGGTGTGCTTGCCAAGAATCACCAAGGGGAGGCGCATAATCACCTGGTAAGCAGGTAGAAAGTCAACATAGCAGAGGTCGAGAAGTCCATCGTTATTTTTGGCTTCGGGAGTGATCAAAAAACCTCCGCCGTAGCTTTTACCCAGGTTGGCTGCGAGAAGAGTAATTTCTAACTCCTGCCAACTTTCATCATCAACTTTAAGTTTAATCTTGTAGGGGTGGTAGTCTTTAAAAAGAATGAGGAAGAGAGATTGAAGGTAGAGCCAGAGTCCGGAACTTTCTGTTTGCTGCTTGGTTTGGTTGGTTTGATGGGCAACTTGAGCATCAAACCCAATCCCCAGCGAGTTTAAATAAAAACGATTATTTACTCTGGCAGCGTCAAGAAAAACTACTTTTCCCACAATTATCTGCTTGATTGCTTTTTCTAAATCTCGGGAAACACCGATCATTTTTTGCAGGTCATTACCGCTACCGGTAGGGAGGAAAGCCAGCGGTAAGGGATTTTTTGAAGTTAGCAGACCATTGGCGATTTCATTCAGGGTTCCGTCTCCTCCAACCCCGATTATTAAATCGAAACCTTTGGTTTGTCGAGCAAAGTCTTCAGCCTGACGGGGATAGCTGGTTATGAAGAGCTCAAAATCCAGATGGGGCTTAAGTAGTTCGCTGATTTTATCAACGAGTTTTCCGGTTTTTCCGTGATTAGCGGCTGGGTTAAGGATGACTTTGGCTTTTTTGAAATTACCCACAAATGATTAGTTTAACCAATCGTCTCCTGTTTGCAACCAGACCCAGCATTTCTCGGTTTCAACCCCCCCGCTCACTCTGAAATGGTGAAATAAATTCTTATTTTTAATTTTTCTCTTCTCAATTCTCCCACTCCTTTGTTTAAAATCTTCTTCTTTAAATTTTAAAGGGAACTAAGGGGAATTCAGGAAGGCGGCAAAAAATTATTTGTTCTGCTCGTTTTGATGGAGAAGTTTCTTTAGCTTTTTCCAGCAAGCAGCAGCTACCACTTCTTTTGGACGGCCGGTCGTTGCCACCGTTATTTCAGCGTTCCCTGGCGCTTCAAAAACAGTTGTATAACCAGGTAATTTGATTGTTTTGTCTTTTTTAGCTCGGGCATAAAGCCCTTTTGGGTCGCGGCGCATACATTCTTGAAGGGAGCATCTGACATAAATTTCCAGAAAATTGGGGATAAGTTTCCTGGCTCGCTCTCGCCATTTCCTTAAGTGGGCAGTTGCTGACACTAGAACCGTTAAACCCTGGCAGGAGAGAAGGTCAGCTAAGGCAATTAGAGCAGAGTAAAAAAAATCGCGAGAAGTGTCATCGTATCCTAAATCAGGAAAATAAAGTTGACGAACTTCGTCCGAGTCAAGAAGGACCGTTTTAAAACCTTCGGCCTCAAGAAAATGGGAAAGATTGCGGGCAAGATTAGTTTTTCCTGAACCAGGGCGGCCAGTCAGCCAAATGACCTGGCCTTTTTTGCCTGAAGCAGTCATCAACTCAAAATTATCTACTTAAAATAACCATCTATTTTTTGATACTCAAATTTTTCGGTTTCCAGAATATTGCTTATAAAATTAAAAAGCTTTTTTCTTACTTCTGGTTCTAGATTGGGATACCAAATAGGGGAGGCAACAACCAGCCCCCGCCAGACATAAAAGGGCTGGCAGACTTCAAGGATTTCTTCTTCTCCGATTTTTTCAAGGTAGTTCTGGATGAAAAGTTGAAAAAGAGACTTGAAAGGTTCCTTGATTTCCTGGTAGGCCTGAAGAGAAAAGAAAAGGTAGTTCAGGCTCATCGCTGTAAGGTCATCAGCCGGTTCTCCCCATTCTCCTCGGCTGCGGTCAAGAACCCAGAAGTCTTTTTCTCCGTAAAAAAGAATGTTCCAGGGGTGGTAATCACCATGAACGACGGAAAGGCGATGAGTGTATTTTTTTAGTTTGTAGCGCCATTTAATTATCTTTTTTTCTAACTCTTCAAAAAAAGAAAGAGGAACAAAGTCCCAAGAAGAAGGGTAGTTATCAATCAAGCCCATTATTCCCTCGCCCTGCCCAACCAGGTCTCTAATTCGGCGAACATAAAGCTCGGGCTGGTTCCTTTTGGTCTGATGAATTTTTACCAGGTAATCGCTTAAAGCAACTGCTCTTTCCTTATCTCTTTCTTCTGGTTGAGCTTTGCTTTTAAGAGCTTCTAAATCCTCAAAATAGCCTCTTCCTTCAACAAACTGAGTAACCAAGAAAGGCTCTTCTGCTTCCTTGAGGGAAAGTAAGCCGTTTTTGGTGAAAAAGCCAAAATCAACTGCCTTAACATGTTGAGGGAGAAGGTTGAAGGTGTCGTAAGCCAAAGCTAAATTGGCGATGCGGTCAGCTCGGAAATCATGGCCAAAGCTATCGCCTCGCATAGTGGAAAAAACCAGTTTTTTCTTTTCTCCCTCTATATCAAACTCAATAACCAAAGGGCTGCCATAACCAAAACCTTTGAGTTCGTCACTACTTTCAGCCAGAAGATTACCAATTCTAATTACTTTAACGGGTTGGCCAAAATGGTCAGAGAGGAACTTTTCAAACCAGGAAATCTTCATTTTTTAGTTTTTTTAGCCGGGTCTTCAACTTTCTCAAACTTGGTATTGCCACACTGGGCACACTTTCGAGGCTTGCAGCGGCCTTCTTTGGTGGCACCACAATTGGTACACTTCCAAACGGCCATTTTCAACCCCCTTTCTCAAAAATGTTTTTATTTAAGCAATTATTAAAGAAATTAATGCTGGCTAATTTGCTTGTTTTCGAGTTTGTTTACAGCTTCTTTTGCCTGCTCTTTGTTTACAACCACAGCATTAACTGGACAAACTTCAGCGCAGCGTCCACAGTCATTACACTTTCGGCGGAGAATCTCGTAGACGCCGTTGTTTTCTACAACTGCCCAGCGGGGACACTCATCAGCACATAATCCACAACCGATGCACTGTTCCAGGCGAATGCGGTAACTCATTTTGGCTTTGACCTCATCCTCCCATCTTTATTAGTTTATAGTTACGGGTGCCCAGGCCAATTTTTTCTGCATAGTATAAGAGGTGAGTGCCGGGCTCCTTATTAATTAGCTCGAACTTGTTCTTTCCTTCAGCAGTTTCTTTTTCGGATTCCAGGGGGGCTTGAGTAACCAGGTCTAGAGAAGCTTGATCTAAAGCTACACAATCATAAGAAGCCAAAATTCCAAGGTCAGGGACGATGGGGGGATCACTGTATTCCCAGCAATCACAGTCAGGAGTGATGTTTAAGAGAAAATTAAAGAAAGCAATTTTGCCTTTTTTTTCTTTTGCTACTGCCAGTGCATACTCCGCCATTTTTTCTTGAAGGACTTTACTATCAGTTTCCCAGTTTACCGAAACCGCGCCTTTTAAGCAAGCAGCTCGGCATTCTCCACAGCCGAGACACTTGGTAAAGTCTATTTTGGCAACACTAGAGACTGCGTCAATAGCTATAGCTTGAGTCGGGCAGTAACGGACACAGCGAGCACAGGCGTTACAAACTGACTCTTGAATAATAGGTTTTACCTCAGAATGCATTTCCTGTTTTCCGCCTCGGGCGGCTAAACCCATTGAAAGGTTTTTAATTGCCCCCCCAAAACCAGCCATTCCATGCCCTTTAAAATGAGAAATAACAATTAAAGCGTCGGAAAAAAACAGGCCAGAACCAAGTTTAGCTTCTTTAATATGTTTACCGTTTAGTTTTACCAGCTGGTAGTCTAATCCACTTACTCCATCGGCAATTATAATTGGTGCTCCAACTGTTCCGAAGGTGAAACCGTGCTGGTAGGCAGTGATAAGGTGGTCTACGGCGTTAAATCTTTTCCCCAGGTAAAGGGTGTTGGTATCAGTTAAGAAAGGTTTGCCTTCAAGCTTTTTGACTATCTCTACCATTTTTGCGGCGTAAATTGGGGGCAAGAAAGCAGTGTTTCCTGCTTCTCCAAAATGAACTTTAATGGCTACCAGAGAATCGGAATTAATTATTCGAGACAGATTTAACTTGCTTGCCAACCACTCAAACTTTTCTGTCCAGCTTTTTCTTTTAGGTTCGGTGCCGGCAAAGTAAACTTCGGCTGGTTTAGTCATTATCTTTTTCCTTAGCCAGGAGAGCTGCGCCTTTTGCCACCATTCCGTTAAGCCTTTTAACCCTGGAAATTTTAGGTATCAGTTTTAAAGGTGGATTTAGAAAAGGGAAAGATTGACGGTCTAAAGAATCAAGCATTTCAGACCAGAAAAGCTCCTTGCATTTTATCAAACTTCCACCAATCACAATCTCATCGGGAGAAAAAAGGTTGACTATATTTGCTAAACCTATGCCAAGATAATAACCCATTTTTTTAAAAATTTGAAGGTATTTTTCCTCTCCCTTGCGGGCTTTTTCGGCCATTTCTTCAACCCTGATTTGCCGCCCGGCTACTTTTTTGCCTTCTCTTTCTAAAGCCCAGCCGGAAGACAGCGCTTCCAGACAGCCTCTGCCTCCACAATGACACTCTGGACCTTCCGCCAGAAGGCAGATATGCCCAATTTCTCCCGCGGTTCCTTTTCCCCGATAAAGCTTTCCTCCTGAGATTATACCTCCTCCAATTCCAGTGCCTAAAGTTAAGCCGATCAGGTAGGCAGGTTTTTTTCTTCTGGAATGATACTCAGCTAAAACGAAACAGTTAACATCATTTTCTAGAAGGATTTTTTTCCCACTGAGCTTAAAGATTTCCCGCCCAAGATTGAAGTTTTTAAAAGGAAGATTGGGACTGAAGAGAACCTTGCCCTGTTCTTGATTTACCAGACCGGCCAGTCCTAAACCAATGCTTTCTCCCTCAAAGCTGGATATTAAATGGACTAATTTTTCTATTATGTCCTTTTGAGTTTGGGGTGTTTTTTCTCGACCCAGAAGCCGGAAGCCTTTTGAGCTTAAAATTCCGTACTCAATCTTGCTTCCCCCAAGGTCTATACCCAAGTAACTTTTCATTTTTTAAAGCTTTCTTGAACTTCTTTTCTTATTTTCTGAATTGCGGTCAAAGCTTTGATAGTTTCTTTTTCGGTTAACCCTATTTTACCGTAACGCGACTTCTCATAAGGTTCTAAAAAGTTGTTGATAGTTAAATGGGGAAGAAGTTCTTTTAAACCCGACAGCCATTCTCTTAAAGTCTCTCCTTTTTTCAAAGGATAACCTCTTTTTGTTAGCTCCTGCAACAGTAAAAATAGCTCCTTTCCCAGTTCATCCCGGAATTGAGGTTTTTTTCGAGGTTTAATTTTTGGGAAGACAAGGAAAAAAAGAAAGGTAAAAAAGGCAATAATTGCTGCATAATTAAACTTTTTGGAAAGATTTTTTAATTTGAGAGCAAATTTTTTAAAGCCGAACTTAACTTCAAAATAGTTTAAAAACTCCGACCAGAAAGGCTTGCTTTCGGCAAAGACTGGGTCTTCAAAGCCTGGGGTGGGATCAAAAGTTAGCCAGCCATAAGGAGGAAAATAAACTTCTCCCCAGGCATGACCGTCAGCCGCTCTTATCTCGTAGTACCCAGTGAAAGGGTTGAGGTAGCCAGGTAGGTAACCAGTAGATAGGCGGGCGGGGATGCCAGCTGCCCGAAGCAAAACCACGAAAGCTGTAGCAAAATGCTCGCAGAAACCTTCTTTTTTATCAAAAAGAAAGTAATCAACAACTTCTCTATCTTTTGGAAAGGGAGGGATATTAAGGTTGTAACGGTAGTTTTTTTGAAGAAATTCTTTTACCGCCAGTACCTTTTCAAACTGAGTTCTATAAGGGCGGGTAATTTTTTCCGCCAGTTTTTTCACCCGTGGCGAAATCTTTGGCAACTGGTAGTATCGTCTTAAGTTGTAACGGTGCCTCTCGGTAAGTTGTACAGTTTTTAGCTCGGCTTTGAAAGGAACGGGCACGGAAGAAACAGCAGTGTAAACAAGGTCTTTGGGTAATACAAAAGGGGAGCGCATTCCTAGGTTGTTATCAACCCAGATGGTGTTATGAGGAAAATAAACCATTTTAGGTTCGTAAGAACCGAGTATTACATTAGAAACTTCTCGAATTACATAAAAGGTTTGGATGACTTCTTTTCGGGCTACAGGGGTTGAGCCGGCTTCAGCTGGGACAAAGAAAGGTTGTTCAGCAACGGTTAACTGCTGAGGATTTTTATCCGATATTTTCCAGCCCTTGCCGTCATAAGTGTCAAAAACTAATCCCCGAAAAAAAACATAGTCGCTGGTTTTTGCTAACATTACGACTTCATCAGATAATTTACCCCGCAGATTTAAATTTAAGTAGCTGGATAACCCAAAATAAGAATTGGGATTAATTTTTGCCCCTTGGGGTAGCGAGTAAGGATAAGCCGGGGAGAAAACTTCACCATTATAGTTTTCGGCAATCTTAAGAGGAGAGGAAAATTTAAAAGGATAAGAGCGAATAATAAATCCTCTTGGTCGAGGAAGAAAAATGAAAAGGGGAAAAGAGAAAAGAAGGATTAGAACCAAGATGGAGAAAGACCATTTTAGAATTTTTGTTTTTTCCCCGGAAATTAATTTATCAACCTTAAATTTAAGAGAGGAAAGATTTTCTAAGAGGAGAGATAAAAAAGCTAAAACCAAGAAGACCGAAGCAGTCAGGGCAAATCTCATAGAAACGGAAAGAGCAGCGGCGATACCTAAAAGGATGCCACCGCTTAGAATTGAAAACATCAAGTCGCGGGAGGCCGGAAGATCAAAACTGTGAAGAACCAGAACAAGAATGAAAAAGCGAGCTAAGGGCAGGCGAGGGTCAAGTGAGCTTTGGGAAAGCTGATTTAAATAATCAAAAAAAACCAGGATCAAAAGGAAAGTCAGGATAAGTTTTAAAGGAATGTTATCCTTTTCTTTACGATACCAGCTAACGATGTTTCCAATCACCGTTCCTAGAGTAGCAAAGAGAGTGAATTCAAGGTTGAGACCACCCTCAAAGTAAACGGCCCAGAAACTTAAAACTGTTGCCAAGAAAGCAATCAGGCGAAAAGAAATGGATTTTTCTATCTGAGTTGGGCGGCTGATACGCCGGTAGGTCTCCAGTGCTCTTGTAAGCATTTTTTGACCTCTCCTTTTTGATGTCGGCAAATAAAGAAGTTCTTTGTTTCCAGGCGCGCAAGTTTTTCTTTCCAGAGCTTATCTTCTTTTTTAAACTGAGTTTCCTGGCTGAAAATAAAAACTCGGCTCCTTTCTTTCTGGAAAAGAGCCAGATATTTTAAGTCCAGACGGGAGTTTGGGGTGATAAAGAAAACTACTGTTTTCTGATGAGCATCTTCAGGGCTGAGGAAAGAAGGCAAGTTTTCAAAGCCGTTTCCTGTCAACTCTATCCTGGCCAGAATATCTAAAATTTCTTCCCAGGCGAGGTCTTTTTCATATTTTAAACCGCTTTCTTCGGCCTGAATTATCTCAACCGGGTGACCAGAGTGAAGCGAGTATTCAGCTATAGCAGCCACTGCCTTTATCGTTTCTTCAAAAGCGTCTTTGCCGATTAATCCTTGAGGATAAGCAGATTTAGTATTATCAATAATAAGCAAAGTTTTGGTAGAAACCAGTCTTTCAAACTCTTTTATTACTGGCTTACCAACTGAAGCTGTTTTTTTCCAGTAAATACTGCGAAAACTATCACCTGGACGATACTCTCTCAAGCCGAAAAATTCAGTTCCGCTCCCTTTACGCCAGTCGTGAATTACTTCTTTAGGGAACGAACCACCTTCTAAAAGGGGAAAGTTTGTAAGATAGGGAAAGGAAGGGTAAACCTTCAACTCAGAAGGCACAAAAAGGCTTTCTTTGAACTCAAAAAAGTGAAAGGGGAAGGCAGAATGATAGGTCACCCTGGCACCTTCATAGACACCTCTTCGAGCAGTGGTTTCTATCTTTAGCTCTTTTTCTTCATTGGGGGAAAGGAAGAAAATTGTCTTTGTGGAGCCACTTAAGAACTCATCTTCAATTATTAAAAGCCTTTTAGCTCTTCCCTTATTTTTGATTTTCAGTTTAAAAATGATTTTTTCATCCGAGCGAGCAAAAGATGGAGTTTCTCTTGCAAACTCTAATCCGCCTTTACCGCTTAAAGCAAAAAAGAAATCAACCATAATCAGAGTAAGAAGAGAGAAGGAAAGAAAGTAAAGCCAGCCAGCTTGAAGATTTACTCCAATTAAGTAAAAAGCTAAAGCGGTTAATAAAACAAGACCCAGGCGTTTTTTAAACATTATTTACTTTACATATTAATCGGGACTTCAACCTCTTTTAGAACTTCCTTAATTAAATCGCTGGCTAACTTGTTGTTATTGCTCAAGGTTTGCTTGAGAAAAACCCGATGAGAAAGAACATAAGGCGCTACTTGTTTCAGGTCGTCAGGGAGGACAAAGTCCCTTCCCTGGCAGTAGGCAGCAGCTTGGGCCAAGCGAATTAGGGAGATGCTTCCGCGAGGGCTGACGCCCAGGTTTACCTCGGGTAGCTCGCGAGTTTTTCGGACAATTGCCACCGCATAATCAAGCAAACTTGATTCAACTTTTATCTTCCGGACTTTTTTCTGTTCTTTAATCACTTCCTCAGGAGTGGTTACCGGTTGAAGCAGGTTAATTGGGTGTTCAACAAGCTGCATTTCCACTACTTCCTTTTCTGCTTCCGGGTCGGGATAGCCGAGGCTTAAGGAAACCAAGAAGCGGTCCAGCTGGCCTTCAGGTAAAGGATAAGTGCCGTGGGACTCTAAGGGATTCTGAGTGGCGATCAAAAAGAAAGGGCGAGGCAGAAAGTGAGTTTTTCCTTCCAGGCTTACTTGGCCTTCATCCAGAGCTTCAAGTAAGGCAGATTGGGTGCGAGGGGTGGTGCGGTTTAGTTCATCAGCCAGGACAACATTGGCAAAAATGGGGCCGGGAAAGAACTCAAATCCTCCTTTTTCCGGGCGGTATACGGAAAGACCAGTGATATCTGAGGGTAGGAGATCCGGGGTGAACTGAATGCGGTTAAAGGTACCACCTATAGAGAGAGCCAGCGCTCTGGCTAACATTGTCTTGCCCACGCCGGGCGGGTCTTCTATTAAAAGGTGTCCCTCGGCTAGGAGGCAAAGAATAGCAATTTCAATTTTTTCTCTCTTGCCCTTTATAACTTTCTCAACATTGTTAAGTAAAGCTAAGGACAAACCATGATTAATCATCAGTTAATTATACCCTATACTCTGGAAGCTGTTTAAAAATAGCTAAACGAATTAAAGTAACTGACTTTGAAATTAAAAAAAATTTCGCCGCTTCTTTAAACCACTTTAAGCTACTTTTAAACTACTCAGTTTTTTCCTGGTCATTGAGGGCTTTTAAAAGCTCATCAATCGGTATTCCGTGAGCCATAGCTGCTTCCTCAATGGTTTCTCCGGAAGCAACCAAGCAGCCAAGGCAGTGCATCCCAAAGCGGGCAAAAACCATTGCCGCCTGGGGGTTAGCTTCTAAAGCCTCCATAATAGTTGAATCTTTAGTTATAGTTTTTTCTTCCACCGTTCCTCCAGAAAAAGTTAAGTCCTATAACTATACCCTCTGGATTAAATTCCGTCAAATAAAATGTAAAATGCTCCTTCCTTTTCCAATTGCACCATACTTTCACCTTTTTTCAAATCTTACTTTCATCTCTTCTTTTCAAAAATGAGTGGGAGATTTTTAAAAGATAAAAAGATAAATTATTAATTTCAGGGTTACTAAATCCTCGCTATCCCCTTTAAAAATTTAAGAGGTTTCTTTTTTCTTACTCCCTTTTTCAACTAGGAGGGAATTCTTTTTATGTCACCAAAGAAATTGAGTAATTATTTATTTTTTATCTTCCCAAAAGGGATAGGGATTTTTTTAATTAACCCTTTCTTTTAAAGGGAACAGGAAAATTTGAAAGCCTCTGGCTCTTTCTTCTCCATTTATGTATTAGCATGGAGTTTTCCTAACCATGTGGCCAAAAAGATTTGGAAAAAAAATTTGAAAATACGAATTTGTTTGGGCGTTTCAGAGCGGACAGAAAAGCTTGCTTTTTGGTATGAGGTAGTTAAAGGGAAGAGGCCGGTAGAAATTTAGCTTAACTAATTGACAAGTTGAACTTTTTAATGGATGACTCTTTTGTTAGTTTTATACCTTGCTTATATGAAACTATTATGCAGCATATAATAATTCTACATGTTCGTAAATTTTAGAAGCGATATTATCAATCTTTTTGTATTCCACTCTTTCTTCCATTACCTTTGCTAATATTTCTTTTATTGCCATTTTAATCCTTGCCCTTAAAGTAGATTTTTTATTCCAGTCAACAATTCTTACAAAGTTTCCTATCCTTTTTATAACCTCTTTTGCCACATATTTTATCTCATCCTCACTTTCAAATACATCTTCGTTTAAAAGCATATCATAAAAAGCAAGTTCTTCTTCTGTTAAGTTTAGTTTTTTACCTTCGTTTATTTTTTTCTTTATTTCTTTAGCAATTTCTATCAACTCGTTAATAATTTCAGCAGTATCAATCAGTTTTATATTGTATCTTTCAATTGCCTTTTTTAACATTTCATAAAGCGATTTGTATCTAAAACGATTAACCTTCATTCTTGTCTTAATATCGTCATTCAATAATTTTATGAGCAAATCAATGGCATAATTTTTTTGTGGCATATTTTTTAATTGAGCAAGAAAATTTTCATCAAGGATAGAAATATCAGGTTTTTCTTTTTTGAGTAGTGAAAAAATATCCACTGGCTCCTCAGCAGAAATGCTCTTTGAAATCAACTGGCTAATCTCGTATTCTAATTCTCTTGTTATCTCTTTTCTTATCATTGAATATTTGATTATCATCTTCTTAATCATTTCAAAGAATTTTATATCATCCTTTATTTTGATAGTTTCTGGATGGGGACTTGCAAGGGCATAAATCTTCTTAAGGGCAAGATAATTCTTTATAAACTTTTGTTTTTGCTCTTCTTTTTCGAGGATATTATAGGCTGATACAGTAAGTTGAGCAAGTTCTTCTGGTATTAAAGATTTCCAAGACCTTTTATGTCCGAGTTCTATATATCAATTTTGTTTAGAATGGGTTAGCAACTCGCTAAAATTGTTGCATTTGCTTTTGATTTTATTAAAATCTGTTTGTATAACTTTCAGATATCTCCAATTCTGTCCTGTTTCTTTTGAAACATCTTCACACCATTTTTTTATTGCTGCATCTTTCCTATCTGTATCCTCATATTCTCTTCCTTTTGTCTCTATTATCCAATAAGTTTTTTTGTTGTTAACTTTTTGAACTGCTACAAAATCAGGATAATAAAATCTTATAGAACCTCTTGAACTCAAATAATCAATAGAAAACTTATCTGCAAGGGCGGAAAGCTTTTCTATGTCTTGTGATTTATCAAGGAATTCAGCAAACTCTGCTTCAAAATCATTATATACTGCTACAAAGTTAAACACTGTTTTTTCGCATCTTAAGTGTTTTCTTCTCCAGATAAAAGGTTCAATGGAAGAAAGTTTAAAACTGCCCAATTTTGCTATCTCTTCTCTTTGCTCAACAGAAATTTTGCCTATTTCTTTTGCCAGTAAATCAATTACTGCCTCTTGAATGGTGATATCACTTAAGTTTCTCCTTAATTTTTCATTTTCTATATCACTAATTGAAATCTCAAAACATCTTTCTAAGATATATTTTTCAATCACAGAGTAAAGGACATTAAAATTGCAAGTGAGTTTTCCTCTTTTCATCACTTCTTTTGTAATGTGTGAGACAAGTTCTTTACCCATTGAAAGTACAGGCTCGACTGCTACTTGATGAACTTCAGTTTCAGTGACAGGGAATTCCATTTTTAATATGATTTTTCTTTGCTCATCCAATTTATCAGAATTGTAGAGTGAAGGAATTTTCAAAGGCTCAAGTTCTTCAATTCTTTTATAGTTCCTTACAAATCTTAAGTCGGCTTGCGGAATTTCAATATCATATTTCAATCTTGACTTTTCTGGAGCAATAGTTACCGGTAAAGGAGGCGGGGTCTTTACTGTATTTATTCCTACTCCTTCTTTTTCAAGTTCTCTGACAAAGTCTTCAAATGCTTCAGTTCCCATAACCTCAAGTGTTTGTGTGTGGTCTGGACTTATCCCGCTCATAAGTCTCAAGCCTCTTCCAACCGCTTGTTCAGGTAAAATCTGAGCTCTTGAAGTAAAAGGTCTTAAACCTAAAACTATAGTAACATTTTGAACATCCCATCCTTCTCTTAACATCATGTTGCTTACAATTATTTTTACTTCGTTATCTGGTTCATCAATCTCTCTTGCCAGTTTTCTTAAATTTGGAAGATCTTTTTTAGTAATTTCTGATTCTTCTCCTCTCTTTGATGCAACATGGATAACTATAACCTCTTCTTCAGGTTTTTCTAATCCTAAATCTTTCCCTCTTTCCCTTATCGCTTCCGTAATTCTGTCCGCATAATCATTCTTTTCTGCCATAATAAATAAAACAGGTTTTTCCCCAACTTTCGAATAAACCTCATAATGCTCTTTCCATCTTTCCAAAGCAGCGGTAATCCAATCGCCATATTTTTGGATAACATTATCTTTGTTTATGTTTTCAGGGTCCTTTCTGTCAACTCTATGAACAATTAAAGGAGATTTCACAATCCTATCTTCAACTGCTTGTGCCAGAGGATAGTCAACAATAATCCAGGGGTAATATGTCCCTGTTTGGGTTTTAGGAGTTGCGGAAAAATCAAGCCACAGGCTTATCCCATTTGGTAATGATTGATGCATAGACATCAATGTCTTATGCCACTCTAATTCTTCATCGTGGACATGGTGTGCTTCATCATTAATTACCATTAAATTATTAAATTTTTTAATCTTATCAATTAGAAGTTCTGGGGATTTCGTTAGGTCCTTCTGTGGTTTTCTTCCAAGAATTTCATCAACTATGTTTTCAGAGGAGTGTTCAGCCTTTCTTGATGCATAAAGTTGTTGAATATTATTGACTATTATGTTTCCTGAAGGATTCAAAGGAGAATCGTCTTCTCTTAAAGTTACTTTTAGATGCCAATAAGGTTTCCACGAACGAGGAATCAAAGGCAGGTTATAAAATATTTTATTATCTGCAAAATCCTTTGCCAGCCTCTCATAAACAATTACATTTGGTGCAATTATCAAAAAATTATCAGGATAACGCGTATCCTTTTCTCTTATCCTGTTGAAATATGACCATACAATAATAAGAGCCATTGCATAGGTTTTACCTGAGCCAGTTGCCATCTTGAAAGCATATCTTAACAATCCTTTTTCAGGAAGGTCTTGTTCTCCTTCCTGGTCAAGTTCTGGAAAATATCTTAGCAGTTTTCTTTTACCTTCCATATCTTCAACAATTTCAACAGCATTTTTAAAAAGGTCCTTTCTAAAATTTTCAGCATAGGTATTTATTATTGGTTCTAAATCGTCATATTTTTTCACCTCAAAAAGATAGATAAGTGTTTCAACTGCTTCTCTCTGACAGAACCAATATTTGAAAGGCTCGTTTTTTACCCTGTGGTCATTGAAAAACCAATAATAGAAAAGTTCTCTTGTAGTATCTGTAATCCCAGGGTAGTCATCTTCCCGCCACCTGTCAACTTCTTCCCTTAATTTATTAACAAGAAGCATCTTACTTGGTCTTCGTCCCTCTATAACTTTATAGGAATTTTCACCATCCTTAACTAAATGTGATGTTGGCTTTTTTGAAGGATCCCTATCTTCAATATAAGGAAGAGTTTTATCGTATTGAACCCAAGTTTTTGGAGTTTTGCTACTCATATTACTTTACCTCCACTTCATAAACTTGTGATGTATCAATTCCAAAGATGTCAATTATTTTTATAAAGATTTTATATTTGCCAGCTTTTTCATAGGTATGAGTAGCTTTTAAATTTAAAGTTCTGTCTTTTTTTGTTCTATAAGAAGTCCATCCATTGGTAAAAGTGTCATTTTTAAAGTCAAAATCAACAGCCCAGTAGTCAACCCAGTCAGTCCATTTTTTAATTGCTTTTTGAACATCTTCAGGAATGAGGTCGGTATGAGGAATTACAAAATCTTTTAGTTCAACTTCAACTTTTTTGTTATTTGTTTTTATATCAACCTTGAAATGTGCAAGTTCAAAGAACTGAATATCCCCTTTTCTAACTGCTTCTTCATCAAGGACTTCTTTTGGAATAATTCTTAACTTTAATTTTGTGTTTTCTTTCTTTGCAATCTCTTGAATAGCATCATTTAAACCCATCTCCCATTCCCAGCCAAGAATATGTAATTCTTTTTGTCCTTGTGATTTACAATCTTTTATAGCGTCAATAACCTCCTGAATTGTAACAGGTGAGTCAACAGCACCAACATAGACAAGGGCATTACCTTTTTTTCCGTGAATATGTGTAAAACCAGAAATTGGCTCTGCTCCATAGAGTTTTAAGATAAAGGCGAGATATTCAAATAATGCCTGCTTTTCATCTTTATTTGTAAAGGTTTTTACTTGCCAAAGTTGTCTTTCGTATTTTCCAAGGTTAAGTATTTCAAAGGGTCGCGCTTTTTTACCGTATTTCTTTTTTCCTTCTTCATCCATCAGGTCTTTTGAGTTTTCTATATCAAGGAGGCGTTTTCTGGTAATATGGATTGCGTATCTTGATAAATCACAGCCGATCCAGCGCCTGCCAAGTTTTTCTGCAACTACTAAGGTTGTACCTGAGCCACAGAAAAAGTCAGCAACAAGATCGTCTGGATTAGAGGAGGCTTTGATAAAAATTTTCAATAAATCTTCTTTCTTTTGTGTTGCAAATCCCAAGTATTCTTCTCCATGAGCAGTAGCCATAGATGGAACATCGTCTATAACATCATATCTATATTTACCTAACAATACCCATTTCCCATCAACTAGTTTTTGTGGTGGATAATATCTTTTTTCTTTTGTCCATTGTTTATACCATCTTCCTTCTTCATCTTGTTTATAGGCCGATAAATCTTCAAATGGTAATCTTATATCATCCGCATTAAATGTATAATTAGTTATTTTATTCTTTACATAAAACAAAATCGTATCGTGTTTATCTGCATATTGTCGTGGACTATTGGTTGTTCCTTTAAAAAACCAAATTATTTCATTTATAAAATTCTCATACCCAAAAATCTCATCCATCATTACTTTTACATAGTGTCCCACATGCCAGTCAAGATGTACATAGATTGAACCGTTTTCAGCTAAAAGTTCTTTCATTAAAACAAGCCGTTCGTACATCATTTGTAGATAGGAATCAAGTCCCCTTCCCCAGGTATCTCTATATGCCTTTTCTTCTATTATTGAATGTTCTTTTGTTATCTCTTCTGCTTTGTCGCCAATCTGAATTTTAAACTTAAAATCAGCACCAGTTGCAAATGGCGGGTCAATGTAAATTAAGTTTATTTTGCCAGCAAACTTTTCAAGTAGAGATGACATTACAAGCTTGTTATCTCCCCAGATGAGCTTGTTTCTCCAACCTTCTTCAAAAGTTTCACCTTCTTCACCTTTCCAGATCTCAAACAAAGTTTGCTGTGGTTGTTCCTTTCCCGTTCGTGGTTTGTTAATAACTTCAACTATCTGGAATGGATAAGGACCTGGTTTTTCAACAGGGTTTAAATCCCCATTATCATTATATTTTCCAAGCCATACAAGTTCAGTTTTTTTAATATCTATCTTTGGCATAGTTATACCTCCTCAAGTTCTTTTGTTTTAAATTTTATTATATTGTTTTGCGAACAATAGAACCTAAAGTCACATTCTTTGCATACTTTTTCTGTATCTGGTAAATTTACTATTTTATAGTTTTCTGCTATTATTTTTTGAACTAATTCATCAAAATAAGCACCAATTTTATCAATATCTTCTTCTGAATAGTTAAACTCCATTAATGCATCTTTTCTTTTCTCTTCGGATGTCCAGTAGATATACATCTTTTCTACCGGTTTTTTATACCTTTCTTTCAATATATAGGCATAAAGGCAAAGTTGCTTAAAATATCTCTCAATCAAGGGATTATGATTTTCTGGTTTTGGTTGTGTTTTAAAATCAAGTATTTCAAACTTACCACTTTCGCTTAATAAGAGGTCAATCTTGCCTGCAATTATATATTCATCTTTTTCCAAGGAGACATCTACTTCGATTTCAGAAATACGGTTAAAAATGTCTTTATTTTGATAGTAATAATTTATAACTTGCTTTAGTGCTACTTCTTTTTGTGTTTTAGAAATTGGTCTTAATCCTGATAAAAGTAAAGCTTTATAATTTTGCTCAAACCAGTTTTCTATATCAGCAGTAGTAAAGTTTTCCTTTTCAAGTATTGCTCTATGAATATCTTCTATAGTATGGTGAACCAATGAACCAAATAGAACTTGTGCTGAACGAGAAGGTTGAAAATCATATTCTTTGTAAAACAGGTATTGTTGTGGACAGGTTTCATAGATATTTATCTGAGAAAAAGAATAGGTTTTTTTGGGTACAAATTGAGGTTTTGACTTAAACCTTTGTGATTTAAGAATTTCTTTTTCAATATAAGGATATTGATCAAGGCCATCCCATATTGGATAAAACCATTCTTGAGGTTTCTGAAAAGTGGTTAAAACAAGTAATTTTTGTGCTCTTGAGAAAGCGACATAGTAGTGTCTTAACCTATCAAATTTTGTCATCTGTTCTTCTGTTTCAAAAGTCCCTCTTTTTGAAAATGGTAAAAGGTCTCTATCAACCTGTTTTTGAACAACAAATTTTTTATGAAGAGACCCTACAAAAACTATTGGAAATTCTAAACCTTTAGATTGATGGATTGTCATAATTTGAACAAAACCTTTTGGTATAGGACTATACGGGTCCTCATATTCATCTATTCCTACTTCCATAATAAAATTGAAAAAACTTCCAAAAAGATAAAATTTAATTTTGTCTTTATTTTTTGATGTAACAAGTGTAATGTTATAGTAATCTTGAAAAATGGAGATAAGTTTTGAAAAAATAGAAAGATTGTACGATTTGTTTTTATCCTTTAAAAATACAGAAAAAGGTTTATATGCAATAAGTTGATAAAAATAGTCAAGCATTGTTAAATCAAGAGAACCTTCTTTAAGATTTTGGATTTGTGTAACTTTTCTCTGCAAATAGTCTTGTAATGCAGGATTTATCTTTTCATAAAGTAATCTTATTGAATCTTCAATATATTCTTTGTGAGAATAATTTTTAAAATCACCTTTTTTATAAAAACCAAATATAATCGCATAACAAGCAATAAACAATTTTATTTCTTCATTTTCAAAATATAACTTTGCTCGTGGACAAAAATAAGGAATGTTTTGGCTCTTTAGTTCTTCAATGTAATGTTTTGTGAACTCAGGACGGACACTTTTTAAAATAAGAGCAACATCACTCCAATCTACAATAACTTTGTTGTCTTTTAAAAATTTTATTAAGTCAACAAATCTTTTTGCTTCATCTTTTTCATCCTTTCCCCAGATTGAAAATACTGCTGGATAATTCGGAAATTCTTGTTCAGGATTTGGTTCAGTCTTTTTATTATAACGAAAATTTTTCCAATCTATTGCGGTTATGAATTTGTTATATTTTTCAATTATCTTTTTGTGAGACCTATAATTTATAGTAAGGGTTACTTGTTTGCAATTACTAAAATGCTTTGGGAATTCAAGAATGTTTCTTACTGTTGCTCCCCTGAATCTATAAAGGGATTGATCCTCATCGCCCACAACACAGATGTTATTTTCAGGATTTGCAAGTTTTAAGAGAATCTGTTCCTGAATATAGTTTGTATCTTGATATTCATCTACCATTATATATTTAATATTAGTTTTTATCTTAAAAAATATGTCTTTGTTATTTAGCAAATCATAAAATATCTTCTGCAAATGGGCGAAATCTACTCTATTTGTTTCAAAAAGTTTCTTTTGGTAAGCCTTATAACATTTTGCTAATTGATTTAAAAATTCACTGTTCTCTTTTTCTAAAACATCTATCTCTATCATTTCCTCTGTAATCTTATTTAAATAGGGAATCAGATTTTTAATGGCATTCCACTTGGAAGTCCACTTTGTTAAAAATTTTCCATTAATTTTCGGGACTATTTCATCAAAATTTTCATAGAGAAAGAATACCTGTGTGAGCTCATCTAAAATTGAGTATCCTCTCTTTAATGGTGTATAAGAAAGAAACTTCATAATAAAACTATTACATATATTATGAATAGTTCCCATTTTTAGTAAATGTAAATCCCCCTCATAACCAAGTTTTCTTGAAATTTGACTTATTCTATCTCTCAATTCAAATGATGCTTTTTCGGTAAAGGTGGTTAAAATAATCTCTTCAGGTTTTCCTTTATCTGAGAGAAGAAGGTATAAGGTTCTCAGCGTAAGAGTTAAGGTTTTACCTGTTCCAGGACCTGCAATAATGAGAAGAGGACCAGCGACATTAGTAATTGCTTCAATCTGGTTCTGATTCAAGGAAGGAAAAATATCTTTGAATTTTTTAATTATACTATTCATAACAACTTTTCTTTTCTAAAACTGAAATAACTATCCCCTGAGACTATTATATGATCATAAATTATTATCTCAAGAGGTTTTAAAGCCATATCTAGCAATTTAGTCAGGTTTTTATCATATTCAGATGGTTCAACTATACCACTTGGATGATTATGAACAATAACCAAAGCATAAGCCTTTCTTTTTAGTGCTTCTTCAATTATCTTTCTTGGATAAACAACAGTTCTGTTAATCGTTCCAGAAAAATAAAATTCCTTTGCTGGAAAATTCTCTTCTTTTTGTATCCTAAAACCACTGTCAAGATATATAACCAAAAACTCTTCTTCTTTTTTATTCCCCAGCTTTTCAATGCAATATTCTACAATTTCTTCAATGGATGCAGGAAGCGAAGTTTCTAAAGATTTCTGCTTTCTGTAAATTATATTTACTTCTTTTATAAGTTTAATTAAGGTTACGAATTTGTTTTTTATATATTTTACTGATTTTAATTCATCCTCGTCCGCATCCAAAATACCTTTTATTGAACCAAACTTATTTAATAGTTCTTTAGCAATTGGTTTTACATCTTTTTGTGGGAGGACATATGTCAATAAAAGTTCAACAATCTCATACTCCTGTAATGCACTTAGACCGAATTTCTCAAATCTTTTCCTAAGTCTTTCTCTATGACCTAAAAAATGTTTATCTTTATCTTTCATTCTTAATTTTATTTAAATTTTATAAAGTTTTATAAATGCCACAACTATTTTAGATAAACGATAAAAAAATTCCATCTTTCAGTGGAATTTAGGCATAACACTACATATCCTCTTCGGTATCTCACCAATCTCTGTTTCCTTAAATTCAGTTTCCCAACGAAATTTGAGCATAGACTATTGCCCCTTTGTTGCCCCTTTATCGCCCGTTTCGCCCCTTTGCTGCTTCTTTAAAACATAAAGACATAATAAGTTCCTTTTCCCGTAGTTCCTACTTTTTCAAATATTCCCTTTTCTTCTAATACTTTTAAGTCGTCAGTTGCTTGTCTCTTTTTTATTCCAAAATTTTCTTGATATTCTTTGTTCGTTATTTTTGCCGTTTTCTTTACATACATTACCGCCTTTATCTGCCTTTCGTTCAATCCCATCTTTCGTAAATTTTCTTCTGTATAAATATCCTTATAAAACCTCACAGAAAAACCGCCCATCTCTTCTTTAAATTCTGGGTCTGGTAAACCCTGTTCTGTGTCTCCATTATAGTTTCCAACCGAGATTTTTAAATACCTCTTTGATTTTTTCAGTTAATTCAGCCTCTTTATTTAATAACTCTGCCATCTCCTTTGAATATTCAGCCATCTTCTCTTCAAAAGGCACGTCTTCCTCATCTAATTTTATTCCCACATATCTTCCAGGTGTTAATACATAGCCATTTTTGGCAATTTCTTCAATTGTAGCAACCTTTGCAAAGCCAACTTCATTTATCTTATCTTCAGATTCTCCTCTTTCAAACATTCTGAATTTCTCAACAATCTTTCCTATATGCTCCTCAGTAAAAACATTCTGTCTTCTTGAAATTGGTTTAAAAATCTTTTTTGCATAGATAAAAAGTATCTTTCCTTTCATATGCTCGGGCTTTGATTTTCTTAAAAACCACAAAGATGCAGGTAAGGAAACTGTGTAAAACATCTTTGGTGGTGTTGCTATTATTCCATAGACTAAATCATCTTCAATAATCTTTCTTCTTATCTCTCCTTCCTGATTTCCTCCTGACAAGGCACCATTTGCCATTACAAAACCTGCTTTACCATTTGGTGCAAGATGATATATGTAATGCTGTATCCAGACGAAGTTTGCATTGTTCTCAGGTGGAAGCCCATATTTAAATCTCGGGTCATTCGGTTTTATTCTATCCCTCCCCCATTCGCTATCGTTAAAAGGAGGATTAGAAACTACATAATCTGCTCTTAAATCAAAAAATTTGTCATCATGATAGGAATCTCCACACCTTATATCACCTTCAGCATTCCTTATTGCTAAATTCATCTTGCAGACTTTCCAGACAAACTCTTTTGATTCCTGGCCATAAATTGATAATCTTTCTTTTTCAACACCTTCCCTTTGCAGTTTCTCTAATGCTGAAACAAAAAATCCCCCTGAACCACAGGCAGGGTCAAAGATTCTTCCTTCTTTTATATCTAAAATTTCTACAATAAGTTTTGTCAAAGAACGCGGAGTATAAAACTCTCCACCTTTTTTCCCTTCTGTTTCGGTAAATTTCCCAAGAAAATATTCATAGATCCTTCCAAATATGTCCTTTCCTAAATGCCCATCATCAAATTGAATTTCTGAAAAAAGATTTACAAGATAGGCAAGTTCATAGTGGTCAAGATTTACTCTTGAAAATATCTTGGGAATTACATCTTTTAATTGTCCAGGATGTTCATTTTCCAAAGTTTCAATTGCTTTATCAATAATCTCTCCAATATTATTCTGATTGGCATTATTTCTTATATAATCCCATCTAGCAGATTCTGGAACATAAAGGGTTCCATTAGCCTGATAAATTTCTCTATCTTCACAAACCTGATGTTTAAATTTCTCAGGGAATTTTTTTGCTTCTTTTCTTTCAATTTCTTTTCTTTTTTCTTCATAGGCAAATGAAACATATCTCAAAAAAATAAGCCCTAAAACAACATATTTATACTCATGAACTTCAACCTTCTTTCTTAATTTATCTGCTGCCTTCCATAACTTGTCTTCAAAGTTTAGGTCTCTTTCTTTCATATTGGACCCTCACTAATTTCATTTTTTTCAAAACAGAAAAATAGTTGACGCTGTCTTTTTATCTCTTTTTTTGATAGCAAGTCAACGATCTCTCTTTTAAGTTTTTGAAAAACTGTTTGATATAAAATTATCCCTACCATACACTTTTTCTAGTATTTTATCAAACTCGGTGTAGCAAAATTAGAATCCTTTTTCTGTTTTCTGTTGTTTTTAAGAGCGCAGCTTCGTGATTTAGCCCTTCCACTCTATTCTTAATTCTTGGTTGCTGAAACAAGTTTTTTAGATAGTTACCTGTAAATAAGAGGTATCTTTTTGAGTGAGTTGGGCGAAAGATTTTTAGGCGATGAGAAAGCCCCCTTTTTTTGGTGCCATCGCTTCTTCCTTTAAACGGTGTACTTTAACAATTTCCGAGTTTTTGCCATTGAAGAGAGAAGTTTTCAAATGCCAGTCAGAAAAATACTTCTTAAGTTTAAACAAGTCAGTTTGGAAAGGAACTAAAAGGTTAAGTTCCATTTTTTTCCTTTACAGTGCGAGCAAATCGGGAAAGGAATATCCAGAGAAATACAATAAAGAAGGCAGAAAGAAACGGTAGCACTATTCCAGCAGCCTCCTTAAAATCTAAGGTGCCGACTTTTTTCCCTTCCATCCACCCTAAAAAATAAGGCAAATAGGCAAAAGATGCGCCGCATAGAGCAAAGAGGTAAATTATATTTTCTTTTATCGCTTTTTCACGAATTAAGTTTAGTGGTAAGTCCACTGAAATATATAAGAAAAAAATTAATAAGAAAACAAGGAAAGACTTCTCTATTAAATCGCCATAAGAAGCAAACCGAGGTCTGGATACGATAAAATAGGTCATTAGCAGTCCTGAAATATATCCTACAACCACGTCAAGAGACCAGAAAGCTAAGAGCCTCCTTTTATTGAAATCTGTCCCTCTCATCTTCTCTGCCAAGAATCCAGTTAAAGTTGTGGCTACAATGGGGCCAAAAATAAAGCAAAAAAAGAATATTTCTTTGATCGAAATAGGCTTGTATTGTTCAAAGTGAATTATGACTTCAAAAGCCACACCAAGAAAAAAACCCAAGAATTGCGAGAACAGTACTATAAGAAAAAGGTACGGAATACGACTCCAACAACTTAAGGAGCCTTTCGCTTTAAAAAGTAATTTTTCCTTGCTTTCTACCTTGCCGCTCTCCATACAAGCCTTAACTCGCTTGGGTTTTTAATTTCAAAAAGATAGCGGAAACGGGATAAGTATCTCTTTGACATTCTAAAAGCTTTTTTTCTTCTCCAGTGCTTTCTTCACCATCAGCTTTTTCTGGGTCTTTGGAGAGAAGAAAGGAATAGGTTTCTGGGTCATAATAGCGCTGGGAAAGGTAGTAAAGGGAAGTTTCTGAGTCAAAAAAGTAAAAAGAGTTTTTATTTTCCAATGCCCTCATTTGAAGTAATTTTAAGCCATCATAGACAAAAGTGGTAGTGGTAATTTGATTAGCTTCTAAAAGAAAAAGAGAGGTAGACTTCGGGCGTTCGAGTGTAAATAAAAGAAGAGGATTTAAACTCTCAAAAGTGGAACACCCCAGCTCTTTCTAAATTAATCTACACCTATACTAAAGAGAAAGCTATAAATTAGACTGTAAAAGAAGTTAAGGAAAAACATTAAAAGAAAAGACAAAATCGAAATAGCGAAAAGCCCTAAAAGAACATTTTGATTTTCCCAAGCTTTTAGGCATTTTAAGATAATCATTGAAAAAATTTGCGGTATTAAATAAAAAAAAATTGGTACAAAAAGTGAGTTTAAATGATTAGAAAAGGCAAGAAAAATTGAGTAATCAGAACCTAACCATCTCCTGGTAAGCAAGATTGTCAAAAGCCAGATGAGAAAAGGTATAAATAATGCTTGCCAAAACTTTAGGCGAAAGTTTTGAATTAAAAAAGCATTTAAAAAAGCTGAAACGAGATTGAGAAAAAAGAATAAAGGAAGCACAAGAAAAACCAATGAAATTGACCAACCATGTTCTAAAACTACCAATTTGCCTCCTTTTTAAAGTTTTAAAACTCGCATTTAAAAATTAAAAAATCTTTCCCAAAAAATACTAATAACAATACACCTTCCTTAAGTGCCAGGGTATAGAGCGTTTAAAAATAATGAGCAAATTTTTTGTCGCCCTCTTAGCATTTCGATACCGATGGGGTTTCCACTTTGGGTTGTCCCATTTAGCTTTATGTTTCCAAAAAGGTCCAACATGGGCAAACGAATCTTGGATCAAGTGTAACGCGTATCCGAGATTGTATAAAGGAGAAATAAATTTTCCACTCCAAGCTCGCATAACAGCGCGATAAAAAAAGCTATAGCTTATCCACCGAGCCCATGGGTTAAAGTGCCACACCGGGCTGGTACTCCAATCATAAAACCAAGCTGCACGAGCAACTATCAAAGCTGTCCATTTTTTAAACCTAGCTCTACGAGCAATACAGTAAGTCATCCGATAATGTAAATCGGCACTCCACCCGCCTGAAGGGTCAACCTTGTTTACTGGATCTCCTCCACAATACTGATAAGTGCTTTCTTCACCATCAGCTTTGGCTGGGTCTTTGGAGAGAAAAGAAAAGGTTTCTGGGTCATAGTAGCGCTGGGAAAGGTGGTAAAGATTAGTTTCTTGGTCAAAAAAGTAAGAAGAGTAGCGAAAAGGTTGAAGGCGTGCTGGAGTTGTGTTAATAGAGGGACATAAAAAATGTTCTAAAGCTT
>DAIRCK010000034.1:0-24349 GCA_036796695.1 bacterium
CGGCATCCGGATAGTGGTTCGGAGATTATCAATTTGGCGATTATGGCTTATTGTGGGGCAAAGGGTATAAGGTTAGTGCGTTCACGGCCGTATTGTAAAAATGACAATCCGGTGGTGGAGAGTCGGAATTTTACTTTGATTCGGTCTTATGTGGGTTATCGGCGTTATGATACAGATTTGGAGTTTCGGGTTTTAAAAGAGCTGTTGCCGTTGATTTCGCAGTTACACAATTATTTTATTCCGACGATGAAGTTAGTGAGGCGGGTGCGGGTGGGTGGTAAGGTGCATAAAGTTTATGATATTGATACGCCTTACAATCGTGTTTTGCGTTCACTGGATGTGAGTGAGGAGAAGAAACAAAAGTTGCGTGAGCGAAAGGCTGGGCTTTCTTATCTCAAGTTGCTTCAGAGGATCCATTCCTTACAGAAAAAACTTGACCAGGCATATAAAGAGAAATATAATCCAATTCCAAAGGATGATGAAGATGACTAAATCAATCAATTCTAACTTGATTATTCTTAAAAATCTTATTTCAATTTGGGTAAGATTTTATTTTGACAAAAGACGGGGTAGTGTGTAAATGTTAATGTTAAGGAACCTTTATCTTTGGATTCAAGTTAGTATGAATAATTTATGTAAAATTTTTGCTATTTATAATAAACGGTTTTGGAGATGGTGAAATTCAAAAAATTTGGAAGTGGGTAAATCATCTTATTTTAAGAATGCATTTTTTCGTCAATCCTCTGCCATTTATCTCAAATCTTCCTCATCAAATCCAAAATAATGGCCGATTTCGTGTAGTAAGACTTCATAAACAAGCCTCTTTATTTCATCATCATCTCTGGTTAAACGCTCAATATTGTTTTTAAAAATGGTGATTTTATCCGGAAGGACATTTCCATACCAGAATCCCCTTTTCTTAAGCGGAACTCCTTGATAAAGACCGAGTAGTGATTTCTGGAGGATTGGCTCATCCTCAATCACAATCTCTACATTTATTAGTTTCTGCCTTAGAATTTGGGGTAATTGCTTAAGAGATTCTTTAACGATCTTTTCAAACTCTTCATTACTCATAATTAATTATATCCACTAATCTGAATATCAGCCTATTTTAAAATTTTTTAAGACTGTGCGCGCCTCGTTAAAAAATCTTAATGCAACCTCCTCACGATAATCAGGATAGGTCCATTCCAATGCCTTAAATTGATGGTCTTTATAAATCAGGGTCACCTCAGCATATATTCCCTTATTAAGATATATTCTATGGGAATAATTTTTCGTTGAGGCAAGGATGATGTTGCTCAAAGATACCAATCCCGGGTCAATGTTTATCTTTCTCCCACCATTTTCATTTAAAAAATTCTTCTCAACCTCATTACTCCTATATTTCAACTCCACAAGCAAATCTGGATTTATCAACTTCTCAAACAATACCCATTGCCTTAAAAGATCTTCTCCCATCTCTTTGTTGTAGTATGCAGTATGTGTGAATGGTAAAATATCTGACTTTTTTATTACATTACCGAGCAATCCTTTAAATTCACCAAGTGCTAATTCAATATCAAAATCTTTGATAAATATTACCCCGGCAAAGGCAAGGACCTTTTGTGGTTCTTTAATCTCAGCCATTATGCCTTTATTAATGAAGGGGGATGATTAGATCTTTCCATCGCATACTTTAACACAGACACCACAGATATACTGACCAATTCCTGGCATCCTTGCAAACTCTTTCAATTTCACCAGACATTTTTTTAAATCCACACCCTGCTCACTTATTGCACCAGCAGGGCAGGATGTAATACATTTTTTACAATTACCACAATCACCAACTACCTTCTTATCTGGTTCAAATTCGAGGTCGGTCAAAACAGAGACATAACGAACCCTTGCACCATATTGAGGATTAATCAACAGACCGCTCTTTCCAATAAAACCTAAACCCGATTCTACAGCAAGTAATTTATGTGATATATGCCCTTTTTGATTCTGCCAGTCAACAGTCTGGGATGCAGGAATAGCAATTGCCCGTGCACCTTTATCTTCAATAAACCGGACAAGATGATAAGCAGTCTGGTCTAAAAGCCAGTTTACGGTTTTATAATGTTGTTTATAAATCAATGTAGGAGAATCCTTTATTGTATTCAAAACACCTTCTGAGATTTGATAACCGAATACTATTGCCCTGAGATACCTATGATTAATCTCAAGTATTTCTATCTTATCAGGAATATTTCCAAAACCAACAATTTCAATATTATAATGCTTTAAGAATTGTTTTATCTCTTCCTTAATAGCCATAAAAATTTAAAATTTAAAAAATCAGCATTTTTTAAAAGCAGAAACCTTCCGACATATAGAAAAAATGTAGGAGACGTTTCCAACGCCGATATAATCATTATTTTCGTTACAATTATCCATCATCTGTGATGTCTTTAAATTCTTCTTCTATCTCTTCATCAATTTTTTTCTGTTTTTCTTCAACCCCTGTTTCCTGAACAGGTTGGGAACTCGGCGGGGTCTCAATTGCAGGCTCAGCAAAATCCTCTTCTCTTGGCAATTCACTCAAATCACGGATTCCAAAATATCTTAAAAATTCATTGGTCGTTGCATATTTTATAGGTCTTCCTGGTGTAGGCAATCTGCCACAGGTCTTTATCAATCCTTTTTCTAAGAGACTTTCAAGAATATAAGAGCAATCTACACCCCTTGCCTTTTCTACTTCAGCGCGGGTTATGGGCTGGTGATAGGCAATTATAGCCAATGTCTCAAGTGCTGCCTTTGACAGCTTTTCTTTCTTCTGTTTTAACTTTCCCACATAATCTGCGTATTCAGGCAAGGTATAAATCTGGAAACCGCCGGCAACCTCTTTTATCTCAAATGCTCGACCGGTTTGTTTATATTCTTCGTTTAATATTTCAAGGTTCTTTTTTACCTCTTCTTCAGAACAGTTAATAATCCCTGCAATCCGCTCAAGACTGAGCGGTACGTCAGTAGCAATCAGTAATGCTTCAATTATCTGCTTCATAAATCTTAATCAATTTAGACACTATTTTATCCCAATTAAACCTTTCGTCAATACTCTTCTTTGCATTTTCACCAAGTTTCTTAGTCAGGTCTTTGTTTTGGGCAAGTCTTTTTATGGCTATGGCAAGTGCCTGAGGGTCATTATCTTTGACTAGAATTCCATTATAACCATCAATAACCACATCTGTTATTCCGCCGACATTTGAGGCAATGACCGGTTTTGAATAACTCATTGCCTCAATCATCACCACACCAAGTCCTTCAGTATCACCATGTTTATCATAAATAGCAGGCAGGACAAAGAAACTGCAATTTTTATAATAATTTTGTAATTCTTCGGTTGAAACCCAGCCGGTAAATTTTATTCTATTACTCAGTCCAAAATTTATCACCATCTCTTCCCATCTTTTCCTCTCAGGACCATCGCCAACAACTACCACATTGTGGGGAATTTCTTTGTAAATCTGTCTGAATGCTTCAATTAAAATATGGACACCCTTTCGCTCAACATGCCTTCCAACAAACAGGATAAAATTTTGGTCTCCAACCTCTGCACTCCGTGATTCAACCGTGATACTGAATGGAATGATTGGAATCTCTTTTTTGACAATGCCCTTTAGTTCTCCTGCAGTATGATTAGAGATTGCAGTAATTACATCAGCACGGTTTATCAACCAGGAAAATGGCTTTACCATAAATGGAAATTTCTTTTTTAACCAGCGGATTTCCAAGCCATAGAATGTAGCAAAGACACGACAACGGGATACTGCCTTTGCCGTAATACCGAATAAAATATGGGGAAAGGGCCAGTTGATATGGACGATATCAAATTTTTTAATACAGCATAATCTGGCAATGGCGATCATTCCAGAAATAACATACAAAAAACTCAATAATATATTGAAACCACCCTTGCTGAATCTATCTACAGCGGTCTCTTCATGGGTCAATCTCTCATATTTTTTAAAAAAATATCTGAATCTATGTACAGGCATTCCATTCCACACCTGATTTCTTAATCCCTTATAAGAGGAAGTAAATATTGAAACTTCTATGCCCTGCCTTTTTAACCTTTCAATCAATTCAACCATCCAGGGTGTTATGATATCACCTTTGTATCTTGGAAAGGCAGTGGTGACAAAGAGAACCTTCACTGGGTAAATCCGAAATTCGAAATCCGAAATCCGAAACGAACATCAAATTCTAAATTCCAAAAGTTGCTTGAGAAATTGATATTTGAAGATTGGAATTTGTTTAGAATTTTTAGCAAGTTCATTTCTTCAGTTTCCATTTCATAATATTCCATATCGCCTGGATGCCATCCTTTACACCAATCTTTTTACCTTCTTTCCGACCTGCATAACTGATCGGAACTTCAAATATCTTTATCCCTTTTTTTAATAACTTGCAGGTTATCTCAGGTTCAATTTCAAATCGTGAGGAAACGAGATTAAGGCTCTGCATTAACCTTCTATCAATCATCTTATAGCAGGTCTCCATATCAGTGATATGACCATTGAATAGTAAGTTGGTAAGGAGGGTCAAAACACGATTTGCAAAATAACTCCTTTTTAAGAATTTTCCCTTACCTAAAATCCGTGAACCATAGACAACCTTTGTAAATCCCCTGTCTATCGGCTCAAGGAGTTTCGAATAATCCGAAGGCGAATACTCTAAATCCGCATCCTGGATTATGACCACATCACCAGTTGCATATCTCAAACCAGTCCTTATCGCCGACCCTTTTCCCATGTTCCTTTCATGGAAAAAAACCTTAACATCATGCATATCTTTCAGATATTCCCTTGTTCCATCCTGTGAATAGTCATCAACAATGATTATCTCTTTTTTCAAATCAATATCTTTAACCGCCTGAATCAATCTTTCAATATTATCCCGTTCATTATATACTGGTATGATAACTGATAGTAAAATATCTGATTGCACTTTTAAATTATACCGAAAATTATCAGGGTGTCAATTATAGAGTATTGAATAACTGTACTTAAGGAAATCAGAATTTATAAGTTATCCCTATTCTTCCTGGTTCAGCCTCAAGCCCAAAACCTGATTCCTGTTTGAATACCGCAACATTTATCACCGATACAATACGGTTGATAATCATAAACCCGGTCATAAATGTAGCACGACGAAAATTCTCCCGCGCGGTCTTCCTCTTTTGCCAGTACAAATTCCTGCTTGTTAATGTATCCCATCGCCACTGATCCTCACCAAAATAACAATGCTCCTGAATATACTCCTGCTGTTTCGCCGGATCATTCGGATAATACAAACTCGCATCCCGCTCAACCAAAAGATTGTAATCATCAGATGAATTGAAATACTCAAGATTATCATAATATTCCTGATCCTGACGCAAAGGATTCGCATTTGCATGTTCAAATGCAAAGATCCTTGAAGAAGATTCAAATTTATGTCCGAAATAGTTGAACGTATAGTACGAAACCCAGATTGAGCCCTCAATAACAAAAAATACCCGCGCTTCATTCTTTTTATGCAAAATCCACTCACCCCAGCCCGGCATTATCGCCGAGGCAATGATGGGATTCATCGCCTGGAATATTATCAATGTCAAACCCAAAGCCACTTTTCCTCCTTATTTCAACACAGCAAATTTCTTGAATTTCACTTCTCTTTTGCTGGAATTTTTTGCCTCAACTCTTAGTATATACACACCATTGGATTGATTCTTGAAATCAAAATAGACCTCATTATATTCGTTTGGTGTGGGATTGGATACCTTTATATCACCAATCTTATGCCCGGTGATGTCCAATATATCTACCTTCACCTCTGCATTCTGATAAAGATAAAATCTGACTGTTCCAATCTTCTTCACTGGTGAAGGATAGATATAAAATGAACCAAGGAGTTCGATTGATGTCCTGGGCTCAGAATATACTCCTGTATATCTACCCCAATTTTTATTGGAGTTCATATAACCAGCCCAGGAGGTGGTTTTACCTGGAAAATCCCAGATATAAATCCTTCCTGAATCACTTCCACAGGCAAGTTCTAAATCACCATCCCTGTCAATATCAAAAACAAAACCCGGTGAAGAAAACCCACCCTCACCAAATAACGGTGAAAAGACAAACTCTCTATTCCGATCATAGACCAATTTTAATCTTCCTGAACTCAAAGAGTCCTTCGGGCCCAAACCAAAAACGATCTCCTCACCAAAGATTGTATCAAGATTGGCAATAAGAAGCGGATAGAGGATATATTCATCTGTCATTAACGGAAAATTATTTTCAATCGTTCCATTGCGATTGAAGATATATAAAGTCTTACTACTATTCGGTGAGATTATCTCAAGATAGCCATCATTATCAATATCTGCCAGTCCAGGTGTATAATAAAATACCGTATCAATCCAGGTCTCAAATTTCTGCTCCAAGGAATCTTCTCCATAGATATAAAATGTGCCATAACCATTGACTATTGCTGCCTCAGGCTTTCCATCCCGGTCTATATCACCAACCACCGGCGATGAATATGTGAGCATATTGTGCTGGGAATCGGTAAATTCTTTTATGACGCCGTTTTTATTGACAAGCCAGAACCTGCCATCCGCACCAAGGACACCAATTTTTTTATCTGCCTCATCAAAGACACAGGGTGTGGAATAAATCCAGGAGTTGAGATAGATTGGGAAATTGGAAATATTTGTGCCATCACGGTTAAGACAGTATAATCTTCTATCTTCAGAACCGACGACTATTTCTAATGTGCCATCACCGTTTATATCAAACAAGAGTGGTGCACCAAGGATTATCCCTTCAGATCTGAATGGAAAATTCGGTAAGGATGTTAAGGTTTTGCCATCCAGTGCCCTCAGATTGAATCCTGAACCAAAGATAATATCATCTGCACCATCACCATTAACATCACCAATTGCAGTAAAGGTCGTGATTGTATCCACTATAGCTGAGCCATAGGATGTGCCATCGTGATTATAGACATAGATATTGCCATACTTTGTGGTGGCAATTATCTCAATATCACTATCACCATCAAGGTCACCATAATTCAGAGAATGGATCTGCCTTCTAATTGGTAATGAGACCGGAAATCCTTTTTGATAGATATCAAAGTTTACCGAAATATTCATCAGGGTATCTAATTTTGAAAGGGCCTCAATATTTATCAAAGACTTCCCAAAATAACCATCAGAATTGGGATTGGTGAAAGGTCCGAATTTGTGGTTTGATTTATTGGAGTCGTCAACAAAGAACAGGTCATATTTTGAGCCATAATATTCAATGGAATCTATATAGACCCAGGCATCAAAGTGTTGAACTCCATCTGCCTCTTCCACATCAATGCCTTTGTGTTTTGGGTCTATCTGGATTGTATTATAACCATAGTTTGCATATATCACATTGTCATCAATGTGCCAGATTAAAATACCACTGCCAGGCAAAAAGAAATCAAACTCACCATTATCAACATATACCGGGACTCCATCCTCAACATCAATGATTATCGTATCCTTTTGTTTAATATCCTGCTGACGATTTTCAATTAAAAAGAATTCGGTTGAAGAAATAGGAACTTTTATCATTGTCTGATTTGCAATCCCTGATTGTGTGGTATCAACTGCACTTGCACGCAGGGTTAATAAACTCTCTGGACTTGTTACGACCAAAGGCTCAACCCAGACCGGGTCATTTGTATAATGGCCAAAAAAGTATCTTGACCAGGCACCAAGATTTACTGGGATTGAACCTTCTGGCACGCCGGCATCAGGCATTCCAACCCAGCCACCAGTGCCCATCAAATCAAATGCACCAACACCATTTGACCCGCCTGTGATATCATATAAATCAGGGAGACCGAGTATATGACCGAATTCATGCACAGTCGTCCCTAATGCTCCAACCATATACCAATCAACCCTCGCCATTTCTGATAAACAACTTATCGGACACCGGATTGTATCCTGACCATTATTGGCAATTATATAGGGCACACCAAGATAGTATTCTAATGCACCCGGTGGAATTGTGGCTGATGGAATATCCCGGAATCTATAAAAATTGATACTGGTCTGTAATAGAGTTCCGGCATGAAACACGATTATCGCATCATAATCAGAAAAATCAATGGTTGGGTCCTGGTCTGCAGCAGCAATGGCATCTGCAACAATCCTCACCATTCCCATCTCCATTGCATATGTATTGAACCAGACAATACCGGTCTTTGGGTCATAATGGTCAAAACCACTGTAGTATGACATCTTATGGGGAAGTTGATAACTATCTGTAGGCCGGTCAGGCTTCACCACATAACTGATATTAAAATGTCCAAATGAGTTTGCCTTGTAGTAATTATGTAAAAAATCCATCTGTCTTTCAAAGTATTTCTTTGTATGGGGTGGATCATAAAAAAGTCCATCAGATGGTGAACCAAATCCTTTTAAATCCATTTTACCATTGCCCGTGGTCAGTGAATCATTGTCTTCAATAAATTCAGCCCTCAAGATAAGAATCCGGAGATTCTGCAGTCTTGTTTCTTTCTTAGGTCTGGGAAGACCAAATTCCTTAAAGAAATGGGCTGTTTTCAATTGTTTTGGCAAAACTGTCTTTATCCCTTTAGGACTGACCAGATTTATTTTTATGTTTGCTGCAGGTGTATTTGATGGATTGTATGTTTTATTTTTTGTAATAACCACCTTACCTGCAAAGCAGATACTTAATAAGAATAAAAGAGAAAAAAATTGACGCAAATTGACCTCCATAATATTTAAGTATACATATCTATTTGTCAAAGTCAAGAACACGCAAAATCCGCATTTTTTGTTCAAAACCTTATCCGATACTGATACTGTAGTCTATATTCACCAATTTCATCCCTTTTTATTACAATTTGATTCCGGTCGTCAATGAAGTATTCAACATTGAATTCATTGGAAAAGGAGGTTATATCATAGGTGTAGGTTATAAAAAGATTCCTTGATATGTATTTCCCCACCGTAAGTTTTGTCTTTTCCTGAGGCTGAAAGATTGGTGCCTCAACACGGAAATAATCAAGTCCTGTATAAGCCCGCAATCTCCTTGAGACATCACTCTCAAGCCAGGCAAGGACACTCCTTGGTAAAACCGTGCCAACATATTCACCTTGCTTCATTGATTCAAGTTCGCGCCAGGTGATATTCAGGTTCATATAAGTTAAAATATCCTGCTCGCTATATTTAGGGGGTTCAGAAAAAAATTCAAAGATCGGTTCAGAGATATTGCCCGTACAATGCAGGATTATTTTGATCTCCTGATTTGTCTCAGGGTCTCTTTCCCTTGTATTCATCTCTGCCCAGAAATCAAGTTCCGGATCAATCACCTCCTGGGGAATGAATGTAATCTTACCACTTGTGATTTTTAAGATATGGTTGAGCCAGTAATAATTTCCCCGTTTTGTCTCGAGATTCCCTGAAACATAGAGTGGTGTTTGTTCTTTGATGATATAAACCTCACCACCAAATTCAATATCGGCATCACGGTTTCGAAGCCAGATATTTCTATCACCACTCAATCTTAGATTCATTCGCCACTCCTTTTTCTCTTCTTCTGCACCTGATTCAAGATATGTTCCAAACTCAACTGGTATTATCCCTTCTTTTATATTAATATTTCCATTGTAAAACATTATCTCATCTTTCATACTAATAGAAAAATTTCCTGAGCCTATCCCATAGGCATAATTTTGATACTGCATTGGTGCATCTCGAAAACTAAAGTCAAAACGCAGATTCCGCACACGAAACTTTGGTTCTAATTTGACAATCCCGCCTCCACTTGCCCAGCTCCTGATACCGGTGCGTAAAGGGCTACCTGAATAGACCTGTGCTTTCATTGATTCAAAGATTATTTGATTGCCAGTAAATTTAACATTTGCATATCCAGAATCAAATTTTGTTGATATGATATTTATCCCAAAACTTGCGCTATTTATTTCTGCTTCACCAGTTATTTTAAATTCTTTTAAATCACCCTCAAATTCTAACTCGCCACTCATCAATCCATCAGGATTTTCCATAAATGAATTCAAAAAAGGAAAAACCCATGGTCCTACATCTTTAAATTTTACATTAAATTTTGAATCATTCAATGACAATACGCCATATGCATTGAGGGTTTGGTTCTTATCATCATTTATATCCAGACGGGTTAATTTTATTTTATCCTTTTGATATTCACCTCTGATTATAAGTTTTCCATTGTTTAAACCACGATAAAAAATACTATCAACATCTAATGAAAGTAGATGTCTTTCAAGATTAAATACCAATCGCCCTTTTATCTGCTCTTTCAATCCTAATAATTTAGAAAAATCTTCCAGGTCAATATCAGATATAGAAATTTTATTTTCAATTAGAGAAATAAACAATAAACCACTTGCTAATTTTAAATAGACCGGGCTTAATTTTTTATTAAAAATGTCAAATGAAATAGGTTCAAGGCTGAATATATTCCTTTTGTGATATACAATCATAAATGTATCGATAGTTCCCTTACCATTAGCAAATAATTTTCCATTTGAGAATAGTGTATCATTATTATGAATTGCATTTATTGAAAAATTTTCTTTATTTAAATTGAAGGAAATTTTATCAACATAAAATTTTTTATACCCTGCGGAATCAGCATTTATAATTAACTTCGATATTTTATCATTCCAGACGAATTCTTCAACTTTGATCAAACAATCATTTAAATAAAAATCATCGATACTAAAATCATCAATTTTTAAATCTGCATTAAAATTTGTTTTCGCAAGTTCATTGACCTTTCCTTTAAGGTTAATATTCCCATATACAAAGCCATTTACTGGATAAAAATTATTGAACCTTTTAAGGTCTAATAAATAAATTGAAATACCAATGTCATAATCGGGATATAACTTTCCAGTCGCTGATATATTCATATCCCTTTCATTTATAAGTAATGTATCGATAAATATCTGATTATTTTTATGATTACCCGAAATATAGAGTGTATCTATGGCAAACCCATTTTCTATGGGTGAACTCACTACACCAAAGAACTTTTGATCTTTATAACCAAGTCTTCCACTTAAAAGGATTTCCTTATTTGAGTTGAAAAATTTTGCGACATCTATATTTCTGAAATTTGTCTCAATTACATAATCCTTTATATTGACCATTTTCACCTGGGCAGAAAAATTGCCATTTAGTGCCTTACCATCAAAAAAATTGATAACAGTTGTATCCCCAAGTATATTTGATTCAAAACTCACTCTTTCTATAAAATCAATTCCCGATGCGTTGCCCTGGATCTGAAGCAGTATCTTACCATTAATCGAATGAACCTCACCTTTTAAATCTACAGCCCCTTTATATATACCAATTTCATTCAGTTCTAATCTGCCCGATTTAATCCTGAGAAAAAGATTTCTTTCCTCAGGAATGTAAAAACCGCTTCCCTGCAGATTTACTCCCCTTCCTTTTATCTGGTATGACCTGAAATCAAATTTTTCAGAAGTAATGTTCAGAGATAGATTTGCTGAGTAGATCTGCAGTGGTACATCAGGACTTTTCAAACTTAAATTCATCGTAGTAAGGTAAAGACTCTTTCCCAAGAAATCAATGAAAATTAATCCGGAGATATTTTGAACTTCATATTTCTTACGGTTTTCATAAATTATTCTTCCATTTTTTATATTGATACGGAGCGAAAGATTGAACTTTGGAATATCGAACTTTCCCTCACTTTTTCCACCTTTTTTCTCATTAATATATATGTTGGGATCGAGAAGATTCAACTCGAAAATTGTGGGAAGGCGGAAACTTAGCGGTAAAAATCGATAACTTATCTGTGCCTTCTCCCCACATATACTATCAGTGGCAGATATCTTTATTATATAATTTTGAATTGTATAACCCTTAAATATATTCCCTTCAATGTTTTCGTAAGAAATTTTATAATCGGTTAATCTATTTAATATCCTTACACCAACCACACCCCAGTTAACTACATTGATAACAACTATCAATGCGATGATAATTATTGTAATTACAATTGCGGTGATAATTAATTTTTTCATAAGTCTAAAAGATGTGATAAATTCCCAGGTAAAATTCTCTACCCTTATCTTTAAGCGGTATACCAAAATCTGCACGAATTGGTCCAATTGGTGTATAATATCTTATGCCCAAGCCGGTACTTACTTTAAAAAAATCAGACCTGAAGACCTGATCCCGGTTATCAAGATAACCCATATCTAAAAATACTACAAAACCCAGATTTTTAAAAATGGTCAAACGGTCTTCTATATTAAAATTGAACAAAACTTCTCCATAATGTTCATCCTGTAATGAATCCGGCCCAATCGATTTCTCAGGATAACCTCTCAGACTATACTGCCCACCAAGATAATATTTTTCATCATGGCTTACACCGTCCGTGGGGATGATAATCCCGAATTTCAACCGCTGGGCAATGATATTTTTTTTACTCAAGAGAAAATTTTTATAATATCTGATTTCTGTTTCAAAACGAATATAGTGATTAGAACCACCCAGTATGCCACCTGCATATTCTAAGACAGGAACAAAATATATACCTGAAGATGGATTAAAAAATTCATTGCGATAATCACCCATCAATTGAAATTTTACACTATTCGTTGTCCCGGAAAATGTATCAGGCAACTGTGTCTTCATATCAATATCTACATATTTATACTTGTTTGCAATATTTGCCTGGATATTCTCTGTGAAAAGTTTTGAAATTCTAAATTCAGCGCCCCAAGATTTTCTGTTAAAATTCTCCTTGTTTTCATACCAGTAAAAAGGAAGGATTGAGGGACTTAACCTCAAACCTGTAAGATAAGGAATTGCATAGATACAATCAATTTTCGTCTCCCATTCCTTTTTAATGTTTATCTTAAAGGAAGGCTGAATTTTAAAGCGATGCCCGATATTGAAAAGATTCATTTCCTCAAAACCGACAGAAATGATAAAACTCAATGGAATAGAAATACCAATTCCCCAGTTGAGAATCCTGGATTTCAATTCCCTTAGATTGAAAACAAGATCTAATCTCTCATCAGAAATCTTAATCATATCAACATCAACGGTGCTGAAAAAACCCAGGCGGTAGATGCGTAACTGGCTATTGAGAACCTTCTTTTTACTGTAGATGTCACCAGATTTTATCTCAATCTCATTGCGCACTACAGAGGGATTGCAGAATCTAAGTCCCTTAATAAAAATATCATTTATATAGTAAATATTGTCCTTTTGAATTTCAAAAATCAAAATTCCAGAATCAGGAATACTCCGTGCATTTACCCGGGCAAATGCATATCCAATATCTTTATAGTATGTCTCCATCTGGTCTGCAGATTTTTTTATTTTCTCCTGAATATAAAATGCATTTTTTTCGACTTCCAGAAATCTATCTAATTTTTTTTCACCATTTAAAAATCTAATTTCTTTTATGCGCGGTCTATTTCCTTCAAAAATTTTGAAAACAATCTCTATATTTCCGTTTGATTCTTTTATTACGGGGTCCACCTTTGTATCAAAAAAACCACGACTATAATAAAAACGGATTATCCTGTTTACATCCTGAATAATGTTAAAATCGCTGAATGGTTCATTTTTTTGGGAAAGGATTACCTGAGAAAGTTCTCTTGTTTTAGTGGAATGGTTACCTTCAAAATTAATCTTTGCAACAGGAAGGTTTATGAAAAAATTTATTAAAAGTATCCAAGTCAAAGATTAAATGAGAATTTTACCCTGTTTTATTACCAACTTATTATCAAACCAGACCCAGGGGTTTCTAATTACACCATCAAGGTGTATCTTTGCATCATTCTTCCCACCAAAACCCAAGTTGTTGCCAAACGCGAGATGAATAGTTCCCATTACTTTTTCATCTTCAAGAACATTACCTGTTATTATTGCTTTATAATTCGTTCCGATGCCCAGTTCACAAAGGACTCTACCCTTCTCACCAGCCTCATCAAATATTTTTTCAAATTTTTTGTTTCCTTCAAGTTTCACAATTTTACCTGCTCTTAAAGTAAGGATGACGGGTTTCCTGAGAAGTCCAAATGGTGCAAATGAACCATCAATCACAACCCTTCCTTCAGATTTATCTTCGAGTGGTGCACAATAGGCTTCACCCGCTGGGAGATTGGAAAAACTTTTAGGGGTTCTGATGATTCCAGTATCAGGATGGCCCTTTCGCGAAGATATATCTAAATAGAGTTCATTTTTGCCGGTTTTAATTAAAACCTCGTTTGTCGTTGTAAGTAATACCTCCATTTTTTTTGTTAAACGTGCAATCCTATGATAATCAGCATTCAATGTGCGTATCATAACACCAGCAGTGATTCCAGGCATTGTTGCACCCCTTGCCCCTGATTTCGTTGCCTTAATACGCGCCTGCGTATGAGTCAGTGAAAAACTCGTTGGTATGATAAAGACATCACATTTTTTTAGAATATCACCAATGATTGGTGGTGGCTCTTTACCATGTCCACCAGTGGGTGTGATTTCTACTAAATAAGAATTTTTTTTGTCGGGAAGCTCGTCCCAGAGCACTTCACCAATTTTTTTGCAGGGTTTATCAGTAACTATGACAACACTTTCTCCATTTTTAATTCCCAAACATTGATTAACGACTATCTTTGCCGAACTTTTTAATTTTCTAAAATCCATATTACCACCGGAAATGAGCAAATGCCTTATTTGCCTCTGCCATTTTGTGCACCTCTTCTCTTTTCTTTATTGAATTTCCCTCATTTCTGCTTGCAGCGATGATCTCCTGAGCAAGTCTTTCTTCCATTCTATGTTCTGGTCTTTCCCTTGCAGACTGGATTATCCATTTTATCGCAAGACTCTCCTTACGATTCGGTCTTACCTCCATCGGAATCTGATAGGTTGCACCACCGACCCTTCTGGGTCTGACTTCGAGAATTGGTTTTACATTATTCAGTGCCCGCTCAAAGACCGCAAGTCCATCTTCTTTTGTTATCTTTTCAATACGTTCAATCGCTCCATAAAAAAGTTTCTGGGCAATGCTCTTTTTTCCATCCCACATCAAGTTATTAATAAACTTGCTCACAAGAACGCTATTATATTTCGGGTCAGGCTGTATCTTTCTAATCGTCGCCCTTCTTCTTCTACCCATATTACCCCCTTATGATGCTGCTGCAGCCTTGGGTCTCTTCACCCCATAAAGCGAACGGCTCTTTTTCCTATCCTCAACACCGGCAGCGTCGTATTTTCCGCGCACAACATGATAACGCACTCCTGGTAAATCCTTAACCCTGCCACCACGCACCAGAACAATAGAATGTTCCTGAAGGTTATGCCCCTCACCAGGGATATAGGCAGTAACTTCATATCCATTTGTCATTCTGACCTTGCAGACCTTACGCAAGGCAGAATTCGGTTTCTTTGGGGTTGTTGTATAGACCCTGGTACAAACACCCCTTCTTTGCGGGCAACTGGTCAATGCAGGAGCCCGACTCTTTTTGACGACCTTTTTTCGTCCAAATCTAATCAACTGATTTATTGTTGGCATTAGCCTCCTTTCTCATAGAAACAAAATTATACTTAAAAAAAACTCCGTGTCAAGAGTGTTTAAATGAATTTCATAATTTTAAGTGTTCTTACTTAGTTAATATTGCTATTGACTTTTTGCTTTTTTTGTGGATAATATAACATAGTAAAATCCGATGATTTTGAATCAGGAAATTTCTTTAAAGAAATATTTTTAATAAAACAAAGGCATTCCAGATACAATGAAAAGAAAGGAGGATAAAAATGCCGAAAAAAGGAGCAACGAAACTTAAGAAAACAGGTAAGGAAGCAGACCTTGCAGGTCCTGGCGTGAGCACCTATGAAGAGGTTGAAAAGATATTGCCCAATGATTATAAACCTCTTCTACCACCTCTGGAAAGGATGAAGGCGTTATTTGCAGTAAAAGAATATATTGAAAAGAATTTATGTAAAGAATTAAACCTTACTATGGTGCAAGTGCCATTGATTGTTACAAAAGAGAGCGGAGTTAATGATTATCTTGATAGGGATGGTTCAAGGACACCGATTGAGTTCAAATGCGGGCTGGGCTTGAAAAAACCGATTGAGGCACAGATAGTGCAGGCAGCAACTAAATGGAAGAGAATGGCACTTGCCCAGTTTGGTTGTAAACCAGGTGAAGGCATCTGCACTGATATGAGGGCAGTGAGAAAGGACTACTTTATGGACCATGACCACTCCTGTTATGTTGACCAGTGGGACTGGGAAAGGGTGATTACACCACAAGAGCGCAATTTGAAGTTTTTAAAAGAAATTGTAAAGAAGATCTGGAAGGTCATATATGGTGCAGCAAAGTTTGCCCAGGAAAACTGGCCTGAACTCAAAGACCCCAAATATCCACCAATCCCTGAAGAACTCACTTTCCTCCATGCCGAAGATATCCTTGATATGTATCCTGATTTACCAAGAAAACAGCGTGAGACAGCGATTCTGCAAAAATATCCAGCGATATTTATCATTGGTATTGGATGGACATTAAAAGACGGTTATCCCCATGAAATGAGGGCAGCGGATTATGATGATTGGGTCACAGAAACGGTTTCTGAAGATGGCAGACCAATGCATGGATTGAATGGTGATATCCTTGTCTGGAATCCAGTTACACGAAGAAGGCATGAATTGAGTTCAATGGGTATCCGCGTTACAAAAGAAACATTGAAGAAACAACTTGAAATTACCGGTCAACTTGATTTTCTTAAATTACCTTATCATCAGGCTATATTGAACGATAAGATTCCATTGAGCATCGGTGGTGGTATCGGGCAATCAAGGACATATATGTACATTCTGAGAACTGCTCACCTCGGTGAGGTAAGTGTCACGGTCTGGCCCAAGGAACTCAAGGAAATTTGCGAAAAGCGAAATATCTATGTCCTTGAGTAAATATTAAAAAATATAATGATGCCCCCTGAAAAGGGGGCATCATTTTTTATGCCCATGGCAATTTTAATACCGGTCTCTTTCCAAAATCAGGAATTCTGGGCTTTGTCTTTTTTATAAGGCGCAAACACTCTTTTATCGCCCTTAATAATTGCGGGTCTTTACCCTTAATATAATCCTGGGGAGTTATCTCAATCTCAATATCCGGTTCGGTTCCATAATTCTCAACACCCCAGCCCACATCAAAAAACCAGAATGAATATTCAGGCTGGGTCGTCAAACCACCATCCGAAAGTCTGTAATAAGGAGAGATACCTATAACTCCACCCCAGGTTCTTTTACCAATGAGTGGACCTATTTTATACAGTTTGAATCCATGGCTGAATATATCACCATCAGAACCTGCGTATTCATTCGTAATTGCTACAATTGGACCAAGGACCGATTCATATGGATATGGTTCTGGTTTTCCCCATCTTGTTATGTCATAACTTATTCTCTTCCTTCTGAGCCTTTCAAGCAATAACTGGGATACATGTCCACCACGGTTGAACCTCACATCAACGATTAAACCTGTATACTTAACTTCACTCAAAAAGTATCTGTGAAATTCAGCAAAACCCCAGGGACCCATATCAGGTATATGGACATAACCAATCTTACCCTTGCTCATCCTGTGCACAAAATCCCGATTCTTTTCCACCCATTCACGATAACGGGCAGGTGCCTCATCAGAAATGGTCTTTATCTGCAATGTCCTCTTATTAGTCCGATTCGGACTTGATACTGTGATTGATATCTCGCTATTGGCACGATTCACAAGTAATTCACCGGGCTGGGTATTCCTATTTAGTGGGATACCATTTATCTCAAGGAGGAGGTCACCCTCTTTTATATTGAGCCCTGGCCCTAATAATGGAGAATGTGCATTCGGTTCCCATGGATCACCTTTTATTACCCTTGCAATACGATATGCTTTTTTATTGACATCATAAATCAGGTCTGCACCAAGAAATCCCTGGGTATATTTTGGTTCCTCCCGGTAATCACCACCCCATTCATAGGCATGGGATGTTCCAAGTTCGCCCTGCATCTCCCAGATTAAATCAGAGAATTCAGAACGGGTTCCAATCCTTTCAAGCAATGGCAGATACTTCTCATAAACCTTTTTCCAGTCCACTCCAGACATATCCTTTGTCCAGAAATGGTCGCGCTGGAGCCTCCAGGCATCACGATACATCTGTCTCCATTCCTGAACCGGCTCTACAAGGAGTTTTATCCTTGATAAGTCAAGCCATCCACTCTTTGGACCTGGTGTCTGTTTTTCAAGTTTCTGTTCAACATTCTCAATCGGTTTTATTATACGCAACTTGTTCTTTGTGCGGTAAATAATCACCTCATTATTCTGGGAAACTTTGAAATCACTGATACCGGTGATGATAACGCCTTCTTTCTGTTCCCGAAAGTCAAAGAATCCCAGTGTTCCATTAGCAGGAACTTCACCTGTAAACCACTCCTCTTTTCCACCAATGATAGGAAACTTACTGAATAAAACCTTATCCTTTATTCCCCAGATCTGTTTATATATTCCTGGCGAGACCGGTATAGGCAGTATCCTGTCGGTTAGACCATCAAGGTCAATTCTTATCTTTTTTAAAGGCTTCTCACCCTTCTTTTTAATTTCTGGAGTTCCTGTATCAATTGCGGGTGGCACTGGTTTTGTATACCTGAATGGGTCAGGAAGGTCTTTTCTTAATAATATGAGAAAAGGTTTTATATGTGCAGGAAAGCCGAGTGCGAATTGCATATTATCATAAACCGGATCAAAATGCCTTGTAGAAAGGAAATAAAGGTATTTACCATCAGGGTCAAAACTCGGTGCAAAGTCATTGAGCACACTCTTCGTTGCAAAATAGGTCTTCTTATCAACCACATTCGCAATCTTTATACAAAGTGTCCTTTCTGAATCAGGAAAAGAATAGGCAATCCAGGCACCATCCGGAGACCAAGTTATTCCACTTATCCTGCGAAATGGACTTTTATCAAGAATATGTCGCCTCTTTGATTTTAAATTAACAATTATCAATTCATTACGGTGATTTGTGAGTGCGACAATCGGTTCTTTTGGTGATGGTTCAAGTTCAATAGGCCTACCAATATCGAGCATGGGTAGTATTACAGATTCTTTTCCATCTTCACGATAGATCTTTAATGAATCCTCACCTTTTTCATCAGTAACCACGATAACCCTTTTCCCATCGTATAGCCACCTACCAAGGCGATAACGGGCTCCGGTTTTTACTCCATTCTGAACAACACTTCCTTCCCAGTTCGGCAATGAAAAGACCTTTCCCCGGCTTGTAATACAAACCTTCTTAGCCAAAGGATGTATTGAATAATCTTCAAGGTATTTACCAGCATCAACAAACTTGCGTTGGGTCTGAACTTTGGGACTGCGATAATCTATGTTTATCTTCTTAACTTCATCGGTTTCAGTGAAAAAGACATATATATCACCCCCGGAATGGTAAGCGATATTCTTACCATCGGTCTTGGCATTGCGCACATAAAAATCTTTATGATTAGTATGCCTCTTTAAATCCTTTCCCTGTGGTGTGCAGGAATATATATTACCTATCCCTTCGTGGTCAGATATGAAATAAATCCGATTTCCAATCCACATCGGGTCAGTTAGATTGCCTTTTATATTAATCAATTTTCTGAATTTACCTTTTCCTTCTGTATCAATCCATATCTCACCAACAGTTCCACCACGATACCTCTTCCACCTTGCTGGGTCAGAATTGTTCCTGCCGATGACAATCCCTGTTTCTGGACCATAGGAAATCCTCCGTGCTGGACCCACTTTAATCATCTGCGGTATATCTTTATTTCTACTGACAGTGTATAAGAAAGTAAAACCTGGATACCACTGGCCTGTATCACTGGCGAATATGATTCTTTCGCCATCTTTTGTCCAGCCCAGAACAAAGGTATTAGCACCAAGAAAAGTAATTCTCTTCGCGGTGCCACCCTTTATTGGGATACAATATACTTCGTTACTACCCTCTTCCCTACCTGTAAATGCTACATATTCACAATCAGGAGAAATACTACAATTTCCAATTCTACCCAAATTTGATGTTAAACGATGGGGAATACCGCCCTTTATCGAAACAATCCACAAATCATCTTCACAGACAAAAACAATTGTGTCATTATTTATACTTGGAAATCTATAATATCCTTGCATAAATACTCCTTTATTTAAATTATACTAACTTTTGTATAAAAATCAAGGAATGAAAATAAAGTTTACATTCTACGCAAATTATGGGGTGGAATGTTTAACATTTCTCTGTATTTAGTGACGGTCCTGCGTGATATGATAATACCCATTCTTGCAAGTTTTTTGGCAATCTGAACATCAGAGAGTGGAGAACTTTTGTTTTCGTTTTGAATTGCCTCTTTAATTTTATCAAATATATAAGATTTGTCTGTAGTGCCCAAGGGTGCAGTAAAGAAGAATTTTAATTTATGGATTCCTCTTGGTGATTCAAGGTATTTATTTGCAATTGCCCTTGAAACCGTTGAAGGATTCACACCTAATTGCTTGGCAAAATCTACAATTGTAATTGATTTCAAAAAACTATCACCATTGAGAAAATATTCTTTCTGATAATCAAGGAGTGCCTTTGTAATCTTACTCAAGGTAATCCGTCGTTTTTCAATAGCACGAATCAAATTATAAGCAGATCTTAATTTCTGTTTTATAAATTCAATATCATCATTATTCTTATTAATTTTTTCAAGATATTCTCTTTTTATTCTTATCTTCGGTAGGTTCTCCTCATTGAGGCGAACATTGAGTTCATTATCCTGCCAGTAAACTATAAAATCGGGATAAACATATGGGGAATCAGATCTGGAATATTGTAAACCAGGTTTTGGATCAAGTTTCATTATAACCTGTCTTGCTTGATTGAGTCGATATTCATCAATATTCAAAATTTCAAGGCATTCTTTCCAATTTCTTGTGCGCAGATTCTTTAAATAATCCCTTATGAGGATTGATTCAACTGAATCTGGTGCATAACCAAGTTGTTTTAATTGAGCCAGGAGTGGTTCGCGCACATCCCTCCAGGCACAGCCCACAGGCTCAAAAGTCTGGATTTCTTTGCGCACTTTTTCTATCTCATCTAAGGTATATCCTTCACTGGTTAATTCTTCTGGAGAGATTGTAAGATAACCATCTTCCTCAATATTTGATATAATCAATTCCGCAATCTCAAGTTCCCGACCTGAAAATTTTCTTTCTGCCTGTTTTATTAGATGGTCGTATAATTTGTCATTCTGGGCAGGTGTATTTTCAAAAAGGTCTAATTGCTCTTCTTCAGAATAATCTGAGGAATTAGAAAGGTCTTCCCGGGCATAAAAATCGAGAAGATCAAACTCTTCGTTCTTATTTTTATTAACCTCATTTTCTATCAGTTCCTGTTCTGGTTCTTCTTCAATCTCTTCCAGTAAAGGATTCGTATCAAGTTCCTGTCTGACCAGAGCTTCAAGTTCAATATTCGGCATTTCCAGCAATTTTAAATAGTAAGTGAGTGAATGCATTATACTTGTGCTAACACCTAATCCCTGATAAAGATTTGAGCCTCGCCTTTCCATAAATTATCCATATATATTATAATTTCAAAACGCAAAAAGTCAAGGGTCAGGAGAAAATAACCAGTATTGACTTAACAGGGGTTTTGGTTATACTCTGTTTAATGGCGAAAAAAGAAAAACAAAAATCTGAAAAAGATAATTTCTTAGAAAAAAACTGGGATAGAGTCATAATCATAATTTTATTTTTGATTCCATTAATATATTTTGCTCAATTTTTATCTGCAGATAAAATGATTTCTGGTTCAGATTATCTCCTTGATGGTTATCCATTTGAAAAATATGCAAAGGAGAATGGTGGCATTGTCTTCTGGTATCCAATGGTCTTTGGTGGCTTTCCTGCACTCGGAGCACCGGTTGGTGGACAGTTAGCACCGCTTGCCCTTTTAAAATTCATTCTTCCACCCCAGGTCGTCCACGCTTTGATCTTTATCATTCTATTCTTCAGCGCGGGATTGGGAATATATCTTTATTTAAAAGAACTCGGTGTTTCAAAGTATTCAGCAACCATTGGTGCTTTTGTCTATCAATGGGCAGGTAATCTTGCAACCACACCTGAGGCCGGGCATACAGGAAGGGCAGCAAGTATTGCACTATTCGGTCTCATACTATTCTTTCTCCATCGGGCTTTGATTATTAGAAAGATAAATTACTTCATTCTTCTCGGAATATTTATCGCCCTTGCATTTTATCAGGGGCATTTTCAGCTCACTTATTATAGCCTCATCGTCCTGATCGTTTATGTGATACATTTTATGATAACCAACTATAAGAATCTTGGGAAAAAAGATTTTATAAAGATATTCGGATATGGTTTTGCTACTATCATTCTTATATTTCTTTTAATGGCAATGATCTGGTTACCGGTTCTTGGCGGAATGAAGACCGTTGCCCGGGGCGTTGAAAAGGGATATGATTATGCCTCAAGCTGGAATCTTCCGCCGATTGAAATCTTTGACCTTTTTGTATATAACTTTTCCGGTGCTTTAGAGAATTATTGGAGTAGTAATCCATTCAAACTCCATACCGAATTCTTTGGTGTAATAATTTTGATCTTTGGCTTCTTTGCCATAATATTTTTCTGGAAAAAAAGTTATGTAAAATTCTTCGCCATAACCGGACTTGTCGCATTATTTTATTGTTTTGGCAGTGCATCATTTGTCCATCGCCTATTTTATGAACTCATCCCTGGATTCAAATTGATGCGCGCGCCAAGCCTTGCATTTTATCTCGTTTCTTTCAGTATGATTGTAATAGGTGCAATAGGATTTGAAGAAATAATGATCCAGAAAAAAATTGATAAGAAGAAGTTTATGATTACGGGTGTGATTCTTTTAATTTCACTCATCATCATTTTATTCTTAATTGCACCAGCATTGGCAAATTCACAGGCAGGACAAAAGATCGCATATCTTAAAAGAAATTTACCATCTTATTATAGTGGTGCCCTCCTAAGCATTATCATTATGGCCTTAACACTTATCTTTACCTATTTATCATTGAATCAAAAAATCCGCATTTCAACGACTACTTTTATCTTCCTATGTATTACATTGTTCCATCAAATTCCGGTTATGGCAAAATATCTACCAGTAGGTCCGGCACCCGAAGAGTATTATAAATCTGATGATATTATTAAATTTCTTAAAAACGATACAGGAGTTTATCGCGTCTTTCCATTTCAATATGGTTCACGGGGTGAACATGACCGTGATTCTTATCTATTATACCACAATATCCAGAGCGCAGGTGGATATATTGCCAATCCTATTCAGCGTTATCAGGATTTGATCGGTGCTGGAATGAGTGTGATGTTCAATCCCCAGAATCTTATCCAGTATCCAAAGTTTGTTGATTTATTAAATCTTAAATATATAATCGCACCAAACCTTCCTGAAGATATATCAGGATATGACCAGAATTCCCAGCGTATTATTATCTTTATAAAAAACTATCTCACAAGATACAGACCTGTATATAAGGGCTATCAGCACACCGTATATCAGAATGATAGTTTATTGAACCGTGCCTGTATCGTATCCGATTATGTGGTATTGCCTGCAGAAAAAATTCTGGATTTTATGAAATCTCCAGGATTCAATCCAAGGGAAGTTGTAGTCCTGGAAGATAGCGTGGATCTTCCACATCCTGACAAGAGATTGCCCATATATGATGCATTCATAAAGGAATATAAGCCAAACAGGATAATGATTGAAACTAATTGCCCTAATCCTGGTTTCTTACTCTTAATAGATAACTGGCATCCTGACTGGCAGGTTTTTGTTGATGGAAAAAAAGAAAGAATGCTCCGTGCAAATTATACATTCCGGGCAGTATATGTTCCGGAGGGAAAGCATAGTATAATATTTGAATATAAATCCCGACCCTTTTTAATCGGGTTCATAATAACCATTACCACCATCTGTGCGCTTCTGGGATTTTATATCCCGCTCGGTTTATGGCACCTTGGAGTCAAATACCGGACAAAATTTGTAGTTTAAAATATTTTTAAAATTGTTGAAATTTAAACAATTTTGTTTAAATTTTGCAACATTTTTTAGGCAGGCAGAAAAATGTTGCAAAGTCATACAAATTTTGATTTTGAGCTAATGATCAGCAATTATACTGAGGTTTACCCACATCTTTAAATTGATTAGCATAAACTATTCTGTAAATAAC
>DAIRCK010000035.1:0-20078 GCA_036796695.1 bacterium
TTCACATGCGGCTTGGTTCGCTCAAACTTTGCCTTTGCCATAAAAAATCCTCCTTTTTCAGTTTAAAAAACTCTATATATAAAAACTAATCTAAACTTTAATTATATTTAATTTTTGAAAAAAGTCAAGAGAAAAATGCACTATAAAATTTTTTGCCAGGAACACTTAATTACAATAAAACACCCTGAACTCCAAATAATAATCATTTTATTATAGCCAGAATTAGCCCTAAGTCAAGCGTTAATTTTAAAATCAAATGGCTTGACTTTTGGCGGATTAAAATTATAATAATGGGTGGCATTTATCTTATTATTACTCTTTAATCAAACCCCGGTTCTGATTGAGAGTTTTACCAGTCCCCAATTTCCACCACCAGGTTGGGATACATTAAAATCAGGTCCGAATATGACTACCTGGTATCGCTTTACTTACGGAACTGCATTCCCAGATTCGTATCAGGTGAGACAGCGTGTCTATGACCCATCTGATACTATGAGGACCGGCTGGTCAATTTTATTAACTCCGTTGATAGACCTCACTGCCAATAATGGTCCTGAGACCCTTTTTTTCTGGTATAGATTTTCCCTTGCGAATAATAATATGGGATCGGATGATACCCTGTATGTTGAAATAACGAATAACGAAATAGTGTGGAACAATTTATTGAAAATTGATATATCTTCAGACACAAATGTATGGAGAACTGCGCGCTTAAACCTTGGAAATTATGATACATTCCCGACATGCAGAATCAGGTTCAGATTTGAAGATAAACCCAATGGCTCGATAGGGACATCAAATTGTAATTTCTGGCTTGATTCGGTAAAGGTAATCTCTTACTATATTGATACAATACCACCGATAATTACCGGCACTTATCCTGCAAATGGTGATACGAATATCGGTATAAGCACAAATATCTTGGTTTATTTCAATGAGCCGATTGACCCCTCCACGTTAATTCCCTCTGCCTTTAATATTTTTGGTAATTCATCAGGTAGCCATTCAGGATTGTTATCTTACGATAGTATAAATTATGTTGTCCAGTTCAATCCGGATGATAATTTTTCTTTTGGTGAGACGGTTTCGGTCTGGGTCTATGATACAATAAGGGACCGCTTTGGTAATAGACTTGATGGGGATAATAATGGCATTCCTGGTGGTGATTACTATTTTTATTTTTTAACTGCCCTTACACCAGATACAATTTCACCTGCCCCGGTAAATAATCTTGCGATATCCAGTGTGGGAACGAGTTATGTAAAACTCCACTGGACCGCACCTGGAGATGATGGAAATTCAGGCAGGGCAAGTTATTATGATATAAGGTTTGCACTATTTCCCATAACCGAGACCAATTTTTATTCTGCAAATGAATGCACAGGTGAACCACCACCATCAAATGCGGGTGAGATTGATTCTTTTGTTGTCACTGGACTCCTTCCTGGAACACATTATTATTTTGCCCTCAAGACCGCAGATGAGGATTCAAACTGGTCATTAATTTCCAATGTTCCTTCCTGCACCACATATACCCCAATTGAGACATCCCTTGTGATAAATGAGTTCCTGCCCGATCCTCAGACTTTTGATCACAATAATAATGGCAATTATAATGACCTTGATGAGGAATTTATTGAGATTTTTAATAAGGGAATTCATAGTATAAATCTTTCTAATTATAAAATAAAGGATTTTATTGGCAGTCATAGTTTAAATATTTTAGGTCTTTCAATCCCAGCCTATGGTTATCTTCTTCTCTATGCAAGTGGTGAGGGACTTTTAATAAGCGGTGATGGTGATACGCTCGAGGTTGTGAATTGGTCTGGAACCTGGACTGACCTGGACAATACTGGTGATACAATCTATCTTTTTGATAACCACAATCGTCTTATAGATAAAAAGGGTTATCCGGGTGTATCTGTCATTCCTGATTTTTCTATTGCCCGGTTGCCTAATGGCAGTAATACCTGGATAAATAATGCGTTTCCTTCACCAGGAAGAAATAATGGAATAGAATATGTCTGGCCCATTGCCATTGCATTCAAGGATATGGATTCAAATTTTATTCCGGACCTGCTTGATTCCACAGTCACGATTGCCGGTGTGGTGACTGTGCCGAATGGCTTATTCTCCAGCAGGGAATCTTATATCCAGGATAACACCGGCGGTGTTTGTTTATATGCGAGTAGTTTTCCTGTCCCATTAAATTATGGAGATAGTATCATTGCTACAGGAAGGGTATCACAGTATCGTGGTAAAAACGAACTTACTGATTTTACATACCAGAGATTAAAAACAGGATGTCCGGTTCCTGAACCTTATGAAATGAATGGGAGCCTGGCAAATACTGAGGCATATGAAGGTTCGCTTATAAAGATAAGGGTTTCCTATTTTAGCGGATTTTTACTTGATGCAGGTTCTTACACAGCCTGGGATTTATCAAATGTTCCCTTCAAAGTTTATATCAATAGAGGGACAAATATTCCAGGACATCTTGCACCAGTTGATACATTTACAATTACCGGAATAAAAAGCCAGTATACATCAAGTTCTGTTCCGAATGATGGTTATGAAATATTGCCCAGAGATACATCAGACTTTTCCCATTTATTTATTATGCCTGAGAAAAAGACAATTTCATTATGCCAGGCACCGGGTAATGATGGTGTTTCATCAAAATATGTTGATAGTATGGTCGTTGTTGAGGGTGTAATAATCGGTCCTAATTATGTTTTCTCTTCAGGTAATCCAAGTTTTTATATCGAAGATAATACTGGGGGAATAAATGTTTACAATGCCCAGGGCGATTCTCTGTTTGAAAGATATATAGACTCACTGGGTGCAAGATTCAGGGTTTTGGGAAAGGTCACCGAATACAATGGACTCACTGAGATTGCAAATGGATATGCCTGGTTCCTTGGAATGGATACGGTCCCATTACCTAAAGAAATTATGCAGAATCGGTTCCTGACCGAAGAGATAGAGGGTCTTTTGATAAGATTGAAGGGTGTGATTAAGTCAACCCCTTACCAGACCGGTGATGGTTATAATTTCGAGATTTTAAATGGTGATTGTGGTGTTGGAGTGAGGTTCACAACAGGCAGTGGTATTAATCCTAATACCATCTTAAAAAATGAAACCAAAATTTTTACCGGTATTGTTGGACAGTATGACCCAGAACTACCGTATACAACAGGTTATCAACTTTTATTGAGATTTCCTGAAGACCTAAAACAACCAGGCTATGATTCAGCAAGTAGTGAACCTGTCCTTGAAATCATTGGCGCAAAGACATTCTTTCCAGAAAATGGTGAGCAGGCACATTTAAAGATAAATTCACCGGTTGATTATAGACTCAGCCTGAAGGTTTATGATATGTCAGGTAGAATGGTGAGGGAATTGTATGATGGGGCAGGTGGTCCACAGGATATATACTGGGATGGCAGAGATGATAACAGAAGAAAATTAAAGATCGGCATCTATCTATTGAATTTAAAAGCAACCAGCCCGAATGGTCAGTCAATAATAAAAAGAACACTTTTGGTTATTGGCACTCAATTTTAAGGGGGATGATTGGAACTGATTCTAATTCTATGTCTTTTTCAGGCATTTGAACGACACATAGTCTCTGCCCATAACCAGGCACTATCTTTTGCCTGTGTGGGCACAGCACAGGGAATCGATGCCCTGAGGATGAATCCTGCGGGACTTGGATTATTAAATAAAAATATTATAGGAGTAGGGTATGAATATACATTTATACATATTGAAGGACTCCAGAATATCTTCTTTGGATTTGCAAAGCCCCTATTCTATGGTGGTTTTGGCATTGGTATAAGTCAATTTGGATTTGAAGAGGAAAAAGAGCAGGGGATTACAGCAGCCTACAGCATAGGTTTGAACAAAGATTTTTATCTCGGTGGTTCTGCAGACCTTTATTTGATACAAAATAAAAGGACCGGAACCGGTATCTCATATGGATTGAATATTGGAATGCTCGGGATACTGTCAAAGAAATGGTATCTCGGGATTTATGGACATAACCTCAATCAACCACAATTTGGCAATTCAGAAATAGGCATACTACCTGCTTCTCTCCAGGCAGGCATTGGATACAAGCCATTTGAAGATATCACCTCTGAGATAGATTTATCAATTTCAGATCAAATAATAAGATTGCATAGTGCGGGTGAATTTTCAATTGTAGAATTTTTGTATTTGAGAACCGGTTTCAAAACCAATCCCAGTTCATTATCAGCAGGATTGGGTATAGCTTATAAAAACATAAAGATTGATTATGCGTGTGAGTATCTTGTTGATCTTCCTTTGAATCACATTGTTGCAGTAATCTTTGAATTTTAAAGATGGTTTTTATTTTCATCATTTTTACAACCCAGCAGATTGATCTAAATCGGGCTGGACTTGAAGAAATTTATAGACTCCCGGTGGATTCTAATCTTGCTCAGAATATTTATAATCATCGCCAGATTTATGGTCCATTCAAATCAGTCTATGAATTACTCAATGTCCCTGGTATAAATCAAGAAATATTTGAAGAGATAAAACCACTGGTGAAGATTGCGGTTCCTTTTCCACCGCGGGTTGAATGGGGTTCAATTATTGCTGAACAGAAAAAACTTGCAAGTGAAGAGCCGCCTTCAAAGGGTGCAATTGATGAATGGGAAGACCTTTTATTTGCACCGATAAATATCAACCGGGCACGATATGATGACCTGATTTTGATTGACCGTATGACTCCGATCGATGCCCAGGCAGTTTTGAGGACTACTTCACAAAAGGAAATAAAATCATCCCGTGATTTGAGGCGGGTGAATGGATTGAGTTATTATAGTTATGTTGCACTGAGAAGGTATGTTCAATATAGTGATGAGGTTGATAAGAAATTCCATGGTTCTTTAAGACTTAGATTAGAATGTAATAATCGCCTTGATATCGGAGATGATGATGAGAATACAGCAACGAAAATATCTTATCTTGAACAAGCAAAAGCAGAAATCGATAATACCATATTAAATTTAAAAAATTATTATGGATGGAATGACGATGATTGTGAAAAATTAAGGAAGGAACTTGATACCTCTTATATTTTATTAAAAAAATTAAAAGCAGAGCCGGATCAATCTTTCCGATTGAAAGGCAATTATGAAAAAAGATTAAAGATTGGCATTTTGTATCATCCAGAGATGGATTTGATAAAGGGATATGTCGGTCTGGGGGATGTTGGACCTATCTACAGATTTTATCTTGGAAACTATCGTGTTGTCTGGGGTGAGGGGATAATGGTTGATAATACCGATGAATATCGAGCAAGGGTATTTACGAGGTCAACAGGTATCTATGGCGATCTGACCGATAACAAAAATTATGCATTTATTGGTGCAGGTGGGAGTTTTGTTCTTCCCATCCCAAAATATATGGGAAACATTAAACCTTCTTTCTTCTATTCTAATACACAACGAGATGCAATTTTAAATCCTGATGGAACAATATGGCGCAGCATTTTTAATTATTATGATTATCCTTATTTTAAAGATCAACTCAGTGAGCAGGTTCTCGGTTTGAATCTTCGTTTTTTACCTGTTGAACGAATCAATCCTGGCACATACATAGCCTTTGAAGGGATGATGATTGAATATCCTGAAGAGAGGATAAACCCTGAGCCAAAATGGGTTGATATTCCGCTTGATAAATATGACCCCTGGTTCTATCCAGAAATAACACAGTTATCAAAGAGTTCAAGAAGATATTATTATGGCAGCGAGTTCTCGATTCCTTTTAAAAACACATATCTTTCTGGAGAATATGTGATCCAGAGAGATACAATGGATAATAAGGCAGTTGCATATATTTTCAAATCAAGGATTCAATACGATTATTTTTATCTAAATATTCTTTATCGTTATTTTGGTTCTAACTATGACAATCCATTCAACCGTGGTTTTTCAGAATATCGCAGGTTTGAGGATACACCATTTGAAAGACCTTATGCACTTGTGAATCCAGAGTTTATTTCCATCTATGATGATCCTGTGCCAAAACCAGAAAAAGGAATATTCTTTGAAACCCGTTATCAAATAACACGCAATATCATACTTACAAGGGCATACCTTGATCTATTTGAGAATCTTTGCTATGGCTTGAATAATTTGAGGGGATATTTTGAATTTGAATTCCAGCCGGTTTTTCCTGTGCGATTCAGATATGCCGAAAAATATGTAAGAAAATTCCTCCCCAGGATAATTGAACCGACTTTATCACAAACAATTGAATCCTCGATCCGGATAATGTTTTATCTATCAAATTTTGACAATCTAATTGTAGAATACAGAAACGGGAATGTATATATGAGCGGTTCTGAGACTGATGATATGGAATTGAGCGGTGGATTCTTGAATTTTTCATTTGAACACAATTTTCTGACCGGTTTTTCTATTGAGGGTGGGCTTGCCATCTGGAAGACCGATGGAATGAGTCAGTGGATATTTGAAGACACAGGTATAGATTTTCTATCAGACCGCGGAATAAAGTATTATGTAGTAACATCCCAGCGGATTGGAAATTTATTAATGAAATTAAAATTCCGTAAAAAACAGACTATGATTGAACATAATGGATTATATAATAATCCTGATATCTATTATCCAGACCTACCCGGGGCAAGGGTTTATGATTTTGTAAATCACGAAAATACAATCCGGCTCAATCTCCAACTGGACTATATTTTTTAATTAATTTTTCAAATTAACATTTTGTTAACTACCGGTCTGAAATCTGTAATATAAGACTTAAGTCTTTATTTTAGATTGAATCGAAGATTTTAATTATACTTGACATTATTTTTAAGATAAATATAATACATTATGTTTGTTAAAAATTGTATAATCCAAATAACACTTTTTTTAATGTTCACTTATGCCCAGAAAACAGGAGATAATGTTAATGTTCACTGCACAATAATTGATTCTCTATCAAGAGACTCCATACCTTTGGTTCAGGTGAGGATTGAAAATATACAAAAATCCTTTATTACAAAAAGAAGCGGTTTTTATATCCCTTTGGCAAAAGGTGAATACGATATTATTCTTGAGGCGCCAGAGTATGAGATATTAAAAAAACATATCAATGTTTCCACAACGAGCAATGATTTTGTCTTTGAGATGGTTAAGTTGTCAGACCGAAAGAAAATAGAGCAACAATATCATAAATTCGCTGCCCTTATTGATACTTTTAATTATTTACTGAAAAATATGGATGTCTATAATGCAAAAAGGGTTTTGATTGACCTCCAGGGTTATCGTAAATATGGTATTACTATAGATGAAAAAGTTTTCCGGGATTATGATTTTTTTACGAGAAAATGGATTGATAGTCTAAAGGCACTGGCTCGCATTAGTGAAGATTCAGGAAGGTATGGAGAGGCATTTTACTACTATCGCAGAATCGCAGAATTTGATTCTACCCAGACCGAGGCGTTTGAAGGTATGCGTTTGATGGATTCTTTATTATTAGCCAAAAACAAACCTCAGGTAACTGCCAGACCAGAGAAGATAGCGAAGAAGACCAAAACCCCAGAAGAGATTGAGGTATTGTATAAATCAGGGGTTTCAAAATTTGTTAATGGAGAATTTAAAGAGGCACAGAAAATTTTTAAAGAGGTTATCAGTTATAATCCTGCTCACGAGCAAGCCCGTGAATATCTCAAAAGAACCGAGGCAAGAATTAAAATACTGGAAGGGAAATAGGGACTTATAAATTTTATTGGGCTAAAAAAAACAGATTTAAAAGATTTCTGCGGCATGGTATGAGGAACGGACAAGGGGACCACTGATTATATATTTTATACCCATCTCCTCACCAATTTTTTTGAATTTATTAAACTCATCAGGGGTATAATATCTTTTTACTGGTATATGCTTTCTTGTTGGCTGGAGATACTGCCCGATTGTCACAATATCAACCTTTACGTCTTTCAGATCTTTTAAGGTTTCTATGATTTCTATCTCTTCTTCTCCCAAGCCGAGCATAAAACCACTCTTTGTAAGAATTTTCTGCTCAAGTTTTTTTACAAGTCTTAATACATTTAAAGACTTTTCATAGCCGCATCTTCTATCCCTGATATACGGAGTCAATCTTCGCACCGTTTCAAGGTTATGACCAATGACAAATGGTCTGACATCAATAATTTTTTTTAAAAATTCTTCTTTGCAATTAAAATCAGGAATTAAAACCTCAATTTTTGTATCAGGATTTTTTTGTTTTATTGCCTGAACAGTGCAGGCATAATGTGTGCTTCCTAAGTCTTCAAGATCATCTCTATCAACTGAGGTAATTACAACATACTTCAGCCCAAATTTTTTTATAACCTCGGCAACATTTTCGGGCTCATCAGGCTCTATGTATCCTCTGGGATTTCCAGTGGTTACTGCACAGAATCTGCAGGCACGTGTGCAGACCCTGCCAAGGATCATAATCGTTGCGCTCTTTTTTGCCCAGCATTCAGCAATATTGGGACAGCGGGCTTCCTGGCATACGGTTGAAAGGTTATAAGATTTCAGGGTTTCAAATACATCTTTGAATTCATTACCAGAAGGAAGTTTTATTTTTAACCAGTCGGGTTTCTTTTGCAGGGGCATCAATTTATTAAGTTATTGTTTTTTGATTCATCGGAGAATCTTCTCGTGAATTATCTTTATCCGCATAAAAACCATAGACAGGACCAAAACAATCACCAGATGCAGTTAGTTTTGCTGAAACAAAATAATTCATTGTCCGGGTAGAAACTATGTAGATAATCATATTAAATTATATTGATATAAACATTTGTGTCAAGGAAGTATCGCTGAGGAAAAATTTTATCTACAATTTACCCTGCTTGACACTGCCTATTTTCTGATTATATTTGGTTATGGAAGAGATTCTCAAAGAACTGATAAATAAAAATGAAAAGAAAATTTTACTTGTAATCCTTGATGGTCTTGGTGATTTACCTGACCCTGATGCGACAGCACTGGAAAAGGCAAAGACCCCCAATCTTGATAGATTGAGCATCATAAGCAGTCTTGGATTGACAATACCGATATTCCCTGGTATCACCCCGGGTAGCGGTCCTGCACATCTTGCATTATTCGGTTATGATCCGATAAAATATCAGATTGGCAGGGGTGTGCTTGAGGCACTCGGTATTGGTCTTGAAATGGAGAAGGATGACCTTGCAGTCAGGGCAAATTTTGCAACCATTGATAAATCAGGGATAATAATTGACAGAAGGGCAGGCAGGATATCGAGTGAAGAATGTGTTAGGATCTGCGGCAAACTACAGGAGAGTATAAAAGAGATAGAAGGGATAAAGGTTTTGATCAAACCTGCTAAAGAACACAGATTTGTTGTCGTATTTAAAAATAGTGGACTTTCTGACCAGTTGATCGATGCAGACCCACAAAAGGATAATCTACCTCCAGTATATGCTGAGCCAAAGACCCCTGAGGCAAGGTATAGTGCTGATGTTGTGAATAGATTTATTAAGAAATGCCAGGATATTCTTAAGGATGAGGAAAAGGCAAACTATATTTTATTAAGGGGTTTTGCCCGTCTCCCTGAGATTGAAGGAATGAATAGTAAATATGGAATAAAAAGCGCTGCAGTTGCAAACTATCCTATGTATCGTGGACTGGCAAAGATTGTGGGTATGGAAGTCTTATCCACGGGCGATACAGTGAATGACGAGATTGAGACATTAAAGGCAAATTATGCAAAATTTGATTTCTTTTATCTACATTACAAGCCAACAGACAAGGCAGGCGAGGATGGTAATCAGGATGCAAAGATAAGGGCGATTGAAGAATTTGACCAGGTCGTTCCTGAAATATTGAATCTCAAGCCTGATGTCTTATGCATCACCGCTGACCATTCCACACCGACAAAACTCCATTCCCATTCCTGGCATCCAAATCCAGTTTTATTATACTCTCCTTATATCTTTGCTGATAAGATGAGACTTACTGAAAAGAATTGTGTAAATGGTAGTCTTGGTATTATGCGGGCAATGGAACTGATGCCTTTGCTCCTTGCCCATTCATTAAAATTAAAAAAATATGGAGCATAAAATGAATAAAAAAGCATTAATTTCAGTTGCAGATAAACAGGGAATTATTGAATTGGCAAAAAATTTGAAAGAACTCGGTTATGACATAATTGCCACAGGTGGCACCCAGAAATTATTGAGTGATAATAGTATTCAGGCAATAAAGATATCAGATTATACCGGTGGCACCGAGAGCGAAAGGGTGAAGACATTGAGCCAGCGGATTGCAAAAGAAATCCTTGAGACAGGAGAAATAAGCATCGTTGTTTGTAATCTATATCCATTCTTCAATCAAGAAAATAAGACCCTTGACGAAATGATTGAGTTTATTGATATTGGTGGTGTGACACTCATCCGTGCAGCAGCAAAAAACTATAAAAAGGTTGGTGTGGTATTCTCTTCAAGCCAGTTCGATGATTTGATAAAGGTATTGAGGGAGAATAAATTTGATGAAGAATACAGATTGAATCTTGCACGAAAGGCATTTGATTACATAGCCTGGTATGATGCGGTAATTACACAATATTTTAACCCTGATTTCAGTGAAAGGAATTATTTCTCTTCAGGTGCAGAATTATTTATTCCAATGCGTTATGGTGAGAACCCCCATCAAAAAGCAGGATTCTATTTGAATCCATTATTAAAGAAAAAATTTGAAATCCTTGGTGGTAAAGAACTTTCATACAATAATATTCTCGATGCTGAGATAGCATTCGGTGCAGCAATGGATTTTTCTGAAACTGCCTGTGCAATAATTAAACATCAAACACCCTGTGGTGTTGCTATCGGTGCAACAGTTAGTGAGGCTTATGAAAGGGCATATATGGCTGATTCTGTTTCGGCATTTGGTGGTATTGTTGGATTGAACAGGACTATTGATGCCCAGACTGCTGAAGCGATAGCAAAGATTTTTTATGAGGTTATAATAGCACCTGATTATGAACCCAAAGCCCTTGAGATCCTGAGGGCTAAAAGGAATCTGAGATTGGTAAAGGTATCACCCGAACTTCTGCCCAGGGTTACCTTTAAATCGGTTTTTGGGGGAATACTTGTCCAGGATGCGGATAATGAAGATTTTAGCGAATGGAAGGTTGTTACGAAAAGGGCACCGAGCAATTATGAAGCAGAGGCTTTAAAATTTGCCTGGAAGGTTGTGAAATGGGTGAGGTCAAATGCGATTGTGATCGCCAACAGAGGAAGGACAGTGGGGATAGGGGGTGGTCAAACTTCTCGTGTTGGTGCGGTTGAGATTGCAGTAAAACAGGCAGGCACACAGGCGGATGGTGCAGTTCTTGCATCAGATGCATTCTTCCCATTCCGCGATGGCATTGATGCTGCAGCAAAGGGTAAAATAACAGCGGTGATTCAACCTGGTGGTTCAAAAAGGGATGAAGAGGTGATACAGGCTTGTAATGAGTATGATATTGCGATGGTCTTTACCGGTTATCGCCATTTCCGGCACTAATTTTTTAAAAATAAAAGGACCCCCTCAATGAGGGGGTCCTTTTTTATTAGCAGATCCTTCTTATTTTTTAAGTTGTTCTGGTTTTATATAATCGCCGTATTTTTTCTGGTATTCAATTAGTCGCTTTCTCTGTTCTTCAAGGACATCAAATAGAATCTTTGGTGGGTCAATGACTTTTGTATTATAGATATTTACGATGCGATCAATCTTTGCAAGATGTTCAGGGATACGCACTGTGAATTGTTTTGTATAATCTTCAAATGTGTAATCCTTATCCAGAACCTGTTTGAATAGTTTTTTCAAATCCTCATATTCAGGGATCAAGCCAGTCGGTGTCTTTATTGCTTCTACATCATTATGGACCCTGAGTTCCATCCATTTATACCACACCCTTTTATCAGTCTTTTCATTCAAGAATTTTCCATTACTATCTTTCAAGAAATAATTGACACCAAATATTTTCGGTGTTTTTTTCAGACCTTCTGCAAATTTCAGATTTGCTTCAATATATTTACCGATCGGGATTGAGAGGAAATCAATATTGGACATCGGATTGAATTCCCTGACCCCTTCTTTTCCTAATGTGGCAGCAGTCGTTTCAGATTCAAGAGAAGCACCTTTTGTGATAATGCCGTGTGTCCAGTCAAACGCCTCCTCCACAGGAACCCAGGTATCAGAATCCCTGCCGCCATAGACAATCGCTCCAACTTCAACACCCTGTGGATTGTTTAATGCCTCTTTATCAAGATTTTTGAATAAATCAAGGGCAATTGTGAATCGGGCATTTGGATGTGAAACAGGAATTTCTTTTCCATTGGCATCCTTTTTTCCTTTAAACCATTCACCAGAATGATTCTCACCTTTTTCAGGAATTTCGCCATCTTTTCCTATCCAGTGCACATAACCTTCAGGTGTTACGAGAACATTGGAAAAGATTATTTCACCAGGTGTATGGAGTGCTTCCCATTGATACTTATCATCCTTAGAATTCACACCCTGAATTATTCCAAACATACCTTTTTCTACATTTACAGCCCTTACTATGCCATCCTTCTTTCTTAAATATGCAATGTCATCGCCGACTATATTTTCACCTTCAAGCATTGCGGTAGAAGTCTTTCCGCACAGGGATGGGAATGCACCTAAAAAATAGGTCTTTCTATTATTTAATCCATTGACGCGCATTACGAGCATATGTTCAGTAAGCCATCCTTCTTTTGAACCGTGGTTTATTGCCAATCGCATTGCAAGTTTCTTAAGACCTATGGTATTTCCTCCATACTGGGTATTCGTGCTGTAAACGATATCCTCTTCAAGGTCAATATAAATCCTTCTTTTATCAAGATTCTTACAGGTCTTCCGTTCATCAACTTCACCCTGGGAATGAACAAATTTGAAAAACCGTGCTTTTTCACCCTGTTTTATAAATTCCTGATAACCAGGTCGGTAAAGGATTGTCTCGCTATGCGCAACATAACTTGAATCGGTTAACTGGACCGCAGGGATAGAGAATTCAGAGTCAATCGGTCCAAGACAGAAGAAACAGACAAATGCCTCTTTTCCTTTCATTATGTCTTTCAGGACTTCGTGGATATCAACGAGTGCAGTATCACGGTCTTTTGTTTCGATTGCCTCATCGAGTTTTTTGCCCTTTGGTATTAATATACCTGTATTCTTTTTATCCCTTCCCTGGTCACCGTAATTGTCAAAATGGATTGTATGTCCCGGTATAGTAAGTTTTCTTTCTTCGCCATTCTTTATAGCAGTCTGCCTGATATATTCAAAATCCTCGGGTGTATCAGCAGAAACAAATACCTTATCAGGGTTGCATAATTGTAGATACTTTGCAAGAAACGCATATAATGCAGAATTATTAATCTTTTTTAGCCGTTCAAACCCTTTTTCCCCGAGTTTTTTTCTTAGAAATTCCAGGTCATTAGAAGCCATATTTTAAACCTCCTTCTCTTAAAAGTTGAATTTTCTGACCTATTATTAGGAAAAAATTCGCTATGATGATTCATTCCTATAATTATATCCAGATTTAATCTTAATTCAAGGGGGGTGAGCAGGTTAAATGTCATTTTTAAATAATAATATCTCCCAGTGGTAAAATAAGACTTTAGCCCATCTATTTTAGGAATGCAAAGATTCTTTTCTGCTCCTTATTGTTTTGAAAAAACATTTTTTTACTACTGATGGAGGGTTTCATATATTATTCTGGCGATCTTTTTGCCAATCCCGGGAACTTTTCCAATATCTTCTTCACCTGCCTTTTTTATTGCCTCTATACTGCCAAAATGTTTGAGCAGGATTATCTTTCTTTTCTTACCAATTCCTGGGATATTATCAAGTAAAGAAGTGATGATTCCCTTTGCCCTCACTTTTCTATGATAGGTGATGGCAAATCTATGTGCCTCATCACGGATTCTTTTTAATAAAATAACACTACGGGAAAGTGAAGGTAAAGAAACAACCCTGCCATCAGGGTAATACAACTGGTCACTACGTTTGGCAATAGCAAATACCGAAATGGGCAGGTCAATCTTTTTTATCACTTCCAAAGCTGCATTCTGTTGTGCCTTTCCACCATCGATCAATAATATATCAGGCATCTGGTTATTAGATTTTATATCATCAAGTCGCCGTGCTACTATCTCCTGTATCATTGCAAAATCATTCTGTCCCTTTACCCGTTTTATCCGATAATGGCGATATAATTTCTTGTTCGGTTTTCCATCATAAAAAGCCACAGATGCGCCAACTGCGAATTTCTCCTTCAAATTTGATATATCAAATGCCTCAATCCATCTTGGTGGTTTTTCTAATCGGAGGATATTCTGTAATTCTATTATTGGGGTTGGTGTTTTCTTTTTAATCACAACACCTGCAAGTTCGGTTTCAGCATTCTTCTCTGCCCAACCAAGAAGATTTTTTAATTCTATTTTTGATGGAATCACAAGTTTTATCTGGATACCTTTCTCTTCAAACCATTTCTTCTGGATTTCCCAATCGCTTGGTTCTTTTGCGACGATTATTTCCTCAGGAAGGAATGAGATATGGGTATAAATAAGACGGATAAAATCAGAAATAATATTTTCATCAGATTCATTTCTTGGAATCTTTAGATGATATATCTCTTTTGATATTAATCTGTTCTCTCTGATTCTAAAAAGGCAGGCAGTGGAGTGGAGACCGCTACGGGCAAATCCAATAACATCGCGATTTATACCATCATTTGTGACTATCTTCTGGCGCTGGGTTATTCTTCTTATCGCAAATAACTCATCCCTCAAAATCTTTGCTGCCTCAAAATTTTCTTTTTTTGCATAATCCCACATCCGTTCTTCAATTGTCCTTGCGAGTTCATCAGACTCACCCTTTAAAAATTTTATTGCCTTTTTTACAAGGTTTTGATATTCTTCTTTTGATATTTTTCGCACACAGGGAGCGCTGCATCTGCCAATATAAGCAGAAAGACAGGCACGGGGAATGGGTTTTGTAAAATCTTTGTTACAGGAAGCGAGTTTGAATATTTTACATAATGCATCCCTTGTTTGCCTCAATGCACGCGCACTTGTATAAGGACCAAATATGACCGAACCATCCTGTTTTAAATTTCTTGTAAATAATATCCTTGGAAATTCTTCCTGGACAGTAATTTTGAGATAGGGAAATTTTTTATCGTCTTTTAGACGAATATTATATTTTGGCTTGTGGAGTTTTATCAAAGATTCCTCAAGGGTTAATGCCTCGGTATCAGAATTTGTGATTATTATATCTATGTCCGAAGAGTTTGCCATTATTTTATTTATCCTTGGATCAGGATTTTTTAGATATGAACTGAGACGATTTTTTAGATTATTTGCTTTACCGATGTATAGTGGTTTGTTTTTTTGATTTTTAAATATATAAACACCCGGTGCTGATGGCGACTGGCCGATTTTTTGTTTTACGATATTCTCCATATCACATTATGTGCAGGTTGAAATATGGTTTTAAGATAACCACAAGTTTATAAAACCTGCAATTACGTTATTTATGCGCTAACAACCGTTATATCATCAAACAAAATTGCCGGAATTGCCTTTCCTGCCATATATGTAGGATGGAGTTTATTTTCAATTTCAACTACATTTTTCATCACCTCATAGATATTCCCTGCAATCATTGTATTTTTGACCCGGCCAATAATTTCTCCATTCTCTACATATAAACAGGGGTCGATTCCAATTGAAAAATCGCCGTTGGGAATATTGCCACTGTGGGCGCCAAGGACACCCGCAACGATTATCCCTTTATCCATAGAATTGATAATCTCCTGAAGACTTTTTCTTCCGGGTTCTATGACCAGATGTTCAAGCGACGGAACAGGCTTGAGTGCTGCGAATTCACCACCCCACATTGCCCCTTTATATCCATTCCCGGTTGATACCACACCCATTTTATCTGCGTAAAAGAGGTCATAATAGAAATTTTTCAACACCCCTTTTTCGACAAGCATCAGTTTTTTTGTTGGTGAGGCTTCATCATCAAATGCCCGGGCAAATGGATAATTTTCGTTATGCGGGTCTTCATAAATGGTCAGTTTTTCACTGAAGATTGTTTCACCGATTTTATTTATCAAAGGTGATTTCTTATAGTATACATTGCTGCCGGCGGTTCCACTCTGGAGACGCCAGAGTAGTGCATAAAGGGTTGTGGGCAGAAATAGCACCTTCATTTTTCCACTTTGTATTTTCTTTTCGGTCAATCCCTTTTGATACATCTCAATCATATTGTCTAAATCTGCCTCTGATACAGGTGCAAAATTTTTATTCCGGCATAGATAGGATAAACCACCTGCGGTGTTGGGAAATACTACAGTGCAGAATAACATATATGTGGAGAAAATATCTGAAAGTTCAGAACCACTGGTATTTATTATCTGGATTCTCTCTGTTCCATAAGCAATCTGGATATCTATTTTTGTATCTATTTTTTCTCTGAGTTTTTCAATTATTCTTTTGCATTCCTCTACTATTAGATTATTAGTAATATTTTCTATACCCGGGTCATAATTTTTTAATTTGGTATTATTTTTATTTTCCGGAAATTTCAGATTTGTCTTTGTTCCTGCCTTTAATGAACTCAATGCCCCTTCTAAGAATAATTCGGGATTGTTTAGATTCTTTGTATAGGCAAAACCAAGGTTATGGTCTTTGATTATCCTTAGTGAGTAGCCAGATTGAATTCTGCCTTCAAGTTCAGTCAACTTTCCGTTCTGAAAATTGACTCCATTTAATGTAGTTTCATAATAATAGATTTCAGCCTGGTCCACCTTTGTTTTTAGCGTAGATAGGAATTCTTTCATTATACACCTCCGATAACCGCATTTTTGATTATGATGTGTGGTGCACCATAACAGGAACGAATATTCAATTGTCCTTTACCACATCCACCGATTTCACCGAGTTTTAAATCATTGCCGATGGCAATAATGTTATTCAAGGTCGCATAGAGATTGCCCGATATGTTTATATCCCTTATCATCTCAGTGATCTTGCCATTCTTTACTATATATCCATACTGGGCAGCGAATGTAAAGTTTTCGCCACTTGTCTGACCACCCATTGCATCACAGAGATAAAGACCATCACCCAGTATTTCCAGCAATTCTTCAAATGATTTGTCCGCAGGCTGGATGAAGATCGTTCCCATACGAATTATTGGTGGATACCGATAATCTTCGGCAACACAATGGCCATTAGGAGGTTCATTGAATGCGGTTGCGGTGTGTCTGGAATGGAGCCTTCCGACGAGCACTCCATCTTTTAATAACTGGACCGGTTTTGCTGTGACCCCTTCATCATCATATTTATAAAATCCTAACTGGTCAGGTATCGTTGGGTCGTCAATAATATTTAATATATCAACCCCGAGTTTTGCACCGATCCGCATTTTATCCCGCATTGTAGGGTTATTTTCAATCAAATCTGCTTCTGAGAAATGTCCGAACGCCTCATGGGTGAATACCCCGGCGAGATTTTGATTCAGTATCACATTATAGACACCAGCCTTTACTGGTGTGGCATTTAACAACCTGCTGGCAATTTCTGATTTTTTTATAAATTGTTCTTCACGGTTTTTCAGAACAGCGAATCCATTGCTTCCGCCTACGCCAACGCGGACAGTCTGTATTACTTTTCCATTACTGCTTATAATAGAACCATTGATACGGGTTGTGACGAGTTTCTCCAGTATTTCAGTTCCTTCGGTATTTACAAAACATTTCTCTCTTATTATTTCACTATAACCAATATCAGTATGTATTATCCCAGGTGTTTTATATGGTATTTCATTATAATATCTTGTGAGTTCTATCTTTTCTTCGAGTGGAATTTTTTCTGGGTCTTCCTTGAGAACGGGTGTAAATTTATCTTTTATAACAGGCACTGATGCAAATTCAACCGGAATGCAATTATTTTGAGCCATAATCTCTGCATTTGATAAAGCAGTTTTCATCGCCTTTTCAAAATCCTGCTCTTTAGTAAATGTTATTGTGGCAAGCGATTTGTTTTTAATCACCCTGAGAACAAAACCATCAGTTGGACAGGAACTTACCTCTGTAATATCTTTGCCCGAAAAGATGATCTTTGTCTCAGTCTTAATTTCGTATCTTAAATCCGCATAATCAGCATTTATTTTTGAAAGTAAAGATTTTAATTTTCCTATCATTTGTTATCCTTTCACCACACCCAATGGTCTCATACGGGCAACTTTTTTTGATATCCCTGCACCAACGACAGCATCAATAACCATATCAATATCTTTATACGCCTCAGGAACCTCTTCGCGCAAGACTTCATTTGATGCACAGAGCACATATATCCCTTTTGCTTCAAGTTCTTTATCAATCCTTCTTCCTTTTGTCACATCGAGTGCCTTTGTCCTTGATAAGAGTCTTCCTGCCCCATGACAGGTTGAGCCGAATGTTTCTTGCATTGCCTGTTCGGTTCCCAATAACAGGTATGAATGTGAACCCATATCTCCAGGAATCAATACAGGCTGTCCTATCTTTTTATAAATTTCCGGGATCTCTTTATGCCCAGCTGAAAATGCCCTTGTTGCACCTTTACGATGGACACAGATCCTTTTTGTCTCGCCATTTATTCTATGTTCTTCAAACTTTGCAATATTGTGGGCGACATCATAGACTAATTCCATACCGAGTTGTTCTGCACTCTTACCCAAAACCTTTTCAAATGCCTCTCTGACCCAGTGCATTATACACTGACGGTTTGCCCAGGCATAGTTTGCTGCACAGGCCATCTGTTCAAAATAGGATTTTCCTTCTGGTGATTCAATCGGTGCACAGGCAAGTTGTCGGTCCGGAATATTTATTCCATATTTTCTCACCGCACTGCCCAGGGTCTTTACATTATCATCACAGATTTGATACCCAAGACCCCTTGAACCAGTATGAATCATAACGGTAATTTGTCCAACTTCTTCAATTCCCATAATCTTTGCAGAATCAGGGTCGTATATGTCCTCAACGATTTGTATTTCTAAAAAATGATTACCTGCACCGAGTGTGCCTAACTGGGGTCGTCCTCTTTCAATTGCCCTCCTTGAGACCTTATCTGGATTTGCACCCTTGAGCATTCCCTGTTCTTCAATTCTCTCAATATCCCTTTTCCAGCCATAACCTTTTTTCAATGCCCACTGTGCACCATAAAGCATAACTTCTTTTACTTCACGGTCATCAATCCTGATCTTGCCAGTTGAACCAACACCTGAAGGAACATTTTCAAAAACTGCCCGGACCAATTCCTTGATTTTATTTTTAATCTCATCATATTTTAGATTCGTTCTTAAAAGTCTAACCCCACAATTTATGTCATAACCAACACCACCTGGTGAGATTATGCCGTCTTTTACATCAAATGCTGCAACCCCACCGATAGCAAAACCATAACCCCAGTGGATATCAGGCATTGCAAGTGAAAATCCCACAATGCCCGGGAGGGTTGCAACATTTGCAACCTGTTCAGGTGCCTGGTCTTCTTTTATTTTTTCCAGCATTTGAACTGATGCATAGATAATTCCATCAGTTCTCATTTCTGATTTATAAGTCTTGGGAATTTTGTAACGATATTCGTCTAATTTTATCAATTCTCCTTGCCACGCCATGGTGACCTCCTTATTAAAAAGGAATATAAAAAGCCTTTGCCAATTAAATCCACTACATTATAACTCAATCCGTGTTTAATGTCAATATGACGATTTAAATCAAAAATAATCTTTTACAGCAACATTCTTCAAGCAGGGGGAAATATGTTTTGATACTGGATATACGATTCAGGATATTTCCTTGATACATGATTCAAGATACAGGATAAAGGATTGCTTAATTTAATCCCCCCTATTTCCCCCGTTAAAAAAGGGGGAGTAAGGGGGATTGTTATTGTAGTGGTGCGATTCATCGCACAACTCCCAATCCGTAAGTGGAACGAAATTTCTATTGGA
>DAIRCK010000036.1:0-18245 GCA_036796695.1 bacterium
AAAGGCGGCAATGACATTCGGCCATCTGACAGGTATAGGCCAAATGGCATTATTGTTTAATTATTTAATTGTTTAAATGTTAAGATGTTTTCAATGCGAAACAAGTTTCGCTATTCCAGGTTTTTTTCTGGAGTAGCAGACCTCGCTCTGCGTTCTTAACGATGGGATTATTATCGCGGTTGGAAACCGCTCCTACAAGCAGGGGGGAAATAATGTAGGAGGCGTTTCTAACGCCGATAGGTTTTCTATAGATAGTAGAGAGTAGCAAGTAGCGAAAAAAAATCCGGAATAGAGACTTTAGTCTCTTTTTTTATGGGTATAAATTCCCTACTCCTATCGTAAGCAGAATGTATGATGGGGGATTTGATTTGGATTAGTGTTTTGTTACTTGGCATAGTTAATGGTAAGAAAGGCACTGATGAAAATTATAGTCTCTGCTCAAAATTTTTGATGGGATAAAAAACTCCCCCACTTACGAAGTGGGGGAGTTAGGTAATTCGTAAAGTAAGGATTTTTTACAATGCCTTAAATACCATCTCCTGCAGACCAAGGACATTGAGTTTACCACCGCCCTTTTCTGCTACTGCAGTTGCAGCATTCTTCAATACCTGTTCACAGGTCGCACAGGCAGTGACGAGTGTATCAACCTTTGTCGCAAGTGCTTCTTTTATTCTTGCTTCAGCGATTTTTGTAGATAATGGATTGTCAGAGACTAAAATTCCACCGCCACCACCACAGCAACGGGATGTATCCTGTTTGAACTTCATCTCAACGAGATCAAGACCGAGTGTATTGATTATATCCCTTGGTTCTTTTATAACCTTTGCGCCCCTTGAGAGGTCGCAGGGGTCATGATATGTGACCTTGCCACTGAGTTTTTTGATATTTGCACCAGGTAGTTTTTCTGCAATCACCTGGAGTGCATGTCTTGCATCAATCTTATATGCCTCACGCAGATAGACCGTGCAGGTAGGGCAGAGGGTAATGGCAGTCTTGAACGGGAATGATTTTAAGAATTTTTCTTTATGCTCTTCAAAGTCCTTAACAAACCCCAATGCCTCCATCGGATAACCGCAGCAGACCTCTTTCACAACCTTTGGTTTTATCCCGAGTTTTTCAAATAACTTCAAATATTGTTTTGTTTTATTCGGTCGTGCAAGGAACTGGCATCCCACAAATACCGGGACCTCGCCTTCCTGGATTGGTGGAGTTGATTCAATGTCACCCCAGATATTGCCGGTCTTTTTTATCTTACCAATGAATTCAGTATGTGCAGGATAGGCGAATCCTTTTTCCACAAGATCTGCCCTTGCTGCCCGAACCACATCTGGCACCTTTACCTTGCTTGGACACCTGCGATTACAATCACGGCACAGGGTGCACTGGAAAATCGCTTTTACCACTGAATCATCTACCTCAAGTTCTTTTTCAAGAATACCATAGGAGAGTATCATCCTGCCTCTACCTGATGGTGGGTCCCATAAGAGATTCACAAATGTGGGGCAGACATTCTTGCAATACCCACACATTGTGCAGGTCATCATCTCATTTTCCCATTTTGCAAGATGCCCTTCAATTTTCCTATTCTGGTCAAGTGGATAGCGCAGATCATACATAAATCCCTTATCCCAGTCAATCATCTTCTGGGGATTCATTATGTTATTCGGGTCAAGTGCCTTCTTTATCGCCTTCATAGCCGGAACCAGATCCCCTTTTTCTTTATGGAACTCTTCTGCTTTAGTAATTCCGATACCGTGTTCACCAGTTGTTGTGCCACCAAGGTCCCTTATCAATTGATATATCTCTGCAACAGCTTTCTTTGCCTGTTCCCAGTGTTTTGGGTCAGTTGGGATCATCAAAACCTTGGTATGGAGATTCCCATCACCTGAATGCCCATAAGGTGGGATTATGATATCATATTTCTGAGATATTTCCCATATTCCTGCAACCGCCTTTGGAATCTTTGAGACCGGAACTGCCATATCATCCGCAAGCATTGTTGTTGCATACTCCTGTTTTAAGATACTGAGTGACGGTATCATCTGTTTTCTTGCCTTCCAGATCTCGGTGATCTTCTTTTCATCCTCAGTGAATTCCATTGATACTGCACCGGTTTCTTTACAAATCTTTGCTACAGTTTCAACATCCTGTTTTATCGTTTCGGGCCTTCCATCAATCTCAATTAAGAGGATAGCTTCTACCTCAGGTAGATTCATCTTTGCTGCCTTATTTACTGCCTTGATACAGGGTGCGGACATTATCTCAAGTTGTGATGGGATTATGGGATGGGCAATGATATTGGCAACACACTGTCCTGCTTTTTCCAGGTCATCAAATGCAGCAATACAACCTGCAATTTTTGGCGGCAGGGGTGTAATCTTCATCACTACCTCGGTAATGATACCGAGCATCCCTTCAGAACCGCACATCAAACGTTCAAGTTGATAACCGGTTGAATGTTTAACTGTATATGTTCCCATCCGCACGATCTCACCGGTCGGAAGCACAACCTCAAGACCCAGGACATAATCCCTTACTGCCCCATACTTCACGGCTTTCTCACCAGAGGCGTTTATTGCTACCATTCCACCGATTGTTGCCACCTCGCTTGATGCCGGACCAGGGATGAAATACTTGTATGGTTTTATTGCCGCATTGAAATTATCACATACCACACCCGGCTCACAGATGACGAACATATCACCGATTCTAATATCTTTTATCTTGTTCATCCTCTGCATATCAACAGTGATACCACCTAAAATCGGCACACTATGTCCGCACAGGGCTGAACCTGCACCCCTGGGAACGACCGGGACTTTATATTTATTTGCTAACTGGACAATCTTCTGAACCTGCTGGGTATTCTGGGGCTGGACCACGACATCAGGCTTGTGCCGGTGTATTCCACCGTCAAATGCATAGGCATAAATCTCTGCATTGCTGGTTCTACAATATTCAGTTCCAACAATGTCTTCTAATTGTTTTAATATATCCTTGCTCAATGGCATATATTTCTCCTTTCTTTATTTGCAAGGTTAACCTAAAGTTTTTAAGGAACTACTGGTTCCATTAGTAAGTCTTATTTTATAATTTTATTTAACTCACCATAGGGACTGTGATACTGCCGTCCATCAAAAATATTATCTTTGCATCCTTCCCTTTTTTCTCTAAAGCCTTATCAATCGCCTCCTGTAAATTGTGGAATGGTTTTATAAAGACTGCCTCCATATCTTTATCTTCAAGGTCAGTCACACCCCACATCTCAGCCCAGGTTCCGATCTCTGCCATCTTTGATGCCTTATGATAACCGAGTTTGTAGCCTTTTGCAATCTTATCAAGGGCATCCTGGGGCGATTTGCAGGAAGAAAGTAATTCAAAGAAAGCAGATTCGCCAATACCGGTCCGGCACTTTGAGACCATAATTAAAATACCGTTCTCTTTTAAGGCAAGTTTCCCATTATCCAGAGCCTTCTGCGATTGATAAAGGTCAATATCCATTGGATATGGTGCTACACTTACAACGATATCTGCCTTTTCAGGGATTTTGACACAGAATACCTCTTTTGCCTTATCAATCGCTGCATAGAACGAACTATGGATGTGGCCGCTCGTCACTCCATATAGATTTCGCTCACCATCAAGCACGGTCTGGATAGAGAATATCTCTTTATCCGCAATGGTCTTTAACGCATCAATCATATCCTCATGAACCGGATTTCCTTCAAGGACTAATGCCTGGGCAGATAATTTCAGGGCATGCTTATGGTTCTGCTCAATTGTCTTGCGCGAGGCAATACCGGGCAAGAATGACTTTCTACCACCAGTATAACCACCAAAATAATGGGGTTCAACTGAACCGATTATCACAATCTTGTGTGCCTCCATACCCAGACGATTCACGAACATTTCGGTTCCATTCTTTGATGTGCCGATATAGACCATATCCTCATCTTTTTTGCAATCATGGACATAAATACGGTCTTTGAATATATTGTAATATTTGCCAAAGATGAAATCAAACTCTTCTTGGGTAGGTGCGCGATGGACACCGGTTGCAACAATGAACTTTATGTTTTTGTCTTTTATCTGGTCATAGATTATATTAAGAACCTTTACAGTCGGGGTTGGTCTTGTGCCGTCATTTACAATAAATAACACATCCTTTGCATCGGATAAAAATTCCTTGAACTTTTTTGAATTTATTGGATTCTCAACTGCCTTAAGCAGAATCTCTGATTCATTCTGTTTTTCTACTTCATTGGGATAAACCACTGCAAGAACATTCTTATCCGCAATCTGAACATCTAATTTCTCATCCTTTCCATAAGGAATCTGAAGTTCCATAAATCCCCCTAAATGGTTAAAATCCAAATCCCAATTTTTTTAATTATCGGAGTTTGTTTGATATTTGGTATTTGGAATTTGGTATTTATATTTAACCTCCTTTTTGTGCCTTGGCAATGTGGTCGTCAATGAACTTCTGAAGCGCCTCAGGACCATACGCAAGATTCTTTAATTCTGCCTCAAGGTTTGAGGGTTTTACCTTTATAATCCAGCCTGCGCCATAGGGGTCTTTGTTTATCAATCTGCAATCATTTTCAAGTTCATTATTGACCGCGATTATTTCTCCAGAAATCGGTGCGACAAATTTACCGACCCATTTTGAAGACTGTATCTTACCACAGGTCTCACCCTGGGTAATGGTATCACCTTCAAATGGTAAATCGACATAGGTTGTATCTCCAGCCTGCTTTTGATAAAAATCATCCATACCAATCGTTACCGTGCCATCGCTCTCAAGCCTTACCCAGGCATCATCTTCATGATAATATAAATCTTCTGGCATATTATAGCCTTTTATCTCCATTATATACCTCCTTTATAATATTGAGATTAATTATAATTTATATTTTGCAAAAAATCAAGTAAAAAATGCACAGGGATTGTTGACATTTCTTTTTGGCTTATTATAATCTTATATGCTATTTTTTGAGAGGATAATCACACGCAGGAGTTTCTTAAAGATTCTGGGGAGCGTTGCATTAGGAGGGGTATTTTTTAAGGATATAATAAAAAATATCTCTGCTAAAGAATTTGATAGAAAAATCGGACTGGTTTTACCAAAACCTGCCCTGTATTATGAAAGATTACCAAAAAAAGTTATTAAATGTGTTTTATGCCCGAGGTATTGTATCGTTCCAGTTGGAAACAAAGGTTTTTGCAGGGCAAGGAAGAATATTGATGGTGAATATCGGACACTCGTCCATTCCAATCCCTGTGCTGTTCATATAGACCCTATTGAAAAGAAACCATTGTTTCATTTTCTGCCTGGGACCACCGCAATGTCTCTGGCAACTGCAGGATGTAATTTCACCTGTAAGAACTGTCAGAACTGGGATATTTCACAGGCAGGTCCTGAAGAGACAGAAAATGTGGAGATTTCGCCGGAAAAAATTGTTGAACTTGCATTGCAATATAAGACACCAACGATCGCATATACCTATACTGAACCTTCTATTTTTTACGAATATATGCTTGATATTGCAAAACTTGCACATAAAAATGGGGTGTTAAATATATATCATTCAAATGGTTATTTAAATCAGGAACCACTTAAAGAATTGACCAAGTTCCTTGATGGGGCAAATGTTGATTTGAAAGGATTTAGTGAAGATTTTTATAGAGATATCACCGGTGGCACGCTTCAGCCCGTGCTTGATACCCTAAAGACACTCAAGAAAAGTGGTGTATGGCTTGAGATTACGAATTTAATCATCCCGACAAAAAACGATGATGAAAAAATGATTAAAAAAATGTGTGAATGGATAAGGGATGAACTGGGCAGGGATGTGCCAGTCCATTTCTCACGGTTTTATCCGCAGTATAAATTACAGAATCTACCACCAACACCTGTTGAGACACTCCAAAAGGCGGCAGGGATTGCAAAGGTAACAGGTTTACAATTTGTTTATATAGGAAATGTGCCGGGAATGAAAGAAGAGAGCACATTCTGTCCAAAGTGTAATAAGTTAATCATAGAAAGAAAGGGTTATACCATCCTCCAGGTGAATATCAAAGATGGAAAATGCAAATTCTGTAAGAAAGAAATCCCGGGCAGATGGCAGTAAAAGAGTCAGAAGGTATAGGGAATGGTGTGCAGGTCGGGAAAGGCATTTCTTTGTCAGGATGGATATTTATTGCAAGGATTAAATAGTAGTTGACAGAAAAGAAAAAAAGATTAAAATAATGCTGTTATGGATATTGGATATCTTGTATCAAGGGTCAATGATTTCGTTGGTTTTCTAAAAAAAGAAAAGAATTATTCCCAACACACACTGAGGAATTATCAGAAAGACATTGAACAGTTTTTCAGTTATTTACAGGAACAGGGGATTGATGAATTTGATAAGAATACAGTCTCACAGTATATGGCATTTTTATTGAAATATGGTTTTGATTCGCGCACCGCAGCAAGGAGGCTTTCGGCAATAAGGACCTTTTTTAAGGTATTAAAAAAATTAGGATTGATTGATTATAATCCAGTTGTCGGGATAAAGACCCCGAAGATAAAAAAACATCTACCCGGGTTTCTCACCTATGAGCAGATAAAAGAAGGGCTTGAGATTGATAACAGGCGGGACCGCGCAATAATGGAGTTATTGTATTCCTGTGGTTTGCGGGCAAGTGAACTCGTTGGATTGAATCTTGAGGATATTGATTTTAACCGGGAAGAGGTGAGGGTCAGGGGAAAAGGGAGAAAAGAGAGAATCATTCCGCTCGGCAGGGTTGCAAAGACGGCAATCATCAAATATCTTGCGGAAAGAAATGAATTGAAGAATTCTGCAAGCCCGCCCGCCCTTTTTTTAAATCACCGGGGTGGCCGTCTTACCACACGTTCTTTGCAAAGGATAGTGAACAAATACCTGAAAAAAATGGCTGATGCCTCAGGCACAAATCCCCATATAATGCGCCATACTTTTGCTACGCACTTATTAGAAAATGGCGCGGATTTGCGTGCAGTCCAGGAATTACTTGGACATTCATCTCTATCTACGGTCCAGATTTATACACACCTGACTACCAAACGTCTAAAGGAGATTTATAAAAGAACACATCCCAGGGCAGAGTGAAGATGAATTGCAAATTTCAAATCTCAGATCTAAAAATTTTTTTCCTGTTGTTACCCTGGATGTCTGTGATTGTCTGCCATCGTTCAGATATCTGGTATAAAATCAGAAAGGGTAATTTTGAAATCGTAGAAAAAGGTGATTATAGAGGAAAACTTATTTATATGCCCCATCCTGGTAAGTATGAAAAACTTGTGGAAAGATATCGTCGAGAGATTGAAAAAAATCTTGATTTATTACCATTGATCACGAAGCAGTTATTCACAGTAAAAGAAGATCTGATTTTTCAATATAAATTCACCTGGCTTGATGATGAAAAAAAAATTCTTGTCCTGCGCTATTTTGCTCATATTTATAAAGATCCGATTTACGCTGGATATCAGATACTGTTTGTATACGATATAAAGACCCATAAGATTATAAAGATATTCGTTTTAGATATACCACTTGAGTAGTATATTATTATCTTTTTTTATTTATCACCAGTTATCTAATGCTGAGGATTCCATACTTTTTTATAAAGGGAATGATGCCTATTTGAAGGGTGATTATACGGGTGCAGAAGAGATTCTTACAAGGCATAATAATCTATTTCCAAATTCCCGATATTCTCCAGATGTGCTCTTTCTTCTGGGAGAGATCCATTTTAAAAAAGATGAGTATTATAAGGCAATTGACTACTGGCTGAGACTGAATCAAAATTACCCTGAGTCTGATTATGCCCTTGAGGGATTGATAAAAATTGGTGATGCCTATTCTCAATTGAAAAGGTATGATTCCGCAGTGAGAATATATAAACAAGCGAAAAAGAACATATTAGCGAATGAATTATCGCAGGAATTAGATCTAAAAATTAATGAAAATTTGTATTATCTTGGTAAGTATTCAAGTCTGGTTGAGGCACTCCAGGATTTTATAAATGCCCATACCGATACTACAAAATCCGGGGGCATTGTTGCAAAGACGATGTTGAGGCTGGCACGAATATATATCACAAAAAAAGAATATTATTCTGCCCAGGTCATACTCCAGAGAATTATTGATACATATCCCCAGTCACCAATTATTTGTGAGGTATTTTTTGAACAGGCGAATGTTTATAAATTGATAGGTGATGAACAAAGATATAAAAAAATGCTTCAGGCGATTGTATTAAATAAGGACACTTTGAATTTTTATCCGTATGCAATTATTGAGCTTGCGAATATCTACCGTAATGAACAGAGATATGATTCATCTTTGCATTACTGGGTTAAATTAAAAGATATAGAAAATTACCAGGATATGGCTTTAAGAGAAATTGCCAGAACATATTACCGTATGGGCTTTATTGATGAGGCAGTAATTGTGCTTCAGACATTGATAAAGGATTTTCCTGAATCAAAATTTTTGGTCGATGCATATTTGCTCTGGGCAGAAATTCTTAAAAAAGATGGTGATTTGTTAAATGCGAAAGAGATATTAAGTGATTTACGTAAAAGACGACCAGAGCAACCGGATGTATTACTTGAACTCGGTGATATCTATTTGGGATTAAAGGATTATGCTGCAGCGCGGAATTGTTATCTCCAGGCGAGCGAGGCATTCAAAGACCAGAGGGATGAAACGGCAAAGGCACTGATTCGGGCAGGTGATGCGGCACTGGCAATGAATGATACTACAAATGCAAAAAGGTATTATTTAAATGCCGGGTTGATTGCTGTTTCAGAAGAGGTCAAAAACCTATCAATAGTAAAAATAAATCAAATACGTTGATCTTAATATATTGATGGTTGTAAAAATCAGTTAATCTACAATCGCTGTATTTATTTTTTCTTTTCTTCTTCAATATGGTGTTTTATTATTCTTGCTTGACTGATGTAGATCGTATCTTCACAGATATTGGTTGAAAGGTCAGCAATCCTTTCAAGATTCTTTGCAACAAGGAAATATTGAATCGCCGAACCAATCTTGTCTGGTTCTTCAATCATATAGGTAAGCATTATTCTAATTATCTCATTGCGCATCTCATCTACTGTGCTATCCCTCTCACAAACTCTTTGTGCCCTGACTGCATCATTTGTAACAAAACTCTGGACGCTCTCTTTTAGCATATCATTGACAATCTTTGCCATTGTCCAGATATTGGATACAGGTTTTATTCTTGGTTGTTCCACAAGGTAAGTTACACAATCAGCAATGTTAACTGCATGGTCTCCCATTCTTTCAAGGTCATTATTCATTTTTATGGCACCGATCAGAAATCTCAGATCTGAACCCACGGGTTGATGTCGTGCAATCAGTTCTATACACTTCTCTTCAATTGTGATTTCCATTTTATCAATCTTTTTATCAATTTCTCTAATCTCGCGGGCAAGCTTTATATCTCTTTTCTTAAGTGCCTCAAGGGATTTACTAATTGATTCTTCAACGAGCGTTGCCATTGAAAGAACTTCGTTCTTAAGGTTTTTCAATTCTTCATCAAAATAGCCTGGCATTATTCCTCCTATTTTAACCAAACCTTCCGCTGATGTAGTTAAAGGTTCTCTCATCAGACGGATTTGTAAAAATCTTTTTTGCCTTATCAAATTCAATCAATTCTCCCAGCAACATAAATCCAACTTCGTCAGCAATCCTTGCTGCCTGTTGCATATTGTGTGTGACTATCACGATTGTATAATTTTTCTTTAATTCTATCAATAGCTCTTCAATCCGTGCTGTAGCAATGGGGTCAAGAGTAGAACAGGGTTCATCCATTAATAAAATTTCTGGTTCTACTGCAAGGAGACGGGCAATACAGAGTCTCTGCTGACGTTCTGGAGATAGAGTTAGTGCTGATTTTTTTAGAATGTCTTTTACTTCATCAAACATACCTACCGCCTTCAGAGAACGTTCTACGATTTCTTCAAGAACCATTTTATTTGTTATATTCCAGACCCTTGGACCATATGCTATATTGTCAAATATGGATAACGGAAAGGCATTGGGACGCTGGAAAACCATTCCGACCTTTTTTCTTAAGAATATCAAATCACATAGTGGAGAATAGATATCTTCATCATCAATTATAACACTACCTGTTATTTTCACATTAGGAATTAAATCGTTCATTCTATTGAATACCCTCAACAGTGTTGATTTACCACAGCCTGACGGACCAATCAATGCTGTAATCAGATTTTCTTTTATTCCCAGATCGATATTTTTCAATGCCTGGAACTTACCGTAAAAAAGATTGAGATTTGTCGTTTTGATAATCATCCAAACCTGCCTATTATATAATCATTGGTCCGCTTATCCCTCGGTGCCGTGAAGATTTGCTGGGTTGGTCCTGCTTCGACAAGTTCACCGTTTAAAAAGAACGCGGTCCTCGTGCTTACCCTTGCTGCCTGTTTTGTATTATTAGTAACAAGAATAAAGGTGAATCTTTCTTTTAAGTCAAGCATCGTCTTTTCAATCTTTGCTGTTGAGATAGGATCGAGCCCGGAACAGGGTTCGTCCATCATTATCACTTCTGGTCTGAGGGCGATTGTTCTTGCAATGCAGAGTCTTTGTTGCTGGCCACCGGAAAGGCAGGATGCTGAATCCCATAATCTATCTTTTACTTCATCCCAGAGTCCAGCCGAGTTTAAAGAAAAATAAACAATTTCATCGAGTTCTTTTTTTGTATACCGATTATGCATTTTTGGACCATAGACAATATTTTTGTAAATAGATCCAGGCAGAACCACAGGCGTGGCGAATATCATTCCTACCTTTCTTCTTAGTTCGTTGACCGGTATATCGGTGATATTAATTCCATCAATTTTTATTTCACCATTGATTTTTGCATCATCCAGTTCAGCAAGGCAGTTTATTGCACGTAAAAAGGAACTTTTACCAGAATTTGCTGGTCCGATTATTGCTAATATTTCATTTGGATATATTTCTAAGTTTATTTTTTTTAATGCATGGATATTATCATAAAAAAGATCGAGTTCTTTTATTAATATCTTGGGTGTTATCATAATCTAATAATATCGTGTAATAAATCTGTGCATCAATCTATATGCAACGAAATTTATGATTAAGATGGCGATAATAAGAACGGTTGCAGTTCCGTATGCCTTGGGCATTGAAATTCCTTCGCGTGCGAGTATATAAAAGTGCACGGCAAGGGTTCGTGTGGAGGAAAAGAGGTCTGTAGGCATATTTAAAGACGAACCAGCGGTAAATATAACCGCGGCAGTCTCACTCACTGCCCTGCCAATGCCGAGTATAATACCTGTAGCAATGCCCGGAAATGCTGTGGGTAGAACAATCCTGATTATGGTATCGATTTTACCAACACCGAGCGAATAACTTATCTCACGATACGCCCTGGGCACTGCTTTTATTGCTTCTTCTGAGGTCCTGATGATTGTTGGAAGAATCATCACAGCGAGTGTGAGTCCGCCAGAAAGGATGCTCCAGCCCAATTTCAATGTAATTACAAAAAAGATAAATCCAAATAGCCCGAATATTATAGAAGGAACACCGGCAAGACAATCTGCTCCAAAACTGATAATCCTTCTTACCCATCCACCTTTTGTATATTCAGTTAAATACAGGGCACTTCCGACACCGAGTGGGGTTGCGATTATGATTGCAACCAATGTCAAAAGCAATGTTCCAATTATTGATGGAAATATACCACCTTCTCTACCCATTGCCTTTGTAGGATGGGTGAGGAATTCCCAGGTGATTGAGTTGATTCCATTTTTAAAGATAAAAAGTATGATGAAAAGGAGAATTGATATCACAAAGATTGTGCATATCAATAAACCTACATAAGCGATTATCTGGGTTGTTCTTGGTCCTATTCTAAATGTCATTCTCTACGTCCAATTCTTATTGCAATAATATTTAGAATAATAATTATGAGAAAGAGTATCGAGCCGCAGGCGAAAAGTGCAAGGCGATGGTCACCTGTAGAATAACCAAGTTCTAATGCGATCGTTGATGTGATTGTCCGCACCGGGTCAAGGATTGAATGGGGGATTTTTAATGCATTTCCCGCAATCATAATTACTGCCATTGTCTCACCTATTGCCCTGCCCATTCCCAGTATTATTGAAGCGATTATCCCAGAACGGGCAGCAGGGAATAGAACCATTAAGACGGTCTGCCATTTTGTTGCACCAAGTGCAATAGAACCTTCACGATATGTCTGAGGAACAGCAACAAGAGAGTCATAAGAAATACTCACAATTGTGGGCAGAATCATAATGCCCAGAACAAGGCTTGAAGTAAGGACAGAAAAACCAGAACCACCGAAAACTTCTCTCACCAGTGGAACAAGTATGACAATACCAATAAATCCATAAACAACAGATGGAATGCCTGCGAGAAGTTCAATTATCGGTTTTAGTGTTTTCTGGATTGCTGGCGATGAGAATTCGGCAAGGAATATTGCACAGGCAAGACCGAGTGGGATACCAACTACGAGCGCACCAAATGTCACCATCAATGAACCTACTATCATAGAAAGAATTCCAAAATGTCCTTTTGTTGGTGCCCAGTGTGTAGAGAAGAAATTGTTGAATCCTGCCTTGAATATGAGGGGCAAGCCTTGAGCAAAAATAAAGATTGTAATCAATAATAATGATACGATAGCAGAAAATGATATTAAAAGTAAAAACTTTTCAGAAATCTTTTCTTTCATTAAATATATTTGCCGGTATCAGGCCTTCGTGCTGTAAAATCTTCTGGGCATCATCAGAGAGAATAAAATCGATGAATGATTTAATTGCACCTTCAGGTTTTTCAAGAGTTAGCAACAAAAAGGGTCTTAAAAATTTATAACTACCATTTTTATAATTTTCTATTGTTGGTGCAATTCCATCTATGGACAATGCCTTCACCCTCTTATCCAAAAGACCTGCAGAAATATAACCGATTGCCTGGGGTGTATTGGCAATAATCTCCCTTATCGCACCATTTGAATCCTGGACCAGACAGACATCGCTTATTGCAGTTTCGTGCATAATCAATTCCTCAAATGCACCCCTTGTTCCTGAACCTTCTTCTCTCGTTACCGCATATATCCTTTTATCAAGACCACCGACTTCTTTCCAGTTTTTTATCCTGCCGGCAAAGATATCCTTAAGTTCATCATGGGTCAAATTGGTTACAGGATTACTGGGATGGACGATTATCGCAATCCCATCCACAGCCATTACAGACACAATTAACCCTTGTTCAGATGAATGAAGATGCCTTGAGGATGTTCCAATAGAGCAGGTCTTATTGAATACAGCCTGAATACCTGCGGTTGACCCACCACCCTGGACATTTATCTTTATCTGCGGATTCCTTGCCATAAACTCCTCAGCAAGTTTTTCTATAAATGGCTGGACCGAGGTAGAACCTGCAATAATAATATCCCCTGATTTGTTTGAACATGTCAGAACTACCAGAGATAGAATGAGGATTATGCGCGGCATAACCTATTCTATACAAAAAAATATTTATGTCAATTGTCAGTTGATTAATATCCTTAATGAAATTTCACCTTGTCTTTTTAGAAAATTTTTGTATAATAGCTCTGATGATGAAGATAATAGGTCCCTGTCTGCTTATAATAATTTCCATCTTTTGCTTATACCCCTGCCTTGATAATGATTTTGTCAGAAGGCGCTCAATTATGTGAAAATGCTTGCCGAGAAGGAGTAGCAGAAGATTTATGTAATTTTTTTGAAAGCAACTGCTTGATAGTTTTATAAACTTCTGTTTTAGAAACTGGATAATACCAGGTATAAAAATGGTTATTATGATACAGAGGGTCGGCATTAATATCAAGACCAGTTTTGGAAAACTCCTCAGTATAAGGAATGGGTGAAAATTCGCAGAGATGGGGATTAACACCAAGGCTGTGGCAGAGTTTTATTCCATCAATTATCTCTTCATAGGATTGCCCGGGTATTCCATACAATAGATAGATATGGATTTGTTCTGGTGTAAAACCTGCCTTTTTTAGGATATCAACTGCCTTTAAGAATTCATCTGTGTTTACTTTATTCCCTGTTCTTTTTTGAACATCAGGATTTGTTGTCTCAAGGCTTAAATACATTGTTTTGAAATTTGCCTCAAACATCAATCTTGCTATTTCTTTATCAATAAACCGGCAATGGAGACCGTTAGCGCTGTGTAGATTCAATTTTAAATTCTTCTTTATTATGTTTTCAAGGAGAAAAGGAAATTTTGGATTACACAGAAGTGCGTCGTCAAAAAATGCAATGTTCTTTGTTTTTTGAGCCAAATTCAGAATTTGTTGAAGTATTAGTTTATCATCATAGTAATAGAAATCAGGTGATAATATTCTTGTTGCACAATATGTACACTTAAATGGACAGCCCCTTGATGTTATTATCACACCATAATTTAATGTATTATATAGAGAAAAATCAGGAATAATGGACTTTCTATCAATTTCTTTTTTTAGATAGCCTTTTTTGCTTAAAAACTCGATCAAACAAATCTCGGCATTGCCTGGTATAACATAATCAACGCCAGCATATTTTTCTGCATGTTCTTTACACAGTGTCGCATATAACCCACCGAGTATAACTGGTATTCCTAAAAATTCTTTTTTTATTATTCGTATTGCATTAAATACACCAAGATACCAATATGTCATTGAAGAGGTGATGAAAATTATATCAGGTTTTTTTGTTTTTCTTAGACACTCAATAAATATATCCTCAGGAGTACCGTATCTTTTATATATCCTTGGAATATTGGTATAAATCTTAGGTTTTTCAACTATTTCATAATGATATTTTCCCCTTCCATAAATATCGGTCTTTGTTGGGGTCTTAAAAAATGGGCTCATCCTATCCATACAATCAATAAAATCTATTTCAAAACCTGCTTTTTTCAGGATGTCTGCAACAATGAGCAGACCCACTGGTTTATTCCAGAAATCAAATGCCTTAAAATCATATACCCAGGGGTTTACAAGTAATGCCCTCATAGCTTATATTTTATATAATATTAGAGAAAATATCAAGGTAGGAAATGATTGACTTTTATTTTTTTTTAGATATAATATGCGAAAGGAGGTTATTATTATGAAACCATTTAGAAATGAGAAATATACTGATTTTACAAAACCTGAAAATAGAAAGAAAATGGAAAAGACCCTTGCCGAGGTTGAAGCACAGTTTGGCAGGGAATATGATCTCATTATTGGTGGTAAAAGGATAAAGACTCAGAATAAATTATTTTCTTATAATCCATCAAAGAAAGACCAGGTTGTTGGTGTCTTTCAAAAGGCAGATGAAAAGATTGCTGAACAGGCAATGGAAGCTGCTCTTGAGACATTCAAAACCTGGCAATATACACCCGCAAAGGTGCGGGCAAACTACCTATTTAAAATGGCAGATATGATGCGCAAAAGAAGGCTTGAACTCGATGCCTGGCTTGTATTTGAGGCTGGAAAGAACTGGAATGAGGCAGATGCAGATATTGCTGAAGCGATTGATTTCTGCGAATATTATGGCAGGGAGGCATTGAGATATGATAAGGGTCCAAAATTGCTCCAGTATCCAGGTGAAAAGGATGAGCAAATTTATATTCCACTTGGTGTGGGCATTGTAATACCACCCTGGAATTTTCCAATGGCGATTCTGACCGGAATGACAACCGCTGCGTTTGTTAGTGGTAATACCGTGATTCTAAAACCATCGAGTGATACCCCTACTATTGCCTACAAGTTTATGGAAGTTGTTGAAGAGGCAAAGGTTCCTGCAGGTGTGGTCAATTTTATGACCGGTTCTGGTGCACTTGCTGGTGATTATCTTGTGCGCCATCCCAAGACAAGATTTATTGCTTTTACCGGTTCAAAAGAAGTGGGTTTGCGTATTGTTGAACAGGCAGCAAAGACCCAGCCCGGACAGATCTGGATCAAAAGGGTGGTGGCTGAAATGGGTGGTAAGGATGCAATTATTGTAGATTCTGAAGCAGATATTGATAGTGCGGTGAGTGGTGTCCTTGTTTCAGCATATGGTTATCAGGGTCAGAAGTGCTCTGCCTGTTCAAGGCTTATCCTTGATGAAAAAATATATGAGAAGTTTATGGAGAAATTCATTCCAAGGGTTGAGGCAATAAAGGTCGGACCGGTAAAATATTTTGAAAATTATATGGGACCTGTTATCAGCCAGAGTGCATATGATTCAATTATGGAGTATATAAATATCGGTAAATCAGAAGGCAATCTTGTATGTGGTGGAGAGCCAGCAGGTGATGAGGGCTGGTTCATAAGACCAACAGTTATTGAGATTGACAGTCCAAAAGCAAGGATATTCCAGGAAGAGATATTCGGGCCGGTCTTGGCAGTGATAAGAGCGAGGAATTTTGACCATGCAATTGAACTTGCTAATGATTCTGAATATGGCCTCACCGGTGCGGTCTATACGAAAAATAGAAAAAAGATTGAGAAGGCAAAGAGGGAATTCTTTGTTGGAAATCTCTATATAAATCGCAAATGTACTGGTGCACTCGTTGGTGTCCATCCGTTCGGTGGTTTTAATATGTCTGGAACCGATTCCAAGGCAGGTGGTCCTGATTATCTATTATTATTTACTCAGGCAAAGGCAATCGCGGAATTTGTTGGCACAAAGAAAAAGAGAAAATAAAATGACAAAAAAAGAGATATCCCAGGAAATCAAAAAAAACAATATAAAATTCATCGACCTCTGGTTTTCTGATATCCTTGGTTCAATAAAGAATCTTACGATCACGATTAATGAACTTGATAAGGCATTGACTGATGGGATATGGTTTGATGGCTCTTCAGTAGAAGGGTTTGGCAGAATCTGTGAAAGTGATATGTTTCTGAGGCCCGACCCTGATACCTTCAGGATAATCCCCTGGACCATTGAAAAAACTGCAAGGTTCATCTGTGATGTATATGGACCGGACCACAAACTATCTGTTGTAGACCCAAGGGGTTTGCTAAAAAGGGTGCTTGTCCAACTGGAAAAAAACGGGATGAAATTCTATGTTGGTGCAGAACTTGAATTCTATCTATTCCAGCGGGATGGTTCAAAGATTACACCTCTATTACACGACCAGGTTGGTTATTTTGATCTTGGTGGAGACCTTGCACTCCGGGTGCGTAAAGAGATGTGTGAGAAACTTTCTGAATTCGGGATTGTAGTTGAGGCAGGACATCACGAGGTTGGCAAGAGCCAGCACGAGATTGATTTGAGATATACTGATGCATTACAACTTGCGGATAATATTTTGACTGCAAAGATGGTGATAAAGCGAATTGCCGAGGAACATAACCTCTATGCAACATTTATGCCCAAGCCGATATTTGGAATGGCAGGTTGTGGAATGCATACCCATCAATCAATATTCAAGAATGGTAAGAATATCTTTGCTGATACAAACGATGATTATGGGCTTTCAGAGTTTGCCTATCATTATCTTAGTGGTCTGCTTACGCATATAAAAGAGATTTCAGCAATAATCTCACCGATTGTAAATTCTTATAAAAGGCTCGTCTCAGGTTTTGAGGCACCGGTCTATATCTGCTGGGGCAGGATGAACCGCTCAGCACTTGTTCGCGTTCCTCAGATAACAAAGAATCGCTTAAACAGCACCCGTCTTGAACTCCGTTCAGTTGATCCCTGTGCAAATCCTTATCTTGCATTCAGCGTCATCCTGAGCGCAGGAATGGATGGTGTGAAGAAGAAACTAAAACCACCAAAGCCAGTTGAAGAAAATGTCTATCAGGTTGAGACCGTTGATTTAAAAGAGAAAGGTATTGATGTTCTACCAAGGTCACTCTGGGAAGCACTCCAGTTTTATTATAATAGCAAACTAATTAGAGAGACATTCGGTGATACACTATTTGAACGATACTATGAAATAAAGATTCGAGAATGGAATGAATACTCAGTCCAGGTTTCAAAATGGGAGATTGATAAGTATCTGGAGATATATTAATAAAAAGGCAATTGAGGGCAATTAAAGGCAATAAAAAAGGCTCAAAAAGGCTAAAAATGGCTAAAGGGCAAAAATCCCCCTTTAATCCCCCTTTTTGTCTAGTTTTTTTGTCATTGCGTCTATGAGAAAAAGTCAATAACTTTATGCAACCTTTTTGTT
>DAIRCK010000037.1:0-17755 GCA_036796695.1 bacterium
ATTATAGCAAAAAATGGACAGAGGTCAAATGGCCTAAATGTCAATTGTTTAAGTGTTTAATTGAGAGAGATACTTAACCAATTACCATTTAACCAATATTTCTATTAAGTGGGGCAAACCTTAAAGTGTCTGTTTTTTTCAGTCCCGATGAGTTTCTGAAATCCGCTACACAAGAAGGCAGAGATCAGAAGTTAGAAGTGGGAAGTGAAAAAAGAAGAAGTAAGAAGTGAAAAGTCAAAAGTGGGAAGTGAAAAGTTAAAAGTAAAAAGTAAGAAGTTGGAAGTAAAAAAAGTAGGGATTTTGGGCAGAGAGGGGATTGCCCCGCTTAGCGAAGGTTCACGACCAAAAGTCGAGGCTTCGCCCTTGATAAAGGTCGCTCCCCGCAATGAAAAAAGAAAAAAACTCGCAATGTGGGATGGGCACGGGACTAAAGTCCCTATTCCAATAAATTCCTATTTATCCCATTTAGTAAACGGGGATTTGTTTGTTATTGAAAAATGTGTAGGGGAATCAATAAAATATGGTCTTGACTTTTGTAAAAAAATGTGGATAATTTAGTATTATGGATAGAAACGATGCCCTGAATCTATTATCAGAAAGGTTAAAGAATAAGAACCTTGTTAAACACTGCCTTGCGGCTGAAGCATGTTTAAGGGAACTTGCCCGTCATTTTGGTGAGGATGAGGAAATCTGGGGTATTGCAGGATTATTGCATGATATTGATTATGAAGAAACCCTGAATGACCCGACGCGTCATGGGTTAATCGGTGGTGAAATTCTTGAAAAGAAAGGGGTCAAACCAGAGATCATCTATGCGATAAAGGTCCATGCCGGGCATTTAACACCGAAATCAAGACTTGATTGGGCATTATTTGCCACTGACCCGCTCACCGGTCTAATCGTTGCTTCAGCCCTGATGCACCCGGATAAAAGACTGAATTCTCTTGATACTGATTTTGTGCTCAGAAGATTTAAAGAAAAACGTTTTGCCGCAGGTGCAAACCGCGAGCAGATAATTGCCTGTAAAAACCTTGGTCTGGAACTTGAAGATTTTATAAAAATATGTCTGAAAGGTATGCAATCTATAAGTAATGAACTCGGTCTATGAACAAGAAGTTAATCACTTTTGAAAATCTCATATTGAAATTAAAGAATTTTTGGCAGGAAAAGGGTTGTTTGATTTTTGAACCCTATAATTCTGAGGTTGGGGCAGGCACATTCAATCCTGCCACATTCTTACGGATCCTGGGAAAAAAGCCTTGGAATGTTGCCTATGTAGAACCCTGTAGAAGACCCAGGGATGGAAGGTATGGTGAGAATCCCAATCGGGTCCAGCAATATTACCAGTTCCAGGTGATAATGAAACCAGCGCCCAATGATATCCAGAAGATTTATCTTGAGTCCCTTGAGGCACTGGGATTCAAACTAAATGAGCATGAAGTAAAATTTGTTGAGGATGACTGGGAGAGTCCGACACTTGGTGCCTGGGGTATTGGCTGGGAGGTCTGGCTTGATGGGCTTGAGATTACTCAGTTTACCTATTTTCAACAAGCTGGTGGTATTGACCTTGAGGTCATCCCTGTAGAAATCACATATGGCTTGGAGCGGATATGTATGAACCTCCAGAATGTATCATCAATATTTGATTTGAAATGGAATGAAGAGGTGACCTGGGGTGATATCTATCTAAATAATGAACAGGAGTTTTCAAAATATAATTTTGAGGAATCAGACCCGAAGAGGCTTTTACTTTTATTTAATGAATTTGAGGCCGAATCAAAAGAACTTTTGAAAAAAGGACTTGTATTTCCCGGATATGACTATGCCATAAAATGCTCTCATATATTTAATCTTATTGAGGCAAGGGGAGCGATAAGCGTCTCAGAAAGGGCAAAGATGATTGCGCGCGTTAGAGCCCTCACATCTGAAGCAGCAGGATTATATCTAAAAAAGATTGAAGGAGAAGAGAAAAATGATTGATTTCCTGCTTGAAATTGGATTTGAAGAATTTCCACCAAGTTATCTTGATAAAGGTGCAACCGAACTTTTAGAAAAAGTAGAAGCGCTGTTTAAAAGAGAAAGAATATTCTACAGAACAATGCGCAAGATTTACACAAGCAGGAGGATTGGGGTCCTCGTCCTTGGTGTCGCAAAGAAACAAAAATCACAGAAGGTAGAGATTCAGGGACCACCAAAGAAGTTTGCCTATGACGAGAATGGGAAACCAACAAAGACCCTTGAAGGATTCCTGAATGCCCAGAATTTAAAATTAAGCGACATAAAGGTTGTAAAGACAGAAAAAGGAGAGTATATATTCGCCATAAAGGAAATCCCTGCGAAGGATACCGATGATATATTATATTATGAGATTCCAAAGATAATCGCCAGTTTAGAATTTCCCAGAACAATGGTCTGGAATGGAGATAAGATTAGGTTTCCAAGACCGATTAGATGGATCGTGGGATTGCTTGATAGAAAACCATTAAGATTCAAGTATGCCGGGCTTGAAGCAGAGAGATATAGTATGCCCAATTTTCATTTTTCTTTCGAACCGATTAGAATGGAAAAACCCCGTGAATATATGAACTTTTTGAGGCATGGAGGGGTCGTTGTTGATCCAAATGAAAGAAGAAAGATTATAAAGACGCGCATAGATGAAAAGGCAAGGGAATTGAACGGTGAACCTGTTTATGACGACAATATGATTGAAGAGATAAATTGCGTAGTGGAATATCCTGATTCTGTGAGCGGAACATTTGAACAGGAGTTTCTTAAACTTCCTGAAGAAATTCTCAAAACCACACTCAAGGCACTGGGCAACCTCATCTGGGTAAAAGATACGAATAATTTCATCTGTATATTCAATGGCAGGAGAAAGGCAGCAGAGAATGTTGCCCGGGGTTATGCAAAGGTATTAAAATCGAGATTGCAGGATGCACTCTTCTATTATCAGAACGATTTGAAACTCGGTATTGAAAAAATGCAGGAGGCAACAAAAGAAATGGTTTGGCTCGAAGGACTGGGCACGGTATATGATAAATCAATGCGCCTTACAAAATCAGTAAAAAATTTTGAATCAATAAATAATCTGCAGATAGAAAAATTAAAAAGAGCCGCGGAATTATGTAAGGCAGACCTGTGTTCAAATATGGTCAGGGAAAAAGAGTTCACTTCATTGCAGGGTATAATGGGTTATTATTATGCCCGCTCTTCAGGTGAAGATGAAACTGTTGCAATAGCAATAAAAGAACATTACTTTCCAGCCTTTAGTGGCGATAGAATTCCTGAATCAAAAGAGGGCGCAGTCCTTTCTATTATCGACAAAATTGATAATATTATTGGTGCATTTCTCTCAGGGCAGAAGCCAACTGGCTCATATGACCCGCTCGGCGTGAGAAGAAATGCCTATGGCATATTCAACATCATTGATAAGCATAGTCTTGATATTGGATTATTACCCATCTTCTGGAATCACTTAAAATTATACAAAATGGATATTGAAAAAAATCTGATACAGGATTTTCTCATAGAAAGGGCTGAACGGTATCTTGAGGAACTCGGTTATAGATATGATGAAGTCGATGCGGCTATTTATAACACAAATCTTAACCTTTATGATACTAAACTACGATGCGAGGCATTGAAAAATTTCAGGGATAAAGAAGATTTCGTTAAACTAGTAATTGGACAGAAGAGGGTTCGTAATATCCTGAAGAATGTGAAAGACATCGGTGTTATTGATGATACGCTATTTGAAAAATCTGAAGAAAAAAACTTATACCTGAGGGGAAAAGAAGTCGAACAAAAAATGGCACCCCTTTTCCCTGAAAAAAAATACACGGATATAATGAAACTCCTTTTGAGTCTGCGCAAGGATATTGACCAATTCTTTGATGCAGTCCTTGTTATGTGTGAGGACAAAAATCTTCAGAGGAATAGACTCGCACTGGTGAAATATATAAACGAATTATTTTTAAAATTTGCGGATCTATCAAGGATTGTCATAGAAGGTGAAAAAGAAAAACAAAAGGCATAGACCGAGGAGGTATAATTAAAGAAATCTTCAATTCCCAAATAAATAAGTCATATATTGATAAAGAAATCCAGACTGCAGGCTGGGTTTTCAAGATTAGAAATCTCGGCGGACTCATATTCGTAGACCTGAAGGACCGCACTGGTATACTCCAGCTTGTCATCGACCCGAAGAAAATTCCTCCAGCGAATAATTTAAACCTCCAGGACTGTATTTCAGTAAAGGGGATTGTCCGTGAAAGGCCTGAAAACCAGAAAAATCCTGATATTCCAACCGGAGATATTGAATTGGATGTTAGCGAACTTATAATCCTTTCAAAATCAAAGAACCCACCTTTTGTTGTTGAAGAAGAACTTAAAGCAAGCGAGGAATTGCGATTAAAATACAGGTATCTTGACCTTAGACGGTTGACGATGCAGAGGATAATAATAATGAGGCATGAGATTGTAAGTGCAATCAGGGAATATCTGAATAGTAAGGATTTCATTGAAATTGAAACACCAATTCTAACAAGGAGTATGCCTGAGGGTGCAAGGGATTATCTTGTTCCTTCACGCCTTTATCCAGGAAAGTTTTATGCCCTTGCCCAATCACCCCAGATGTATAAACAATTATTGATGGTCGCTGGATTTGAAAGATATTACCAGATTGCACGGTGTATGCGCGATGAGGATCCGAGGCATGACCGTCAACCAGAATTCACTCAATTAGACCTTGAAATGTCATTTGTAAATGAAGAGGATATTTATAATCTCATTGAAGGACTATTCCAGTATATATTTAAAAAGGTTTTGAAACAGGATTTGAAAATCCCATTTCCCAGATTTACATTTGAGCAGGCAATCAATATGTACGGCACTGATAAACCTGATATAAGTTTTGGTATAACAATCAATGATTTTACTGAAACCTTTAAAAATATCAATTTTCCACCATTTGCTGATAAAGAGAAGGTCTGCGGAATTATAGTTCCAGATGCAAAATCAATCTCAAGAAAGATACTCGATGGATTTAACGATGAAGCAAAGAATAGAGGACTCGGTGGTATATACTGGATAAGGAAAGAAGGTGGTCTAAGCGGAACGCTATCAAAGTATCTTGATGTAGACACAATTAATAAAATAGGGTTAAATGATGGAGACCTTCTGATAACGACTGCAGGGGGTAGAAAGGTATATTATTTTCTCGGTGAATTAAGAAATCAATTGGGTGATTCATTAAATCTTCGGGGCAAGGATTTCCATTTTCTCTGGATATATGATTTTCCACTATTTGAAATAGACGAAAAGACAGGCAGAATTAACCCCTGCCACCATCCATTTACCCAGCCCAAACCAGAAGATGTAAAATATCTCGATAGCGAACCTTTAAAGGTCAGGGGAAGGCAATATGACCTTGTTTTGAATGGAAATGAACTCGCTTCAGGGAGTATCAGGAATCATAATAGACAATTACAGGAAAGAATATTTGAGATTCTCGGTGTTGATAAAAAGACAGCTGCAGAGAAGTTCGGACTATTGCTCGAAGCACTTGATTACGGTGCACCACCCCATGGTGGGATTGCACCAGGGATAGAAAGAATTGTGATGCTCCTTGCAGGTGTAAAGTCGATAAGGGACGTGATCGCCTTTCCCAAGACAACACAGGCACAGGGACTTCTTGAAAACATCCCTGATTTTGTCGAACCCGAACAATTAAAAGAACTCCATTTAAAGATTGAATGAATCGCTAAAATAGATGCCCAATATATTAAAAACCAGGGGTATTGTGCTCCGCACCCATTCTTTTAAAGAATCAAGCTTATTCTGTTCCATATTCACAGAAAAATTTGGTAAACTAAGGCTCATTGCAAAAGGTGCGCGCAGACCAAAGAGTAAAATATGCGGAACCCTTGAACCATTCACCCTCTCTGAAGTCATATTCTATAAAAGGGAGTCCCGGGATGTATATACCCTGTCTGACGCAGTCATAATAGAAAACTTCCAGAATATCCGGTCTTCACAATTAAAATTTACTGCCTGCGAAGCGATATGTGAATTAATTGATAAAACAACCGTATTAGAGGAGCCAAATAGACAACTTTTTTTAGAAACAATTGAATTTTTTGAGAGGATCTCTATGACCGATGATAAAATAGCAGGTTACTGGTCATTGTTGATGCTCTTTAAATTACTCAAATTTGCTGGTCTCCAACCCCATTTAGAGGATTGTGTCCGATGCCATAGTCCTATTTTTGATAAATCAATAATAAATTTCAGCATATCTGCAGGTGGACTTGTTTGTGAGGAACATTTTGACGAGTCGGTGATAAAATTAGATATCAAGGTAATAAAAACACTTATCAATGTCGAGAAAAATATATTCCCTTCAGATATAAACTCATTGGTATTTCCATTATTGAAAAATTTGCTGGAGGTCTATATTTTTTACCACCTCAATGGCATTACCCTGAATACCCTGAAATTTATAAAAAATTAAACCCCTCCGGCCGCGGCCCGAGGGCCACGACCGGGAGGGGAAAGATGATCTAATTTATTTGACAATCAATAATGTTTATAGGTTTATTATATCCAAAATCAGGGAAAAGTCAATACCCAAGAAGGCATTAGAATGCATTACATCTCAACAACGAGTCTTCTCGGGAATTTTGTGAGATTCACCAGCCTGCCATTTCTGTCTATGTAAATCACATCCTCAAGCCTTATCCCATACCCTTTGTCAGGATAGTAAAGACCAGGCTCAATAGTGAAGACCATCCCTTTATCAATTATATCCTGATTCGTCTTCAATAACCCAAATGATGGGCTTTCGTGGACATTCAAACCAAGACCATGCCCGAGCGAATGGCAATAACCAATACGGGTTTTAGGACTTGAAAGTAATGTTGGTTGATTATTTTTTTCAAAATATTCACAAACCATTTTTTCAATATCCCTTGTCCTCTTCCCTACCCCTATGTTCTCAAATGCAATATCCTGTGCACATTTAACAAATTCAAAATCTCTTTTTACATAATCCGGGGCATAGCCAAAACAGACCGTCCTCGTGAAATCAAAATAATACCCTCCTCCCATCTCCTGTGGGAAGATATCAAAGACTATTGTCTTTCCAAGTTTAACCGGTTCATTATCTTTACCCGCATTGTGGGGAACACCTGCATCCCTTCCCTGTGCCAAAATCAACCCGCTTGAGTTTACATACCCCTGTTTGAATAATTCGGCTGAGATATTCCTTTTTAAATCCTTTATAAGCAATTTATCATTTCTTTCTTTATAAATAATGTCATCCTTTACCTTCATCTTTCTCACCCAGTCAAGCGTCTTTGAGAATGCATTCACAACACCATTTCTGACCTTCTTTATCCTTTCAACCTCAACCTCATCCTTTGTCATTCTCAACTTCATTATCATTGTCTTTTCGGGTTCATATAAAATTTCCAGATTTTTATCAAGCCTTTTTAACTGTCTTAAAAAATTATATCCATAACCAAGTTGTGCATTTCCATAGAATGCAATCCTGCCTTTTATCTTCATATCTTTCAGCACACTACATAAAAAGACTGCATTTGCCTTTAACCGATCCTCGTATTTGTTATATATCTCATTAAGATTGTATTTATTAAAACTGATTGTTTTCAAACCTGTCTTCATTGCTTCTTCGCGTTCAATCTCTGAATGCAAAACACAGGCTGGAGACTTATATTTTTTTATATACCAGCCTGTTACATTTACACCATTCAAAAGATAATACATAACCGCATCATTATGCGCACTACCAATACCAACTATTGCACTGACACGCTTTTCCTTCATTAGGTTATCAAGGTCTTTTTTCATCTATAACTCCTTTTTAATCACTCTTAAAAAATTTTTATCTTATATAAAAACTTGCAATCTTGAAGAAATTCTCCAGAACAATACCACCTGCTGGATGTTTATCATCATATCTTTCAGGATGGAATTGAACCCCATAAATAGGCAGGGTCCTGTGCTTTATTGCCTCTATCGGACAGTTAAGCGATTCTGCAAGCAGAACAAATTCATAAGGAAGACTCTTCACCATCTCCTGGTGTGATTCCATCACCAAAAATTTCTCTGGTAATCCCTCAAAGAGTTCATCATGGTTAACCCTTTGCACCATATAATAACCCTCTATTTTTTGACCCATCGGAACCACATCCTCATAAAACGCCATTGAAATCAATTGATGCCCAAAACATATACCCAATATTGGTTTTTCACATCTCTTTATCAGCTCACCAACATTGGCGTAAAGTTCATAAGTTCCAATCTCCGCAAGTTTTCTCTGTGAACCTGAGATGATTATTGCATTATAAAGTCTAACATCTTCTTCAACACCTATGACTGAGGCATCCTTTACTTCTACGACATCAGTAGTGATATCACTTATCACCTTATAAAGATGCTCAATCTGGGGTGAATTTGGAAGATAACAATCAATTATTAATGTTCTCATATATCACCTCAAATAATTCATCAACCAACATATTTTCTTTTACCCTTTTTATCTCCTTACCTTTTGCAAATACGGCACCAATACCCTTTCCACAGGCAATGCCAAAATCAGATTCTTTTGCCTCACCAGGACCATTTACAACACAACCCATTACTGCAATGTTCAATGGTGCCTTTATCTTTTTAAGTCTTTCTTCCACCTGATGGGCAATCTTTAATAAATTCACCTCGCACCTGCCACAGGTAGGACATACAATCAACCTTGGTCTGTATTCCCTTAAATTCAATGATTGTAAAATCTCATATCCTGCGATGACCTCTTTTATAGGGTCATCAGCAAGTGATACCCTTATCGTATCACCAATCCCTTTATATAGAAGAATGCCTATGCCGATTGCACTGCGGATACTTCCGGAAAACAAAAGCCCTGATTCAGTAATCCCAATGTGTAATGGAAATTCAAATTTTTTATGTATTGCCTCATATACTTCAATAGTCTTTAACACATCAGGACACTTTGCTGAAATTACAATATCAGAAAAATTGTTTTTATAAAATATCTCGAGTGTTAAATCAAGGGTCTCAATGATTGCGTCGGTTGTAGGATGATTATATTTTTGCAATATCTTTTTTGGTAGAGACCCTGAGTTTATTCCGATGCGGATCGGTATTGAATTATCCGCTGCCTTTTTTATTATCTCAGTTATCTTCCATTCATCCACGATATTACCGGGATTAATGCGAATCTTATCAACTCCAGCATCGATTGATTTCAGTGCAAGACGATAATCAAAATGGATATCAGCAACCAATGGGATATTAATCTGTCTTTTAATCTCCTTTATTGCCTCCGCATCGGTTCTGTTAAGAACCGCAAGCCGCACAATTTCGCACCCGGCATTTTCCATTCTTTTTATTTGATTAACAGTTTTTTTTATATCAGATGTTTTGGTCTTGGTCATTGACTGGACCACAACTGGATTTCCACCGCCAATTAAAATATTACCAACTTTGACAACCTTTTTTTCTTTCTTCATTCCTTTTCTCTCTTAATCCGTGCGCCCAGCATTCTCAATTTCTTTTCAAATCTCTCATAACCCCGATCAAGATGGTAGATACGGCGCACATAGGTCTTTCCTTTTGCAGCAAGACCGGCAAGCACAAGACACGCAGAAGCACGCAGGTCAGAAGCCATTACATAAGTCCCGCTCAAACTTTTAACCCCTTTTATAACCGCAGTGTCTCCTTCAAGTGTGATATTTGCACCCATACGACTTAATTCCACTGCCTGCATAAATCTATTTTCAAAGATTGTTTCTTTAATCGTGCTTGTGCCTGAACCAAGCGAAAGCAATGCCATAAATTGTGCCTGCATATCAGTAGGAAAACCAGGATATGGTGCTACAAAGATATCGGCAGGTTTTATTGGCTTCATTCCTCTAACAATAAGTTCATTATCTTTAACTTGTATATCAGTTCCGATTTCCTTTAACTTGTCTATAACTGCCACAAGATGTTGAGGATTACAATTCTTTATTGTGACATTACCATTTGTTATTGCCGATGCCACAGCAAATGTGCCGGTCTCAATACGGTCAGGTATAATTCTATACTGCACTTCAACCGGGCACCAATTCCCCCTGATTGTTATTTGATTTGTGCCTGCACCTTTTATATTTACACCCAACTTTTTCAAAAAATTAGCCACATCGACAACCTCTGGTTCACACGCAGCAAAATTTATGGTGGTCATACCCTGGGCACCGGTTGCAGCGAGCATCACATTAATTGTTGCACCAACCGAAGTCCCTTTTGCACCCTGAAGATTTATTTCATTTCCTTTTAAATTTTTACACTCAGCAACGATATATCCCTGGTCAATATCAACATTACAGCCCAGTGATGCTATACCCTTGATATGGAGATCAACAGGCCTTGGTCCGATTGCACAACCACCTGGAAGGGAAACCATTGCCTTTTTTTCACGCGCTATCAAGGCGCCGAGGACATAGTAAGATGCCCTCATCTTTCTCACAATATTGTATGGAGCGGTGATTCGTTTTATCCTGGGGGTATAAATCTCAAGGACATTCTTTTTAAACTTCACTGAAGAACCAAGATATTCTATAAGTTGAATCATAGTGCGGACATCCATTACATCCGGCACATTTTCGACCACAACCTTTTTATCTGTAAGCAGTGATGCGGCAATAATTGGTAATGCAGAATTCTTCGCACCCGAAATCTCAACAACACCTGACAATTTTTTTCCACCCTCAATTACAAATCGATCCATAAAAAAGATTATAATTATTTTTCTAAAAATGTCAATATTACTTGACTTTATTCGGTTTTTAAATATACTATCACCATCAAGGCGGCATAGCCAAGTAGCAAGGCGGCGGTCTGCAAAACCGCTATTCGCCGGTGCAAATCCGGCTGCCGCCTCTTTAATTTTTATTCTCTTTTTTACGAATAGTTATTCGCGCCAGAAGGATGCTGATTTCAATCAATACTACCAAGGGGATAGATATCAAAAGGAGTGTAAACATATCTCCGGTTGGTGTGATTATCGCCGCAATGATCAAAATACCAATTATTATTTCGGCACGATGTTTGGTCAATGTAGAAACACTCAAGATATTCAAATTTATCAAGAAAAATAGAATAAGGGGCAGCTGGAATAAAAATCCGCTTCCGAGAATACACCAGAATATGAATTCAAGAATCTTGTTAATATTCATTATCGGTTTAAGATTTTCTGTGCCAAAGGAAAAAAAGAATTTTAAACCAACAGGTATTAATATAAAATATGCAAAGGCACAACCGATCAAAAATAATATTATCCCGGAAAATAGAAATGGAAGAGAGACCTGCTGTTCTCTTTTTGTAAGACCAGGTCCTATGAATGCCCATATCTGATATAAAATAAAAGGAAAGGCAAAAAATACACCAGCGAAGACCGCTACCTTGATATTTACCATAAATGCCTCAGTTGGTGAAAAGAAATATGCGGTTTCTATACTGGTCCATTTAATAATAAAATCAAGAATCTTGCGGGAAAAGAAAAAACCTATTACTGAAAAAATTAAAACAAAAATGATTGAAATCAATATCCTTTTTCTTAACTCTTCGAGATGTTCAATGAATGATAACTGTTTTTCTTTCAGGAACACCTCAGTCGCGATATTTTATAGGCAGTCGATAAATACAGTCACCTGAAACTGCAATGATATCTTCTTCAACGATTGCCACATAATTATATTTTATGCGTGGCAAATTATAGATCGGATTGTATAACTCTGTCTCCGGGTCAAGATAGTTTATACCCGAACCTGTAGCACAATATAATATTTTGCCATCTGATTCAATATCATAGATGTTAAAATATGGTAAAACAATGGCAATTGTATCATCTTCTGTGATGATTGAGTCTTCAAAAGGTCTGTATTTTATCAACTGGTTATTATTCGTGAGAAAATAAAGATAGGACCCGACCTCGCAAATATCTTTTGTTCCCCAGGGGATTATCTGAAACCACCGGTTTAGTTTGCGGTCAAATCTATAGGTGGCAAATTCCCCACCAACAAATATCTGTTTTTCCTTGGGATAGATAACATATACCGGGTAGCGGCCAGGACCAAATTCTATTGGCTCTCTTGTTTCTTTTAAAATCTTATACATACCATTATCAGTTCCAATATAGATATTTGTTTCATCAAAATTAAGGGTCAATATAGAATGTTGAAATTGTGCGATTGGTGTTGATACCACACCGCTGACTTTTGTAAGTTGACTGCCAAAAGATATGATATACTCATCTCCGATGAGCAAAAAATCATCTAATTTTTTTGACAGTCTAAAATAACTCCATTCATTTTTGTCAAAAGTTGAAAGGCTTGAAATACCTGCATCCGAGATAAAATAATATATCGAACCGAACTTTTTAAGTTTTAGATTGTAAGTGGTCAATGGTCCATAAATGATGCGGTCTTTTTTGAGTGATATTGTGTTATATCTCAATATGCCATACTTGTTTGTTCCCACATAGAGATAAATCCCATCATTATATAATGCCGTGATTTCATACTGGTGGAATGGCTCATTGGTTTCATTCAAATCGTCCTGATAAAAAAATGGCGCGAGGAATCTATAATTATTCAATAACTTCTTATCAAAAACCCTTTGCCGGATTGTGTTTTCAGGAAATTCTGATACTGTTTCAAACTTTCCACTCATACGGTCAAGAGAATATTTTTTTTCACTAAGGATATAGACCTTATCCTGCGTCAGACCAATCCCCATTACATAATTATTGAATTGATACTCCCTGATACTGCCGAGGCTTATATTATAACGGATTATGCAATTGACACTGGAAATGTAAAGTTCGTCATAAAATGGGTCATAGGCAACGAGTGTAATCTCCTGACTGAAATGTGTCGTTCTCAATAACTCCAGTGTATTCTTATCAAAAATTAAGAGATAATTATCGCTTATGGCAAATATCTTATTCAGGGATGTAGATATGGATTTAACCCTGCCCAATGGAGGTATGATTTCATAATGGTCTAAAAATATATTCTTGGGAATAATCTCAACTGCGTAAAGATTAAAACAGAAAAAAAATAAAATTATAACCCGATTCTTTTTATTCATCACATTTGTTCTTTTTCATATTCCCTGTTTATGATAAAATTCAAACTCTTTGGAATATAATCAATAAGGTCTCCAGCAATGAGCGAATACTCATTATGTTCTTTAACATAAAGGTCTGCGGACAGACTATGTAGAAATACACCACCGATTGCTGAAGAAATCGTTGTGAGTCCCTGGGCGAGCAAGCCACCAATGATACCTACAAGCACATCTCCACTACCCGCAGTAGCCAGACCAGAATTACCTGTCGGATTTATAAATACTTCGCCTTCTGGTGATGCAATGACTGTGGGAGCACCTTTCAATATCAAAATTCCACCAAATTCTTTTGCATATTTCAGTGCGATATCAATCCTTTCTTCGTTTATTTTCTGGATTGAGAGTTTTGTCAATCTTGACAGTTCACCAGGATGAGGGGTTAAGATAAAATTGGTTTTAATTTTTTTTAGTATCTTAACATCCTCACTTATGATATTCAATGCATCGGCATCAATGACAAGGGGAACTTTTATTTCAGGTAATAGATTTCTGACAAATTTTCCTGTCTCTATATTTGTCGTCAAACCAGGTCCGATTATCACAACATCTGTCTTTTCTAATAATGGTAATATAGTATTAATCGCCTTAGAACTTATCGTCTCTTCCTCAGTCTGTTTTAAAGGAACCTTCACCACCTCAAGGAGTTTTGCCTCAAGGCTATCCATTATCCCTTCTGGTGCCGCAAGCCTCACCAATCCAGTACCAGTTCTCAAACACGAAATAGATGCCATTGCAGCAGCGCCAGAGAATCCCCTTGCCCCGGCAATTATCAAAACCTGTCCAAATGTGCCCTTGTTCCCTGATGGGTCGCGCCAGGGCAAAATATGGTAGATATCATCAAATTCTATAATCTGGGGAAAACCATTATCAATCAAATCATAAGGAACACCGATATCAATAAGATATAAATCACCACAGAATGCCCTGCCCGGAAATAAATAATTTCCCCTTTTGGGCAAACACATAACTGCAGTGGCATCAGCCATAACACAATTTTTTTCAAATCTTCCGGTATCACCATTTATTCCTGAAGGTATATCAACTGAAAGAACGAATACGTCAGTTTCATTTATAAGTCTTATTGCCTCTAAAAAAATGCCCTGAGGTTCTCCCTTGAATCCGGTCCCGAATATCGCATCAATAATACAATCATAATGAAATCCTTGAAAAATTCTTTTTAATCTCTTTACTGAATTGATTTCAACTATATCAAATTTTGCCTTTTTGAGAATCTGATAATTCCGAAGTGCATCACCTTTGAGTTCATCTCCCCTGCCGAGTAAAACAACCTTCACATTGGTTCCATTATTTTTGAGATGTCTTGCAATGACCATTCCATCTCCGCCATTATTACCTTTTCCACAAACAACCAGAACATTTAAGCCGTCCAAATCAAAATATCTGCTCAAGACCTCAACACAGCCCCTGCCTGCATTCTCCATTAAAACAATACCCGGAATCTTTAATACCTCCTGTGCCCATTTATCAATCTTTTGCATTTCCTGATTATTGACCAGACGCATAATTTAATTTTATAAAAAAATATACCAAAGTCAAGGGTTAATCTTGACATATATTAATTTTTAAATAAAATTTTATACAGGGAGGTAGAATTGGTTATAATCTTCTTTATATTTTCACAGGTTGTAATCCCGGATTTTCAAGTCAACTCTGAAGACTATCCGGGTAATGCACCTCAATTGTATCCTGCAATTACCACCTATGATTCTGGAGGTGTGATAATATGGTATGACTTGCGGCAATCCTGGCACGGGATGTCGGTCTTTGGTTCACTCATTGATATAACAGGAGATACGATAGACAAAAATTTTCGCCTGAATGAAGATACCATCATTGGCTGTATGAGCATTCCTCAAATAGATGGTGATACCAATGGCAATTTTGCAATCGTCTATGTCCAGAATCAAAACATTAAGGCGCGAAGGTTTAATAAATATGGTATACCTTCTGGACCATCATTTGTGGTAAGTATCAATTCCAATTGCGCATATCCAGCAATCAAAATAAGGGGAAACAGAACCATCATCACCTGGTTTCAAGGTGGAGCAAATAGAATTTATGGCCAGATATATGATAGTTCTGGAAATCCAATTGGCACTAATTTTGTAGTCTCTGACTCCAGTGTGGTTTATAATACTATTTCTGATATAGCAATAAGAAATAATGGAAATTTTATCGTTGCCTGGCATTTCAATAATGAGATATGGGCACAAAAATTTGATTCACTGTGTAATAGAATCGGTGGAAACTTTAAACTCATCAATGATTCAATCAGCACTTCAGAGAGCAATCCTAAAATTGAGTTTGATGCTGAGGATAATCTCTTTGTCACCTGGAATGCAAGTGTTCAGGCACAGGGTGATATTAACTGTCAGATTCTTGATTCAGCACTTGTGCCTGTGACAAACATTATTAGAATTGATGGGGCTGATAAGGATTCAGCCCAGAGGCAAGCAATAACAATAAAGGATTCTATATGTTATGTGGTATTTCAGAATGGAATCAACAGTGGAATATATCTCCAGTTGATAAACAAAAATGGAGAACTAATTGGAGACAACATCCGTATCAGTGACCAGGTAGGCAGAAGAAATATCCTTCCAAAAGTTTCTGCTACTGCAAGTAACCTCATCATAACCTGGTCAAGGAACTTAGTCGGAACGATGTATGACATTATATGCCAGAAGGTCTCATTTGATGGCAACCTTATCAATTCAAATTATACGATAACTGATGACAAAGGCGGCGAGCCACAGGTTCTTCCTTCAATTACTTCTGATAATACTGGTAATTTTTTCATTGTCTGGCAGGATTTTCGCCGATTTCCCAATGACTATGATGTGTCAAATATATATGCGCGAATATTTGATTCTTATGGCAATCCGATAACCCAGGAGTTTCGTATTAATATACACTCAGTTGCTGAATATCCAGACATCTGCCTGAACTCCAGTATATATTTGGCTATCTGGGCAAGAACCCTATCCGAGACAAACCATCAGATATATGCCCAGCGTTTTGTTCATAATGGTAATCCTATTGATACAAACTACCAGATAAGTGCCTCTTCCAATAACTACCATTTATATTTTCCAAAATTGACAAGACTCTCAAATGAAAATTTTGTCGCTGTCTGGACAGAATATGATGGCACTAAGGATAAAATCTTCGGCAGAATACTCGATGGAAATGGGCTACCAATCGGAAATCAATTCCAAGTTTATATTGACTCCCTTGTAAACAACTATGCCTGGAAGGCAGTGGATGAAAGCAATGGCAGATTTATCATACCTATCTCCTGTAGTATAGATACACTCGCAGCCGCAATCCAGGAATTTGACTATGATGGAAATCCTATCTCTACACCACTCGTCTTAAATGATTCGCCTGCATCCTACTCGTTTGTTAGCGGAGCAAAGGGTATTGACCGATATCTATTTGTATGGATTGATCATCAACCAAGGTTAATTGGGCAGTTCTTAGATAGTAATCTTCAAAAGATTGGGAATAATATCATCGTCAGTGATGATACAACGCCTTATATTTATTACTATTCAGTGGTCTCCAATAATGAAGGTAAATTTTTTGTAATCTGGAGTGATTGGCGTAATGGCAACCCTGACCTTTATGGACAGTTTTTTGATTCTTCAGGTAATAAGATTGGCACGAATTTCAGGGTTGATAATGATACAACGAACAGTGAGCAGTCAAATCCAAATTGCTTCTCTGCTAACAATCTTATCTATATAACCTGGAATGATACCCGGATTTTATCGCACTGGTTTGATATATATTGCAAGGTCATTGGCTGGGAAATCTATCCTAAGATAGAGGAACAAAAGATACAAAACCATCAAACCTTTATTATGGTCTATCCAAATCCATTCAGGAATCACCTTGTGATTAAATTCCAAATCCCAGGGCAAGGAGTAGCCAGTAGTCAGAAGTCAGTAGTCAGTTTAAAAATCTACGATGCAAGTGGCAGAATGGTTCGTGATTTATCTCGGTTAACGGTCAACGGTGAACGGTCAACGATTCTCTGGGATGGAAAGGACGATTCTGGTCGCAGACTTGCCTCAGGTGTTTATTTCATCCGATTAGAAGATGGTGAGTTCAAAGATACGGAGAAGGTGATACTTTTAAAATAAGAGGCAATTGAGGGCAATTGGAGATATACAAAGAAGATGTAGGGCAAGGCTTTAGCCTTGCAAATAATAAGCAGAAGATTGCTAAAGGCAAAAACCCCCTTACTCCCCCTTTATAAAAAGGGGACACAGGGGGATTCAACCAAATAACGATGCCGATAGATGATACCCGCCACACTTCTTGGCGGGCAGCGAAACCGTCCAACGATTAACGATTTTTATAGCCCGCATTATTCATACTATTTTTGATAAATTTCACTCAAACGCAATCCAGGAGCGGGACCGCACCATTTTTAACCGCTAAATTTTTTGACACTCTGTTTTTTTCTTTTTGTCATTGCGTCTATGAGAAAAAGTCAATAACTTTATGCAACCTTTTTGTT
>DAIRCK010000038.1:0-16304 GCA_036796695.1 bacterium
GGTTTTCGCGGTCAGGTCTGGTCGCAGCCAATTCATATAAATAAACAGGAATACTGAGTTCATCAGCAATCCTTTTACCAAGTTTTCGTGCGAGTTCAACACATTCTTCATTTGAGATATTAGAGATAGGCACAAGTGGTATCACATCGGTTGCTCCAATCCTGGGATGTTCGCCCTTGTGCTTGGTCAAATCAATCAGTTCTGCAGCCTTCTTTGTTGCATTGAAAGCCGCCTCAAGGACTACCTCAGGCTCACCAATAAAGGTCAGAACCGCCCGATTGTGGTCAGGATTCATCTCCACATCAAGAATCTGAACACCCGAAGATTCAATCGTTTTTACAATCTGATCAATCTTTGATTTATCACGACCTTCACTAAAATTTGGTACACATTCAATTATTTGTTTCATAGATTATCTTTCCTTTCTTAATTACAATCTTTATTAAATCCTCACCAAACTGGTATGGAATCTTTTTGTAATTATCAGTATTCCATACCACAATATCAGCCTCAAATTCTTGTTTTATCTTTCCAACTCTATTATCCAGTCTTAGTGCCTTTGCAGCATTGACCGTTGCGCCCATAATTGCTAAATCTACAGGAATTCTGTATATAATACAGGCTAACGCAATAATTTTAGGCATTGAATAAATCATACAGGTTCCGGGATTAAAATCTGAAGCGATTGCCACAGGTAAATCATATTTTATAAAGTCTTTTATCCTCGGTTTCTTTTCGGTCTGTAGATATAAGGATGTGCCTGGTAATAGAACTGGAATGACACCTGCTTTTTTCATCGCCTTTATCCCGGATTTGGTTGAGTAAATGAGATGCTCTGCAGAAACGCAACCAAGTCGTGCGGCAAGTTTTGCACCACCAACATTGGCTAATTCATCAGTATGAATCTTCAATTCAAATCCAAGGTCTTTTGCCCTCTTTAAAATCTTTTCACTCTCTGATTTTGTGAATGCAGTCTTATCGCAAAATATATCGCAGAAGATTGCAAGTTTTGAACGCGCAATTTCAGGCAACATCTCCTCACACTGCATATCAACATAATCACGGCGTTTCATAAATTTGGGTAGGGTATGAACAAGATAGGTAGGAACCACATCAATCGCTATGCTTTCTTTTAATCTATTTATTACCCTTAATATCTTCAACTCCTCAGGCAAGGAAAGGCCGTAACCACTCTTTATTTCAATTGTGGTCGTGCCCTGATGGATTATATTTTTTATCCTTGCCTCAGCCATTTTAAACAATTCATCTTCACTTGCAGAACGGGTCATTTGGACCGTCCTTAGAATACCACCACCCTTACGGGCAATTGTTTCATATTTTATGCCTTCAAGGCGCATTGCAAACTCATCCTCTCTTGTTCCTGCAAAGACAAGATGGGTATGGGCATCAATCAAACCAGGTGTGATAATCCATCTCTCGCAATCAATAACCCTGCCTTTAAAACCTGATTCAGAAAACTTTCCCACTTTTTTTATTATACCATTTGAAATCAGAACAGAACCACCCTCCAAAAGACCTATGCCGTTATCCATCGTGAGAATCTGGCAGGGATTTCTCAATAATATATCCATAATTAAATATTTTATACTTTTTTTTCATCAAGTCAATATAAAATTTTGTTAACTTTTTTTATTATTTTAATATAATCGCTAAAAGGGGGTAAAATGAAACAACTTCTTATCCTCATAATAGTAGGTGTTTTATTAATCACAAACTGTGGCACAGTTCTGGTGAATGGGCCACCAAAGGATAATATTACACTCCTTGCTGAGGCTGATGCCACCACCTTCAAAACATCAATGAAGTGCTGGTATGTGCTCTGGGGTCTTGTGCCTATCTCCAACAACTCTACTGCTGATATCATTGCCAAGCGTAACTTAAAAAATGTCCGGGCAAAAGCATATTATTCATTCGTTGATTTTTTAATAAATTTAGTGCTTGGCACATTCACCATCTATACGAATACAGTAGAGATTGAAGGGAATGTAGCGAAATAAAATCCAGTAACCGGGGTTATCTAAAAAATGGTAGCCCCGGTTTAAATATCCATCAGAATAACATATTTAAGGCATTGAAATCTCAATAATTCTAACACGGTTCACCAATTTTTGTGATTGACAAATCGTAGTATTATACCCAAAAAATATAGAAATTTATCTTGGAAATAAAAACTTGATTTTTTTCAAAAATTGATTATACTATAGGAAGGAGTGTATTATGAAACTAAAAGATATCTTAACCTTGAATATACTAATGTTTTTTGTATGTGTGGGAACGAGCTTTTCTGCCCAGCGGATAGTAGTTTGTGAGGACTTATATCAACAATACTGAGGAAGCTGTTATCCAGCTAGCTGTACGCTGGCACAAATTGCCATAGATTACCCAGGTCGTGTGGCAGTGATTGAAATGCATATATCATCTGCTGACCCACTCTATTGTACTGAAGCCCACGCAAGAATGTATTTTTATCCACCACCATATTATTCTAATGGTTCCTGGTACTACATAGTGCCCTGGCTCTGGTATGATGGTGATCCACATGGAAGTAATATATACTCAACATGGAGGTCAAAAATTATTACTGAAATGAACCGTCCCGCACCATTCACCTGCACGATGTGGGGAACTTATACACCACCAAATGGAGTGGTCTATGCAAAATTTCGTAACGACTCAACTCACACAGTAACAGGAAGAATTAGATTTGTGCTTACTGAGGATAGTGTGTATTATGCTGCACCAAATGGAGACCTCTGGCATAACCATGTTGCCCGTGATTATCTACCTGATACGAGTGGCACACCGGTTACACTTGCTCCTGGTGAGTCAATTATCGTAAGCAGAAATTTCACTATCCAGTCCAGTTGGAATGTAAATAGATGTGAAATCGTCGCCTGGATTCAGAGTGATGTAATGCTTCCAGATTCAACAAGGGATATATGGCAAGGTGGTATGATAAAGGTCACTCAATTCACCTACATTGAAGAGAATAATTCTCAAAATCCTTTTCACACTGAAATAAAAACCATTCCCAATCCCTGTGTAAAACATACAAAATTTTCATTTAAATTGAATAAGGGTGAATTATACAGAATCTCAATCTTTGATGTTACTGGAAGGTGCATTCGTGATATTATGGGTTATGCATCGGGTGAGAATCAAGTAGTTGAGTGGAATTTAAAGACCAATACGGGAGAAACGCTAAATTCAGGTGTCTATCTCTATAGATTTGAGAGTCTAAAGACAAACGAATCGGGGAAGATTGTCATAAGATAACTTTAATTATGTTAGATACAAAACAGGGGCAAATCAAAACCCGGTTTTTTGTTTTACTAAACCTCTATATAAATTTTGTTTGATGTATATCTATTACTAATTTTTATTTTGCCACATTCCTTTTGATGATGTTCTTTTTGATTGACTATCTCCTTTATAAGGATATAATTCTATATGGCTAAAAAGATAAATCTATTTATATCATTTGATCTTGAAGGGATAAGTGGTGTCACATCCTGGAAAGAGATGCGAAAGGACTCACCTGACCTGCTGCGTATAAGAAGAATCGCCACCCAGGAGGTCAATTCTGCAATCAGGGGTGCAAGAAATAGTGGATTAGAAATCGGTGAAATTCTAATCTGCGACTCCCATGCCTCAGGTGAAAATCTATTGATTGATGAACTTGAACCCGGAATAAATCTAATAAAAGGAACCCAGCGAAACTATTATATGATGGAAGGCTTAAATCAGGATTTTGACATAGTATTCTTTATTGGTTATCACTCAATGGTCGGAACCGAAGCCGGGATGATGGACCATACTTACTCTTCAAGTTCCATTTACAATATCAAGATAAATGGTATATATGTTGGTGAATCAGAGATAAATGCCGGTATTGCAGGCCATTATGGTGTTCCCCTGGGTCTGGTCAGTGGTGATGATAAGCTTGCAAAAGAGATAGAGAAATTTTTTGGGCATAATGTTGAGACTGTTATCACAAAATATAGTATCTCAAGATTCTGTGCCCGGTGCCGTCATCCAGCAGATGTGCAAAAAGAGATTGAGTTAAAGGCTCAACGAGCAGTCAAAAAGATAAACAAATTAAAACCCTTTAAATTTAAATATCCGATAAATGCTGAGATAGAAATACTCAACTCCCTTCTTGGTGATGCAATAAAGTCACTGCCTGGGTTAAAAAGAATTTCAGCGAGAAAGTTTGTATTCAAATCAAAGGACATCCTTGAATTCTATCGCCATTTAATCCTCATCTGCGACCTTGCCGGATATGCGAATAGCACCTTGAGTTAGAGATTAGATTTTTATTGGTCCCAACCCATCGGCATCTTTACTTCATAAGCATCTGTGTAATCACTGGGTGACAAAATACCCCAGTTTGAGCCGAAAACAACCCTGGTGCCATTAGAATTGATGCTCGCAAATGCCTCAGCAAAATAGTTTTTTTCAACATCGTCTGGGTCTTCTGCAGTATATGAGTGTGTTTGCGCCAGTTTTATGATTTTTGGATTTGCCTTGAGTTCAACCATAAATAACAGATTGTCCATCCAGGAGTGTGTGCAACCCTTGGGTGGGTTTTTTGCTCCATAGGTAGAAATCAGAACCCAGCCTGGCTTTTTATAACAATTGCCGGAGAAGTGAAGTCCAATATCGGGATTGGTGCTGAAAGGAATTTCAATAAGTTGTGTTTCTAATCCTGTATTCAAATCAGCCATTGCAATCCAATCTGTAGCATTATTCTGATACACTATCACATCATTACTATCTTTTGTTATTGCTAAATCCATATGTCCATTTGCACCAGTGGGCATATCAATACAACCATTCAAATCCCGTGTGAAAGCCTGGCAAACATAACTATCATAACCGATAACTGCGTGGTTTCCAGAAATGTCCATACTTACCCAGTTTATTGCATCGGGAAAATTAGTTTTAGTTCCAACAATACTGTCAGCGTTCAAGTCATAGACCACAACTGCAATTAAATTGAAAGATGAATCAACGACCATAAGGCACCAATAATTTCTATCCTGTGAAGCATCACCCTCAGTACCGGTCGTTATATAAGAACAATTCGGAAATTCCTGTTTAAAATTATGGATTGTTTGTGATGTGTTATTGGTAATATTATATGACATAAGGGCAGGACCGGAAAAATAATAGAAAATATTGGGATCAGTTTGATGCCATCTTGGTTCAAGTTCCTGACCACCACTGAGTTCATTGAGATTTCTAATGAGTTGAAAATTTGATGCATTATAGAGATAAAAAACCCCATCATTGCCACGAAGAATCAGATATGATTCGTCAATATTATACGCATCAGCTCGGGCATATTCATTTTCTATGCCATTTCCTGAATAGTTATCAATCTTCTTATCGGTAATACGGACAAGCGTTGTGCCATATAGGGAATCAGTAAATGGAATGCCTTTTTCAGGTAATTCTGATTCTTTTTTCTTACAGGTGTTTAAAAACAGAAAAAAAGTTAACAATAGAACAGCAAATGTTTTGATTCTATTCACTTCATCTCCTTTTTAGTTAATTATATAAACTTTCACAACATATTCAAGTGTTTTCTTAAAAAATCTATTCTTCAACCGAACCCTTGAAATTTATTGGATTTTAAGTAAATTATTTTATGTTTTTTTATGAATTTAGCATCAACACAAATAAAAGCGACGAGTTGATTGATATTACAGATAAGATAGAAGAAATTATTTCCAAGGCAAATGTAAAAGATGGGATTATCCATATCTTCATTCCCCATGCAACTGCAGGTATAATTTTAAACGAGAGTGCAGACCCGAATATAAAGACCGATTTTTTGAATGCATTAGAGCGGGCAATACCAAAAAGGGCTAATTATCTCCACGACCACATTGACCGCAATGCTGCAGCACATATTCGGAGTGCGATTGTCGGTTCAAGTTTGACCATACCTCTAAGAAATGGGAGAATGGTTTTAGGCACCTGGCAATCAATAATGTTCTGCGAATTTGATGGACCAAGAAGAACCCGAAGAATCATCGTCCAGATATTAGGGAATGGATAGTAAAATTTTACTAAGTATTCCAATGTCACCCTGAACTCGTTTCAGGGTCTAAAATAATCAAAATTGTTCCAAAACAACGGGATTTTCAAATATTATCCCGCTAAATATCTTTTTTAGGAATAAATTTCTTTAATTCAATAACCTCTATGTGCTCAGGGCATTCAGTCCAATTATGCTCCCAGCAGATTATCATATCACATTCATTCGGGTCATGCTTATGAATTAGAAAATCGCTACTTTTTACCTCAAATTCAACCGTAACCGTTTTCCAACCATCTTTTGTATAATAAGTAGCTTCCATATCAGGGTATCCGGAACGAATTTTTTTTATGCGAAGTGGCAGTTCACCTTTTGCAACCAATAAACCAGTCAGGAAGATAACCGTGCCCTCGGTCTTAGGTATATATTCTAACTCCGTTAAATTAATCTTCTCATAAGATTCTTTATTTAGAAAATCTAATAAATCCTTTTTTTCATCAATAAGGTCACTGATTCTCTCACGCAATCTTTCAACATCAATAGAATATCTTTTATAGAAATTGCACTTAATTCTTCAGTAAATTTATTTAAGTCTTCAATTTCTTTAGGAATATTTTTTATTCTCTCTTCTTTATTTGTTCTCTTTTTCTCTAATTCGATTTTAGCTGACTTAATTTTGTTAAAAATTTCCTCTTCCAACTTATCGTAGACACCTCTACTTTTCGCCTCATCCATAATCGCCCTTATCTTTTCATATTTTAGCTTATAATACCACCGTATAATTTCCAAGCCTAATTTTTTCCTGAGGTAATCAAGCTCATCCACTGTAAAATTTTCATTTATAATTTTCACCATTTGCTCATTGTCTAAAAGTTTTTCTTTGTATAAAGATAATATTTTTCTATATTTCTCTAATTCCCGGGCTAACTCTTCCAACTCCTCTTTAGAATCATACACCTCTGCTTTTTTCTCAATTATTTTTTCTTTTATTCTTTCTTTCAAGAAACTGCGGAACTCATTTTCACTTTCACTTGGACGATTTTCCTTTAATACTTCAACAAGAATACTAAGGGCAATTTCCTTCTCTGCGGATAACCTTTTTCTTCTAAGAAAAGCATCAAAAATGAAATGGAAAACCGAGGTACCATCAATATAAATCCCAGATTGCTCTAATTTCTTCAATAGTTCTTTAACCTGCATATCTCTCCTTTCTCACTTTGAAATTTCGTATATGATTTATTCCTTTAAAAATCTTGCTTAATCCGGCGGGTTGTTCTCTCAACAAGTTTCTCACATACACGTAAAAAATCTCTTACTTCCTCAGGATACTTTAACCAGTAAATCGTTTTGTGTCCTTTTTTATCATACCGCACAAGATTAGCGAGTTTCAATTTTACCAAATGATTACAGACTGTCCCCTTTGACCGTGAAGTCTTATTTACAATTTCTTCCAATTCCATTTGCCCATTCTCCAGAAGCATCCTTACAATCCCATAGGTAATTGGATTCCCCAATACCCGACAGATTAAAGAACCACGATATTTCTTCTCCATTATCTTCATATTTACATTATACTCAAATATTTCAAGATTTCAAAATTTTGAAATTTTGAAATCTTAGCCCGGATTATTCATACTAAAAGTCATTGCGAGCCCGAGCCAAAGGCGAGGGCGTGGCAATCTCTGAACTGTGCGATAACAAATGAGATTGCTTCGTCGCTTCGCTCCTCGCAATGACAAAAAGAAAAAAACAGAGTGTCAAAAAATTTCGCACTTAAAAATTAGTGCAAACTCGCTCCAAGAATGAGTTTGAGCGAAATTCATTAAAAATAGTATGAATAATTCGGGTTAGAGATGAATCTTTTTTTCTGATAAAGTGCTTCCAATAGGCGAATTTGAACTATGTGATGTAATGCAAAATTGATTGTAAATATAGAAATTGTAAATCTTACTGGTGGAAATTTTCTCTCTCTTCCCTTACCGATGTTTTCATTCCATGTCCAGGATAGATGATTGTATCAGCAGGCAAAATAAGAATTTTATTTATTATTGAGTTTATCTCAACATCATAATCGCCATCATACAAATCAGTCCTGCCAATTCCATCTTTGAATATTGTATCACCACTGAAAAGGTGTTTATCATCAAGCAGGATTGATATGCCTCCACTTGTATGACCCGGTGTGTGTAGTATTTTTAATCTATGCTCTCCAAAACTTATTACCTGCCCGTCTTCAAGATAACCATCGGATCTTAATGGACTCCAGGATAGACCAAAGAATAATGCACCATTCTTCTGTGCATCAAGTAATTTCTCTTCGTCAAATCTGTGGCAATAAATCTTACTATTGAATTCTCTTTTTAAGATATCACAACCTGTAATATGGTCAAAATGGCAATGGGTGAGAATGACCATTGGAATATCAGAAACTTCTTCTTTTAATCTTTTAATAATGGAGTCTGCTTCAGATTCAATAAATCCGGGGTCAATGATAATCCCATTTTTATCTTCAGAGATGAGATACATATTGGTCTCAATATAGCCAACGACAAAGGTCTTTATATCCATTATCACACCTCACTTTTCTCTTTTAATTTTCCAATTTTTTTAACCAAATCCCCTTTTTTTTAACCTTTTTTAAGCGCAAAATTTTTTAACAGTCTCTCATTTCTTTTTTGTCATTGCGAAGGACGAAGTCCTGAAGCAATCTCATTTTTATCGCACAGTTCAGAGATTGCGAGCCTTGCCCTTTTGGTCGGGGCTCGCAATGACATTGAGAATAGAAGATAGATAAATGAAATAAGGGGGATTATTTATAAGTTTCAAAAAGTCTTCCCCACTCGGTCTTTAAAAATTTTCTAACAATGGGCCTGCCCCGGAATGTATACCAGTAAAAATCATGGTATGCCCTTGAGGCAAAATAGGACCAGGGAACAATCGGTGTGCGCAAAAGGAAATGCTCTAAAGGCTTTAAGAATCCCCAGTATATCGCCTTCTGCCCTTTTGATGCAAAAGTATCCGCAACCTTAAATCCAAAATTTACATCCCTAATATCCTCACCAACAACCTCAATCTCCTCAGGCTTTGCCTTTCCCAGCCCCATCTCGTGCGACAGATTTAAAAATTTTAAAGACATCGGTTCAAAACCCATCATCTTTGAGGCAATCGCATCAATTGCCACAGAATCACCACTGGCAAGGATATAATTCTTTATCTCTGGTTTCATCAGCCTTGGTCCTGCACCATTGCCTGCAAATGTTCCATCGGTCAGGCAAAAAATTCCTGGATGAATCTCTTTCTGTATCTGTAGCAAATCAACGAGCGTCTCATGGATAACAGAGTGTGTCCAGTGACGGTTGTCATTCAATAATCCTCCAAATGCATTCTTCATCGCACCGGTCATAGTTGTAAAGACATGGGTCTTTAAAGTCGGTAGATGAAATGCATTCTTGCCAATAAAGATTTCAGGAATCTGAATTCCATCTCTATATATCTTATCAAGAACCAGCATCCTTGCCTTTGGTCTGTAGTATATCCATTTCACATCCGGTTCATAGAGATAGATAAATTTTAGTCTGTGTTTACGCATCACCGAATTCAGGTGATTGTTCTCAGCACCAAGTTTGGGGTTTATCACCACTGTCCTGTTCTGAGCAGGAATTAAATCCTTATACCCAAGTTTATAAAGGGTTGATACCACACCATCAAGTTGCCAGGGTGTAGTAGAACACGCAGGGAACCAGAAGTGCCAGGAGATATTTATCTTCAAGATTGTTGGAACAGTTTTGGGCAGGTGTATTTCTACCTGCGCAAGTTTAATACACCTTTCTATGTCTTCAAGAACCGTTTTTGGACTTGTCTTTACAACTGCGACAATTGATTTCATCTTCTCTTTCTTGGCTTACAGATTATCTCCATTACTTCAAAATTGAAAAAATCCTTGCCATGTTTGGGTAAACATACTATTGCGGTATCAACACCAGAACCAGTCCCACCAATAGAGATTATCTCTCTATCATAAGGAATTAGTCCTGCATCAAGTGCCATTATCGCAATCTCAACTGCTACTTTTATCCCTTCACCAAATATCCTTAATGTATTTGCTGCAATCTCCTCTGGCTCAAGACCACCGAATTTAAACCTTATTGCCCTGCCAAACCCACCAAAGAAGTGTGTGCCTGTATAGACTTTTGCACCTTTCTTCTTTAAGAATTCAACAACCTCGGGTTTTATCTCCATCTCCCCTGGTTTGGCAAAACCAGCCTGATGTGTTACTACAACGATATTTTTATCCTTTGCCCCTTTTAATAAGACCTTTGCCGAATATCCAGTGCAGGTCGCAATTACAATATCTTTAATTTTTAGTTCCTCTGCCCTTTTTAGGGCAAGTTCAACTGTTTTTTGGGTATTAACCTTACCTGGTTTTTCAAAATATATTATCTTTTTTTCCATATATCACCTGTCTAATATTATACTTTTTTCTGAATAAGTCAAGGCGTGGCTATTATAATCAACTTTTTCTGAATCACAAACAACCCGTTTAGTTTATTCTCCATAAATTTTGTAGTGACCGAACTTACCCAGTATAAATCCACAATAAAAAATTGTAGCGATTAGGATTGCTCAAAATAAAAAGGTCAAGCAAGATTGACCACTACGGATAACAACATTCGCGGAATCGTCCTGACAATGAAGTCAGGACTTGCAGGAAACGCAGTATCGCTCGACAAGAAAGGTAATGACTAATTTCTTATTTCTAACCTCCATACTCACTTCCTCACCTAATAACCAACTTCCGATTCTACGATACGGGCAGCGAAACCGTATAACCATCAACGATCTTTTTATGGAGTAGGGACTTTAGTCCCGTGCGATATTCTTGCAAGGCTGAAGCCTTGCCCTACGCAGGAATTCTATTTGCCAATAGTTTAAATTTGTGATTTAATCCGCCACTCTTCCGCCAAGTAGTATGGCGGGTGGCGGGTTGGGATTTAGAATTTATGATTTATTTGGAATTTGGTACTTGGGATTTGGTGATTAAAAAAAAGTCCAGGGTATGGGTCAATTTTTTCTCTTTGAAAGGAGGTGATCCAGCCGCACGTTCCCGTACGGCTACCTTGTTACGACTTAGCCCCAGTCATCGACCCTATTTTATCTTTATTAATTTTTCTGTGGTATCACCAAATCTTACAAAATATATTCCGCTGGGGACTTTATTATCAAAATCATCAAATCCATTCCACATTATTTGCTGGGTCAAACAATTATCTTTAACTGATAAAGTCTTGATTTTTTATCCCAGACTATTGTAATTTGTGATAGTTAACAAGGTGCTCCTGGGGATACCATATTCAATTATTGCACCACCCACTACAGGATTAGGTATTATTTTGAAGGAAGTTTTTTTACACCCCGTATGGTGCTCCTCAATGCCACCCGCGGGGTTAGTTTTAATTACATAAATCTGCTCATATGCCCGTGGCTCGCCAAAATACCAGTAATGTGTATATCCTACAATAATATATCCCTTGTCATTAGTCTGTTGAATTTGATAAGGAACATCCGAGTGGTATGCTTTTGGATAAACTTTTGTCCAGATCGTGTTGCCGTAAGCATCAGTTTTCACAAGATAAAAATCCTGATGATACACATTTGGTAACTCAGTATAACCTGCAATAATGTAGCCACCGTCAGATGTTTGGGTGATATCGTAGGCATAATCATCGACAAATCCAGAGTCTCCGAAGACTCTTGTCCATATTGTGTCACCATTTGTATCTGTTTTTACAAGATAAATATTTGTATAAGTGGGAGTACCTTGTCCATATGACCTGGTACTCCCAACGATTACATATCCACCATCTGATGTTTGTTGACCCGATCGCCCGATTTCGTTGTAATTTCCACCATAACTCCGTGTCCTGATTGTATCACCATTTATATCAGTTTTCACAAGCCAAAAATCATCATAGGTAGAGCCGTAATTATTTTTTTACCCACAATTATGAATCCACCATCAGTAGCTTGTTGAACAGAGTAGCCATATTTTCTATAATACCCACCGTATGTTTTTGTCCATAGTGTATCAGGACCTTGAGCAGAGATACCCGTTGCGAAAATAAATATCCATATCAATGACCTATGGAACTTGTAAAAAGTGATTCCCATGCTTCGTCCTTAATCAAAAATTTTCTACCAACCAAGAAGTATTACTTTTTTTGCTATTTTTTCATTCTGTAGATTAGCTTCAATAAAATAGACTCCCGGGGGTAATTTATTTCCATTAAAATCAGTTCCATTCCAGGTGATCTGATTAGATATTTGAGATACCACAATATCATTAAATCGTATAACCACTCTTCCAGTAACATCATATATATTGAAAGAACATAGCCTCCGATTGCGCGCGCTGTTTGGATTATTTATTTTGCAAATTATATCTACACTTTTGTTGAATGGATTTGGATAAATAGCTAATTGTAGAGGCATATTTTTGGTAGTTTGCTCGGTGATTTTTAATGCGTTGAGAGCCGCATAGATATTTAATCTTCCCCAACCATATTCCATATTAGGATAAGGACCACCTTGGGGTGGCTGGTCTGCATTATCAAGCAAGAGATTATATAAGTTAGTTGGAGTCAAAGTTGAATCTTTCTGGAGTAAAATTGCACACGCACCGGTAACATGACTGGCTGCCCATGATGTCCCATTGCCTATATCATAACCACCGCCAGGCCATGAAGACCTTATATTTTGGCCTGGTGCGGCAATATCCGGCTTTATCAAATTCCAGTCAGAACGGTACCAGTAAGAAGGGTCATTCCACGGACTCTGATTTGGTGCTGGACCATGACCTGAATACCAGGTTATATCGTCCAAACTGTCTGTAGCACCAATTCCGATTACTGTTGGAAAATTACCCGGAGTTCTCATTTCTCCAGTGCTTAGAGCACCCCCCTTAAAAACAAGAAAAATTCCCAAATTCCGTAAATTCAAACAATCGTTCCAAAACTCAAGCGAAGTGGTCTCTCCTTCGTTGTAAGGATTATTAATAACTTTCGCATTCTGAGTTGCAAACCATTGTAGACAACTGTGAACAACAGAATATGGTGCACTACCGAGAGAATCAAAAGCTTTGGCAACAATAAATTTTACCCCGGGTGCCACGCCTATATCATCAGTAAATGGTCCATTACCATCTCCGCCACAGATGATCCCCATTGTAAAGGTTCCATGCCCGTGGTCATCATAAGGACCAGGCAACCCATTTACTGCATCATACCATCCACCAGGATACCACTTACCCTGTAGGGCAGGATGGGTGGTATCAACTCCGGTATCTATGTTTCCGATGATAACACCAGAACCATCATAACCTTCACTCCAGCAAGAATCAGCCTTGATTTTCTGAATATTCCATTCTGGTGAGCGTAAAATGCCTGTTTCTAATAGGGAATCATTTTTTAGAACAACCTTAAAGTCGTATGTTATATATGCAACATCTTCGCGCGCAGACAGAGAGGAAATTATATCCTTTGTGGTTTTTAATGCTAAACCGTTAAAAATCCAGTAAGATTTAAGTTCTGATACCTGGGGAGAGAAATAAGCCAAATAATCCAATAGGTCTTTCTGGTCGGAGTCAGCAAATTCTTTTAGGTAATTTATTTTATCATTTTTTGAAAACTTGTTAGGGAACTTTGATAAATCCGCTTGATTTTTCATATGCACTACAATATCAATCATTTCACCATTTTTTAGGGTAGCCAGTTTTTCATTGAGAAAAGGATGAATAACGCTGGTATTCAATATTGAAACTGTCAGCAATAATGTGAACATCACTTCCTCCTATGCTATGATTTTTGCTATTAAAGCGAATGTGTTTTTAAATGAGAACATTTTCTGAATTACAGAAATTGGAATTTTTCATTCGTAAGTGCCATAAATTGTAAAACTAATTCTGTAGTGCTGTTGGCCACCATTATTAGTGTGTGGATAATCCAATTCCATCTTATATTTACGACATGTTTTATTGTAGATATGTGCCAATCCAAACCTCATCTTACAATAACTATAAGTTTGCCATCCCGGAAGCTCATCGTTGTATCTTTCTACGATGACATTGACGCTATCAACCAAAAGATCAAAAGTAAAACCACTATAACCATTTGTTAAAGCAAAATCTATTGAAGATACTTTTCTACCCACACCTCCAAGTTGCTGAAAATTGTGAATTGATCCAAAAAGATCGATTACTGTATTAGTTAGCGTAATATTGAATGTGTTAGCCTTATACAAAGCAGTGTCAACGGAAACATAATACGGGCCATAGGTTGTGGCATTGAGCAGATGTGTGGAAAACAATAATCCACCCCCTATCAATATTACTAATTTTTTTGTTAATATTGTCATGTTTACCTCCTCCAATTTATACATATTTTTCTGCCAGGAACAGATTTTCTAATTTGATCTAATCGCATTGCATAGCGCTGACTGTTTCTCTCTTTTCTAACGTCCAGGGTATGGGTCAATTTTTTCTCTTTGAAAGGAGGTGATCCAGCCGCACGTTCCCGTACGGCTACCTTGTTACGACTTAGCCCCAGTCACCGACCCTACCTTAATCCCGCTACGGCGGGACTTCGGGTATTGTCGGCTCCCATGGCTTGACGGGCGGTGTGTACAAGACCCGAGAACGTATTCACCGCAGCATGCTGATCTGCGATTACTAGCGATTCCGGCTTCATGCGGGCGAATTGCAGCCCACAATCCGAACCATGCCTGTCTTTGATGAGATTCGCTCAGCCTCACAGCCTCGCACCCCATTGTAACAGGCACTGTAGTACGTGTGTAGCCCTGGGCATAAAGGCCATGATGACTTGACGTCATCCCCACCTTCCTCCCCGTTAACCGAGGCAGTCCCCTTAGAGTGCCCTCACCCCTAAAGGACAAGATGGCAACTAAGGGCAGGGGTTGCGCTCGTTGCAGGACTTAACCTAACACCTCACGGCACGAGCTGACGACAGCCATGCAGCACCTGTGCTGGCTTCCTACCGAAGCAGGATCCCTCGCCTTTCGGCTCAGTACCACCAGCATGTCAAGCCCAGGTAAGGTTCTTCGCGTTGCGTCGAATTAAACCACATACTCCACCGCTTGTGCGGGTCCCCGTCAATTCCTTTGAGTTTCAACCTTGCGGCCGTAGTCCCCAGGCGGTGCACTTAACAGGTTACCTACGGCACACACCCATAAGGCATATGCCAAGTGCACATCGTTTAGGGCTGGGACTACCGGGGTATCTAATCCCGTTTGCTCCCCCAGCTTTCGTGTTTCAGCGTCAGGACCAGTCGATCACTACCCGAAGATAATAACCAACTGGCTCTCTCACGAGACCGCACCAGAGAGCCGCCTTCGCCATCGGCATTCCTCGCGATATCCACGCATTCTACCGCTACACCGCGAGTTCCACTCTCCCCTCACGGCCTCAAGCCCGATAGTTTCGGATGCCATTCCCCAATTGAGTCGGGGGCTTTCACACCCGACACATCAGGCCGCCTACACACCCTTTACGCCCAGTGATTCCGGACAACGCTCGCCACCTCCGTATTACCGCGGCTGCTGGCACGGAGTTAGCCGTGGCTTCCTCGCTGGGTACCGTCATCATCGCCCCCAGCAACAGGGGTTTACATCCCGAAGGACTCCATCCCCCACGCGGCGTCGCTGCGTCAGGCTTGCGCCCATTGCGCAAATTTCTAGACTGCTGCCTCCCGTAGGAGTTGGGACCGTGTCTCAGTTCCCATGTGGGGGGACGTGCTCTCACACCCCCTACCCGTCATCGCCTTGGTAAGCCATTACCTTACCAACTAGCTGATGGGACAAAAGCCTATCCCGAAGCGACCAAAGCCTTTCCTCACTGAACCTGCATCCAGTGAGCATATGGGGAATTAGCCCGCCTTTCGGCGGGTTATACCCCACTCCGGGGTAAGTTACTTTTGTATTACTCACCCGTTCGCCACTAACACCTGACTGTATTGCTACAACCAAGTGCCCGTCCGACTTGCATGTCTAAGACACGCCGCCAGCGTTAGTCCTGAGCCAGGATCAAACTCTCCAGAAAAATTAAAATCTCTGGGACCCAATACCCTGGACAATTCTCTAAAAACATAAATTGTCAAAGACCAAAATCCTAAATTTTTAACTGAGCATATATATTATATCAAAAACCTAAAAAAAGTCAAGGGGAAAA
>DAIRCK010000039.1:0-15279 GCA_036796695.1 bacterium
TCAAAAATATCTAAAATTCAAACTAAAACCACAGGAGATTGCATTCTTTATCCATCTTGGTCTGCGTGCATCTGAACCTGACCGTTCTCTACCAGTAGATGAGATTTATAAAAATTTTTTCCCAAGGGTTAGAGATGCCCAATCACGGCTTGCCCATCTTCTGGTGAACCTGAAAAATCAATTAATGTTACCCAAAAATCTCCTAATCATTCAATCACTTTCTGGGATTAAGGTTTTATTGAATAACGGCTTTTATATCTCAACTGACTATAGTGAGTTTCAGCAGACCATTGCCCGGGCAAAGGCATTGCAAAGGGCAGGTGAATGGGAGTTTGCCAAAAAAGAATTTTTACAGGCATTTAGGTTATTCCGTGGTGAGCCATTTAAGAAGAATTTTGATGATTGGTCAGTGGATATGAGATTTAAGATTTTGAGCGAACTCGAGAGTGAAGCAATTAATTTTGCTAAAGGTTGTATTGAACACGGCAACAAAAGAGATGCAAAAAGGATTTTGCAAAAAGTTTTAAAGATAATTCCAGATTCAGAGGAGATAAAAAATTGGTTAGATGGTTTTATGGTTAAATAGTTGGATGGTGTTATAGTCGGATTGTCAGATTGTCTCATAGTCCAATAGTCGGATAGTCTGATGGTCTTATATTCTGCTTGCCTGATAGCCCTACAAGTCGGGAATTAAAGCGTCACCCTTTTATCGCTTTTGAATAAATCCCCTAATCACCCTTAATCACCCCTTATAACCCTTCCCGAATCCAGCGATAACTGGATTCTGAAGTAGCGAGAAACGAGTAGCAAGTAGAGAGAAAAAGAATTTGCAATCTTATTAAAATTCACCAAATAGGTAAAAGTTGTGAATCGGGATTTATTAGCTACTTTCTCTACGCTCTACTTCAATAACTCTTTTCAAGTTTAGATTTAAGCGGCAAAAGCTTTAATATAATTTTATTATTCCATTATTCCAAAACCATCGAACAATCAAATATTTTCTCAATGTAGCGTCTCCAGTTTTAACTGGACTATTCTTCGCCCGACTGAAGCTTAACCTGACGCAGGTCAGGGTCGGACGCTACAGGATGGTTAAATGGTTAAAAAATACACTGAATTATTATCTCTGCCTTGTCTGGGTTTCAAATACCCGGCGGAAATGATAGCCCTGAATTGATATTGTAACAGCGGTTGGAAACAAAATTGGTTTTTTGAACAAAGTCCAGAAAAATAATCGCCAGTAGTATAGTCTTTCTTTACCCACAATACCAAGATACCAGATAGATTTGAAAAATGCCTTAAGATGCACAAACCGGAAATAAACAGGTCTAAATCGCGGCGGATCAAAATCCTTTAAAAATTGCTTTGCCCGTTCATAGTAATATCTGGGAGAATAGATATGAGAAAGAACACTTTTATAGCCGGCAATCAAAGTTTTATAATCCATCTTCGGAATGAAATTCAATGAAAAATCTGTATTATCACCACTGGTTTCTTTTAGTAAACGATTTTCAGACTTGAGCCTTTGATAGAGTTGAGAACCCTTACCCGCATTAAGCAAACCAACCATCGCGGTTCCAATACCTGTATCCTGGATGAATTCTACCAAACGCACAAAAATTGATTCTGGGTCATTGTCAAAACCAAGGATAAATCCTGCTTGAACTTCAATACCTGCCTTTTGAATCTTTTTTATATTAGCAATCATATCACGACCCACATTCTGATTCTTACCACACTCACTCAAACTTGCTTCGTTAGGAGTCTCAATACCAACAAAGACAGTCTGAAACCCAGACCTTACCATCAACTCCATCATCTCTTCATCATCCGCAAGATTAATTGAGCACTGTGTGGAAAAGGTAAATGGGTATCGGTGTTTTGTCATCCATTCAATAATTGCAGGCAATACTTCTTCTTTCAGTTTTTTCTTGTTGCCAATAAAATTATCATCCACAAAAAAGACTGCATCACGCCATCCCCATTTATACAGGGAGTCAAGTTCGCTTATCATCTGTTCTGCAGTCTTGGTTCTCGGTTTGTGCCCATTGAGTGCAGTGACACTACAAAATTCACAATTAAAAGGACAACCACGCGAGTACTGGACCGACATCAGGCTATATTTTCTCTTGTTCACAATCTGCCAGAGCGGAATAGGTGTCCTGGTGATATCAGGAAATTCCTTTTGCCTGTAGATATGTGCTGCCTTGCCATTTTTCAGATCATCAATAAATTGTGGCATAATATCTTCGGCTTCACCAAGAATGAAGTGATCAATGCCTTCAAATGATTCATACTCAGTAGTAAAAAGTGGGCCTCCGGCGACTATCTTGACCCCTATTTTTTTACAACGTTCAACAAGCGCCTTTGCTGATTCTCGCTGGAGTGCCATTCCACTGATAAATACATAATCTGCCCAGCGCAGATGTCTATCTTTCAATCTTGTGGTATTCATATCAATAAATCTCTTTTCCCATTCTTCAGGAAGCATTGCCGCAACAGTTAAAAGTCCGAGTGGTGGTGAGGCAGATTTTTTAGAGATAAATTTTAAGGCGTATTTAAACCCCCAGAATGTTACCGGGAAATTAGGATAGATGAATAAAATCTTCATTCTATGCTACCCAATCTTGCAAATTTTTTGGACTCAATTTCTTTTGATTCATATATTATTATACATATTTATTTATAAATGTCAATAGGCATTTATCAACAGCACCAGAGGAATGTAGTTGATTGACTTTGAATGGAATTTTTATATAATTACAAATGGGAGGTTTGATGGCATTTGATACAAAGAGATTTATTGAAGAGCAGGTTAAGGAAATGAAAAAGAAAGTTGGTAATGGAATTGCCATTTGTGCAACGAGTGGCGGTGTTGATTCTATGGTCTGCGCTGCGCTCGCACATCGTGCACTCGGAAAAAATTTGATTGCCCTATTTATTGATGATGGGCTGATGCGGGAAGATGAGCCAGAACAGGTGGCAGGAATTCTAAGAAAATTAGGTATAAGAACGGTCATAATCCGTGCGGATAAAGATTTCTTTAAGGCGCTTAAAGGCAAAACAGACCCTGAAGATATGCGTAAGGCATTCAGGGATACATTCTATAAAACCTTAGGCAAGGCAGTTAAGAGATATAAAGCCCGTTATTTAATACAGGGGACGATTGCTGCGGATATTAAAGAAACAAAAGGTAAGATAAAATCCCAGCATAATGTCCTTTCCCAGATAGGTATCAATCCTAAAAAATATGGACTCACAATTATTGAACCACTTGTAAATCTTTATAAACCAGATGTCAGAAAAGTAGGAAAGGCACTGGGATTGCCCAAAGAAACTTATGAAAGAATGCCTTTTCCTGGGCCCGGTCTGGCAACAAGAGTCGTGGGTGAAGTAACACCTGAACGGGTAAGAATCGTGCGTAGGGCAACAGCAATCGTTGAAAAAGAATTGAAAAAATTAAGACCATTCCAGGCATTTGCTGTTTTGTTGTCTGACCGTGCTACGGGTATAAAAAATGGTAAAAGGGCATTTGGTAATATAATAGTGATTAGAAGTGTAGAATCAGAAAATGCAATGACTGCAGAACCAACAATAATACCATATCCTATTCTAAAAAAGATTCAAAAGAGAATTGTCCGTGAAATTCCTGAGGTAGTTAAAGTTCTTTATGACATAACACCCAAACCACCCAGCACGATTGAATATATCTAATTATAGAAATTTGGGAATGATTTACCTGAAACAATCCTGAAATAAATTCAGCACATGGGTCAGCGTAACAATTCATTTGCCTGTCATGCTGAACTTGTTTCAACATCTCAGAAAATCAATACTTTTTGAAACCCTGAAATGAATTAAGGGTGACAGGTAGGTGAAAAATTAAGAAAAACTTGACTGTTACACATTTAGATAAGGAGAGTTGACTGAGAAAATAGGCTTGAGAGTTTGAATTAGGAAATACCGAAATAGGTCTTAAAGATAATACCGGCTCCTAATCACTCCTTATATCCATTAATAACCATTTTCAATCTCGGATTTTAGCCCCAGGATTTTTATAAAATTTTATAATTTTATTATTCTAAAATTATCAAACAGTAAAATATGACGTCCAGTTTCAACTGGACGACTATTAGTCATCTGATAAAAGGGAGATTTGGAGACTATTCCTCGTCCGACTGAAGCATGCCCTGACGCAGGTCAGGGTCGGACGCTACAGAATGGGTAATTGGTTAAAATGTAGGGACAACCCTTGTAGTTGTCCGTTCTTAAAAATATTCATTGACTATCTATTATTTTTATTTATAATCATCAATGATTAGAAATAATAAAAATTAGGCTGACGCTATGGACAAAGTAAAATCAAAGTATGAAATACCGATCACATTAACTGAAGAACGATGGTTTCATATAATTGAAAACCACGATGACCTTGCTGGTTATTATGATTCAGTTCTAAATACGATTGAAGAACCGGATTATATCATCAAAGGCTATGGGAAAGCACTTGTGGCTTTGAAAATTATAGGGAAAAAGAAATTTCTGGCTGTGATATATAAAGAAGTTTCTAAAGACGACGGCTTTGTAATAACTGCATATTTTACAACTAAAATCAATTTGAAAAAGGAGGTAATATTATGGAAAAAAGAACCGTAAAAGATAAGTTTTTAAAAGAGGTCTTCAGTGCGACACATCATCTTCTTAAGTTTCCTGAGAAGAAAATGTGGATTGATTACGACCAGGAGGCAGATGTTCTTTACATAAGTTTTAAAAGACCACAGAAGGCAACAGATTCTAAGATGCTGGATAATGGTATTCTGTTAAGGTATAAAGAAGATGAACTTGTGGGAATAACTGTTTTAGACGCTTCCAAGCGATGAATCACTGGATTCTTAAAAGTTGTCTCGGACTTATCAAAAAGCGTAGTGGCTGACCCGCATCCCCTGATGGTCTGATTGTCTGATGGTCTTATGGTCAGATAGTCTTATAGTCAGGAGTTAAGGCGTCAGCCTTTTATTCTCTTAGAATAAATACCCTCATAACCCATAATCACCCCTTATACCTCTTAATAACCCTTGTCATAATTAGATTTATGCCGTAAGATTTTTAATGTAGCGTCCAGTTTTAACTGGACGTTTCTTCTACAGGATGGTTGAATGGTAATTGGTTGAATGGTTAAAATGCAGGGACACGCGCTAAGAAGTATGGCGGGTTGTTTGTTGTTTCGGACAGGGACAATCCCTGTCCCTACAATGAGATTGCTTCGGAGTTCCTTCACTTCGTTCAGGATTCCTCGCAATGACAAAAAAAGAAAGGGTTTCAAAAATCCGGTGGAAATAATGGCTGTGGATTGGTATTGTTACCGCAGTTGGAATTAATGCTGGATTGTTGAAAAGAGTTTTAGTAACCCCAGATTTCTTTGAGATACACAGTCCTTCTACAACTCGGGCATAAGAATCTTAAATGTTCACTTCTGTAGGGTGGTGATGCAGGCATTTTGGGAATTGCATCTTCACCAAATTCCTGGGAAAGAACCAAAAACAGATTGGGATTGGCATAGGCAAGTTCACCAACCCTTCTTGCAATCCACAAAAGGTGTGCCCGTGTCGTAATCACCTCACCACAACGTTCACAGAGTATCAGTTCTTTTTCTATTGAATTCTCATAATCTTCCTTTGTTATCTGGGCAAGGTCGTATTCCTGGGTATGATAAATACCTTCTTTTGTTGTGCAGTATGCTACACACTGACCACAATAGATGCACCGCTCTTGATAATGGATTTCGCGTCGAACTTTTTTTATCTTATCATCAATCTGGGCACGGGCATTCGCAGGACAGACCTCAACACAGGCACCACAGAGTATACACTTATCAAAATTGAATTCAATCTTACCCCGAAAACGTTTTGCAGCTGGTGAGGGTTTGAATGGAAACTTACTTGTATAAGGACCTTTAATTATTGCCCTTATTGCCTCACCGAGTTCTCTTAATTTTGGCTTGCGCATATAATCTCCTATCTACAATTTCCTTTCTTTTTTTAAATATTTAATTATCTCTTCTATAAACCTCTTTCCATTATTCAGCATCTCATCTGCTTCCTCTTTTGATATTATGAATGTATATTCGTAATCTCCTATCTGCCTTTTCTCAAATGCCTTGTGCAACTCCCTTCCCATTTCTTTTGGAAAAATACCTGTTTTGACAAACTGCTCTCCAAATGCTGAAATCACAGCCTTGTGTGATGAAAAAGATAAATTCTTTATAAGAAGTACGGCCTGTGCACCATACAACATCGCATAATAAGTCCTTGAAACCGAAGACTCATAGTCTCCTTCTTTGAGTAGGATTGTAGCACTTTTGAGATATCGCTTTGCCCTTTCAATTAACATTTTTATTTCTTTCACGCTGCAACTCCCTCTCTCCGAATATTCATAAGCAATGGACTATTAACATTGAGGTAATCTTTCTCTGAGATAGGATAAACTGATATTAAGGTATTATACTTGAGATTTATATCAGTAATTATATCAATCATTCTGTCAATCTCTTTCCCCGGAGTAATCTTACCCTTGATAACAAGAAGAATGTCTATGTCTGAATCTTCAGTAGCATCTCCCCTTGCCCACGAACCATAGAGAATGATATTCTTCAACCGTGTGCCATATAATTTTCCAATCTCTTTTTTGAATTCCTTGAGGATTTTTTTAATTTCGGTGTCTTTGAGACATAAAATTTTCTTCTTCAAAATTTGCTCCTATTTACCTATCTTCCTTATCAATCTGCTCTCCACCCAGTTTTTCTGCACCGTATTTATCAATAATTGAGCCTTTCCAGAGTTTGATACCATAATGGAGCGAACCCTTTAATATTGCATGGGCACCGACAGGATTGGTCAAAAGCAAGAATACACCGCAGATAAGCGCTTTTATTCCGGTCTGGGAAAATCCATAAAGCAGGAATATGCCAATCATCAAACCAAATGAACCGAGTGTAACGCACTTTGTAGAAGTCTGGAGACGGTTATATATATCAGGAAACCTCACAAGACCAATAGTGCCTAAAAGGTTAAAACATATACCAATCCAGATAATTATCCAGCCAATCGGGCTAATCATCAAGGCTCCTTTTTTCAAGGTATTTTGCCAGGGCAAGGGTACCGATAAAACTAAAAAGGGCAATAATAATTGCCAGGTCCATTAAGTATGGAAGGTTATAGAAGACCGCGGTCAACGCGGTTATATTAACAAATATCGTTCCCATAATATCAACCCCGACTGCCCGATCCGGAATGGTCGGACCCTGCTGAATTCTATAAAGGCACAAAAATGCACTAAAGGTAAGAACGACTAACATCAAAATCATTCAAACCTCCCGACATAAAAATTAAATTCCAAATTCCAAGAACCAAATTCCAAACAATACTCAAATTTCAAACTTTTCAAAAAATTGGAATTTAGGCTTTGAAATTTATTTCGAATTTCGTCCGCCAAACTGTATGGCGGATTCGAATTTAGAATTTCAATCAAATATCCTCCTTAAGAATCTTTCAAATGGTCGGGCAATAATCTTTGAAGCAGTCTCAATATCGGTTGCCTGGGCATAGATCCAGTGGATATAAAGATAATCACCATCAATATCACAGGTCATCGTTCCTGGTGTCAGGGTGATGGAGTTTGCTAAGAATACTTTCGCAGTATCAGATTTTAAAATCGTCTTAACCTTAACAATACCTGGTTTTAAAGGCCTTTGTGGGTGGAGGGTCCTGTAAGCAACATCAAGATTTGCCTTAATCATATACCAGATAAAGACCGGGATATAGATAATCATCCAGAATAGTCTGTGGGGCTGGAGGAGTTTCTGGGGTTTATCTGTAAAATAACCACCAAAGAATATTGTGCCAATGAGGACCACAATCACACCTGCAAGTAGATGGTCAATATTGGTCGTTAGAGTAAGTAATAGCCACAGTGCATAGCCAATGATAAAATAGATAATATATCTCATCTCATTCCTCCATCATTTCATTTCCCCACCCTTGATGGGAGGGGATAAAGGGGAGGGTGATACCTCATTAATAATTGTCTGTATAACTGAATCACTATTCATAAGGACATCATTATTCCAAAATCTTAATATCTTATAGCCCTGTTTCTGAAACCACCTATCTCGTAACTTGTCGCTCCTGCTTCCAAAATGTCCTCCCCCATCAATTTCTATAATCATTTTCTTTTCAAAACAAACAAAATCTACAATGTAATTTCCAATGGGTTGTTGCCTACGAAATTTCATAACAAGCTGTCTGCATCTTAATTTTTGCCATATTTTTCTTTCTGCATTCGTCATATTCTTTCTCAATCCCTTTACTATAGATTTATTCTTGGCATCCAATCTCATTACTCACCCCCACCTTAATCCTCCCCCATCAAAGGGGGAGGAGAATCGGAATAAACCGTTTCTCTATTCCTAATCCTGTTAATATTAGCCTCCGAAGAGCAAATTGATATACTCTGTTCCTCTTAATAATGCATCAGCCGCGGGTTGAATGACAAAATCCATCAGTGGTTTATAGCCTATTCCCAGAAGGATAATGAGAATAACGAGAAGGACCATTGCTACACGCATCAGGAATGGAGATTCTTTAACCTCTCCCCCATTCTCTCTCATATAAACTTGATTTTCAATCCTTAATAGATATGCAAGTGTAACCCCACTAAATCCAATCGCCACAATTGCCAGCCATAAAAATCCCTGTTTTATTGCACCTAAGGCAATCAAAAACTTTGCAAAGAATCCAATTAGAGGTGGTAAGCCAATCAAAGAAAGTGCGCCAAATCTGAAACTCCAGGCAGTTGTAGGCATCTTCTCACCAAGACCCTTTAATTGATTAATATCCCTTGTGCCAGTTGCATATACTACAGAACCCGAGGTCAAGAATAACAGACCTTTGGAAAGGGCATGGGCAAGGATATAAAGAATCGCACCTGCAACCCCGTAAAAATTACCAATACCAAAGCCGAGCATAATATAACCAACCTGGGATACAGTTGAAAAACCGAGGAGTCGTTTATAATCATTCTGGTTCAATGCGGTTATCCCTGCAAAGATGATTGATAAAAGTCCTAAACCAATAAGTATGTCAAAAAAGAAGGGCGCATTCTCTCTATTCAAACCAAAGATGTTAAAAATAAAACGGGCACTTGTATAAATTCCCAATACTTTGATAAATACACCGGAAAGTAAACTTGAAATCGGTGCTGGTGCTGATGGATGGGCATCAGGAAGCCAGGTATGGAATGGAACGAGTGCTGCCTTAATGGAAAAGGCAAATAATAAAAGTCCGAGGATTGACCAGAAGAATGTAGTATACTTTATTGACTGCAAAGAAATGGCTATATCAGCGAGATTCAATGTTGAGGTCTTTGCATAGATAAGGGCAATCGCCAGAAGGAGTGTCATACCTCCTATTTCACCCATCACCATATACTTGAATGATGCCTCAAGTTCTTCTGCCTCAACACCGAAACTCACCAGGGCATAAGATGCAATTGCTGAAATCTCAATCCAGACGAACATATTGAATAAATCACCGGTCACCGAAATTCCCATTAAACCTGTAGTAATAAGCATATAGAGTGTCCAGAATTTCCAGTGTCCTGTATAATGGTCAAGATAGCGAACTGCGAATATTGCGCCGGAGAATATGATTATGGAAATCACCAGAACCATAAATGCTGACAATGCATCAAATCCAAAAACAATACCTATTGGTGGCGGCCAGTTACCAAATTTATAGACGAGCATTGGAAATCCCTGTATGACTGCAATTCCATAGAGGGAAAGAATAAATAGAATGAAAGCAGTGACATTGGCGATGATTGGTGCAAAAGGTTTCCATAATTTGGAAAGAAGCGGGATTAAAAATGCGGCAACCAGAGGTATGGCAATAAATAAGGGAAGAAAAGTCATAGAGTTCTCCTTGATAAAAGGGCTATAAAAGGCTCAAAAAGGCTAAAGAAGGCTAAAGGACTAACAAGAAAAACAGAAACAACAAGGGCTATAAAAGGCTCAAAAAGGCTAAAGAAGGCTAAAGGACTAAATGGCAACATTAATTATTCTCCTTTTTACTTTCCAATGAATGAATGAGGCGGTCCAAAAGATAGGAAGTACTAACCGCCAACTTATTAAATGTTTCATATTCTGTTTCACTTATATAACCCTTACGTAAAACCCTTCTAACCCTTTCTCTCAATTCTCCTGCAGACCTCCGGCTGTAGCGCAAAAATCTCAAATATTCAGACAGAGAACCACTATAATATCCTTCAACAAAATTTGCACCAATAGAGTCAGAGGCATCATCTATTTGTGATTTAATTTTAAATTCATTTTTAGGTATTTTCTTTAAAAGCACTTGAACATACGAATCAAGTTTATCAATATTCTGCCAGACAATCATTTGCTCATGTCCTTTCAAACCAAATTTTTTACTACATTGTCCATTCGCCTTCTTACTCTTATTATCCATATTTTATCCCTTTAATCTCCTTGCCTTTTAGCCCTCTTGAGCCCTTTTTAGCCATCTTTAACCCTTTAATTTTTTTATCTCCGTCACATCAAAGGTCTTGTGTTTCTCATAGATGCGGATGATGATGGAAAGCAATAGCGCTGTTGTTCCAAGTCCGATAACAATCGCAGTCAGAACCAGTGCCTGAGGGATAGGATCAACAAAATTATGGGGCATATCAATCCTTGTAATGATCGGTGCTATTGCACCCTTTTTAAATCCAATCAAGGCAAAGAGTAGATTCACCGCATATTCCATTACACAGAAACCGATAGCGATTTTTATCAAATTCCTTTTTGCAACGACTGCATATAAACCAATTAGAAAGAGTATGATACAACTTCCGAATATTATCATCAATCCTCCATAATATATTTCAAACCCGCAAGGGCGAGAAAGATAGAGAATAATCCAGCACCAACCTTTATTCCGATTCCAATATTACATATCGGTATCAGTCCTGCGCTCAATAAGTGGAGCGGTTTACCAAGCCCAAATATTGGAGCATTGAGGAAGAAGACACCAGCAACAAGAAGTCCGGTAAATGCTGCCCCCCAGAATATCAAACCACCGATGCTTTCAAAGATTGAACTCCATAATGCAGATTTCTTTTCTTTATCAATACCACTGCCAAATGCAAGAACTCTCAATATCAATGCTCCAGCGATTATCACCCCACCAGCAAAACCACCACCAGGGGTGAGGTGACCGTGCAGGATGATGTAAATACCATACATAAAAATAAATCCACTCGTGATATTGGTTATGCACCTAACGATCAAGCTCATAAAGACTCCTTAAAAAGATAAGGCAATTAAAGGCATAAGAGGGCAATTGAAGAATAAACAATAAGGCAGATTTAGGCGATTCAAGAAGATTGAAGGCAGTTAGTAAAGGCAGAGTTCTATTCATTTTTACTCCTTGTGACATTTTGTTTGTTTTTCAAAGAGTATATTAAACTATTTAAAAGAAACATAGTTTTTGAGGCACGCTCATCAAATTTTTCATACTCTACTAATGTAATGTAGCCCTTTCGCAAAACCCTTCTAATTCTTTCCTGGAGTTCACCCAATGACCTGCGACTATATGTTAAAAATCTAATGTATTCGGGTAAAAATCCACTATAAAATCCTTCTACAAAATTGGCACCCACTGAATCTGAAGCATCATCTATCTGGGACCGCATTTTAAACTCATTTTTTGGTATCTTTTTAAGAATGCCCTGCACAATTGTATCAAGTTCATCTATACTTTGCCATACCACCATATTCTTATGCCCCCTTTTTGCCTTCATCTGCCTTCCATTGCCTTCATTTGTCCCCAATTGCCTTCTTCCCTCTGTATCTCATTACCGCAAGCACGCCGATGACCGATGTAAAAAGAACCGTTGCCTCACCCAAGGTGTCAAGACCACGAAAGTCAAGAATAATATCAGCAACAATATTTGCTCCACCAACCTGTGGAAGACCCATCTTTATATATTCACCTGCCACCTTCATCACTGGTGAACCAAATTCAGGCAGGACACTGAATATCCGTTCTATCAAAATAACAAAGACAACGACGAAAAGACCATAGGAGACCATCCCCAATATTTGCATCGGTGTAAATTTCTTGTTTATGGTCTCATCAACATCAGTTGTCCTGAATATCACCGCAACAAAGATAATGAGTGTAAGAATTTCTACTACGATTTGAACAATCGCAAGGTCAGGCGCCTGTAAAAGGATAAATAAGATTGCTACTGAAAAACCTATTGCACCGACTGAGATCGCAGCCGCGAGTAGGTCCTTTATTTCAATTGCGATTATTGCTGCAACAATCATAAAACTCAAAAATAGATATATCTCAATCATAGATACTCTCCCCCTCATTACCCTTAATCAATCTTTTTAACCCTTTATAATCCATAATATTCATAGCGCAAGTAGTATCAACAAAATTATTGCCCCTAAAAATATCCACCCTATATACCCTGTTAATTCACCCGAATGAAATACTGAAAAGATCTTTCCCAGCGCAGCAATGACATCCGCGAAAGAACGGTATAACAAGACAAAAAACTGGTTTATTACATCCCGGAACAAGACTCCAAAACCACCGAGTATCCCCCTTAGATAATTATAGAAATCAAATGCCCCTTCCTCACCAAACTGATAAGTCTTTTCAAGCATATCAATATTATGAACCGATGAGTAGAAATTAGGACCGGTGATTCTTGCCTCTTCAGTATCAAGGACCTCACCACCAACAAAGACCTTGCTTGATCTGGGTTTGAGTGCAGTGCCGAACAAAAATACGACTATACCTATCATAATGCCGATAATGATCAGTATTGTTGCAAGTTCTGCAGACCAGAATCCTATGGGCATTATCTTTAAGAATGGCAATGATGGATAGATCAATCTTGCCAGTGGGATCTGCTCAGCAAAAATTCCAAATATGATACAAAGCAGGGCAAGTATTAAGGTTGGAGTTATCATCCCGAATCTCACCTCACGCACCTTGTCAAATTCCTTGGGTCTCTCACCTAAAAATAATGAGTGTATCATCTTCAAGAAGGATGCGAGGGTAAGGACACTACCAAACATCGCTGCAATAAGAAATATCACCCAGAGATTAGTTTCTTTATTTAATTCAATTATCCCCTGATAGACCATCCACTTGGAATAAAAACCATTAAATGGCGGAACACCGGAGATGGCAAATGCAGCAATGATAAAACAGAACATTGTCAGGGGCATCTTTGAGCCAAGGCCTCCGAGTTTATCAAGTTCTGTGGTCTTTGTCCGATATTCAACTGAGCCTGCTGACAAAAACAGGCAGGCTTTATATATTGCGTTGTTAATCATATGGAACAGACCACCTGCAATACCTAAGGGAATTCCAGTTCCAATACCAAGAACCATATATCCAACCTGTGAAACAGCATGGAATGATAATAATCTCATTGCCTCTTTCTGGACTAGTGCCATCATCACAGCAAAGATGATAGTTATTGCACCAATAACCATCAATGTCATCCTTATGGGCATTGAATGGGTGATATCAAAGATATAATAAGAAATTCGAACAAGAAAATATATTCCTAATAGTTTATCAAGACTTGCAGGAATAAATGCCATTGTAGATGCAGGTGCAACCTTTGCAGATTCTGGTATCCAGGTATGCAAGGGCATTGCACCTGCCTTGGCAAGGGCACCAACAAGAAGAAGGATATATGCGGCTATCAAAACACCAGTATTGAGTTGTAGTAATGGACTCACCGGGAAATTGGCATTACCAACAATGACATAGATAATAATGATACCGAGCATCATCACAAAATCTGAAACACCGACTATGGTCAATGCCTTTCTTGCCGCATTTACACTATCTTTTTTGCCCACAAGCAAAATTCCATAGAGCGAGAACACAAGCATATTCCAGAATATCAATAATAATATTAAATTACCACTGAGCACAACCCCATTGGCACCGGACAAAGTCAAACCAAGATATAGTTGATACACACTTTCCCCAGGGATCTTCCTCATTGAAATAACTGAATATAAAAGAATTAATAATGCAAAGATTGAATTAAACAAAAGAATAAACCTTGTGAGATTGTCCACATAGATCCTGAAATCAATACCCGCAATGCTCGCAATACTATAAGAGAATGTCTGGTTTTGTAACAACAAAAATATCCTTAGAGAATAAAAGAATGTGAGAACAAAACCCAAAAATCCCATCTCATTACGCAATCGCTTAATCAAAAATCCCAAAAGACTACACATCACCGGTAACAATAATACATAATAAATCTCAAAATAAATCGCAGGCTTGATTTCATGCATCAGAGACCTCCAATATATCCCAATATCTCATAGAATAGAATCCCCAGGATAAGAGAAAGTAGTGCGAGAACAAATACAACTCCACTCTCCACAACCCCGGGTTTCCGCAATGTCTTCAAATCAACAATATCACAATGTTCACCATAGAAAAGTTCATGATAAAATCGGTCACTGTATAAAAGTGTAAATATTGCTGATGCGATCGCAACAAAACCAAAATAGATATTCTTTTGCACAGCACCAATAACTACCATCAATTTTGAGAAGAAACCAATCATCGGAAAGAAACCAACTATAGAACTAAAAAGCAAAGCCATATTCACGGTCAATACTGGAGAAATCCTCAACATACAAGAAATATTCTTTATGTTTGCCTCACCGGTAACATCCTCAATCGTTCCCACGCCATAAAATAATCCTGATTTTGCTAGGGCATGGGCAAGGATATAGAGCATTCCACCTGAAGTTCCAAAAAATCCACCAACAGAAAATCCTAATAAAATAAACGCAATCTGGCTGATGGTTGAATAAGCAAGGAGATATCTGAGCCTGTTGGTTCTATAGGCAGAACCACCTGCAATCAAACTTGAGACAACCGCAACCCAGGCAACAATATTGAAGAAATCAGAAGGTAGATTGGGATTGTTGCTAAATAATCTGAAGAATAGAACGAGTCCAAGATTCTCTGCAATACCTGCAAGGGCACCGCCGATTGCTGAAGGGATTGAGGCATAGGCAGGAATGAGCCAGAAATGGACCGGAAGAATGACAGACTTTGTAAAAATGCCAATTGTAATCAATGTGATTGCAGTAATATCAAATCTTTCAATCTCCGTAATAATAAATGTCCCGGGACATTTATTATTACGGAGATTGAA
>DAIRCK010000040.1:0-13322 GCA_036796695.1 bacterium
TTCTTCAACTACACCTGCGGGCACATTTGTTGATATGATGCTTCGTCTTACTGGTTCTGGTGGTTATGTTCAGGATATCGGTTTCAGTCTTGAGATTGGAGTGAATGAGGTCCATGTGATCTGGGGCCCAAAGACCGTTAATGTTGCACCTGGTGATACACACTTTTTGTATGGATTGGGTTATAACCCCCAGAATGACCGCATATATGTGACCAATTTTTACAGAAGGACGACAGGCGTGGTGATGTATAGTTCTGATAGCAATGTTACTTATCTTGGTTACATTCCTTCACCTGATTCCTGTCCAACTGATATTAAATATTGTGCCTATGATAATACATTCTGGATTGCAGCGGATCCGAACCCCACCGCACCGAGCAAGATAATCTATAAAATCAATACGAGTGGCACAGTTTTGCGACAATTTGCCAATCCTGCGAATGATTATCCGACCGGACTTGCCTGGGTTCCGACTTCGAGATGGATATATGCTGCAGACCGTAGGAGTGCAGCAGGTTCACCACCGATTATCTATCGTTGCGATACCCTTGGTGGCAATGTCTCGTCTTTTAATCCGGCGATTGGTGATAATTATGGACCTCGTGGTATGGCAATTGAGCCTTATGGACCTGATACGACACTGCTCCTTGTCTATACCCATTTTAGCAGTGATGCAACACCGGTTCTCCTTAAGGTTGCCCTTTATGAATTGCGTCGGAGTGACGGGGCGGTCCTCAATTCTGTTGTGCTGCCAGGCTGGAATGTCAGGGGTGTTGAGTATGACCCAAGGGATGGCAATTACTGGCTCACCATTGCCCAGAATCCGAATCGTGCGATTGTAAAGATTCTTGGTTTCCGTGGTATTCCTGGGGTTGGAATTGATGAGGCAGGTAATCCTTCGCCTATGGAAAAGATAACCCTTTCACCGGGTATGCCTACGCCATTTAGTAAGAATCTGAAATTTAGTTATTCTGTTCCGGTAAAGACAAGGGTAAAACTTGCGCTATACGACATCACAGGAAGGCTTGTGAAGACCTTTGTAAATGGAGAGGTTGAACCAGGGACAAAGACTATTATCTGGGATGGTGTAGCCGATGATAATAAGGTCTGTGCAAGTGGTGTTTATCTGTGTCATCTTGAGACTGAACAGGGTTCACTCGTGCGCAAATTCGTCCTAACAAGATAAAGATAAAGGGGCTCTGGCATATGCCAGAGCCCCTAAGAAAAATAGGCAGAGATGTTGATTAGATTTTTAATCTTAATTTTCCTTCTGTTAAGTCCTGGTTTTTCTTTCCTATTAAATATTTCTCTTGATAAACTTAAGTATGAAATAGACGATTTTTTGGGATACCAGAGAATCTATCTTGAAGATGGCGCAGGTTTTGATAAACCCGGGGCACCAGAGATTTCAGGATTTGTTTATACAATTTCTTTAAATCCGAATGAGAGAATAAAATCCGTGGAGGTGATTAATGTAGAATGGTCACAAATCACCGGTGAATTCAATGTATATCCACTCCAGAAAGATGCATTAATCGGAGAATCTGTGGAATTTACAGAACCAGATTCAATTATATATGCTACAAATGATTATTATCCAAAAAACCCTGTTCTTGGTTTTCATTCAGGCAATTTAAGGGGTTATGGTATTGGGCAGATACTGATTGCACCTTTTAGATATAATCCGGTATTAAAAAGACTTGAGGTTTTGAAGAAATTAAATTTAAATATTAAGACTGAATTCCAGGGAACAGGTATAAAGCCATTTCGTCAGACAGGTATTTCAAAATCAATATTTGAAAAGATTGTTCGTTCAATAATAAAGGATTCAAATCCTTATGCATTGATTAATTCACCAGAAATTTATACTGAAGAAAATTCTGAGGATTTAATTCCTTCTGAACTGCCTTCGCTTTTAGGTCCACCTGTTGACCTTTTGATAATTACCACCGACCCGATGGTTTCTATTTATGAAAATTTTGCCCGTTATAAGAAATTACTTGGTTTTAATACTGTGATAAAGACGATGTCCTGGATAAAGCAGAATTACCAGGGTGTTGATGATGCGGAAAAACTCAGGAATTTTATAAAAGATGCGGTTGAAAAATGGGGTGTTGCTGTAGTTTTGCTTGGAAACGATGTCCCTGATATACCGACCCGATGGGTATGGATAGAGTATGTGATGGGTAATTATCCCGCCAATATCACGACTGATATGTATTACTCAGACCTTGATGGAAACTGGAATTTTGATGGTGATGACCGCTTTGGCGAGGTTCCAGATTCAATAGATTTTTATCCTGATGTTATTGTAGGAAGGATTCCAGCCCATAATCCCGATGATGTTTCAGGTTATTTGAATAAAGCCCTCTCTTATCTATTTGAGAGAATTTCGCCACCGAATTCACTTGAGCCCTATTATAAAAAGGCGCTCTTTGTCACGAGTATGTTCTGGTCTCAAAACGATTCATATTATCTTGCAAGAAATCAATTGAGTCCTCTGTTACCTGTTTATTTTAAAAGAGATTTTCTTAATGAGGAACCAAAAGAGAATTTTTTGAATGGAGTAAATGATGGGTATAATTTGATAACTTTCCTTGCCCATGGTGATGTCAATCTTATGCGGGTAAGAACCAGTCCCCGGGAGTTTGTTACAAATTTCACATTCGATTCACTAACAAATCCCATATACCCATTGATGGTTGTAATAACCTGCTATTCAGGTCCATTCCAGGAAGATTGCCTTGGTGAACACTGGGTGATGAATCCACACGGCGGAGGGATTGGTTATATAGGACCAACGAGTTCAAGTGCTGCCTATAATCACTTAGATTATGTTCGTATACTTTTTTCGAAATTATTTTCTCAGTCCGTCGGTTCTGCACTCAGCAATGCAAAGATTCCCTGGATACCTTATTCACATTTTGATAACTGGCACAGGGTATTCCAGTTCTCATTAAACCTCCTCGGTGACCCGACAATAAATCTATGGCGTAATACACCTCATAAGATAGATTCAGTGATTGCATTGAAAGATACGCTTTTGGTTGGAAATGATACTGTTTCACTCCATATCTTTCCTGGAATTGATAAATTTATCGTTGTTTTATACAAAGAAAACGAATTATTTATAAAGGATTCTGGATTTGTAGGTTTATCAGCCACACCGGTAAGAACAAAATCATCAGGATTTTTAAAATACACAATAATTGCTGAAGACTGCATCCCTTATATTGATTCAATTTATGTGAAATCTGGTGAGCCTTATGTTGTGTATCACCACTATAGAGTCGTTGATACATCGGGAAATGGTAATGGAGTTCCAAATCCGGGTGAGATGATTGAATTCTATTTAAGCCTTATCAATAATGGTGGTCAAAATGCTGATTCGGTATATTTGAGAATAAGTAGTGCTGACAGTTTTATCAATATTTTAATTGATACTGCCCATTATCCTGTTATCCCTCCGGAAGAATTAAAAGAGAATATTACTCCATTTATTATAAATTTCAATCCTGAAATTCCTGATGGCTACGGTCCGATACTCTTTCTTGATATCCATTGTGGCAATAAAATCATTTATGATACCTGTCAGTTCATTGTAGAATCACCGATATTAAAACTTTTCACACAACACTTTACCACGAACTGGAGTATATATAAGATTGTACCATTTATTGAGAATCAGGGGCATTGTGCCGCTGAATCGGTTTATGCCGTGATTTCAAGTATTTCAGACACAGTCGTAGTCCTTGATAGCATTGTGCATTTTGACCCTGTTAGACCGCAGGAAATCGTCCCAGCAATGGATACACTCAGGGTTCTAAAAGTTTATCCTGGAAACGTTTCTTATAATTTTTCTCTTTATATCAAAGACCTGAAGGTTCTGGGAAAAAAGGTGGCACTTGGTAGTCCAGGAAGGGTTGATTCATTGTGGTCATTTGCGACTAAAAACTCTATAATCCTCAACTGGATTATGGTGATGGGTGCTTATGGTTACAGGATATACCGTTCAAACAGCGCCAATGGCAATTTTGAATTTATCCATAATCCATTAGAAACTGTGTCTTATTTTGAAGATTTGAATGTTGAGCAAAACAGGGAATATTTTTACTACATAGTTGCGGTTGATTCGTTAATGAATGAGGGGATAAGTTCAGATACGATTAAGGCAAGGGTTAATCCTCTGGTTGCTGAAGGCTGGCCCAGGACCGTTTTTGGTTATCTTTTTTCTTCACCAAATTTTGGAGATTTGGACCCTGATTATCCTGGACTCGAGATAGTTGTGTGTTCTAAAAATGGGGACCTTTATATGTGGCATTGTGATGGGACACCAGTGAATAATGATCCTTATGGAAGAATCTTTAGTTGTGGGGATGAAATCTGGTCTTCTCCAGCAGTGGGTGATGTTGACAATGATGGTTCCTTAGAAGTATGTTTTGGTATCAGGAGATGGTGGGATAATTTACATCTCCTGAAAAGATATGATACAACCTGGGTACCTGCACCAGGTTGGCCCAAATCATTACCAGGTGGTGTTCTTGGTTCTCCTGCATTTGGAGATATTGATGGTGATGGAGACCTTGAGATATTTATTATAACTGAGAATGGTAATTTATATGCATTCCATCACAATGGTGAAGGTGTCTTTTCACCAGGTGGTCTTTTAAAACCACTCGGCAGCTGGCACGGTGGTTCGGTAGCGATTGGTGATATAAATAATGATGGCAACCTTGAAATAATCGCCTGCGGTGGCACAAATTCAGATTCTCTCTTTGTCTGGAACCGGTATGGTAATTACCTTGAGCCATTCCCTATCCAGGTAGCAAAGAAGATGTGTTTTTCACCTGTTATAGGAAATGTGTGTGGTGATGCAGACCATGAAATATGCTTTTATACTGATTCTACAGATTTGATTAATGTTGTAGATGCATCAGGCCATATACTCTGGCAAAGGGGTGTTCCATCCCTTGGTGATGTTGAGGCATACCCTGTTATCGCTGATATTACAGGAAACGAAAGACCCGAAATTATCATTGGCAGCAATCAGGGACCGATGTTCTTAACAGTCCTTGATTCCACTGGTAATACAGTTTCAGGTTTTCCTACATCAATAGGTTATAATTTTAAATTGCCCATTGCCTCAGATATAGATGGTGATGGTATAATGGATATTGCCTGTGGTGCTGCTGACTGGAATCTCTATGCTTTTAATAATAAGGCACAACTCATAAGTGGTTATCCTATCCACTTTGGCATAAGAATTGAGCAATCACCTGCAGTTTATGATATAGATGGTGATGGAAAACTTGAATTGATGGTCGGTGCAAATGATTACAAATTCTGGGTATTTAAACTGAATTCAAGGTTTTATGATTGGCCTAAATTCCGGTATGACCCATACAATTCAGGTTGGCATAAATCCCATTACTGGGCAGGAATAAAAGATGTTGTTTCAAGAATAAATAATAATGAATTTTATTTTGACGTATATCCAAATCCGTTCAAAGAAAGATTGATAATCAGATACACGATACAGGATACAGGATACAGGAATGGAGTAGCCAGTAGTCAGTATCCAGTAGCCAGTATAAAGATTTATGATGCGAGTGGCAGAATGGTGCGTGATTTTTCTCGGTTAACGGTAAACGGTGAACGGTCAACGATTTTCTGGGATGGCACCGATGATTTTGGTCGTAAAGTTCCTTCTGGTGTCTATTTTGTGCATTTGGAATCCAGTGAATTGAAGAAGACGGAGAAGGTCATTTTGTTGAGATAAATTTTAATAATTGACAAGGAATAAGTTTTAATTATAATAAATCATAAAAATGAAAGGGGGTGATAAAAAAAGAAAATATAAAAGCCAAAAAGGGGTGTTATAGGTATTGGTTAAGAAAGGAGTGATAATGAAAAAGATTCTTATAATATTAGTCGTTATAACGTTTGCACTGGGTGCAAAAAAGACAAATGTGCCGGTGCAAAATCCTGTTGAGCCAGCAAGGATTGAAATGCCGGCAAAAAATATCCAGGATGTTAATAGAAATGACATCATTCCTACATTCTCCAGTCAGGTAAAATCACAGTTTATTCCTGTTCAATATGGTGATGCGACAAAGATTGAATTCTCCAATGGGATTTCTTTTGATACGAGATTACTCGGTAAGAATGGTGAGCCTGATTTACCTGTTGATCTGAAGACACAATACAGGGAGGATGAGACAGGTTACTACATCGTCCAATTCTCAGGACCAATCTATGGACCAGAGAAGGACTGGCTTGAAGCACAGGGTGCAAAGATTCACTTCTATATTCCCCATTATGGATTTTTGGTCTCATTAAAAGGGAAGGAATCAAAGGATGCGATAACTGCCAATCCTTCAGTTAACTGGCTCGGAACCTATCAACCAGCTTATAAACTCTCAGGGCTCTTTGGTCGTGTTGGTCAAAGGCATAAGGTGACGATAATCCTGTTCAATGATGCAGATATGTCAGCAGCTGTTGATAGAATAAAGGTGGTAACTGGTGAGAAGGAGGTTATGACATCGGATAACGGGATAAACAAGATGGTTTGGGTTGATGTTGATAAGGATGAGCTTACTGCTCTTGCAAACATTAAAGAAGTCTATTGGCTTGAGCCATATATTCAGCCAGAAATGCATAATCAACAGTATCAATGGGTGGTTCAGTGCGGTTATCAGGGGACTGCGCCTCCAGGCAATGATAATACATATCGCCGGATGTGGGCAATGGGAATTCTTGGTCAGGGTGAGATAATCAATCACTGTGATTCAGGAATAAATACCTCCCATTATCAACACCGTGCAGGTAGTGCAGCAATAACAACCTGGGGTGTTTATCCAACCCATAACAAGATTGTTGCCTATGATTCTGGTGCTCCAGCAAATATTGTATTTGGCGATGGTTCTGGTGCCTCTTATCATGGGACGCATACTGGTTGCACGACTGCTGGTAATGATACAACATTGGGGACTGATTACCGCGATGGTATTGCAAAGATGGCAAGGCTCTATCACAATGATTGTGGTGATAACACAAGTGCTTCAATCTATACCTTTGGTGACCTTAATGACCTTTATATCCGTCCTTATAACAAATACTATGCAAGCCATGGAATAAGGGCATATATGAGCACCAATTCCTGGGGTGCATCTGCTGCAGGTGCTTATACAAGTATGAGTCTTAATGTTGACCAGTTTATGTGGGCACACAGGGACTTCCTGTTATTCTTCTCCAATGGAAATGATGGAACTGCGGGTTCAGTCGGTTCTCCAGCAACAGCGAAAAATTGTGTGTCAGTGGGTGGTACCTATAATGGAACATCCTGCCAATCATATTACACAACTACGAGCCGTGGTCCTACCCAAGATGGCAGATTAAAACCTACAATCCTTACACCTGGGGTGAGCATTCAATCTGCAACAACCGGGACAAATGGTTATTCCTCAATGTCCGGGACGAGTATGGCATCACCTGGTGCCTGTGGTGCAGGTGCGTTGGTCAGACAGTATCTCAGAGAAGGCTGGTATCCAACTGGAAAGAAGGTTGCGGGTAATGCCTGGAGTTATATCAGTGCAGCAATGATAAAGGCTATTCTAATTAATTGTGCTGACCCAAATATCACTGGTTATACTGTTCCTGATAATAATATTGGCTGGGGTCGTGTTGACCTTGATTCTACCCTATATTTTGCTGGTGATTCACGGAAGACATTGCTCCTTGATGATACTATCGGTGTATTAACAGGTGAGAGGAAGGAATATCGCTTCAACGTGCCTTCTGGTGCGAGTGTGCTAAAGATAACTCTGGTCTGGACCGATTATCCTGGTAATCCTGCAGTGAACAGGCAGATTGTAAATGACCTTGATTTATATGTCCAGATTGGTTCCACATACTATCGTGGCAATCAGTATTCGGGTGGTCAATCAAGCGCAAATCCTTCGGGCAGGGATTCTGTGAATGTAGAGGAGTGTGTTAGGGTGAATGCACCGACTGCGGGTGACTGGCTGGTTCGGGTTGAGGGCAGGAATGTGCCTTATGGACCGCAGCCATTTGCATTGGTTATTACCTATAGCGCAGCAACTGTCGCAGGCGTTGTCTCTACTGATAAACCGGCTTATCGTGCCAATGATTTCCTTATTGATACCGTGAGAGTAAGGGTTGAGGATAATAACTATGGGACATCTGGTATCCGGGATACAGTATTAGTGGTTTTAAGAGGTAAATATATTGAGACCCAGCCTGAGACCTTGAAGTGTGTGGAACTTGCTGAGAGTTCCTATGTGTTCAAGGGTGAAATTCCACTATTATTCCGCGGTGCGAGCCACGGTGATGGCAGGTTATCGGTTTGCCAGGGTGATACTATCTATGTATCTTATACTGATGCCAATCCTTCTTATATCTCTACGACCTGGGCTGCGGTTGATGCATGGTATTTTAACATCTCCAATGTCCATTGTGAAAATATAGATGCGACGAGTGTTGATGTCTGCTGGACAACGAATGATGGTGCAAATTCCAAAGTCTATTATGGCACAAGTCCAAGCAATCTGAATCAGGTTGTTCAGGTTGATACGCCTTTTGTAATGCCCCATCGGGTTAAACTTACTGGTCTGACTCCAAATACGATCTATTATTACGATGTAGAATCAAAAGATTTTCGTGGTAATGCAGTCCGTGATAATAATGGTGGTGCGCATTATACATTCAAGACCAAGGCATCAGCAGGTATTGATGTGCTTGTGGTTTTATTAAACAATAATAATCAAGGACAGGAGTTTGCCCACCCGGATTTTATGGAAAAGGCATTACAGACTGGTGGCTGGACATATAACTGGTGGCGGACACTTTCTAATGGTCAATTTACGAGAAATAACCTGAAGTGGTATAAAGCGGTCTATTTCCAAATTGCACAGGAAAACTATCCAGTCTGGACCGTTGCCCAGAAAGAGACGATAAAACTGTATCATGATGGTGGTGCAAGATTTGCAATGACCGGGCATGATGCAGGCTGGGATACCTGGATGTATAGCCGGGTTGATACACTCTTCTGCAAGAACTACCTCCATTTCCGTTATATAGGTGATATTACTGCAACTTCCTGGACATCTGTAAGAGGTATTGCTGGTGACCCAATTTCTGGAAATTATACTTCGGGTGTGCCATATCAGCCATTCCGCTCTGGTGCTGCGGGTGATTCAATAAGGCTTTCTGACACTGGTGCACCAGGAACCGGGACATATGTCTGGCATGGTCCAGTAGCAAATGACTCCTGCGGTATTAAATGGGAATCCACAAATAATATGGGAACACCAGGTGATGGAGTCTGGGGTGGTAATAGGACAAGGGTCGTATTCAATGCATTTGAGATCACCCAGATTGATACTACAAATCCTAATAGCACAACCAGGACTGATATTCTCAATAATATGTTCATCTGGCTCATTGGCCATGACCATCCAGATGTAACCATCTCCTCACCAGTAGGTGGTCAGACCTATACCTCAAGTCCAATTACAATCTCCTGGACTGCAACTGCCTATGGCGGTGCCCAGATTGATACGACCTGGATTGAATATTCACCGGATGCAGGTCAGACCTGGTATCTAATTACTTCCGGAACCAATCTCACTTCACCATATTCCTGGAATGTGAGTACGATGCAGAATGGGACTAAATATCGTGTCCGTGTCACTGTGAATGATAAGAATGTCTATCCTTCAATGAAAGGATTTGCTGAGACAGGTAACTTCCGGATCAATATTCCGGGTAATGATGACCTTGGTCCAAAGGTGATTCCGAACTCTATTGTGGTTGCAAATAATCCTAAGTTTGTGACTGCAACTGATACCATATTGACATTTACTGCAGTGGTGAGTGATTCTGAGACCGGTTTGAGCACAATCGGTGCGGCAAGTTATATTGCCAAGAGTCCGAGTGGCAATTCGAGTGGTGAGGTGCCGATGCAGGTCACTGATGGTGCCTGGGATGAGATTGTTGAGGATGTGAATAGTTCAATCCGGTTGTTATATACTCCAGGTGCGGTAAGGGTTTGTTCACTCTTTGTGCGTGGTCGTGATAATGCGATATATCGGGCACAGAACTGGGGTGCCTGGTATTACAGGACATTCACATTGATCAATGGTGATATTCGTCCCAATGTTGGTATAGAAGAGGCGACTGTTTCACCTTTGACCTACAATCTTTCATCTCCCATGCCCAATCCGACAAAAGGAATTGTGAAGATAAGTTATGCAGTTCCTAAGACCACCAGGGTGAATATTAAGGTTTATAACTGTCTTGGTCAGGTTGTGCGCACACTTGTTGATGAAGAGCAGAAGCCTGGTGTATATACCATAAACTGGAATGGCAAAGACGATGAAGGTCGTCAACTCTCTGCAGGTATCTACTTCTATCAGATGGTTTCTGATGACTTTGTCGGCACGAAGAAGGCTATCCTACTGAAATAGGGTATAGGGGGCAGGGGAATTTCTCCTGCCCCTTTTTGTATCAAGATAAAGGAGGTCAGATGAAGCCCATAAAAAAATTTTTTGGGCTTTATTTTTTTATTTCTATCTTTACTTTTATTAGCGCGGGTAATAATCTTGTCAGAATAGAACTTGGACCCGGAGACATTAATCCGCTCTTTGACCGAGACTTAAGGGTCTTAAAGGAACTGGATAATTCTGCTTTAGTTATTGTTGAAGATGGAGAGATGGCAAAGGTTGCAGACCTAAATTATCAAATTCTTGAAAAGGAGCCACAGGAGGGTGAATATTATCTGGTTTATCAGTTTTATAAATCCATCGACCTTAATAGATTTGGTAAGACACTAACAAGGGATGGTAATGTTTATTTATTAAAGATAAAACCCTGGGCACTTGAATCACTGGTTAGAGAACCTGTGGAATTGGTCCGGCTTTCATTCAAACCTATTATTAAATCTGAGACCAGAATTTATCCTGAAATCAGGGCAAACCCTGTTATACAGGAGATTGTAAACAGGGTAAACCCTGATACAGTCCTCAGTTTTGTGCGCAGACTACAGAAATTTCGAACCCGATATTCAACCCATGATTCCTGTTTTGCAGCGGCAAACTGGATAAGAAACAAATTCATTGAATATGGATGTGATTCGGTCTATTTCCAGTATCATACATCTGGTTATGCTCCAAATGTGATTGGAATAAAAAGGGGTGTATTATATCCAGATATATATGCAATAATCGATGGACATTTTGATGCAACATCTAATCAGGCACCGAATATCGCTCCAGGTGCAGATGATAATGCCAGCGGAACTGTTGCGGCGATTGAAGCAGCAAGGGTGATGAAGGATTATCTGTTTGAATATTCTGCACGATTTATTGCCTTTAGTGGTGAAGAACAAGGACTTTATGGAAGCACATATTATGCAAACAATGCAAGACAGCAGGGTGACAGTATCCTTGGTGTGCTCAATGGTGATATGATTGGTTATGTTGATGCCTCACCAGAAAATTGTGATGTTCTGACTAATAGTTCCAATGTGCCATTTGCTAATTTTTTTGTTGCCTGTGCAGATACTTACACAAATTTACTCACATTTAAGCAGACTGTTTCATCAATTCCTTCAGATATACAACCATTCTATGACAATGGCTATCATGGTCTCTGTAATATTGAAGATTACTGGCCTACAAATCCTCATTATCACCGAACAAGTGATACTATTGGCGCTGGATATAACAATAATGCCTTTGCTACAGAAGTGATTAAGGCAGAGATTGCAGCACTGGCGGAACTGATCAAACCCTATGGTGTTTCAGGTATGCCTGTTGTTCCAACAATAATCAAACCTTTTAATTTTGTCCGGTTGCCTGTGCTACAACCTACACTATCATTTACTTCTACTGACCCCCAGGGTGATAATATTCAGTATCGTGTTTTATGTGATGAAGACCCAAATTTTGCGAGTCCTGATAGTTTTACGACTACTATTTATCCAAGTGGTGCGGTAGTAAATTTTATATTTCCTGTTGCACTTCAGAACGGGATGACATACTGGTGGAAGGTTAAATGCACTGACCCGGGTGGAACTGGTCTCTGGACCCAATATACCGAAAAACTTTCTTTTACAATCAGCACAAGTCTACCTCAGAATACCTGTTCCTGGTATCAAACGACCGGGGCGCAGTTCAATTACGATACTTTTAACGGGACCCAGATTCAGGGTGATAGTGTAGTATTGTTACCATCAGGACAAACGATTGTGGATACACTTCTCTTTGCAAATTTTGAGAGTGGTATGCCTTCGGGTTGGACCTGGGTAGATGGAAATAATGATGGATATAGATGGACTACTGGAACAACCACTGATTTAGGCTCCTACACCCCACCAAATTATGGCAGTGCATATGCATATTACTCTGACGATGATGCAGGTAATGGCGTGATCAATAACAATGAAGAATTGATATCCCCAAAGGTTCGTGTTCCGCCAACAGCAACAAATCTATCCATTAGGTATGATTATGGTTTCCGGGTCTATCAAACCGGTGAAAAACTCAGGGTGAAATTCCGTAAACGGGTTGGTGGTTCCTGGACTAACTGGACAAATATCGCAGAATATACCACAAGTGTAAGTGGGGCTGCCAATATTAACCTTACCAGTCAACTACCCTGTGATTCGATACAGTTTGAATGGTTTTTCAGTGATAGCACTGCCTCATCGCACTGGGGCTATGCCTGTGCAACTGATAATGTGGTTGTTACTTCTTCATATACACATTCAAATTTTGGTGTTGCGATTGGCACACCGGTAATTTATCACGATTTATCAAAGACATTTCCAAGGGCAAGATGGGGTGATGTGGTATGGCATAAGGCAACGGGTGGTGATTCTATAGGAATACAGATTGAATACTACAATGGTTCTATATGGCAATTGATTCCCAATTCAGTTTTGCCAGGAAACTCATCTGGATTTTTTACCAATCTCGCAATTGATACAGTAAAATTGACTAATGTTGATACACTCACATATAATACGATAAGATTAAAAGGATTATTCTACAGAATTTCAAAAACTCCAAACAATCCATCATTACTTGATTGGGAAATAGGTAATCTTTCGAGTTATGTAGGCATTGCAGGTGCTGGCATTGATCCAGTCGTGCCATTAATTGAGGTCTATCCGAATCCATTCAAGGAAAGGACGATAATTAGATACATGATACAGGATACTCGATACAGAATACAGGATGTAGGGCAAGGCTTTAGCCTTGCGATTTATGATGTCAGTGGCAGATTGGTAAAATCCTTTA
>DAIRCK010000041.1:0-12561 GCA_036796695.1 bacterium
CATGAGGAATTTCTATCCTGAAACTGTCACCGAATTTGGTTGGAATTGTACTAGCTTATCAAAGTAAGGAGAAGTCTATTCAGTTTAATGAATCAGAACATTTTGTAATTGAATGGCATAAAAATAATATTCCTAAACCAGAAAAAATAACATTTAATGCAAGAGACAAAGGAGACCTGGATTTAATTTTTATAGAACAGGGTAAACTAAAAAATATCTCCGATTACAGAATACTGGCAGATGAAATAAAAAAATTATTGAAAATAGAGACGCTTCAATTTGATGAAATATTGGATAAAGAAATAGCAGAATTATTAGATGATATTAAAAAATTAAAAGAATGGTTTGAATATAAAAATGAAAAAGGAGAAAGAGTAAACGATAGAGAGTTTAATGAAAGCAAAAAGCAAGAAGCTGAAAATTTGCTTAAAACTATTACAACAGAAGATAATAGACAAAAATTAGAAAATTATACATCAAACATTACAACAATAAATAATTGTGAAAATATTTTATCGAGATTAAATGACCTCAAAAACATCTTAGCAAAGTTTCAAGAAGATACAAATAATACGATAAATAATATTAATTCTGATATTAAAAAAGAAATTAATGACTTATCAATACCAAAAATAGACTTTGAAAGTCAATTTAATTCTATTAAGAGCATTGAAGAAAAAATAACCAAATTAATAGAGGACAAAAAAGGTAAAAATAGTGAGATAAAAAAAGAATTTGAAGAACAAGGTTATAAAGGTGACTTAGAAACACTGCTGAGCAATGCTGAGAAATATCAAAAGGACATTCAAAATGCTGAAGTTAAGTTGAAAGAAATTAAGGAAAAAGAAGAACAATTAAAGGAAAAGATCCAACAACGAAATAATTTAGCTGATAAAATGAATGGGGAATATGAAAGGCAAAAAAATGAAATTAAAAATGCGTGGAAGAACCTTCTAAATAAATTTTCAGAAGAACAAAAAAAAGTAATAAGTAAGATTTTGGAAAGAAGAGAGATTTCAATTGAAGGAAAAATTGATTTTAATAAAACTGAATTTAATGAAAAATTAAAAGAATATTTGGATCTCAGAACCTATAAAAATCCAGTTGATGATTTAGAAATCAGGTCTTTGGACGATTATTGGGATTTTATTAAAAATAAATTAAGGGATTTTATTGAGGGAGAGGGAGAAAAAGTAGAAACTACAAAGAAACCATTAGATAATATATTTTTCAATTTACAAGAAAGAAAAGATTATCTTTATGTTGTACCACAGATAAAATTTATGAATAAAACACTTGATCAATTATCAGTTGGTCAAAGAGGTACATTATATTTATTACTTCAATTAGCAACAAATGCGTTTTCTTCTCCACTAATTTTTGACCAGCCAGAAGACGATTTAGACAATGAATTTATTACCAAAGAACTTGTTCGTTTATTTAAAGAGTTAAAAAGATACAGGCAAATTATAATATCCACTCACAATGCTAATTTAGTTGTTACAGCAGATGCAGAACAAGTTATTGTCGCAAATAACAATGATGAAACTTTATTTTATTTTTCAGGTTCTCTTGAAAATAAAAATATTGTTGAAAAAGTATGTACAATTTTAGAAGGTGGTAAAACTGCTTTTGAAAATAGAAGAAATAAATATGGAATTAAGTAAAAATAAAAGTTCTAATTTAGCGAAAAATATAAAATACAATACTCAACCGTCACTCCCTAAAGGTTGGATTAGAGTAAGATTGGGGGAAATTGCAGAGATAATCTCAGGAGTTACATTTAAACCAGAACAACTATGTAATGAAGATATTGGAAAAGTAAGAATTTTGCGTGGTGGGAATATACAAAATGATGATTATTTCTTATTAGAAGATGATTATTTTGTTCCAAAAGATATTGTATCTGACCAACAATTATTGAGAAAATTTGATATCATTTTAGTTTCATCTACCGGTAGTAAACAAGCTATTGGCAAAGCAGCAATAATTAAAGAAGAGCATAATAATTTAAGTGTTGGGGCATTTCTAAGAATAATTAGAATTAATGATAATTTGCAAAAAACGTTTATTGGTTTCTATTTTTTTACAATAACTTATAGAAATTATATTCGCGAAATTGTTAAAGGTGTAAATATAAACAACATAAAAGATAGTTATCTAAACGAGATGCTTCTCCCCCTTCCCCCTCTCGCCGAACAGCAGCGCATTGTTGCAAAGATTGAAGAGCTTTTCACAAAGCTTGATGCTGGAGTTGAGGCACTCAAGAAGGCAAAGGAGCAAATTAAACACTATCGCCTGGCAGTGCTAAAATATGCCTTTGAAGGAAAACTGACAGAAGAGTGGAGAAAGAATAATCCTATCCAGGAATCAGCAAGAGAATTGCTTGAAAAGATAAAAGAAGCACAAATGAAAAAACTCGGCACCTGTCTGCCGACAGGCAGAAAAAAATACAAAGAACTGCCACCAATTGACACCTCCGAACTCCCTGAATTGCCAGAAGGCTGGGCGTGGGTGAGATTGGGGGAGATTGCGCAGATAATTTCAGGAGTATCATTTAAACCAGAGCAGCTATGTAAACAAAATATTGAAAGTGTAAGAATTTTGCGGGGTGGAAATATTCAAAACGATGACTATTTCTTATTTGAAGATGATTATTTTGTTCCAAAAGAAATTGTTTCTGATGAGCAATTATTGAGAAGATTTGATATCATTTTAGTTTCATCCACTGGAAGTAAACAAGCTATTGGCAAAGCAGCGATAATTAAAGAAGAGTATAATAATTTAAGTGTTGGTGCGTTTTTAAGAATAATTAGGATTGATGAAAATATACAAAAAAAGTATATTGGTTTCTATTTTTACACAATAAGTTATAGAAATTATATCCGTGAAATTGTTAAAGGCGTAAATATAAACAACATAAAAGATAGTTATCTGAAAGAGATTTTTATCCCCCTCCCCCCTCTCGCCGAACAGCACCGTATTGTCGAAGAGATCGAGCGTCGTTTTTCTATTGCTGATGAAGTAGAAAAGGCAATTGATAATAGTTTAAAACAGGCAGAGCGTTTGCGACAGAGCATCTTAAAAAAAGCATTTGAAGGTAAACTTGTGCTGCAGGATCCGAACGATGAGCCAGCAGAAAAACTTTTGGAAAGAATTAAAGCAGAAAAGAAATGACAGAAGAAATTATAAAAAAATACATAATTAAAGGTGAAGGGTTAAAAGTAGAATTCAAGGAAGCAAAAGATGCTATGCCCTCAGACCTGTTTGAAAGTATATGTGCTTTTTTAAATAGAGGTGGTGGAATAATAATCCTTGGAGTTAATGATGAAGGGAAAATGACAGGTGTAAACCCAGATGTTTCAGATAAGATTATCAATGACATAGTAAGTACTTCAAATAATCCCTCAAAACTTAATCCCCCTTTTATTCTTTTTCCTCAAAAAATGCAATTAAAAGAGGGATTGATTATTTATATTCAGGTTCCTGAAAGTTCTCAAGTTCATAAATGTGATAATGAAATTTATGACAGAAGTTCTGATGGTGATTTTAGATTAACAAACCAGCAACAAATTAGAGAACTTTATTTGAAGAAAAGTACTTATTATACAGAAGGGAAAATTTATAACAAAATAAAATTTAGCGATTTCAAGGCAGAATTATTTCCAAAGGTTAGAAATCTAATTTCAAGTCGTTCTCCGTCACATCCGTGGTTATCGCTAAATAATGAAGAAATACTAAATATTTCCGGTTTGCGAAGGCGGGATTATATTACAGGCGAAGAAGGATATACTATGGCTGGTGCACTTTTATTTGGTAAGGATGAATTAATACAGAATATCTTGCCTTATTACAAAATTGAGATTCTTGTAAAAATAAAAAATGCAGACAGATACGACGATAGATTGACAATTTCAATAAACCTTATTGATGCTTATGATAAAATTATGGAGTTCTTGTTGAAATCTGCTTATTTACCGGATAAATTTTTTATGGAGGGTGGGACAAGAATTGACCTGCGCGAGAAGATATTCAGAGAAGTTGTCGCAAATTTACTTGTCCATAGAGAATATACCAATGCTCACATTGCTTCAATTATTATTTATTCAGATAGGGTGGAATTATTAAACGCCAATAAACCCTTATACCATGGTAAAATTGATATTAAAAACTTCTACCCATATCCAAAAAATCCATTAATTTCTAAGTTTTTTATGCAACTTGGAAGAGTAGAAGAAATAGGTTCCGGGATATTAAATGTAACTAAATATTTAAAGCATTATTATCCTGAAGCAGAAGCAGAATTTATAGATGGGGATATTTTCAAGGCTATCATTCCAATTCCTGTTCGTGAAAAGAAAATAATTAAACCAGAAGAAATTGAGTTAGAGGAGTTTGAAACTATTGAAGATATTATATATACATTCCAGAAGGTTGACACTGAAAGTGGCGGAGTAAATGTCCCTGTAAATGTCCCTGTAAATGTCCCTGTAAATGATATTATCCATAATGTTGTAAATGATGCTGTAGGTGATACTGTAAGTGATGCTGTAAAAAAACGTTTAGCCAATGAGCTCATACATATAATGTTTGATAAAGAGGTTAAACTAAAAGTTCTTTGCGAAAAATTTACGATACAAGAAAAAACTGCTAAAAGGGATATGGCTTTATTAAGAAAATTAGGTTTTATTGAGTTCAGGGGAGCACCTAAAACAGGTCGTTATGTAATAACGGATAAAGTAAAGAAAATAAAACTTAAAAGGAGATAAATTATGTCAAACGGAGCTTCATCAATAGTTCAAAGAGTTTGGAATTATTGCAATGTTCTGCGTGATGATGGGGTAAGTTATGGTGATTATGTGGAACAATTGACTTATCTTTTATTTCTGAAAATGGCAGACGAACAAACAAAACCGCCATTCAATAAGCAGTCAATTATTCCGAAAGGGCTCGACTGGCAAAGCCTTCTTGAAAAGGATGGCGATGCACTTGAAGTTCAGTATCGTAAAATCCTTGAAACTTTGAGTAAAGAAAAAGGTATGTTAGGTGTCATTTTTAGAAAGTCACAGAATAAAATTCAGGACCCTGCAAAACTCAAAAGATTGATTGAACTCATTAATGCAGAGACCTGGACGGGAATGGATATAGACATAAAGGGCGAAATTTATGAAGGCTTACTCCAAAAAAATGCTGAAGACATAAAAAGTGGTGCAGGCCAATACTTTACTCCGCGAGCATTAATTAAAGCTATGGTTGAGGTAATAAGACCTGAACCTGGAATGACTGTCTATGACCCTGCGTGTGGAACTGGTGGATTTCTTCTGGCTGCTTATGATTATCTTTCAAAAAATTATAGACTCGACAAAGAACAAAAGAAATTCCTTAAATACAAAACAATTTTCGGTAAAGAACTTGTTGATAGTGTTGCTCGCTTATGTGTGATGAATCTCTATTTACATGGAATAGGTGGAGAAGCCCGCCTGTCTGGTGGAGAGGACCTGCCTGTCGGCAGACAGGAATGCCCTATAGAAGTTGGCGACTCGCTAATTTCAGAACCAAAGGAGAATTATGATATCATCCTTACCAATCCGCCATTTGGGAAAAAGAGCAGTATTACAATTGTTAATGGTGAAGGGAAAGCAGAAAAAGAGGCACTTGTATACGAACGCCCAGATTTCTGGACGACTACTTCCAACAAGCAACTCAATTTCGTGCAACATGTCAAATCACTGGCAAAGATTAATGGAAAGGTTGGAATTGTAGTCCCTGATAATGTTTTATTTGAAGGCGGTGCAGGTGAAGTTGTTAGAAGAAAATTGCTTGCAGAGTGCGACCTCCACACAATATTAAGACTTCCAACAGGTATATTTTACGCACAGGGCGTCAAAGCCAATGTCCTTTTCTTTGATCGCAAACCCGCCAGCGAAAAGCCCTGGACAAAAGAAGTATGGTTTTATGATCTCAGAACAAATATGAATTTCACATTAAAGACAAATCCCCTTCGTTATGAAGATTTAAAAGAATTTATTGAATGCTATAACCCTGAAAATAGATTTAAGAGAAAGCCCACCTGGAGTGAAAAAAATCCCGAAGGGAGATGGCGTTCATTTACTTACGATGAAATCTTACAAAGAGATAAGGTAAACCTTGATATTTTTTGGATAAAAGATAAAAGCCTCCAGGATTCAGAGAACCTACCTGATCCAGATGAACTTGCAAAAGATATTGTGGATAATCTTGAGAGTGCATTAGAACAATTTAAAGAGATACAAGATAACCTGGACTAAAAAAGGGGACAGGCACATATAAATATTGGTTAAATGTTGATCGGTTAAATTGCTTTTTGCATGGCTGAAGCCTTGCCCTACCAGGTAACTTTGCAATCACTGATTCCGCAATTAAACCAAAATAAAAATTAATTTTATTCTCCACCCTTTCACTTAAACAATTGACATTTAGGCCATTTGACCTCTGTCCATTTTTTGCTATAATTCAAAAGATTTTTCTTCAGGAGGTTCAAATGGCCTAAATGTCAATTAACTAAATCTCAAAATGAGAAGATAAGAGGCAGGTATAAGATTTTAAATTTTTGCGGAATATTGATTTAATAGTATAATTTTTCACTTTTTTTCTGCCTGAAAATGTTGGATTAAGATTATTTTTGATTTAAATCGAGTATTGACAAAATAAAAAAAAATGAATATACTCGTGTATGCATTTTAAAAATAAAGAATATATTTACCAACCAAGGCATGTGGCATTCTGCAAGGCATATATTAAATTGATCCTGAATTCTTCCCACCAGACAATGAAGGATAATAAGAATTATGATTCGGGCTTTCTGCTGCTTTAGGGTTTGACCTTTGGCAGAAAGCCCACCAAAATCTGGTGGGCTTTTTTATTTATGAAAGGAGGTAAAAGATAAAATGGGAGAAGGATCATTAAGGTTAAAGAGAATAAGCCCACGGCAGGTTCTAAAATCTTTAGAACTTGCACAAAAAGAAGGTGAGACGAATATTTATGGCATTGAAAAAGAATTTGCATTTGTGAGAGGAAGCGATTTATATCCACTTCAGAGGATTGGAAAGCAGTCGGCTTACAAATTCATAACATCTTATGGTGATATACCCTATGAATTGAGAACCCGAATGATGCCTGAAGTCTTTGATTATATGATTGAAGTCATTACTGAGCCAGAATTTTTCTATCACCAGGCAGTAAATGAGATTATGAGGATGGAAGCAAATCTATGGTGTGCGCTCGATCATATTCAGAATGAATTCCCAAACATGGATGAAATTTTACTGAGCAATGGGACGCTTTATAAACCAGCAATGATTGATAATGATAATATCCCCGAGGTCTGGGGCAGAGATAAAAAAACTTATTTACAGGAGATGGTGAGACGTTATGGAGAAAAACTTACTCCCCAAGGAATGCATGGCAATATATCAATTCCTGAACCTCTAATTTTGTACCTTTACTACCATTCAGACAGAAAGAAGGAACGTGGTAGCATTGGTTATGTTGAGTTTAAGAATGAGATCTATGTTTGGTTAGCCTGCAGATTGAGGGCATTTGCCAGTCTAATAATCGCAATTGAAGCAAATTCTCCATTTGACTATGTCAACGATGGAGAGAGATTTTATACTGTGGTCACAGGTTTCCAATCAAATCGCTGGGCAAGGTTACCGCGCATAGAAAGTACAAATTATCCACTTATGCTCAGAGATTACCGTCATTTTCAAGCCATTTCTCATATGCTAATTGATAAGGGTGTGATAATTGGGGCAAATAATTATATGCCTGTAAGGCCTAAGGGTGAAAGGAGGCTTGGTGAATTGCCGTTGTCACTTGAAAGGGCTTGCTGGTTAAACGATGTTATCCTTGATGAATATGAAATTAAATCTGACCCAATACTTGCACCACTACGAAATAAAAATACCTTTGAATTTATTGAAAAATTAGAAATTGCAGAAAAGATAGGATGGTTAAAGAGAAAGGGTTATACACTAAATGGATTAATAAAATTGTGGCGGAAAGAAAATGTGAGAAGACTCCTTGGAGTTCCTTTAAACCGGATTGAAATTCGCTGTGAAGAATCAGGAGGCGATTATGAATTTGAATTGGCAAAGGGTGCGTTTATTAAGACTCTATGTTTGTATTTCTTTACCAACCCTGATTTTGTAGCCAAATTCAATTATAGTAGAAGAGACCTCAAGTGTGTTAAATATAATGAAGATATGGCAACAAGGGCAGGCTTAAATTGTAATGTGATCCATCCATTTACAAAAAATAAAATACCTATGAGGATTTTTCTCCAGGAGACTCTCGATACGCTGGAGGATTTCGCTAAGGAGATTGGAACATTTGAGGATTTACACCCAATTTATGAACTTGCTAAAGGTGGAAAGAATGAAGCGGAAAAGAAGGTAGATGAATTATTACAATATCTGGACAAAAATCCAGGGAGAACAAAAAATGGTAAAATTATCGTTCCTGAAGAATTCATACGGAATTTATTGACACGCAGAAAGAATTACTTGCTTGGCGATTTATCTAATAGGTTAAACTGGAATATAAATAAAGAATGGAACGAGGATGAAATACCAGAACCGCATTATTTGTTAAATGGGAATTTATAAAATAGGAGGAAAATATGGGAAAATATGATGTGTGTTATCCAAGTCAAGATTTTTCACAAAACTTCAGGCCTCAATACATTGATAAAAAAGAACACAGGTTTCCTGTGTTTCGGTTTTCAAGGAGAGAAGTTTGGCCATCAAAGATGTTTACTATAAAACTTGAACTTGAGGAATTTACAAGAAATAATCCAGATAAACCAGTCTATGATGCCTCACAGGGTGATGGCGGTATGAGTCTTGGGGGAATACCCAAAAATGAAATTGCCCAGGCATTATTGAATTATCTACCTGAAGAACGAACAACAAAGTATGGAGACCCGATTGGAAGTTTTATATTGAGAAAGGTAATATTTGAAAATTACTATAAGTTTGATTCAGAAACCGGATTGAGTCCTGATAATATAGTAATTGGAGATGGAGGAAGGGATATACTCCAGAAATGGTATCAGGCAATTGTTCAATCAACTGGTGGGAATGGAGATTTTATCATCGTCTCTGCCGCACCCTGGGGTTCTTATCCTGAAGGTAGTTACATAAATGGATTAAATATGGTATGCGCACCTGGCCATCCAGATGAGGGATTCCAGATAACATCCGAAGGCATAGACGAGTGTATTGATTTCGTTCAAAAAAGTGGGCATAAGGTTATTGGCATAATTATCACCAGCCCTGATAATCCTACTGGTAATTATTTGGAAGCCGAAGAGATTATCAACCTCATCGAATACGCTACTTCAAAGAATATTGAATTCATACTTGTTGACCTGATTTACCAGGCGGTTACCGACCTGAATATTGGTTGCTATGATGTGAATAGAATTTATAAAAGACTCAGTCCTGAAGCCAGGCGAAATGTTTGCTTTTTGGATGGTATAACAAAGATGGCAGGTGCATCAAATTTAAGAAATGCCCATCTAGTATGTGGATCTATGTCGCTGGCAAAAAAGTTAAAAGGGATTGCAACACACACAATTCTACCTAATGTTGCTGGAGAAGCAGTTGCGTATGAGATTTATAGACAAGAGAATCCGCTTGCCCATCCCTGGGTGAGGAGGGTGGTTGAGCCCACAGCCCAGAGTCGGGCAATTGTAAAAAGGCGTTTAAAAGAGTTGGGTTTTAAATTTATTTGTGGCCAGGGCTATTATGCATTTATCAATATCTATCCCTGGTTGGGTAAGAAGATTCCAAGGGATAAAGAGTTAAAGTCCAGTTCTGGTTCACTTATTTTCACGATCGAGAATGTCGAGATCTTGAAGTCTTATCTTTCATCAAGATGTGGATTGGCAGTGATTGATGGTTCGGTCTTTAGACAACCCCATTTCATCAGATTTTCGTATGCTAATGCCCCTGATTATACAGATAATGCGATAACGAGATTGAATGAAAGTTTGGGAGAATTATTATGAATAGAATTGATAATAAACAGAACGAGATTTTGGCTTTGGCTTTAGAATTATTGAGAATTCCTGCTATTAGTGTCGGCGCGAAAAAGAATATGGATGGGATAATAAAATGCTTTGAATTCATCGTTGAATATTTACGAAGGTCTGGTCTCAGGGTGATTGAATTCAAAGATGCCAGGGGAGTTCCAGGAATATATTGTGACCTAAAAAGAGAGGATGAAAAGCCAGGAGCAAAGATTCTTCTTGTAGGCCATTATGATAGAGTTTCTCCTACATCTGATGACCAGATGAACCCATTGATTGACAACGAATGGCTCAAAGGAAGGGGGGCAACGGATATGACCTGCACGGTGGCAACCTTTATGGTCTTGTTGAAGGATTTAAAAATTGAACTTACTTCAGCTAATTGTGGGTTGTTACTGGTAGGGAATGAAGAACCTGGAGAGACAGAGAAATGGGGCACACCTTATATTCTTCAAAAATTGAAAAAAGTCTATAGTTATCAACCAGAGTTTGTCATTGTTGGCGAAAGGACCGGAGATGGTCCAGTGAAAATTGGGAAGTTGGAATACAAAGGTCGTGGGCTTATCCGTATAATAATAAGGGCTTCCGGAATTGCTGGACACACAGCCCAGTTATCACAGAAGACGGTTGTAGATAGGATAATGGATTTCAGAAATGAGATTTTTGGACTTTTTGCTGGTTCCAAAGAAGATTATTGGAGAACAACATTTACCATTCCATTCTTTAAAGCGGGGGAGATGGATAATTTTAATACAGCACCCCAGAGTGGAATTGCTGGACTTGAGATAAGGCCAATCCCTGAAGACGAATTCCTGTATATAATTGATAAGATTGATAAACTTGCAAAGGCATTTTCTCTTGAAGCTGTTTATGTTAACAAAGAACCAGGAATAATTACCCCGATAGAAAATTCCTATGTTCAAGAACTTCTTAAAATATTGGTAAGATTAAATGGAGGAAGTATTAATGATTATCTTGGAAAGGGAAAATTGCATGCTACACAAGCGAGATTCTTCAGACCCCCGGTTGTAGTTTTTGGTCAAGCAGGAGTTGACCCTCATGGACCAAATGAAATGCATTATATTCCAAGTATAATGCCATATTATCAAGTACTCCGTGAGTTTATTATATCTTATGGGAAATGAAAGGCTGAAAATTTGTATTGTACAGAAGGTTGACATCAAATAATAATTATCTATAATTACCAGATGTGCTGGATTGATATAGTGATCATTGTGATTATTATGGCTCTGGTTATTCAGGGATTGATTTCTGGATTTGTAAGGGGGATATTTGACCTTGGTGGGATTATCATCGGACTATGCCTTGCATTTGAATATGCAGATAGACTACATTTTGCTAAATTTCTTGCATTCTTACTGATATTTCTTGGCACGGTAATCGTTGTTTCTATTCTGGGTAGAATAATCTCAAAGTTAATCCATCTTACCCCTCTCGGTGCAATGGATAGACTTCTTGGTGGAGGGCTGGGATTTATAAAGGGTATCTTTTTCAGTTTTGTATTTTTAATTGTTATCTTCCTTTTAAATAAAGATGATGCATTGAAAAGATGTGAGATTGCACCCTTGATTTTAAAAAATTGTATTTCAGTAAGTCAGGTTTTGCCTGAGAAGTGGTATAGATGGATAAAGAAGACCACAAAACTGAGGGAACGTTTACGTGCAGAATTTTATGAGTATCGTCACCTTCCTCTCTGATTTTGGTGAAAAGGATTGGTTTGTCTCAGCGGTAAAGGGCGAGATTCTAAAGGTCAATCCTGAAGTTTGTATAATTGATATTACACACAATATAGAAGCATTCCAAATCAAGCAAGCAGCATTTATTTTAAAGATGGTTTATAACAATTTTCCAAAAGGAACAGTTCACCTTGCGGTTGTTGATCCAGGTGTAGGTGGAAGTCGGAAGCCGATAATCGTCCTTTCTGATGGACATTATTTCGTGGGTCCTGATAACGGAATATTTTCATATGTTTATAAGAATCCAGTTGTTTATGAGATAACTGTAAAAAAAGATGTGAGCAATACCTTTCATGCCCGGGACATATTTGGACCAGTGGCTGCAAGGATAAGCCTTGGTGCTAAATTAAATCAACTGGGAAGGAGGATATACAAATTTACAAAATTGCCTTTCCCCAAAATAAAAAAGAGTGGAAATAAAATCTATGGTGAGATTGTCTATATTGACCATTTTGGAAATTTAATCACAAATATTCCTATAAGTTATCAATTGAAAAATTTCTATATTGAAGGATTGGGAGAGATAAGAATTAGACAATTTTATGCCCTGGGAAAGGATGATGAGGTGTTCGGAATAAAAGGCAGTTCAGGATTATATGAGATTGCCTGTTTTAAACAGAGGACGGATAAGAGGTTAAATATAAAGGTGGGTGATAAAGTTATTGGATTGTTATGATTTTTCCCCTTGACTTTTTTTAGGTTTTTGATATAATATATATGCTCAGTTAAAAA
>DAIRCK010000042.1:0-12215 GCA_036796695.1 bacterium
GGAATTTCGTGAAACGTGGAACGTGAAATGTGAAACGGAAAAAAGGCAATTGAAGTCATAAAAGAAGATGTAGGGCAAGGCTTTAGCCTTGCAAATAGTAAACCAAACAGGTTAAGGCAACAAGAATGGAAAAATTAGGGTCAAAAAGATAGAATATTTCTATTTCTTTTTGAATATTCCGAAGATTCCACCCTTTTTATCATCTTCATCTGAGCCGGGTGGGGAAGGTTCTGCCTTTTGTTTTTCTTCTAATTTTTCTTGAACCAATTTTACAAGTCCAGAAGAGATCAAACCATAGAGAATCCTTCCGGTTTCAAATTCAGATAGTTTTACTCTTTCTGAAATTTGTTTTATTGATATAGTGCCATCGACAAAAGCCAGGACCTTCCATTCTTCAGGTCTGAGATTTATTTTTTCAATCCCCACATCCGGTACCTCGACAATCTTCGGCACCATATCAAAAGAAGGGATCAATCTCTGGATTTTGTTCAATTCATCAATCCTGCGTGCAGCATCAAGAATGACCTGTTGTATTGGAAGTTCCACGGTTTTTTCAAGGGTCTCTTCGCCTGGTCTGAACACAAATCTTCCTTTACGCCATTGTAATATAGAGTCAATCGCCTGCTCACCTATGAGGTTATTGGTTTTTGCGTGGACAACCATTCCATCTTTGAAATAAACAACACCAACATCACTCGGAGTTTGGATTCTTAAACTACCATCCTTGGCACCCAACTGTATTAACTGAAACACATCGGTCAATTCAAAATCTTCTAAACTTCCTTCTAATGCCATTATTCCTTATATACCCCCATTTTTCTGTATTTGTCAATCCTTTTTTCAATCAATTCATCAACAGGAATTTTGAGCAATTCATCAAGGTTTTTCAATACTGCTGATTTTATGTTCTCTGCTGTCTTTTGATAGTCCAAATGGGCACCACCCAGTGGTTCAGGGATGATTTCATCGATGATTTTAAATTGTAGTAAATCCTGGGCAGTAATTTTTAACGCCTCAGCAGCATCTTTGTTTTTTGTGGCATCACGCCATAGTATTGATGCACATCCTTCAGGTGATATCACAGAATATATCGCATTCTCCATCATCAATATCCTATCACCCTGGGCAATGGCAAGGGCACCACCAGAACCGCCCTCACCCAGTATAACGACAATAATGGGAACTTTTAATAGGGCAAATTCAAAAAGGTTATAGGCGATTGCCTCAAATTGACCTCGTTCTTCAGCCCCAACACCTGGATATGCTCCTGGTGTATCAACAATGCTGAGCACCGGGATACTGAATTTTTCTGCCATTTTTGCTATTCTGAGCGCTTTGCGATAGCCCTCTGGATGGGGCATTCCAAAGTTTCTTTTAATCTTTTCTTTTGTATCACGCCCTTTTTGCTGGGCAACGATGGCAATTGAATATTTACCAATTTTGCCTAAGCCAGCAACGATTGCTGGGTCATCACTGAATCTACGGTCTCCATGGAGTTCTATAAAATCAACAGTTATAGTATTGATTATGTCAATCGCATAGGGTCTTCTCGGATGACGGGCGAGCTGGACTCTCTGCCATCTACTGAGATTTGAATAAATCTTTCGCTTTAATCTTTCTGCCTGTTGCTGGAGTCTTTCTATCTCATCATCAACACCACTGAGTTTTTTTAGTTCTTCTATCTTTTTTTCCAGTTCGATAACTGGTTTTTCAAAATCGAGATAAATGCCGCCGTTCATAGTCTATTAAAATGAAAATCCTATACCAATTGTATTTATCATACCTAAATTATAGGGGTAGATTGATGCACCGTATTTAATACTAAGATTTCTATTCCACATACCGAGATAAAATCCAGGATAGATTTGGTCACGGTAATTTATTGACAACCCGGTATCAAATTTGTCGGTCAATCTTATTTCACCGGCAAGAGAAGTTTCAAAAGAATTAGTATTAATGAGATAATGTATATCACAGCTTATTGTAAATCTTTTAATAATCCGATAATATCCGAGGCTCAATTTTGCAGGCAAATTCACTTCTTCATTTGCAATTTTAATCGTGCCGCCCAGATTGGTCGCACCTGCACTCAGCCCGCTGAGTTCATTTATATAGGCGAGTGAGAAGTCAAATCCCAGTGTTGCACCTGAGTAAACATATAGGTTCTCATAGATATATTTTGCTTTTATACCTATTCTGCCATTGGTAGAAATATTTCTTGCTACACAAAAACCCAGATAAAAATCACTACCTGTATAAAAGCCTGTTGAATCTTCGGTCGGGTAATCAGGTCTTGCTTCAATCATTCCATAGTCATAGTTCATTATACTGATACCCAGGTTAAAATCATTGAATTTTCTGCCTATGCCAAGATTCATATTTCTCATCGACGCATATATTTTAGTGTAGTAAAAAGTGAAATTATAGCCACCCTCATCCGTATTAAATATTGCAGGGTTATAAAATATAGCCTCATTACCGGAGGAGGTTGAATAATATGTCATCACCCCTTTTGCTGATGCGGGCATTAAGAGCCCATTAATCCCTGCGGATGAAATTAATATAAATATTAAACCCATTTATTCCTCAATTATTTCAACATTTGCCCTTGGTAGTTTTACCCTTTTGTTATTTTCGAGTTCTACTTCAAGGACGCGAACCTTGGATTCAGTTTCTATATTTTCTAAGGCAACAGGAAGATCAACAACCTTACCAATCATTCCAAAATAAGGTTCCCTTATTATTCTCACAGCCATTCCGATTTCCAGACCTGAACCGGTTGAGATATGGGTGATTTTTTTGTCCGGTGCCTTTTCAATCGGAACTATCACCTCAGGACGCATCACACCTGCCCTGATCTGGGTGGCACCATTGATCGATGCCTTTTTCCCAACAAGTGCTTTGAGGAGATTGAATGTTCTATCTGCCATTCTCAGTCTGCCAAAGCCTTCAGTAACGATTATGGTTAAGCCAACATTTTCTGAACCAGTGATGGCAACACCAATATCATAACCCATAAACTTTTTTAAATCCTGGTCCTCAATTCCACCAACAATAATCCCTTTTGCGCCAACATTCCGAGCCTTGATTAAGGTTTCAAATGGTGCAAGGGAACCGCCAATTATTATCTTATTTTTAAATGAGTCATTTATATCCTGCTCAGTAAGGACTTTATCAGGACTATCAGAGGCAATGGCGAGTTCACCAATAGTCTCACCACCAATACCAAATATACCCTGGATAAAACTACCTTCGGTTTTTATCAGGACCCCTTCATTAGGAAATACTTTGCTAACCTCACCATCGATATAAGCAATTACCTGAACCGGGATGGGTGGTTCTCTCAATATTACCTGCCCTGTAATCTTTGAGACACTTTCCACTGTTCCGGTTATTGGACTTTTGACCGTTGACTTGAATAGTCCGAAGAATCCTTTGCTCTGGGCAATGACTTCATCCTTTTGCACTTCATCTCCAGTCTTTTTCAACATTGCTTCGTCAATCTCTTCGGGCAGTATGCCTAAAAGCCCTGCCACATTGACAGTCTGGACGCTGCCAGGAAGGGATGTTTTCGCCACAATCTGCTCAGCCTTGACCTTATCACCTTCCTTCACAAGAACTTCACCGGGCAAAGGCAGACGCCTCTGTTTCTCAACAACAGTATAAGCAAGAACCTTTAAACCTGGAGTATAAGCATGCGCCAATGAAGCCTCCTTTGAAGATATATTATATCTATTTTTTAGAAAAGGTCAAGAATTTCTTATCATTTTCTTTGCTGTTTCCATATTAATAAGGTCTTCTTTGATTCCTGTGCGCGGTGTTTCCATAATAAAAGGGAGGTGTTTAAAAACAGGATGGTTTATAATAAATTCCATTCCTTTGCCAATCTCTCCTTTCCCAATGTGCCAGTGTCTATCCTTTTTTGAACCCAGTTTTGCTAATGAGTCGTTGAAATGAATAAGATAGATACGGTCAAGTCCGATCAATTTTTCTAAACTTTTTATTGTTTCGTTGACCCCTCTCTCAGTCCTCAATTCATAACCCGCGGCAAACGCGTGGGCAGTGTCAAAAACAACTCCTATCCGCCTTGAGTTCACACCTTTTATTATCTCCCCTAACTGTTCAAAATTATATCCAAACTCGTTTCCGCTTCCGGCTGTATTTTCCACGAGTATTATTACATTGTTATTGATATGAGATAACGCCCTATTGATCGCTTCAATCATTTTATTTATCCCTGATTTTATATCTAAGTTTGAACCACTGTGAGTAATCAAATACTCGGCATTTAATTTTTCTGCCCTTTTTAAATCCTCTATTAATGAGACAATGGATCGTTCATATAAAACATCACTGCCTGACCCGAGGTTGTTCAAATAGGGGAGATGGACAAAGACCGGTGCGATATCATAATCGATTATTTGTTTTTTGAAGATTGCACAGTCTTCATCATCAATGTCTTTATATTTCCAGCTGCGTGGATTTCGGGAAAAGACCTGGATTGTTTCAGATTCTGTTTGTTTTGCCCTTGTGCAGACATATTTAAAACCACCGGCAATGGAAATATGGAAACCTAATTTCATTCAAAATTAAAATTTATTTTTTGCAATTGAGGCAGAATGGTTTATTTTTCTTTAAAACCATACCTTTTTCACATTGCGGGCATTTTTGTGCGATTGGAGGATAAAATGAACTGAATCCGCATTCCTTACATTTATAAACCCTGCCTTTTTTACTCGAGAATATAATCACGGTACCATTACAAATTGGACAGGGAATATCGTGGGTAAGGTTTTCTGTATATTTGCATTCAGGATAACCACTGCAGGCAAGGAATTCACCAAATTTTCCTTTTTTAATCACAAGCGACTTACCACATTTTGGACAGGTTTTATTCGTTGTTTGCACTTCAAGATTTTCTGAATATTTACATTCAGGAAATCCTGAACAGGCAAGGAATTTACCGTATTTTCCCCATCTGACCACCATAGGCCTTCCACACTTTGGACAAATTTTGTCAATGGTCTGCTGGATGTTTTTCTTTATACTTTCTGCATCTGCATTTGCTTGATTTACAATGTTCGCAAACGGTTCATAAAATTCCTTTACAACTTCCTGCCATTTTTTCTTTCCGGCTTCAACAAGGTCAAGTTCTTCTTCCATCCTGGCGGTGAAGGGTATTTCAAAGATATTATTGAATCTGGGTATGATTATATTGTAGACTTCTCTTCCCAGGTCTGTTGGAATAAGTTTACCATTGCTTTTTACTACATATCTACGGTCAAATAGAGTTTGTATTATATGGGCATAGGTAGAAGGTCTACCAATACCATTTTCTTCTAATTTTTTAATCAGGGTTGCTTCGGTAAATCTTGGTAATGGTTCGGTCTGTTTTTCTTCGATATTAATTTTCTTTAAAATCACGGTTTCACCAACCTTGAGTTTTGGCACAAAGCCCTTCTGGGTCGTTTCAGCGGTAAGCAATTGATAACCAAGGAACAATGGCTTTGTTTCTTCTGCCTTGAATTCAAGTCCCATATATTCAAGAAAAACTTCTTTCAATTCATATCGGGCATTTGCCATTTGCGATGCGACAAATCGTTCAAATATCAATTTGTATATTTTATATTGATCAGGTGTAAGGTAGTCAATTATTGAATCCGGTTCAATATTAATTCTTGTTGGTCTGATTGCTTCGTGCCCGGACTGGGCACTCTTTTTATCTTTGAATTTTCTTGGCTCTCTTGGTAGATACTCACTTCCGAACTTACCATCAATGTATTCCCTTACTGCCTCAATTGCCTGGTCATTCACCCTTGTGGAATCGGTTCTCATATAGGTAATCAAACCAATAGTTCCCTGGGGAAGGTTTATTCCTTCATAAAGGCTCTGGGCAATCTGCATTGTCTTTTTCGGTGTTATATTGAATTGTCTTGAAGCTTCCTGTTGTAGGGTGGATGTGATAAATGGTGGGGCTGGTACCTTCTCAGGGGTTGTTATTCTATAAGCAGTTACAGTGAATTTTGTATCAGGTTTTAAAAGATTTTTGATATTATTTAGTTCCTCTTCGGAAAGAATTTTTCTTTGAACACCTTCAATTTTTATTAAGTTAGCGCTAAACGATTCATTTGCATTCGTTTCAAATAAACCAGAGATGTTCCAATATGGAGTTGGTTGGAAGGATTCAATCTCTTTTTCCCTTTCGCATATCAGTCTTAAGGCAACGCTTTGCACCCTTCCGGCTGAAAGTCCGGATTTTATGACCTTCCATAAAAACGGACTTGTAAAATAACCTACAATGCGGTCGAGAACCCTGCGAGCCTTATGTGCATCTACAAGATTTATATCTATTGAGACCGGGTTTTGAAGTGCCTTTCTCACATACTCTGGTGTAATTTCATGGAATAATGCCCTTTTTATAACGGGTGCACTGGAATTCAATTCTTCAGCGATATGCTGGGCAATTGCTTCACCTTCGCGGTCAGGGTCTGATGCTATATAAATCTTTGCTGAATCCTTACAAACCTTTTTGATTTCATTAATTATTTTTGCCTTACCCTTGATCTTTATATATTTTGGTTCAAAATTATTTTCTATTTTTACACCAAGTTCTGATTTAGGCAGGTCCTTTATATGCCCCCTTGATGATACAATTGTATATTCCCTGCCAAGAAATGATTTTATGGTCCTGGCTTTTGTTGGTGATTCGACAACAATGACCTTTTTGCTTTTGTTCACAATTTATTATACCTAATTATTATGCGGTGTCAAGAAATAAATTCTATTTCAAACGAACCAACCTTGTTATAAATTTTCTACCCGCAATCTCTGCATCGACAGTATAAACTCCTGCGGGCAATTGTCTGCCGATATCGTCATCAAAACGCCATATAATTTCATAATCGTTCTGATAAAGAGTGGTTTTATCAATTAATTTTTTAACTTTTTTGCCAAGACAGTCATAAATTTCTAATTTTACGCTCGAGGAAGGTTCAATCTTTAATTGAATAATAACTTGGGCTTGAGATGGATTGCCTATAATTTTGATCGGAGAATTTCCGGCAATGTTTTTTCTGTATTCGGCAACAGCAAGACCGTGCCCGGTTGGTTTTAACGATGGGTCACCAAGCAGGGTCATCCCATAATGCCAGCATAGTTCGTCAAAGGTAACACCATTTGAGGTGATATGGGTGAACCACTCTTTGAATGCCTGGCCAAGTGTCTTATGCTGGGATAAGGGATAATAGAAATAATAGAATTCAAGCATACTACCGGTCTTGGTTGACCCTACTGCGCCCAATCCATAACTTTGATTGAATATAGCCCTGCCTCCACCATAACCATTATCTGTATACCTTGCGAATGAACAGGCAAAGTGATTGTAAAAATTTGCTGGTGGATTCTGATTCGTATATTCATAACCATAATAGGTATCCCAGGAATTTCCGTTATTATACCTGAATTGATGCCCACCAGGCCAGGAATGGGCAAAGAGCGCAACCCAGGCTTCGGGTGTATTTAGTTTTATCCTGTAGATGGACGCCCTTGTCGTTTCTGCATGCCAGTAATTCATTGTATCAGGATACAATTTTGATACATCATTAGCCCAGTAAGGTGCCCACGGGATCCAATCATCGTCGCAAAACACCAATGCCCTGCGTTGTAAGGCAAGTGTATCATAACGGTAGGCATTATCTTTACGAAAATAATTCTTCAATAGCACTGTATCTGTTCCTATTCCAGTAGTCATCAATCTACCAACATAAATCTCAGGATTTATATTGCCGGTATGTCCGTCATACTTTCCATTTCCAGTGTTCATTGTATCGAGCCAGGTGCCATTCAAATCCATATAGAACAGGTCTATGGGAAACTGGGCATAGCCATATTGATTGTAGTCATTTGCAATCTCAAACCAGGCAACAGGAAGATTGCCGATAAAAAGCGCACCTTCGATATTATTATTATTGTAGAGTCCCTGGAGAAATGTTCTCAGGTTTTCAGGTGTGCCGCCTGAGATTTGAAAACTCAGGACTGTGTAATTTTCTGATTGGAGATTACCGATGAGTTGATTGATTTCATTCGTCAGTGCACCAGCAATGCTTTGCTGGGTCAAAATTGCAATATTGCCTGCTCTGCCATTTCCATAAACAATTTTATCCAGTATACATTGAAATTCTGTATATGGATTCTGTTCAATCCATTCTTCATAAGTCCCAGGCTTTGTGCCCTCGGGCCCTGCCCATTTTAATAAGGGAATGTCACTATAGTCAGCGCTGAAAAGGGTTGAAAAAATAAAAATTTGAATGATTGTTTTTGACATCATATCTCCATATTTTTTTTTTTTGTATTTAATCTCGGGGCGGAGGGATTTGAACCCACGACCCCTTGGTCCCAAACCAAGTGCGCTAAGCCGCTGCGCTACGCCCCGCAGAAATACTTGGCGTAAAGATTATATATAACAATAGACTGAAGTCAATATGGATGAATAACTTTTTCTATGGAATTAAGACGAAATGGGGGAGTAAAGAGGATTGAATATGGTGTTGGAAATTGGTTATTAGGTGAGGAAGTGAGTATAGAAATTAGAAATAAGAAGTTAGTTTTAATCTGCTATCCGCCACACTAAAATTGGCGGATAGGCGGACATTACTCAAACTTCGTCCGACGCCAGAGGCTTTGACCGACGGCGTCCAACTTCTATACCCACTTCCTCAACCATCTTCATCCCAATAATCCTTTGGAATAGAGACTTTAGTCTCATTACTTGATACAGGATGCACGATACAGGATAAAGAATGGAATGATTTCTACCCTTTAGCCATTTTGAACTTATTATTTGCAAGGCTAAAGTCTTGCCCTACATATTCTTTTGCGCCCTTTTCTTTTATGCCTCCAATTGCCTTCTATCTTAATAATATCACCTTCTCCGTCTGCTTTAATTCATCAGTTTCCAAACGGATGAAATAGACACCAGAAGGAACTTTTCTGCCAACATCATCTTTTGTATCCCAGAAAATTTGATTCAATGTTTTGTCGTTCAAACTATTAAACGATTTTATCAACCTGCCTGTTGCATCAAAAACCTTTAAAGTAACAGATGATTGATTGGTATTTCTTATCTCATATCTTATCTCAAGATTACCTTTAGAAGGATTTGGATATACTTTGAGCATCATACCACTCATTTCTGAGCCTGATTCAACAATACCCACATAACTCATCAAATTCCCTACTTCCCAATCAAGTAATGCAGGATTATTCGGTGACTTTGTTTTGCGGTAGAATAAAGCCTTGAGCCTTAATGTATTATATGTAACTGTATCCGTCATCAAATTCAATTTCACCGTGTCAACTGGTAAAGAACTAAATTTTCCAACAGAATTACCCGGGATTATAGAATTAGGAACCAACTGCCAGGAAGAACCGGTATAATATTCAACCTGAATACCTATTGAATCACCACCTGTTGCCTTACGCCATACAACATCGCCCCAGCGAGGACGCGCATAGGTTTTAGAGAGGTCTGAGTAGACAACAGGCGTTCCTGTTAGGGTACCGGTGTTGTTCTGATATGTGTAGGAATAAGATACTACAACATTGTCTGTTGCACAGGCCCAGCCCCAATGGGACGAGGCAGTAGAATCACTGAAAAACCACTCAAACTGTATTGAGTCACAGGGTAACTGACTGGTCAAATCAATATTTGCTGTGCCGCTTGTGCTCGTTGTATATTCAGCAATATTTACCCAGGCAGTCCAGGAACCACCGACCCGTTTACGGAATTTCACCCTCAGCTTCTCGCCGGTCTGATAAACCTGGAAACCATAACCATATCTAATGGATAGATTTGCCGCAGTCGACGGAACACGAATCTTCGGTGAAATCAGTTCTTCATTATTGTTGATCACGCCGTTACCTGCATCGTCGTCAGAGTAATATGCATATGCACTGCCGTAATTTGGTGGGGTATAGGAGCCTAAGTCAGTAGTTGTTCCAGTAGTCCATCTATATCCATCATTATTCCCATCTACCCAGGTCCAGCCCGGAGGCATACCACTCTCAAAATTGGCAAAGAGTAATGTATCTTCTATATAACCCACTGGGACGAGCACTACGCTGTCTCCTTGAGCTTGCGTACCATTGAATGTGCAACCTGAGAACTGACCATTTGTGGTTTGAAACCAGGTGCAGGTATTTGAAGGTATATTTAATCCAATCGTAAATGACCTTCGTGCGGTTGGCGCGGACCACATTCCACCAGTGGTTGTATCAGCTGCGCGGACCCGCCACCAATAAGTCACACCATTGGTGAGTGCTACTGGTAAGGTATAGGTTGCAGTTGCACCACTTGCATATGTGCCAGTTGTTACGCTATCCTGATTTGTGAATGCAGTATCAGTTGACCAATAAATTCTATATTTTACCGGATCATTTTGAGGGTCAGTGGTCGTTAGTTTGAATACTGGATTCAGTGTCGCAAATTTTGCATAGTTGAAAGGTGCAATGATTGTTGGTGTAAATGGAGCCCCTGGAAATGGTGTGGCATTCACTGCAGCAAGTGCATTGATTCTGCCGGCACCAAAATCATTATCCTTGCCTGCAGTTCCTAAATCAACCGCAGTTGTTTGCAGGATACTATCAATCTGAGCCCTTGTCAGATATGGATTTTTTTGGAGCATCAATGCTACAGTACCTGCGACATGCGGTGTTGCCATAGAGGTCCCATTCCATCCATCTGCATAACCATTATTATTGTTGTAGGCACAGGATTTAATATTCACACCCGGTGCAGAGACATCTGGTTTTGTCAATCCTGGTGGATATGGATAATCGTTATACCCTGTAACCGTATCCCATCTTACTGGTCCTTGTGATGAGAAAGTGGCAATTGCATCATTGATATCGGTTGCCCCTACACTTACTACATTGGACAGGGCACCGGTTGCACCATTCTGTGGATGACGCCAGGGTGAAGGAACACTACCAGGGCATCTAAGTCCATAGGGCGGTATGTCAACGCCGCGTTCATTACCAGCTGCAACTATCATAATCACGCCAGCGGCTCCGGTATTGTTGCAGGCAGTGCGCCAGGTGGCAACACGTGGAGACCAGGCATAGCGCCAGCCAAGAGACATTGTGATCAGATCACCGCCATTGGTTGGTGACAATGGTGGTGAAACCACAAATTGCATTGCCTGCCATACCTGGTTCTCTGCAGTTGTATCTGCGACAGTGCGCACCCGACAGCAGAGCATCTGTGCGTCCGGTGCAACTCCACATTGGGAACCAGCCGTGCCGTCAGATGCCACTGAGCCTGCACAGTGAGTTCCGTGCCCCTGGGCGTCCATTGGATTGTTATTATTCAGTTCAAAATTCCAGCCGTGGTACGGATAATTCGGGTCGGTCCAGATGTGGTCAGCAAGGTCAACATGGTTATAATTTACACCGGTATCGATTATACCAACAACAATACCCTGTCCGGTATACCCCAGAGCCCATACTGCCGGTGCATTGATCTTACTAACACCCCAGGCGATTTCCCTTTCTTTTGATGTTTTATCTGGTTGCACAACTGTAAAATCGGGTTTTTCAAGTTCAATAGGTTTCAGGTCATAATCAATGTAAAAAATGCTTCTATCTTTATTCAACTCGGCAATAACTTCCCTCGTTGCTTCGCAATAAACAGCATTCACAATCCAGATTGATGTGATATTTTTAACCTTATTCTGCTTCTCCATTTTATAAAGATATTCAAGAATTGACTTCTGACTCTCTAAGGAAAAAGTCCGTAGTATCTCAGCAGTTCTCGCCCTTCTTTCAGGTTTAGGAAGTCCTTCCACTGCCTTTGTTAGTTCATTCACATCCATTTGTTTCTTCAGCACAATGTCTATGGGGATTAAATCCGAAGACCGTGTGCTATTGATAACACGTTCCAAATCTGGACTTACGAGTCCAAATAATGGAACCCACAACAACATAATTAGTAAGCATAATATCTTTTTCATTTTTTTCTCCTTTCTACACTCCCAAATATTTACTAAACACATAGGCTTTCATTTAAACAAACATCCTGTTATAAAAGATAATCTGTTCTCTGCATAGACCTCCTTTTTATAATCATATTATACTAATAAAAACAATGTTGTCAACTATTTTCTGCAAACGTTAAGGGACCTTGTTTACACTTTAAAAAAGAAGTTAAAGAAATACTT
>DAIRCK010000043.1:0-11900 GCA_036796695.1 bacterium
AAATCCGACCGCTACAAAAAATCATTAAAATCCAAGATGTGGGTAAACCTCAGTTATATGTTCTCAGATTAATACATCTAACTCCAACTATCAGAAATGTAGGGCAAACCTTTAGGTTTGCGTCTGGAAAATTGGAAAACAAAAAAGGTGCCTGTCCCCTTTTACAAGCAATTGACACCATTTTTTATTTTGATATAATTCCCTGTGGATATAAGAGAAAATATTAAAAGGTTAAAGGAACGGATTGAGAAAGCGGCAAACAGGGTTAACCGGAATTCTGATGAGATTACACTCGTTGCTGTGACCAAGACAGTGCCGCCTGAAGTCATCCTTCAAGCAATTGATTGTGGCATTAAGATAATTGGAGAGAATCGGGTCCAGGAGGCAAAAGAGAAGTTTGGTATCATCGGAAATCGTGTCCAGTGGCATATGGTTGGACATCTCCAGACCAATAAGGTAAAGGATGCCCTAAATATATTTAGTCTCATTCATAGCCTTGATTCAATAAAACTTGCTGAAGAGATTGAAAAGAGAGCAATGAATCCAGTTGACTGCCTCATTGAGGTGAATACCTCAGGTGAGACAACAAAGTTTGGAATAAAACCAGAAGATTTGTTTAAATTTTATGAAGAGTTGAAAAAATTTAAGAATATTAGAATCATTGGATTGATGACCATCGGTCCGGGTTGGGCGATTAATGACCCTGAGGCTTCACGGAGTTCATTCAGACTACTTCATGATTTGCGCGATGAACTTGCCCAGGCATATGACCAGGATTTTCCAATCCTTTCAATGGGAATGACCTCTGATTTTGAAATAGCGATTGAAGAGGGTTCAAATATGATACGAATCGGCACGGCAATATTTGGGCCAAGGGAATGATTATGGAGAATGATAAAAAATGCATTGAAGAAATAGATTGTCTTAATCTCTGGCGACGCTATCAATCCACACTCTCTTTTATCCTTTATGTGGCGATAAAAAGGTTATTTCCTGGAGTCACTCTACGAATAGAGCATTCAATCAGTCACGGATTTTATTGTCTACTCAATAGAAAATTAATTGACAAAGATTTGATAGCAATTGATTTGAAGATGCGCGAGATAATCAGGGCGGATTTACCAATCCAGCGAAGAGTCTTACCAAAGAATAGAGCAATAAGACTATTTGAAAGGGCAGGGCAGAGGGATAAGGTTAAATTTCTGAAGAATACGCCGATAGAAAAAATAGCGATTTACAGACTTGATGGATTTGTTGATACATATCCAAATCCACCATTTGAGCGGACCAGAATGGTTGATAAATTCTATCTTACAAATTTTCCACCAGGATTTATCATCGTCTTTCCCAACTGGCGTAATCTTGATTCTTTGCCACCATACATACCACAGCCAAAACTCGCAAGGATATTCAATGAGTATCTTAACTGGGTCCAGATTCTCGGCATCACCGATGTTGCAGATCTGAATATGGCAATAAAAAAAGGACAGGGTGCAGATATCGTCAGGGTTGCTGAGGCACTCCATGAAAAAAAGATTGTATACATTGCTGACCGGATAACAACGGAAAAAAGGCGTGTAATATTGATTGCAGGACCGAGCAGTGCAGGAAAGACAACATTCACAAAGAGGCTTGCAGTCCAGCTGATGGTCAATGGATACAGACCAATTCTCATCTCTACGGATGATTATTTTTTACCCCACAGCAAGACACCGCGGGATAAATTTGGCAGGCTTGATTTTGAGTCGATAAAGGCAGTAGACATACCACTTTTGAATAAAGATTTACTCGCTATAATAAAAGGCAAAAAGGTATTATTACCAAAATTCAATTTTATAAAAGGTAGAAGGGAAAAGGGAAGACTGGTTGAATTGCCCAAAAATGGTATTGTTATGGTAGAAGGTATCCATTGTCTGAATGAAGAACTTACACCTCTCGTGTCCAGGAATATTAAATTCAAAATTTATATCAGCGCCCTCACCCAGTTAAATATTGATGACCACAATCGCATTTCCACAACTGATACAAGGATGATGCGCAGGATTGTGCGCGATACACATTACCGTGGATATACAGTCCAGGGTGTGTTAACCCAGTGGGGAAGGGTGAGGGCAGGAGAGGAACAGAATATCTATCCGTTTCAGGAAGAGGCGGATGAGATGTTCAATTCCGCATTGATGTATGAGTCTGCTGTATTGAAAAAATATTGTGTGTCATTGCTAAAAAAGGTGGAAAAAAATGACCCATTCTATCAGGAGGCAAAAAGACTCTTAGATTATTTTGCATTCTTTTATGATTTAAATGACCGTGATGTTCCATCAAATTCAATCCTCAGGGAATTTATCGGTGGCAGTTCATTTGTGTATTAACCAACAAATGACCTTGACATTTGAGAAATTTTTGATATAATAGGTTAATATTGTTTAACGGGGTCGTAGTTCAGCTTGGTTAGAACGCCTGCCTGTCACGCAGGAGGTCGCGAGTTCAAATCTCGTCGGCCCCGTTCCCTTAAAATCACAAAAAATTCACCTTGACAATTGAGGAAATATAATTATAATCAAATATGAAGATAACCAAATTTCTATCCATATTTTTATTCTTTTCTTTACTATGTGGTCAGCAGAATTACGAGGCACTCGCAGAGAAGATAAAAAAGGTTAGTCAGGACCTGCTTGAAGGATATACCCAGCCGCTAATTACATCATTTGGAACCGGAATTTCAACGGGAATTTTCCATAGTGCAAGGAGCCACAGCTTACTGGGGTTTGATATTGGGGTAAGGGGTATGTTGATTCAGATTCCAGAGATGGGTAAATACTTTGATGCGAAGGTTCTCACCTGTTCACTTGCGAATAATAATCTTTATTATGACTCATTGACACTTGATAGTGTAAGCACGATATTCGGACCCAAAGAAAGAACGATTGTCCCTATCTCAGGGAATCAAGTCGGTATTCCTCCTTATATCCCTGGTGGTTTCAATCTTTCGGTTGTGCCGCTTGCAATACCTCAGCTGAATATCGGTCTTATTTTTGGTTCAGAAATTTGCATAAGGTATGTTCCATTTACTTTTAAAGGTTCAAAGGTTGAATTTCTCGGGCTCGGATTGAAGCAAAATATAAATAGTTTGCCGTTTATGAAGACTGTTCCACTTCCTGTTGATATTGCTATCGGTGGTGCTATACAGGATTTTGGGATAAAGGATTCAACAGGGTATAAAATTGTTGCAAGTCATACCTGGAATCTCCAGATGATTGTTTCAAAAAATCTTATTGTCTTTGAGCCAATGGCAGGATTCGGGTTTGAAGGAACAAAGGTTCATTTCACCTATGAGTTTGAGTATGAGATCCCTGATACATTAAACCCCGGTTACAAAATAAAAATGAAGAAGGATGTGGATGTTGAACTCATTGCCCAGAACAGTTATCGGGCGATCCTCGGCGCTACTTTCAAATTAGGAATCTTCTTCCTCCATTATGACTATAATTTTGTGCCCCATTATCAGACGCATAATTTGATCGCAGGATTTACAGTTCGGTGATTTAAAAAGCAAATCTTCTATTGTTATAAGGTTGCAAAATGCATTTTATTGCCTAAATATAAAGCGATAACCAACTATTTATTGAGACCTCAATATATTGACATCACATTTATTTGGGATATAATTAACTAATGCATAACTTTTTTGATTTTGCGAGGATGGCGGAACTGGCATACGCGCTGGATTTAGGATCCAGTCCCGTGAGGGTTGGGGGTTCAACTCCCCCTCCTCGCACGTTTTTATTCTTTCTGAAAAATAGAAAAAGGAGGATTTTTGGAATATCAGATAGTAAATGAGACCGAGACTGAGAAGGAAATTGAGTTTAAACTCGGCACCCAGGAACTTGAGCCCTTTATAGATAATTCTATTGAGAAATTAAGGGGCAGGATTTCAATAAAAGGTTATCGCAGGGGCAGGGCTCCAAAGGGTTTAATCAGAACCAGATACTATGATACATTAAAGGCAGAGGCTATTAATGACCTTATCCTTGATCTCTATAAAAGGGTATTACAGGAAAAAAACTGGAAACCTGTATCAAACCCTGAACTGGTAAGTTTTAATGATACTGGTGAGATAAAATTCAATCTACGGTTTGAGATACAACCAGAATTTGATGTTAATGATTATAAAGGGCTGGAATTATTCAGGGAAGAACCACTCCCCTTAGATTACCTTTATGAACAGACTTTGAACCGTCTAAAAGAGACTTATGCGGATGTCGTTGAAACTACAAAGCCTGCTGCAGTGGATGATTTTATTACCCTTGATTTAGAGGTTATTGAAGAAAATAAGGTTATAGATAAGCAATCTGATGTTGTTATAAAACTTGGCGACCGCAGTTTTCCGGATGAATTGAATCGTGCGCTTGTAGGTGTAAAAAAAGGTGAAAAAAAGGATGTTCAGATCAATAAACAGATTTATCGAATAAAGATAAAAAAAGTAGAGGAGAAAATTTTAGCCCAGATAGATGAGGAATTTGCCAAAATGTTGAATTACAATAGCCTTGAGGAAATGGAAAAAGGTCTAAAAGATATGCTCCAGAAACAGGAAGAAGAAAGATTAAATGAAGAAATAAGGGAAAATTTAGCCCAGATACTACTTGAACGATTCCATTTCCCTGTGCCAAAGTCATTGATTGAAAGGGAATACCAGGTCATCCTAAAAAGTTCAAATCTCAATGATAATGATAATAATCGTGAAAGATTTATGCCGATTGCAGAGAAGAGGGCACGATTTAATATGATTTTAGACAAGATTGCCCAGAAAGAAAATATTGAGGTGAATGAAGAGGATGTGATTAATCTTGTCCAGAAAAATGGATTTAGTGTTGATGAGGCAAGCGAAGAAGTCAAAGAATATTTTAGAAGGGCACTCACCCGTGATGAGGTTGTTCAATTTCTACTAAAAAATTCAAATGTTGTTCAAAAGGGAAGGATTTTGTCACCTGAGGAGGCAAAAAATGCTAACCGTTCCATTCGTCATTGAACAAACCGGCCGGGGAGAGAGGGCTTATGATATATATTCCCGGCTATTAAAAGAAAGGATTGTTTTTATCGGCACACCGATCGATGATACTGTTGCCAACCTTGTCATTGCTCAACTATTATTCCTTGAGGCAGAGGATGCCGCAAAAGAAATCTATCTTTATATAAACTCACCAGGCGGGATTGTATCATCAGGACTTGCAATATATGATACAATGCAGTATATTAAACCTGCAGTATCAACGATATGTATCGGTATGGCTGCAAGTATGGCTGCATTATTACTTGCAGGTGGTGCTAAAGGTAAGAGATATGCATTGCCTCATTCACGGATTATGATCCACCAGCCCGAAGGTGCATTCCAGGGACAGGCAACAGATATTGAAATCCATGCCCGAGAGGTATTGAAGATTCGCGAACTTTTGAATAAACTCTTAGCAAAGCATACAGGTAAAAATGAAGAGAAGATTGCCAAAGATACCGACCGTAACTATTTTATGTCGGCTGAAGAGGCAAAGGAATACGGTATTATTGATGAGGTGATTGAGACGAGGAAAGGATGATGACAAAGATTTTTTGTTCATTCTGTCAGCGTCCCAGGACTGCAGTAAAAAGACTATTCCGCGGTAATAATGCATATATCTGTGATGAATGTGTAAAATTATGCAATGAGTTACTTGAGGATGAGAAAAAATCCCAGCATCAACCAAATTTTGTTCTGCCCAAGCCCCAGGATATAAAATCCTTTCTTGACCAGTATATCATTGGACAGGAACGCGCAAAGAAGGTCATATCAGTTGCGGTCTATAATCATTATAAACGGACAATGATAACTGATGATGATATTGAGTTGCAGAAGAGCAATATCCTTCTTATTGGACCGACCGGCACAGGCAAGACCTTACTTGCTGAAACCCTTTCCCGGTTGCTCCATGTGCCATTTTCAATTTCTGATGCAACACCACTTACAGAAGCAGGTTATGTGGGTGAGGATGTAGAAAACATACTCCTCAGGTTGATACAGTCAGCCAATTATGATGTGAAGGCAGCTGAGATAGGTATTGTATATCTTGATGAGGTTGATAAGATCGCGCGCAAGAGCGATTCTCCTTCTATCACAAGAGATGTTTCAGGTGAAGGTGTTCAGCAGGCATTGTTGAAAATCCTTGAAGGAACGATTGCCCATTGTCCACCCCATGGAGGAAGAAAACATCCAGAACAGGACTATATTCAAATAAATACAAAAAAGATTTTATTTATTCTCGGCGGCACATTTGCCGGGATTGAAGATATAATAATGCGGCGCTTAAAAAAGACCAAGATAGGCTTCCTTACAGATACTGAATTAAAAGACCTGAGTTATGATGAAATCATTGCCCGGGTTGAACCCGAAGATTTGATTAAATATGGAATGATTCCTGAATTCGTGGGCAGAGTTCCGGTCATTGCTCCATTCCATAAATTGCCCAAGACCGCAATGATTGAGATTCTTACAAAACCAAAGAATGCACTGTTAAAACAATATGCGAAGTATTTTGAAATGGAAGGCGTAAAACTCGAATTTACCGATGAGGCAATTGAAGAAATTGTGCTCCAGGCCATGAAATACGACACCGGTGCCCGGGCATTGCGGTCTATCGTTGAGAATCATATGCTTGATATAATGTTCAACCTGCCCAATCTATCCGGTATTGAAAAGTGTATCATCACCAGGGATGTGATAATAAATAGTGCATCGCCTGAATATGTAAAGGTAACAAAAAGGCGTGCCCAATAAAGTTTAAAAACTATTTATGAATCTGATTCGTAATCTTTATTTAAAAACTCAGAGGCATAAATTTTACAGACCATTTAAACCAATCGGTATCGGAAGAAGAGAGAGTTTCTTCATTGCTCCGGCAGAGAATATAAAGGAATTTTTTAAGGCACTTCCATTCATTGCTGGCATAAGGAAATTAGGTAGTGTTATGCTCTTTGTCCCTGAGGTATTTATGCCGTATATCAAAATCTTCAGGGTAAATTATTTCCAGATAATTTTTTATAAAGAATTCCCCCGGGTCCTAACCAGGGAATTTGACCTTTTAAAAAACGAGATTAAAAAAAATTCTTTCAACTGGCTTATTGAACTAAACCACAGGGCAAATCTTAACTTACCAAATCTTGTGAATGCAGAAAAAAGGGTTACCTTCTATGATAAAAAAAATTTCCCATACTATAATATCCTCATCAAAGGCGGGATTGAGGCATTGGTAAATTTTTTCCAGATTTCTTTGGTTGATCCAATTTCGCTCTTTAAATTTAACAAACTGGAATTAAAGGGCATATTAAAAGGTTTACCGCAGGAAAAGCCGAGATTATTTTTTTCTGAAGCGGATAAAGGTGCGAAAGAGTTAGAAAGATTAAAATGGCAGGGTGGAATTGTGTATCATAAAAAAGATGATGATATAGAAAAAGGATTGAAAGAATTATACCTGTGTGATGCCTATTTCGGACCTGATGATGAATTTTGCGAGATTGCAAAAATTTTTAAAAAAGAGATTATTACTATATGATGACAATTGTTGAGAGGATAGACAATTTTTTATCACTTCTAAGCAGTATCAGAATCCAGGAGATTGATATAAAAGAATTTGCGCGCCTATTGGGAGCAAATGTTGCGCGTCGGGGTTGTTTACTTATGCAGGATAATAGGGTTGTATATCAACATAAGGTCACACTGGAAGAGATTAAGCGCTTGCAAGAAAAATATTTTTCTGAAGAATTTGAAGTAAGCGGATTAAAATACAGACTCTATCTTTTGTTTGAATCTAATGAAATTCTGGAACCTAATATTATAGAAAAATTAAAGACGATCCTCAAAATCATCAGTCAGATTATTTCGGTCAGCAATGTTGCCAGGGAAAGGATTTCTGAATTCCAGGTAATAAATGAATTAAATCTGAATGTGATTACGACCCTTGAATTGAAAAAGGTTGTGTGGTTTGTAGAAAGTGCTGCCCAGAGGCTCCTTGATATAGATAGGGTATTTTTGTATTATCTGATTGAAGACCAACTCGTGGGCAGGAATAAAAAAATTTCTATAAAATTTATCCCCAATGAAATATACCGCCAGATTTCACAGAGCAGACAGATTTTGAAACTGGAAAAATCCAATAATAGATTTTTGAAATTCTTTCTTGAGAATCTTAATCCCGGGGTTGTGCTCATTGTCCCTTTTACAATAAAAAATCAAGGAAGGGGATTCTTCTTATTGGATGATTTTGATAAAATTACAAATCAGATAAATGCCATAATGCGTTTGAAATTTCTCGGTAATCAGGCGGCAATTGCCCTGGAAAGGATTGAACTATTCCAGGCATTGAATAAGGCGCTCCAGGAAAGCAGGGGATTACAGGATATTGCAAAACTTTTGTTATCTCCTTATGAATTAAAACATTTCTTTACAGAGGTGTTACGTCGTGCCCAGCAGATTCTGGGTTTTAAAAAGATTATGTGTTCGGTCTACAACCCGGAATCTGATTCATTTGAACGTTTCCACAGTGTTGGTATTTCGTTAAAAAAGTTTCGTGAAGCGAAAAAGGTCCATCCACCCTATAAATTAATAAAATCTCTAATGGAGGACCGATTCAGAATTTCTAATTCATATTACATTCCAAACGAAGAGGTTTTTAAGGAGATAAGAGAGTTCGAAGTTTATAAGGTTTCAGCAAAACAGAAAAGGGTACACAATCTCTGGTTACAGGGTGATATTTTGATAAGCCCGATCTATTCACGGAATGGTGAGATTCTGGGAATTTTATCACTTGCCGAGCCTGTGGACAATCGAATTCCAGACCGCAGCAAAATTAGATTATTAGAGGCATTTGGTGATTTTCTTGGTCTGGCAATGGATAATAGTAAACTCTTTGAAAGGAATTTAATAATTTCATATACGGATGAACTCACCGGTGTATACAATTACCGTTTTCTAAGAGAAAAATTGAATGAGTTGATTGAAAAGTCGCATAAATTGATTGCGATTGCAATGATTGATCTTGATCGATTCAAGGAATACAACGATAAATATGGCCATCTTGCTGGTGACCAGTTGTTGAAAAAAATCTCTCAGATACTCAGAGATGTGATAAAGGATGGCTATGTCACCAGATATGGTGGTGATGAATTTATCGTTGTTCTTCCTGGCTCAGGTGTGCGGGCGCTTAAATCGCGAATTGAAAGGGCAAAAAAGGTAATGCAGCATTCAAAAGATGGCAGACTGCCAATAGACTTTTCCTGTGGTTTTGCAGTTTATCCTGAAGATGGCACGGATTTTGGAACATTGATCGACAGTGCGGATAAAAAATTATATCTTGAGAAAAGAAGAAAATATGAATCTGTTGCGTCGTAAAGAAGAAAAAGGGGTTCTTCCTGAGACGAGTGGATTTACATCCAGAACCCTGGTTATCTATTTTTTAATTGGTATCGGATTGATTGGTGTCGGGACATATATATATTCCAATTTTCTAATTCAGAGAATAAGGAAAGAGACCGAAACTACATCGAGAATCTTTGCCAGTTATGCATCTGGTCCTGGTGCAAGTGAAGAAGAATTACTCGCATTATTGTTTCGTGAGGTGATCGAGAAGATTGATTTTCCTGTGGTCCTCACTGATGCACAGGGTAATCCATATTCAGCAAAGAATGTTTCAGATACTAATCTGGTAAGGGTAGCAAAGAAACTTGACCGTGAGCATAGACCGATTCCGATAGTAATAAGAAGTGGTTCTGATTCTACATTTGTGGGTTATGTCCATTATGGACTATCACCATTTACAAGGTCTTTAAGGATACTGCCGTTTCTGATGACTACATTTTTGCTTGCCTTTCTCTTTTTGGGTTTCTGGGGTTATCTTATTTACAGGAAGAGTGAAGAGGAGAAGATATGGTATTCCCTTGCCAAGGAGACTGCACATCAATTGGCAACCCCACTCTCTTCGCTCTCGGGCTGGCTTGAAACTTTAAAAAAGGGTGTGCCCAGGGAGATCTATGAAGGCATCGCTGAAGATGCCCAGAGGATGAAGGAGGTATTAGAAAAATTCTCCCGGATCGGGATGCCACCACGCCTTGTTGAAAAAGACCCGATACCAATCATACAAAAGGCAGTAAATTATGTAAAACGTCGTGCCCATAATCAGATTCAATTCATTGAGCATTATCAACCATTGCCCCTGATAAGATTTGACGATATTTTGCTTGATTGGGCAGTTGAGAATATTTTAAAGAACGGTCTTGATGCGATTGGGTCAAAACCAGGGACTGTATCAGTAAAGACCCAGACAGCTGATGGCGGGGCAGTGATTGAGATATCAGATACAGGGACTGGAATAAAACAGGCAAAGGATATATTCAAACCTGGATATACGACAAAAAAATATGGATGGGGTCTGGGACTGGTGTTGACAAAGAGAATAATTGAGGGTTATCACAATGGAAGATTGATACTAAAAAAGACCGGTCCCGGTGGAACGACATTCCAAATTTATATACCAAGGAGTTGAGATGAAGATTTTATGGATTGATGATGAGATTGAACTTTTGAAACCATTTATCTATCTTTTAAATCAGGAAGGTTATGAAGTAAAGACTGCAACAAGTGGTGAAGATGGTGTAAGGATTGCCAGCAATGAGGTGTTTGATTTGATCTTTCTTGATGAGATAATGCCTGGTGTTGATGGGCTTGAGGTATTGAAGAGAATAAAACTTGATAACCCCCAGCAACTTGTTGTAATGGTGACAAAGAGCGAAGAAGAGACATTGATGAAACAGGCTTACAGTGGCTGGGTTGATGACTATATCACAAAGCCATTCAGTTTTAATCAGATCCTTTCTGTGCTCAACCGGATCTTGAAGCGAAGACAATTGATTGAAGAGAAGATGGCAGAGGAATATGCCAATCAGTTTAATACAATATCCCAGCCTGGTGATTATAATGAGTGGATAGATTATTACCGGAATCTCATAACCTGGGATCTCCGTTTTTTAGAATATGGTGGCAGGGAATTGAAAGAGATACATGATGAGAAAAAACAGAATGCAAATGCGGGTTTTTCAAAGTATATTATACATGAATACAAAAATTTTATTAAAAACAAAGGTCCGGTACTCTCCCATAATTTATTCAATCTGGTTGTATTCCCGACATTAAAAAACGGTCCGCTCTTTTTTGTGATATTTGATTCTATGCGGCTTGACCAGTATTTGAAACTCCAGCCTTATCTCCGCGATTTTTTTGAGATAAATACCCAGTATTATTATTCAATCCTGCCAACCGCGACACCTTATTCACGAAATAGCATATTTGCCGGTTTATTACCGCTGGAGATCCTCCAGAAATATCCACAATACTGGTTATTTGAAGAAAAAGGACAGAACCGTTTTGAGAAAGAATTGTTTACAGAGTTATTGAAACGGAACAATCTCAAAATCAGTTTTAGTTTTCATAAATTATCGACGATTGAGGAACTGGAAAAGAATATCCAGAGGATTGCCCAGGACAAGAGCGATATAACGATTTTGGTAATAAACTTCTTCGACCTTTTATTGCATTCAATCCCGGGCAGGGGAGATATGAAAGGACTTTTAGATGATGAAAGGGTATTGCTAAACCTTTTGAGTTACTGGTTTCCAATATCACCTATTTTTGAACTTTTTAAAATGATTTCAAATAAGAAACGGCAGGTGATACTTACAAGCGACCACGGTTTTATTCAGGTGCGCAGACCAACGATTGTGTATGGGGGCAGGGATATTTCACCAAATTTGAGATACAAATATGGTCCAGCATTAAGGGCGGACGAAAAGGCTGCTTTAATATTGAACAATTTAGGTGAATTATA
>DAIRCK010000044.1:0-11892 GCA_036796695.1 bacterium
TTCTACCGAAGCCCTCAGAATGACAAAAAGGAAGTGTCATTCTGAACGGAGCGTTAGCGGAGTGAAGAATCTCTGGGGTTTCAGGGGAGAATTCCCCTGATGTATCTTGACTTTATCAATATTTTAAATAAAATTACCATAAAGTATGACACAAACCGAAAGAATAGGAGATACTAACCGTAAAATCATCAAGGACTACGAGATAATTAAGAAACTTGGTGAGGGTGGGATGGCAGAGGTGTATTTGGGGAGGGAAATAACCCTTGGCAATTATGTGGCAATTAAAAAACTTTATCCCCATCTTACCGCTGACCCTTCTATCAGGGAAAAGTTCTTTAACGAGGCGCGTATTCAAGCCCGGCTCGGCGACCATCCGCATATCGTCAGAGCAGAGAAGTTTATTGAAGATGATAATATTTATTACATAGTTATGTCTTTTATCTCATCAGGTGAAGAGGGTGCTGATGGTTATCCATTACCAGCAAAGACTCTTTCTCAGTTGATTAAAGAAGGTATTCCATACGAAAAGGCTATAAAATGGTTTCTGCAGATATGTGAGGCGGTTCATTATGCCCATACGCGCAAGGAGCGGATTATTCATCGGGATTTGAAGCCTTCAAATGTAATGATTGATAAGTTTGGTAATGCAAAGGTGAGTGATTTTGGGATTGCGAAGATAATCTCTGATGAAACAAGCAAGACAAGGACCGGAACGACAATTGGGACCCTTCCTTTTATGGCGCCGGAACAGATTTTGCCTAAAAGGTTTGGACAAGTGGGTCCATATACCGATATTTATGCATTGGCTATAATACTTTATAAGATGCTAACTGGTGATTATCCCTATGATTATGATACTAATAGCAGCACCTTTGAAATAGAGAAGGCACATATTGAAGAGATGCCCGATTTGTCAAAACTGGGAAATAGAAAAATTAGAGAAGTAATATCAAGGTGTCTGGAGAAAAATCCAGAACGAAGATACAAAGATATAGAAGGGTTAGTTAATGACCTCACAGGGATTGAGAGATTTGAAATTCTGCGGTTTGAAGAAGAAAAACCAGATGAATTGGTTACAGTGCCTGACCTTGTAGGCTTAACCAAAGAACAGGCAATTGCGCTTTTGGATAAGGTGGGCTTAAGAAATGTTATTGGATACATAGAGGGTAACAAGGACCAGGTTCTTGGGCAGGATATCCCCGGAGGAAAAAGGGTTAAAAAGAATACCGTTATTACTCTTGTTGTCGGTATTGGAAGAAAGACCGAGACCAGTCAAAAAATTTTTGTGCCAGGTATTATTGGATTGGAAGAAGATAAGGCAATCGAGGAATTAAAAAGAAATGGATTAGAATATGTTGTAGTTGGTCGTGAGTATTCAGATATTTATGATGAAGGGGTGGTTATATCTCAGGAACCAGGTCCATCACAATTATTAGAACAAGGTGGTTTTGTAAAAGTCAAAATATCTGCGGGTAAAAAAGGAAAGCCTGTTGCCCACAAGATGTCCATTGTTTTTGTAAAGACCATAATTGGCTTTGAATTATTGGCAATTTTTACCGCTGTAATTGCAGCCATAGTTGACTCTGAAGTATATTTTGCATCTCTCCTCGCCCTTGCTGTGCTTGAATTGATTCTGGGGTTTTCTCTAAAAGGTTTTTTAAAAGCAATTTTCCCTATTATTATTTTACCCGGAAGTATGTTATACTATAATTTTTATATCCAAAGAGGAAATTTAAGTTATATTCCATTGGCTGCTTGGCCTTTAATTTATGTTATTTGCACTTTTACTTTCAATGGTTTATTCCTATTTCAACGGATGAATGCAAAAAAAATCCTTAGGATCTTTTCTTGGGTGGTAGCAATAGGTGTTATAATCAGTTTCATATTTTCTACTAATATTAATATGGATCTCCATATCCCAATCGTAATATTCTTTTGCCTTGGTGGTTTGCTCGGTCTTTCTGCCCGTATTGCAAGTTTGTTTAAAAAAGAATAGGAGGTAGTTATGGGTTTTGCACAAAAAAACATAAATTACCCAATTTTTCTATTATTATTTGTCCTTTTATTCCAGTGTAGTAAAAAGGAGCCAAAGGCACCACAAAAGATAACTGTGCCCCAACTTACCGGGATGACAATTGATTCGGCGAGGATAATATACCCTAAAATTAAAATCAGCGTTCGTTCTGAGATTGAAGACCCGGCATACAAAAGAGATTTGATAATCAATCAAGAGCCCAGAGCAGGAACACAGATAAGCAGTAATGACTTTGTTCAGGTTGATGTGAGTCTTGGCTGGCCTCCTTCCGCAGGTAATTTAAGATTTAGCGGAAAGGTAGATAGTGCTCAATTAGGAGAAAATCGGATAGTATTATTTTTTACTGGCTCGGTGCAAAACACCGGTTCTACACCTGCATTTCTCAATTATTTCTATTATATCGCATACGATGATAAGGGCGCACGATATCGTGAAGGTAAACTGAATATTAATGACTGGATACCACCAAAGAGTAAACAGACAAAGTCTATTCAATATACTCTTTCTGCCGAAGACCTGAGGTTAAATGAAAACATTTTTAACCAGAACCTTACCCTTGTGCTGAGACTGGTAGGTGGTTGTAGATATGAAACAACTGCCGGGGTCAGAAGCACACCCCTTGTTGATATTGGCACAAAGAGAATTTACATTGCCTCCAATAAAATAATGAGCATAGAATGATAATAACTATTTTATTATTTTCGGTTGTATTTGAAATAAATGAAAAAAATTTAGATAAGGCGATAAGTTTGGCAATTGATAAACTCATTTCTGAATACTACATTTCCCAATCAGTCAGTGATTACAACATATTTGGTATGAAGGTTTTGCCCATACTACTAAATAATTTGAAAGATAAAGTCTTCAGAGTTGAAAAAGTAAAGAAAGGTTTCAAAATTGAATTTGTAAGAGAAGAATATAATCAAATAATAAGAAGCGGCAAGGGTTTTGCAAAGATTAAGATTGGTCTTGATACAGCCAGTCTGCTTTTATACCCCAGGGTTGAAATTTTGTGGGGAATTGATTCAACAATTCTGATAAAAAATACTGGCACTTATGCACTTGAAGAAATCTCAATATTACTGAACGACGAAGGTATATCAACACAAAAAATTTTGAAGCCAGATTCGGTTATGGAAATTTCGGCAGACCCCTGGTATTCGCATACTATCTCATTGAATGGGGATAATTTTTCTAAAACTACAGAACTGCCGGCAAAGGTGCCGATAGTTTTTTATCCTTTGATAAATACTGACCCGGAGGTCTTTACAGAAAGTCCTGTATCTACTGGGATTGAAATTGTTAATCAAACAGATACTTTAATAAAATCAGTTGTCGTTTATGAAAGGACGATGTTTGATGGAAAAATTTCACAGGGCTCAGATAAAACTTACACATTAAATCTTAACCCAAAATCTGATACAGTGATTAATTTTAATAGATATAAAATACCTTCAAATATAAAAAAGGTAAACATCCTATTTGAGATAAAAATCGGCAGATTTAAAAAATTACTTGAATACGAGTTAAATACAACCCCATCTGAGGCACTTCTTGATGAAGAAAAACCTGTTTCTTCAGGGATAAAGAGAAAAGGTATAGCCTTTTGCTATGGATATGATTTGGTTGACTCAACTTTCTTAAAACGGGATGCAACAGTGATATTAAAAGAGTATCTTGAAAAGGTCTTTGGTATCAATGCAAAAAAAATAAGACGCTATCTCAATTTTGGACAACTGCTGAGTGATTTACAATCATTTAAAAATGAAGAGACAGTGATAATCACAATCTGTGCACATTTGGAAGAAAAAAGAGGTAAATACTATCTTGACAACCATCCATTTTTTGAGGCATTGTATCAGAACTTGAAAAGATTGACTGCGGATACAATTATTCTTTTTCTTGATATACCTTTTACTGGAAAAAAGAAACCTGCTATTTCTTTAAAGGGTTTTGACAATTTTGCATATTTTGCCGCAATTTATCCAGTTGACGAATGGAAATTTGCAGACCGCCACGGTATGCTTACCGATTTTTTGATTAAAAATCTTAATGATAAAAAGATTAAGAATCTAAACGACTTATGTGCGGATTTGAAAGAAAAAGGCAATAACAAAATTTACGCCCAAGTTGGTAAATACGGAAGTTTTTTATTAAGGAGGTAAGTTTATGCTAATCCTTTTTTTGATTTTACAACAGGTCCAGATTGCCAATCTCAAGGTGATGAAAATAAACGCGCCTGTAGAACAATTCCCATATATCCAGATTTTTGTATCAGTCCTTAATAACACTGGTAATCCAGTGATGTTGTCCGTTGAGGATTTTACTATTTATGAAGACGAAAAACAGGTTGGCAATCCTGATACCGTAGCACCATTCCCTTCTCATTTAACTACTCTTTCATTATTGTTAATTGATGTCGGCGATAAAATGTTACCTCAGGATATCAGGTTTGTTAAGCAGGCACTGTGGCTATTATCCAGAGAGATAAGTGGTAATGAAAAGATGGGCATACTTTTGTTCGCAGATACCCTTGAACCATTATTCAGACCCGGTGAGTCTATTGATACATTACTTGGTATAGCACGCTTTGATTCAATTCATACTCGGTTAAAAGAAAAACCGGCAAGAATTTTAGATGCAGTTGCTTTTGCTTCAAAGATTATTGTTGATTACACCCAAAATATTTCCAAGGATAGTATTATTTCTTCAATAGTAGTTTTTTCTAAAGGGCAGGATGAAGGAAGTATTCTTTCGGTTGATAGCCTTAAAAAGATTTCAATATACTGTCAGATACCTGTTTTTACAGTGGGTATTAGAGAAACAGATGGTCTACTCGGGCAGATTGCCAGTGTAACCGGCGGAGAGCACATATCAGGCAACACACCAAATGAGTTATATCGGGCATATACCAGACTTCGTTTAAGAATTAGAAGTTCTATGGTGTTAAAACATAGGCTAAAAAATCTTTCTGGTGATGCTATGCCCCATACAATCAAGGTTATGGCAGGTGGTGTCTGTGGCGAACGTATCTTTCTAACACCTTATAAGCCCTCTCCTATTCCTGTAGGACAAATTATTGCAATTTTTGTCGGCTTCATATTTGTTCTGTGGTTATATACATCTGTCAAGCGTAGAAAAAGGCGAAAATCTGGTGAATACCAATCTGAATTAGAAGTTGAACCGGAACAAGCCAAGCAAGTCACTGAATCAGAATCTAAAATCCCTTCTCCTCAAAAATCTGAAGAGAAACCAGTGCCGGTCATTGATAAAAAAGCGCAAGGGATAACCCAGATTCTTCCAGATTATATACAAATCAGTATCCAGTGGTATGGAGATGCAAGGATTGTGAAATATAAAAATAGAGAAGTCATCCCTGATTCTACTATTAAGGTTAGTTTTAATGAACCTTTAGCTGTTGGCAGTGCACCAACCAATCATCTCGTCTTGCCCGGTATCGCGCCCGAGCATTTTGTTCTAACCTTTGATTATAAGGGCTTCACAATCAAACCTCTTGTTGAAACCAATATCAATGGTAAGGAAATTTCTGAAGAGCGATTTTTCAAGGATAAGGGTGGTTATATGATAAATGTTGGTCCTTATTTATTAAAATTTGATTTATAAGGGGTAACAATGGCAAAAACAAGAACCCTACAAAAGACAATAAAATTTTGTAACAAAACCGATTTAGGCAGGGAAAGGGAGCATAACGAAGACTATTACGGATATTTCAGCACACCAAATGGAGAACTGGTAATCGTTGCTGATGGAATGGGTGGATATGGGGGTGGCGAAATCGCCTCGGTAATGGCAGTAGAGATAATAAGTGAATATGTGAAGAACTATCAAGGAAGCGACCATAAAAAGATGCTGGATGATGCGATTCAACTCGCCAATAAAAAAATCTATGAGAAATCTTTGACCGCAGATAACTTAAGAAAGATGGGAACTACGGTAGTTATTGCCCTGATTAGAGGAAACAAGGTTTTGGTTGCGAATGTTGGAGATAGTAGATGCTACTTAATTAGAAATGGAAAGGTAGTTTGGGTAACAAAAGACCAGACCAAGGTTCAGATGATGCTGGAACGGGGTTGGATTACACAGGAAGAGGCAGAAAAGCATCCTGACCGTCATATCTTACTTCAGGCGGTTGGCTCAGATAAACCTGTAGATGTTGATTTTAATGAGTCTACGCTTGCTACCGGCGATAGGCTCCTGCTTTGTTCAGATGGCTTGAGCGAATATATAAATAATGAAGAGATGGGGAAATTGGCTTCAGGTGAACTTGATAATGTCTGCGACCGCTTGATAAACCTCGCAAACCAGCGCGGAGGAAGCGATAATATTACAGTGCAGGTTGTAGAGTATGTGGGTGCAATAAGACCAACTATAGCACGAAGAAAGTTCTTGCCTCTCAAGATTGCAATGGGAGTAGTTGGAATATTGGCGATATTAATACTTGGTTTTTTTGTTGGACTCTATGTTAGAGATAAATTGCTTTTCCCAAATATAGAACATAAAATAAAATTTCTTTCATCAAGAGAATTTACGGAAGGCGAAACCGCTCCAATAGGAATACATATTACACCCAATGTTGATGATATAATAAAAATTTCAGTAATAAATCAAGAAGGTTGGCGAACTGATTCATTATTTTATAACTTACGAAAAGGGGATACAACAAAAGTTTGGCTTGAGAAATCAGCAATCACATTGGCTGATAGTATTCTTTCCTTACGAATAGAAAGCCTGCGATATAAAAGTTATGTGAAAGATACAATCCTTCACCTAAATATCAAAAGTAAACCCCTGCCTCCTTTAGAACCTCAGTCTGTTCCATTGTCCGAAGGAGAAAAGGGCGAATTCGGAATTAAAGAAAGCACAAAAATGGTGGAACCCATTAAGAAGGAAGCGCCCATTAAGAAAGAAGAGTTTCCACCGGATATCGCTTGGGATAAAGTAAAGCCCAAATTTAATTCAAAACTAAATAGTGTTGAATTTGAAGTTCCGGTGACTAATAGAGGAGATAGTGTATTAAAAGTTAAAGTTGAAGGGAAAATAAAAAATTACCCGGAATTGAGTGATTCTGATAAACGCGATATGAAGCCCGGTTTAGATACATTCAAACTAAAAATCCTTATACCAAAAGGTGTAGATTCAAAGGAAATCCAAAAAGTCGTGGTTTTTTTGTATGTAAATGGAAAGAAAATCGATGATAGGACATTTAACATTGAAAAATAGGAAAATTCTATGAGTATATCAATGTTTTGCTTTAGCCGAAAGTTTATTGATTTCGGCATAAATATCTTGATAAACCGAGATTCTTCTGGCTTCTTGCGAAGCCCTCAGAATGACAGGGAATAAGGTTGTCATTCTGCCCCTGACTCTGAGCAAAGTGAAGAGGAAGGGGCAGAATCTAAATCTATTTGCAACCGTTCAGCGAATAGCGATTCTTTAAGGAGGTTTATTATGGCTAAGAAAATATGTCCAAATGGACATTCTTATGATGAAAATCTTTCAGAATGTCCATTTTGTCGTCAACCAGGGCTGGTCAATGTTTCCGAAGCCAAAAAGGGGACAGTAAAAATAAAACAGCCGACTGAAGAAGAGAAAATAGAAAAACCACCATCTAAAGATGTTCGCCCTGCCCCGGAACCAAAAAAAGACAAAACCCAGGTATTGGGTGAAAAGCAATTGCAATCAGATGAAAGGTTGGCAAGAGTTGAACAAAGAAAACTTGTTGGAATGTTGGCAACCTATGACATTGAGGAAAACGGTCATTTATTTGCTATCTATCAAGGTAAAAACATAATTGGAAGAGACCAATACTGTGATATTGTAATTCCTGATAGTTATGTCTCTAAAGAGCATGCCCTTATTCTTTATAGAGACGAAAAGTTCTTCTTAGTAGACAGTGCATCCTCAAATGGGACATATCTCAACGAGCAGGCATTGAATCCTCACGCGCCTGCGGAATTGAAGGATGGAGATATAATCTTTATCACCAAAAAATACAAATTTTACTTCCGCACCTGCATTTCACCAGCGCATAGCGAAAAGAGTGAATGATAACGGATGATAGCGAATTATACGAATAGAGTAAGAATGAGATTCTTCGGCTCATTTCATTCGCCTCAGAATGACAAACGAAGGTGTCATTTTGGAGACTTTTCTTCTTGTCATTCTGAACCCCACTTTTTCTTCTGTCATTCTGAACGAAGTGAAGAATCTCGATTCTTCAGGCAGTGCCTTCAGAATGACAAAATGGAATGGTGTTATGGCGGAGTGGCAATCCCATTTATCGCTTGCCCAGCGGGCTATGTCTGTCTAATAGGGCATAAGGAGGGTCGTGAATGTTTAGAATAATAATCCAGTGGGCAAACAACAAAAAAGAAATAACCATAGAAGAAGGTGATTGTATCGTTATTGGTAGGCTAAAAGAAAAAGCCGATGTTGTAATTCCTGATGACTGTGTTTCCAGCCAGCATTGCGAATTATCGGTCAGAAACAACCGACTATATGTCAAAGACCTTAGCTCTACCAATGGGACATTCATAAACGGACATAAAATTCATCCTGGTGAATATTATTTAGTGGCTCCTGCCAATACCCTATCCCTTGCCTCACCTACTCACATTAGAATGGAGATTATTACATCAAGACCATCTGATGAGGAAAGAATAAGGGAGACAAGGACTATCCATATAGAAAAGGACATAACTACCATTGGCAGGGATGAGGATAATGATATTGTCATCCCTTTACCGATAATATCCCGTCACCACGCCCGAATAATCAGAGAAGGTGATAGACTCTATATTGAGGATTTAAACTCAACCAATGGCACATTTGTTAATGGCGAGAAAATTTCAGGAAGGGTTTTATTACAACCGGGTGCCAAGATTTCACTCGGTTCTTACATCTTGAATTTTGAGCGTGGTCGTCAATTAACCGGCAGTTCGTTCTCCGCCACTCTGGAATTAAAATGTATAGGGTCATCGTTCAAAATTAAGGATAAATGCCTGGTTAAGAATATCCATTTTGCGGCTAAGGGTGGTGAACTCATTGGCATAATTGGTCCTGCGGGTTGCGGTAAGACAACATTTCTAAATATTCTTGCTGGTCTTTTGCCAGAGAGCGAAGGCACTGTTATCTTAAATGGAGAAGACCTTTATGAAAATTATGATTCTCTATCAGTAAATATCGGGTATGTTCCGCAGGATGATATAGTCCATCGTGAACTCACTGTATACCAATCTCTTTATTATACTGCCTGGTTAAGATTACCCAGTGATACCAGCCCGGCAGAGAGAGAGGAAGTTGTAAAAAGAGTCATTGATGAGTTGGAATTAAAAGATGCTCAGAATGTTATCATCGGTTATCCTGAAAAGAAAGGAATCAGTGGTGGACAACGTAAGAAAGTGAATATGGCGCAGGAATGGATAACTAAACCAAGTATCCTCTTTCTTGATGAACCAGGAACCGGCCTGGACCCTGAGGGTCAAGAGGAAGTAGTAAAACTGCTCCGAAAATTTGCCGACACCGGCAAGATAGTAGTGATGGTAACCCACGGTATAAAGAACGAAGAAGATGCCAGATTATTTGATAAGATTCTAATTATTGCAAAAGGTATACAGGTATATTATGGTCCTCCAGATGGTTTATTCAAGTTTTTTGGGAAGAAAAGTATAAGTGAAATCTTTGGTGAACTGAAACAAATTGAGAAGATTGAAAACTGGCATAAGAAATTTATTGAATCTGACTATTATCGTGAATTAAAAAATAAAATCAGCGGAATCCACAGAAAAGAAGGGTATCAAAATTTTGTTAATGTAAAAAAGAGGGTTTCGCTTTTATCGCAATTTAATGCTTTGGTATCACGATACATCAAGAGAAAGATTTCAGACCGTATGCAAACCCTGTTTCTAATTCTTCAGGCGCCGGTTATTGGATTCATTATCAGTCAACTTTTTAAAAGGATAGATAATGCAGTTCTATTGCTTCTTGTGATGTCTGGAATATGGTTCGGTTTGATAAATTCTATGCGCGAAATTGTTGCTGAGCGGGCAATTTACAGAAGAGAAAGGCGGGCGAATGTGAAAATTATACCATACATTGGTTCTAAGCTATATGTTCTTGGCAGCCTTGCACTATTCCAGACCATTATGCTCTTGCTTGTCTCATCAATAGGTGTAAACGGTATCTGGCAAAAATTCCCTTTGCTAACTGGTATAATCTTTCTGGCATCAATTGTATCTGTCGCTATGGGTTTGATGATTTCTTCTGTGGTCAATACCCAAGAGACAGTGGTCGCGTTAATTCCGATTGTTGTGATTGTGGAATTAATATTTTGTGGTGGGATAAAACCTATAAGCCAATTTTCCAGACTTTTTAGAAATATAGCCGAGATTATACCGTCCAAATGGGCAATGGAAGGTGTAATAAATATAATTGGAGGCGTTCCCAGTCCTCTCAATCCGGATGTTCTATCTTCTGCCTCATCTGTGGGATTTCGGTCTAATTTATTCTCTGATTTTGTCTTTCTTATTTGCTTCTTTGTCTTCTTTACTGTTCTTACGATGATCTTCCTTAAGATGAAGGAAAGATGATAGTGGAACGATTTTATTTTACTTCTACCACCATCTGTCATTCCGAACTTGTTTCAGAATCCATATACTTCTGTCATTCTGACCTTTTTTTATTCTGTCATTCTGAGTCCGCCACTTCTTTGGCGGACGAAGAATCTCAACATCTTCTATTCGCTGCATTCGGTTTTATTCGCCTAATTCGTTAATACTATGAAGACCGAAACAATAAGAATTAGTGGTAACCTAAAAAATACTTCCCTCTTTGTCATTCTGACCCTGAGTGCAACGAAGGGGAAGAATCTCAACATCTTCTATTCGCTGCATTCGGTTTTATTCGCCTAATTCGTTAATACTATGAAGACAGAAACAATAAGAATTAGTGGCACCCTCAAACGCGTAGGCGAATACGAAATCATAAAACTACTCGGTGAAGGCGGTATTGGTATGGTTTATCTTGCCCGTGATGTTGAACTTGGTAAATATGTGGCGATAAAGTCATTACATCCATCAAAGACAAAAGACCAGTATCTGACCAATAAAATCCTGCAAGAGGCAAAACTTATGGCAAGACTTGGCGAGCATCCGAATATCGTTAATGTTATCGCTCAACTTTATGATGAAGATGGCTATGTCTATATTGTTATGGAATATGTGACCCGCGAAGGTAAGGATGAAAACGGTCATCCTCTACCCGCATATAGCCTTGACCACTACATCAAAAAAGGAATTTCAAAAGAGGAAGCACTTAAAATTTTCCGTAAAATTCTTTGCGCAGTTGACTATGCACACAAAGAAGAGGGTGTTATTCATAGAGACCTTAAGCCAGAGAATATCTTAATTGATAAATTTGGTGAGGTAAAAATCACCGATTTTGGCATTGCCAAGGTGATTACTGAAGGTTCAGTAACTACCCAGAGTATAACAATCGGCACACCGCCCTATATGGCGCCTGAACAGGTAGAAAATGAAAAGATTGGTTTTTATACGGATATATATGCCCTTGGTATCATATTTTTCCAGTTATTAACCGGCAAATATCCATACGAGATGAAAAAAAATACGCCGATTGAATACTTTGATGCTCACCGTAAATATCACCCACAATTAGATTTTATAGAGGATAATGCCCTGCGCGAAATTATCAGAAAATGTCTTGAGAAGGAGCCGCAGAATCGTTATCAGCAGGTTGAGGATTTGTTAAAAGACCTTGAAAGGATTGGTGAAGTTGAATCAAAGCCTAAACCTTCTGCAAAGCCAATTACCGAGTTA
>DAIRCK010000045.1:0-10951 GCA_036796695.1 bacterium
GTTATTTTTATCAAAAGTTAACACATTCCAGACAGGCTGGATTATGTCGGCATTTAAAAAAAGTCCTATATTTTTGGAAGATAAACATAACGTGCCAAGAAAGTCCTGCCCTATATTTTATGGTGCGCGAAAAGAGATAAACAATGAGATAGGTCTATTTTTGGTTATCTAATTTTATCATCTTCAAGTATCTATAAATCTGACGCTCAGATAGACCAAGTTCTGCACAAGTTTTTTTAATATTTCTACCATTGGCTATAAATAAATTATAAATTAATTTTGCCTTGTATTGTTGAACCTTTTGCTCAAGGGAAAGTGGTCCAATACTTTCAAATCTTAAATCCTCTACATCGATATTCTCTTTTTTACAGGTCAAGAATGCCTGCTCTAACATTTTCTCAAGTTGACGCACATTACCAGGATAATCAAAATCCATCAAATGCTTCTTTGCCTGTTCAGTCAATCCTGAAACAAAGCCTTTATATTTTTCTTTTATTTTTAATAGTAAATGTTCAATTAAAATTGGAATTTCACTGCGGCGCTCACGGAGGGGTGGAAGTTCAATCTTTGGTGAATGTATTCTGTAGTATAAATCCCCTCTAAATTTACCACTGCTTACAAGTTCTTCAAGATGGCGATTTGTAGCGAAAATGAATCTGACATTAACAATCCGTCCTTCATTACTACCCAGTGGTATAACTTTCTTGTCTTCAAGAACACGCAAAAGTTTCGCCTGGACATTGGGTGGTAATTCAGCAATCTCATCAAAGAAGAGCGTGCCATTATTTGCATATTCAATCTTTCCTATTTTATCATAACGGGCATCGGTGAATGCCCCCCTTTTGTATCCAAATAATTCTGATTCGAATAGATTTTCCGGAATTGCAGCACAGTTTACCACGACAAATCTTTCTCTTGCCCTGGGACTTGCATTGTGAATAGCCGAGGCAAGGAGGTCTTTTCCCGTGCCGCTTTCTCCGATTATCAGGAGATTGGTTTCCTGCACTGCGATATTTTTTGCATCTTGTTTGATTCGCTCCAATCCGATAATATCATCAAAGGTATAAGGTGCCAACGGGGCTGTATCTTTGTTCTCAATTTTATCTTTATGCAATGGTTCAAAAATGAATATATATTTATCATTGTATTCCTTTCGTAATACATAATATTCTATCGAGTTTTTTTCAGATTTAACTATTTCATTGATTATTGATTTTCTACTTATTATTTCAATATCAAAATTTTTTGTAATATTCTCTTTGATGTTTAATTTTAATACCTTTTTTGCACGCTCACTCAAATAGGTTATATTGCCTTTGTAGTCCGTAATCACAAAAATTAGATTGAGTAACCTTGATAAATCAGCAAGAAAATTAATTTCAAATGCCTTACGATATTCTCTTTGAATTATTTCAGCGATAAGTTTGACCAGCGCAAAAGTATAGGGATGTCCTTCCTTTTCTGGGTGAACGACCACTATGGTGCCCAACAATTGTTCATTATATATTATTGGAGCGCAGAAACAGGCACCGGATTGGAATATTTTTAAATAGTATTCTTTTCCTTCCACATAAACCGGCTTTAAATGTCTAATTGCAAGTGCCACTGCATTCGTTCCTGCATCTTCTTCGCGGAGAGAACCGCCCTCTCCAAGTCCTATTTTGATTCTGCTCTGTAGAATTGATTCAGGTCCTATTGCCTTTAGTATATAGCCTTCTTTATCCGTCAATACCAATATTGAATTACATATCTTAAATGTTTCACTACAAAGTTGCATATATGGCAATGCTGATTTTATCAAAGGTTCATTTATTTTCTGGCGATATATTAACTCAGCACGGGTCAATGATTTTGTAATACGCGATTTATTGGGATTCAGCCCCATTTTTTTGCAACGCAATTTTGATTCAGTTATCCACTTTTTTCTTTCTGATATTTCAGACATATAGACCTGCCTTTTATTAAATCTTCACTTCAGTTGCAAATTTGTAAAAATAACACTCCAATAGTTCACAAAAAAAAGGTATAAGGCACCGTAGTAAAGTTTTAATTTTTATCACTCAACTTTGGGGCCTTATACCTTATGGTGATTATATTCAGAAAAAAAAGAATGTCAATATAAATGTATCATATTGATTTTTTTAAAAAATCGATATTGCTACACTTAAGTCTGATTATTAACTTTCCTGAATAGAAATCCTCAATAATTTGACACTTTCGATTTATACAAAATTAAGGGTTCGGGCAATCATAATTTTCAGGTCTTCTCTCATTATCTCTGCAATTACATCTATAGAGCCAAGAAATGTAATCTTTTCTTTCTTAATAATAACTCCGCCTGACATCTTGTCATCGCTTTTAATAATAAAATTATAGCCTTCCTGTTTTATATATTTTTCAATCTGCAGTAGGTATTTTTGTTTATCACCACTTGATAGATATAATTCGCCGTCCTTCACACCACTATTTTTTATCAGATTTTTCAAAAAATCAAGGTATCTTTTATGTTCCGGCAATTTTTTTATCGCGGATTGAAGAATTTCATCAATACAGGACTGCATTTCGGTTGTAATTTTCTTATTGTATTCAAGCCTTTCCCGGGCAATCGCCCGCATTATCTCTTCTTGTTTTCTCTTCTCAATCTCTTCGCTTAATTTTTTTTCGGCAATTGCAATCTTATCTTCGTATTCTTTTTTCAATTTAGCGATTTCGTCTTCGTATCTCTGACTTATTACCTCAGCATCTTTCTTAGCTTCATCCAGGATTTTTTCAATTACGCTTTGCATAATTTATAATTTCATTCCCATCAGACTAAGAATTGTAACAATCAATCCTAACACTGCATAGATCTCAACCAGAATGCCATAGATGACTGCCTTTGCAGATTCCTGAGGTTTTTTTGCAACCATTTCTACACCCGCAGTGCAGACCTTTCCCTGCCAGATAGCTGAAACAAGTCCAGCCAGCGCAATGGGCATACAGGCAAAGAATAATTGTAAACCCTGCCATAAAGATATTGCCGGAACCGTGCCACCAAGAAGTCCGATCTTGGTCATCAAAAGAAACGCACCAAGGAACCCATAAAATCCCTGGGTTCCGGGCAGTGCGACAAGAATCAGCAATTGCCCGAATTTATCCGGGTCTTCGCTTAAAACGCCATTTGCTGCCTGGGCAGTATAGCCAATTCCTATGGCTGAACCAATGCCCGCAAGTATTGCGGCAAGGGCGCCACCTGCGATGGCAATTGCCATACCTAATGGATCACTCATAAAGCCTCCTTTAACTTATTATTTAATCTCAACATATTTTGTCTCCATACCAAATGGTCTGAACACCTTACCACCACCAGTATAAAACCTGCCAAAAAATTCAATGTAATGCAGACGCATTGTATGAATAAATCCACCGAGTGCATTTATCACAATATTGAAACTATGCCCCACGATTAAAATTACAATTGCTAATATTATACCAATAACCGGGACCTTCAATACCATCCAAGCAATCATATTCACGGTTACTGCAATCCCACCAGTAACCATTCCCAGTGCCATCAACCTTATATATGAAAGAATGTTGCTTACAAAAGATGTGATGCCATAGAGGGTATAAAGTCCCCACGCAATCCGCACCAAAACTTTTTTCCCATATTTTATACGCAAAATATTGATGACCAATATTCCTAAACATATATACTTGAAAAAATTAGGAAATATCTTCATCAGAGTTCCTAAAAAAAATAATACAAAGAGTGTCCATAAAATCTGGTCAATTAATGGTGGATTTCCAGTTCGGTTGGAAAAGAGTATAATCCCGGTGATGGATAAAAGGATTAAGATTTTTAAAATCGGGAATTTGAATATGGTAATATATAAAGGCAGACATACAATCAATACTGCCCAGGTAAGATTCTCAAATATTGCCCGGGCGTATTCTTTATTCCTTAAATCATCAAAAACTTCTATTAATACCCCTAAAAGGACATGGACATAACCGATCCCGAGCGAAAGATAAAAAAATGGCATCGGATTGGTCAAGGGATCAAAAAGCATCATTTTTTTTAAATTCTTGAAAAATCCAATGCCGATTAAATCAAATAGATTGCCTGCCCAGCCTCCAACCATACTGCCGGTAAATATTGTAATAATGCCGCCGATAAATAAAATCCATAAAAGGCTTTTGTCTCCTGGTACCTTGCGCATAAGATATAATGAAAATAGTGCGAGGAATATTCCATATATTGCATCGGTCAGGCAAAGGGCAAAGAATATTGGAAAGAATACCGCAATGAATGGTGTGGGATCATATTCTTTCTGTTCCGGCATACTATAGAGCCTGATCAACATTTCATAAGGTGTGCTCCACCAGGGATTTTCAATCGCTACCGGTGGATTTTCATCCGGTTTCGGTTCAATCCTTTCAAATGCTACAAATTTGAATTCTTCAGTAAGTTTTTTTAATTTATCAGTATCCTTCTTTTTTATCCAGCCTATGATCTCCACGGTACTTGAGGTTTCAGGCAATGCTGAGGCAATACCATTCTTTCGAAATTCATTCTCTATCCAGTCATAACCAATTTTCAAATTTATAATTTCTTTTGCAAGTTCAATCTCTTTTTGGTTTAATTCAGCAAGACGATTATTTATTTTTTCAATCTCCTGATTATAATTATGAATCAGCTCTTTCGGAGTGTTGTCTAAATTCGGCAACTCAATTATTTCACAACCAAATTCTATCAATTTTCCTTTAAATTTTGGGACATCAACCTGGCGCACAAAGAATAGACCAAAGATCTTAGAACTGATGGTATTTACAATTTCAAATGAGAAGGGGATATCGGTAGTTGATGATTCTATTGCCTTATAAATCTCCTCAGATTTTATGTTGACCGGTATTGCTTCAACTTTCTTAAAACTTTTCAATTCACTTAATCGGTATTTCAGGGGTTGAAAAGGGATTAGGGTTGAAGACAAAGCCTTCAGGTTCTGCAATTGATTATTTAAAATCTCTCTTTCTTTTTTTATCTGTTCAAGCTCTTCTGCAGTCCTTTGAAAATCATATCTTTTTGTTAGCTGCTCAAAGTCTTTTAAACTCAGGGGAATGCGCGGTGGCACAAAGTTATCAAGTATCCCTTTTTTCTGATAAGAACCAATCTGTGTAATTGCCTCTTTTATCTTATCCAGTTCTTCAGGTGTGTAAACCGGTGCTTCTTTTAATTCAGTTATGTGTATAATTCTCAGTTTGTGAAGTCTATCAACAAACTGATCTTTTATGCTCTTATGAACAACTATTACAACTTTTTCTAACGGGACTGTTGCCATTTCAGAATCGTCTCCTGGATCTCTTCTATCGCCTTTGTTTTAAATTTTTTAGCCTTTTCTTTCAATTCCTGGCTCTGCTTTTTGTATTCCTCTTCAATCGATTTTTTTTGCTCCGCAATGCTCCTTTCAATTTCATTGCTGATCTCTTTTAATAATATATTCCTTTTCACATTTATCGCTTCAAGTTTTTTTTGCAAATCTTCCTTTATCTTTTGTAGCCGATCTGCTCCCTTCTGTTCTGCCTCTTTTTTTAATCTTTCTGCCTCGTTTTCAGCTTTTTTTATTTCTTCAATTAGTTCCATAAAACCTACCTTTTTCCAAGAATTTCTTTTACCCTCATCAATCTTGTTAAATCAGAACGTTCAATTTCTGACAATTTCAGGTTTATATATTTTACAGTCTCTTCTATGGAAGGAATAAGGATAAACTCAAGTGCATTTACACGACGTCGGGTCTTCTCAATTTCAATAGCAAGAATCTCCAGCGCCTTCTCTAATTCCGCAATCCTGAGCAATCCTTCAAGCAGGGCGTCGATCTTCTTCAATGCAAGGTCAAGGTCACCTGAGGTATTTAAGAATCCATAATTGAGCATTGTGCCAGAAATCGTTTTTATGAATTTGGGAATTCGCACATTAAAGACTCGTTCTGTAGTATATTCTATTTCAATTTTTTTATCTCCGCCGAGCAATGCTTCCTCTGTAGTATTCGGTGCCTGTTTACTTGACGCAAAATAGAAAAAACCGTATGCAGATTCAAGTTCTTTTTCAATTTTAAATCTTAAATCCTGAATCTGCTTAACAAGTTCCATTATCTTTCTTATCAATTCATCCTGTTTATCTTTCAGTAATTTATGGCCCCTGCGGGCAATAAGATTTCTGCGTTTCAATCTCAATAACTGCATCCGGGTCGGAGGGATATCCAATTTCATAAATAATTCTCCTTGAATGGATTTTGAATTTCTGCGTTCGATCCGGGGAATTTATTTTTATGTGCGATCATAATATTTCTTCAAGTATTCTTCTCTTACCCGCTTCATTTCATTCCTGGGCACAAGTCTTAATAATTCCCAACCTAAGTTAAGTGTCTGTTCAATCGTGCGATTTTCGTATTCGCCCTGATTGATATATCTTTGTTCAAAAACAGTGGCAAATTTTAAAAAGATTTTATCCATATCAGAGAGTGCTGCCTCACCAAGGATTATCGCCAGTTCCTGAGCCTCTTTGCCTCTTGAATAACATGCAATCAACTGATTGAATAAATCTGAATGGTCTTCACGGGTCTTTCCTTTGCCAATCCCTTTATCCTTTAATCTTGACAATGATTGCATAACATCTACTGGTGGCAGGATCTTTTTTCTGTATAATGCCCTTGAAAGAATTATCTGCCCTTCAGTTATATAACCGGTCAAATCAGGAATCGGATGTGTTTTATCATCTTCAGGCATTGTTAAAATCGGAATCAATGTGATCGAACCCTTCTTCCCTTTTATTCTACCTGAACGTTCATAGACCGTGGCTAAATCTGTATAAAGATAACCAGGATAACCCCTGCGACCAGGAATCTCTTTCCTTGCTGCTGATATCTCACGCAATGCCTCAGCATAGTTAGTCATATCAGAGATGATGGCAAGGATATGATAACCCTTTGTAAATGCGAGATACTCTGCAACCGTGAGTACAACTCTCGGTGTTGATACACGCTCTATAGCCGGATCATCGGTAAGATTTAAAAACATCACAACCTTTTCCAATGCACCGGTTGAGGTAAAATTGCTGATGAAAAAGTTTGCCTCTTCAAATGTAATACCCATTGCCCCAAAAACGATTGCAAATTCTTCTCCTTCCTGGAGCACGGTCGCCTGCCTCACAATCTGGGCAGCAAGCTTGTTATGGGGAAGTCCTGACCCAGAAAATATGGGCAGTTTCTGTCCACGGACAAGGGTGTTGATACCATCTATTGCAGAAATCCCGGTTTGAATGAATTCATTCGGATAATCCCTTGCTGTAGGATTTATTGGTGCACCATTTATATCAAGCAATGCCTCAGGCACGATCTCAGGACCGTCATCAATGGGCCTGCCCAGACCATCAAATACCCTGCCCAGCATCTTTGAAGATACGCCAATCTGAAGGGTTCGGGCAAGGAATCTCACCCGACAATTTGCTACATCAATCCCTGAAGAACCTTCAAATATCTGGACCAAGGCTTTATCTCCGTCAACCTCAAGAACTCTACCTCTCTTCTTTTCACCGGTCTGCGTATATATCTCAACAAGTTCTTCGTATTTTACACCCTGGGTTCCTTCAACAAGTAAAAGAGGTCCACTCACATTTGCGATACTTGTATACTCTTTAATCATTTTACAACTCCTGCTGATGCCCTGTTTAATATTTCTTTAAAATTCTTTAAAATTTCTTCTTTTATTTTATCAATCTGGTTCAAATCCTTTTCCTCAATATACTTTGCCCTGGCGATCTTCTCTCTTATGGGCATTTGAACAATTTCATTAAATGGAACACCGCTATTGAGTGCATCCTGCGCCTGTCTGTAAAAGAATAAACATAGTTCAAGCATTTTATATTGTTTTAGAAGCGAGGTATATGTATCAATTTCATTGAATGCGTTCTGATGCAAAAAATCTTCACGGATTGAACGCGCACCTTCCAGGAGCAAACGGTCCTGCGGTGATAAGGCATCAATACCTATGAGACGCACAATTTCCTGTAATTCTGCCTCTTCTTCAAGGATTCTCATTGCCTCTTTTGATAAGGCAGTAAAACCCGGTGCGACTGAATCAAGATCATCGCTCATATCATCAATATAGAGGGAATAAGAATTCAACCAGCTTATCGCGGGAAAATGTCGCTGATATGCGAGACGGTCTTCAAGGCTCCAGAATACCTTTACCACCCTAAGCGTTGCCTGGACAACCGGATCCGAGAGGTCTCCACCAGGGGGCGATACCGCACCAATAACGCTCAGAGCACCTTCTCTTTCAGGATTACCAAGCGGTTTTACCCTTCCTGCCCGTTCATAAAAAGAGCTTATCCTTGCACCAAGATAAGCGGGATAACCTTCTTCTCCGGGCATCTCTTCAAGCCTTCCAGAGATTTCCCTCATCGCCTCTGCCCATCTTGAAGTAGAATCTGCCATCAATGCTACAGAATAACCCATATCTCGGAAATATTCCGCGATTGTAATCCCGGTGTAAACCGATGCCTCTCTTGCTGCTACTGGCATATTCGATGTGTTGGCAACAAGCACAGTCCTTTTCATCAAAGGTTCACCACTCTTCGGGTCTTTTAGTTCTGGGAATTCAATAAGCACATCGGTCATTTCGTTTCCGCGCTCACCACAACCAACATACACAATTATCTCTGCATCAGCCCATTTTGCCAGCTGATGTTGTATAACGGTCTTTCCTGAACCAAATGGTCCTGGACAGCAGGCAGTGCCACCCCGGGCAATAGGAAAGAATGTATCGATAACCCTTTGACCTGTGCTTAATATCGTTGTTGGCGCCAATCTCTTTTCATAAGGTCTGGGCACACGGACTGGCCAGCGTTGTATCAGATTGAATTCTTTTATCCCTTCTTCAGTTTCTACAACATAGACATTATCCGTAACTTTAAATTTACCACCCTTGATATCTTTTAATACACCTGATACACCGGGCGGAATCATAATTTTGTGTATGACAAGCACACTCTCTCTCACCTGTCCGATTATATCACCCGGGAAAACTTTCACCCCTGGTTTGACAAGCGGCTCAAATTCCCATAATTTTTCTCTATCAAGGGCAGGCACTTCAATACCACGGGTAATATTTGATCCTGCCTTTTCTTTTATTAAGTTTAATGGTCTCTGGATTCCATCATATATATTTTCAATCAACCCCGGACCCAATTCTACAAATAATGGTTGGTCTGTAAGAAATACTGGATCACCAGGTCCAATACCTGAAGTATCTTCATAGACCTGGATAGATGCTCGGTCACCTTCTAATCCGATTATCTCACCAATGAGTCTTTCTTTACTCACCCTTACCACATCATACATTCGCGCACCAGTAACATTCCTTGCAATAACAAGTGGTCCAGAAACCTTAACGATTTCACCCTGTCTCATTTTTCCTCCAGGAATATATCTGCTCCTACTGCTCTTTTAATAATTCCTCTAAGCCTTTCAATTGCAATGCGGGTCTTTGTAGCACCGGTAGAAAAAGGAATAAGACAAGGAAAGGTTTCGGTCTGATACCTTCTAAGCACATCCTTTAATTCATCGGTAAATTCTTCAGCAAAGAGTATCACCCGAACACCTTGATTAATTAATTCCAGGGCTTTTTTTTCCGCCTCACCTTTTTCAACTGCACAGACAATTGCACCGGTTGCTAAAAAGGGCAATATCTCCTGTTTTTTGCCGAGAATCGCCAGGTCACCAGACATCAGGGATACTCTCCTTTAATTGCGCTACAGGAATGTTATATTGTTTTCCCATATAAACCTGGCGTAACCTTTTAATTTCACTCAATTTAAACTGATAATAACCAAACAAAGGTTCTACACCAAATGTATAATATCGCGTTAATTTTAAAAACTGGAGTTTCATCTCATCGCATAGACACTCAAGTTTTAAGAATGAACCCTGGGCCTCAAGATAGTTTCCACCCTGTTCTACAATATTACCATAGATTGTATTGCGAAATATCCGCGTAATCGTGCCGATGTCTTTATTTAGATTCTCTAAAAATGTCTTTTCAGGCACACTACCATATTCAATATAGACCTGCCTGAATATCTCAACAGGATTTTCAAACTGCCTGGCACGGAAAAAACTTCTAATATTCTCTAAATCAAAATAGATTTTAAAATATTCAGAAAAAAACTGAGAGATGTTAGAAAAGTCTTTAATCTTTTTACAGAGGAATTTATCAAGCTCGGTCGATAGAATAAAGATATTTTTATGCTTGAGATATTCAGAGATTATTTCTATTATCTCGGGCGAAGATTCCAACCCTGATATATCAACATCATATAATAACCTTGTGTCTCCATTCTTTAATTTTACCTTTAAATTATGTATTGCCTCAGGCAAAAAGATAATTTCCTTAACTTCGTTATGGAGACAGTATTTATTAAAAAATTGCCTTTCCTGTTTTTCTATATCCATAAGAACACTAAGGAATTCACCAGTGCCGGTATAGACCGTATCGCTTAGGATGGGTCGGAAATTATCAATACCTGCCTCGATGAGACGGTCAAAATGGTTTTTTCTTAAAAGTTTAGCCTCTTTTGCACGGACCATACCATTCACAAAGGCATATCTGGTATCTTCGGTTCCTTTAATCATAAAATCCTTTAATTATATTCAAAAAATTGACCCTGTCAATCCTTTTTAGACTTAAGTTTAAAATAAACCTGTTCGCCAATGAGTTGAGTTATAGATTAAATTAATATCACAAAAAATTAATATCACAAAATTTAATACGATTTTGCTCTTAAAACAGGGGATTTAAGTCTTATATAAATCAAAAAATACTACAAAATTTATCAAAAAATAGGCATAGTTTTTAACATCAAAGTATTGAAATTTCATAAGTTTTCGGCATTACCTGTTAAAAAATGGCAAAA
>DAIRCK010000046.1:0-10352 GCA_036796695.1 bacterium
TACTATTTAACCAATTACCATTTAACCAATATTTTTATCCGTAGGGCAAGGCTTTAGCCTTGCAGAAAAACCATTTAACCAGTTACCATTTAACCAATATTTTTATGGGTAGGGCAGACCTTCAGGTTTGCAATTAGGAAAATCAAAAATGTGCCTGCCTTTTGCCGCCAATCAAAATAATTTTATTTGTCCTGATTTTACTTCTTCATATTTCAAAGATCGGCATGTATAAAATTGATGCATATTTCTTCTAAATTCGTTAATGTCTGTTCTTTCTTTGGGAAAAAATTTAATAATTATATTTGATGATAAATTATACGCTCTATTTTCTCTGTATTGTGGATTAATAATTTCTCTTAACAATGGTAGAAAAAAATCTGCAAGTTCTTCACGATAATGAGAAGTCCCACTTTTTTCAATGCCGTGAATAATACTTGTACTTACTCCAAGAAAAAGATCACATAATTGAATCAAATTTGACCGTTGATCTCCACCTTCACTTTCACGATGATTTTTTGGGAGAAACGTAATATTTTTACATGCAAACTTAATATTAAATTCTAATTCTTCTATTTTATAAATACAATGCCAGGGGAAATATTTATGATGTTGCTGCTGACCTTTTTCGTGGAAAATATTTTCAACAATTATTTTCTTATTTGAGAAAAATACCTTAAGGGCATATAAAACAGCACTGCGGAAAAAACGATTGTAAATAGAATTAAATTTATTTATAGGATCAAACTCCTTAAGATTAAGTTTTGAAATATTTATCCCTAATATATAGCCATAAAACTTTGTATGACTATCAGGATTTAAAATATATTCTAACCACCTCATAGCAATATTTTTAGTGTCTCTATCAGATATTGTGCTCCAATGAATGATTCTATCGTTTTTTTTAAAATATGGAGATTTTGTATCGAAATTGCCTTTGTATCGTCTATTTATAATATCCATAAGTAAAGAATTGTTAGCGTGATCAATAATCAAACCAATGTAAATCCATTTATTGTCGGTATAAGGACATCTCTTTACTTGAATTTCATCAGCATAAATATTTATTCTTTCTGCAGTTTCTATTATTTGTTCACCAAATAGATTTTTATTCATTATAGGTTAAATTTTATATTATAAAATTTTGTATTTCAACGCATAAGTTGCAGCAATATATTACCATAATTATGATTGCGATCATTAATGAATGCTTATTTATACTTACTAGACTGCGAATTATTTTAAACATTCCTTGAATTTTGTCGATGAAAAATAACAATAAAACTGGGAAAAGTTTTATAAATATCCCCCTGAGCATGCCTCATATTTATTCTTTAAAAATGTTTATTGTCCGCTGCTTACTCAATGGTGTTCCAAATTTGATATGATATTTTATACTTTTTTTTTCGCAAAACGATATAACCTTTTGAGCCATTGCTTTGTAGAAATCCTCATTGTTTTTCCATATAGAGGAAAAACCATTGTTGTATGCTGCTAATCTACGGTAGTTTAATCTTCCAAAAATTACCTTTTTTACAAATGCAATTTTATCTAAAATTTTTTCAATATCACCTGCTTCAGCATCCAATTCAGGGGTAGGATAAGGTTCTAAACTAACCCAGGTTTTTAAACCGTTATCAGCGAATTTTTTTAAAGAAGCAATCCTTTCATCATAGGGTGCTGAAAATGGCTCAAACGAATTTTTAAATTCATTGTTTAGAGAGACTATAGTAATTCCATACTCATTTATTTTTAAAAATCTTTTATCATCTAAAATTTCATCAGGATATACTCCTTTTGTTAAAGTGGTAACTCTAATTCCTGCTTTGTTCAATTTTTCAATAATTTTTAGTGTTAAATCTTTTATCTCAGGCACCAGTTGTTTCTTATCAAAGTCATACATAAATGGATCACTCATAAAACAAAGATGGACAAAGCTTATTTTATTTTTATATTTAGGTATTTCTTCTTCTAAAAGATCCAGTGCGTTTTCAACTATTTTTGGTTTTCTCCAATCATCATAATCCTTAACCCAACCAAATTTCTTTGCCATCATCATAGCATAGCAAGGAAATGTACAACCATGTTTACATCCAACGATATGATTTATTGTCCAATTCCCATATTCAACTTTTGTTTCATAAAGTAAGGTCTTTCTTTTTATTATTGAAATGCTTGGTTCAATACTTAAAATCTGTTGTTTATAAAATTCTTTCCCACCAAACAAAGATAGCCCTAATCTTTTTTCTTTCTGCTTAGCATATATATCCTTAACAATATTTGTAATTGATAATTTTCTTGAAACAGAAAGAAGATAATAGAGAACATCTCGTCTGTCAGGATATGGGATATCATACGCAACAATTTTTAAACCTTTATCAATAAAGAGAGAACGACAGTAATTCTCTAAAATGTCCCTCTTTGATTTATCAATAACATTTATATCATCTCCTATGAATTCTTTTAAAGTTTCAATCGTTTTAATTTCTTTAATACTAAGTTTTTCTCCACGATGTGCTTTTTTTGCTACACCACTTGTTCTTGTTACTCCTTCTAAAATATAATTAAAAATGATGTCTTTTGGATTTCTTAAATTAACTATTCTTTGGACGGTGGTTTTCTTTATTTGCAATCCGGTAGGATCTATTAATACAAAAAGAGGATGTTTATTAGTATTGTTTATTTCTGTTACGATTCTATCAATAATTTGATTGCAGTCATTATTAAAAAATCTTATATCAATTTTACTTTTAATCTCAGGATAAATTTTTAAAAATCCTTCGGTGTATTCCTTTAGGTATTTGAAATTATTTTTATTTTCTTCGACAAAAAATAATTTGATTTTTAAATTGCCCTTTAATTTATTGCCCTGGAGGGCGATATTTTCCAAAAAAATTAGGGGAGAACCATTACTTCCATCAACATACTTGCCCCTACCTGCAAATAAATCTACAACATACCACTCATTAGCTACCCAATTTTGTTTATTCCAGATGGTAAGCCATACATCAAATACTTTTTTTAATATTTCAAGTTTTGTTCTCGTAGATGGTCTATTACTTATATCCCATAAATCCTTCCTATCTTTCATTTTTTTATCCGCCTTCTATTATTTTTATTTCTTCTTCCGTTAAACCATACAATTTATAAACCAATTGGTCTATTTCTCTTTCTAACTGGCTTGTGTCGGCGTGGGGGTTTTGCTTTTTGATAGAAAGAATTTGGTCAACAAGGGATTCGATTTGCTGGACTATGGGCTGGTTTTTGGGGGTGATGAGGGGAAGGGGGAGTTGTTCTAAAAACGCTTTTTTATACCTATAACCTTCTTCTCCTAACCCCCCACCTGCATAGAAAGTTCTAAAAAAGAATGCCACAGGTTTTGAGTTTAAAAGTCCTAATTGATATTTAAGATTTTTGCCTGTCATTATAAAACTTGTTGCTTCTGCATAAATGCCACTATTGTCATATGCAAAGATTGGCTCTCTCACTATCTCCTGCCACACCACCTTTTCCTTTTCAAACTCAGGGTAGTAATCACAATGCCTTAACTCCCACCAATAATCCCCCTGGTCATCGCGATCAAAAAGCCCTTTACCCCTGGTTTTAACATTTGCAAAAGAAATAAGATGATTATATGGTGATGGGAAAGTCTTTCTAAAATATTCCTCTGGTTTTTCTTTCCCCCTATTTTTATTAGTCCAGCCAGCAGGAATTATAATTATCCACAGCCCCGCCCATTCATAATAATACCTACCTATATCCCTCCCTCTTAACACTGGCTTTATAATATTTTCAGTCCTTTTTTTCTCTTCTTCTGTCTTGCAGTTCGCCAAAATTCTGTTTCTTGTCTTGGTATCAATGATAAAAGCATCGTTAAAGCCTGTTTTAATTCCAAAGTAAATCCTTACATCCCAATCTTTCAAGGGTTTTCCAATTTTCTCTATCTTTTCCTTTATAACCAAAACTTTTTCATTTGCCAGAGTCCAGGCATTGTCCGAAAATTTAGTCTGGGATATGGTTTGCCAGTTTTGTTTTATGTAATTTATAACATTATCAACATCACTTTTTACATCTACAAATTTAATCAGATTCATACTGTTTGGTTTTTGTTTCCTAAACAAAATTATGTTTGTATCTACTGTTTGTTCAAAAACACGGTATCCGCTAAAGTCTATGATTTCTAAAACCTGAGAGTTTTCTTTTAAAAACTTCCTTAGATTCTTTCCATAATTTGTTCTCATCCATTTATTGCTTGAGATGAACGAAAGAATACCTCCATCTTTTAAAAGTTGAAATCCTTTTTCGTAGAAATACACATAAAGGTCAGCTGTGGAAGTATAGACATTATAATCTTGTTTCTCAAGTTGTGGTTTTATAGGTTTAATTTTCTCCTGCCTTACATACGGTGGATTTCCTATCACAATATCAAAGCCACCTTTCTCGGCAAAGACTTCTGCGAAATAAATATCCCATAAGAAGAAGTTCTTTTCTTTCCTTCCTTCAGTATATGCAATTAAGTCCTCTTTTGCTTTTTCTAAATCAATGCCAAGTCTTTTAAACAAATTTTCTTTTTCTACTTTTACATATTCATCTCTCTGGGCTCGTTTTGGAAATATCTTTGCCTTTTCCTCTATATTTTTTAACTCTGGTAGATGTTCACTCAATCTGTCTTCAAAAATTTCAACTATCTTTTGATCAATCTTTTCTCTTAACTCACGCTTCTTGGTAACATCGGGTTCATTTTGATACTGGCTCTTTAGTTCTTCAAACTCTGAGATTAATTGTCGGTATTTAATATCCAACTTAAATAACTCGCCATTTGCTTTTGATTGTGTTTTAAAATCTATTCCATAAAATGAAGATATGAGACTATTTCCCTGCATTATTTTAAAATCAAGATTTGGCAATGGTTCAATGCAAAAGTTCTCATCTTTTTTGTTAAAATCAATAGTTTCATCAACAAGAAGTGAGATAAAAAATCTTAACTTCGCGATTTCAACTGCTATTTGCTGAATATCCACTCCATAAATACATTTTTCAATTAAATATAGTTTTCTTCCATAATCTGGATTCTTTTCTTTAAATCTCTTTTCAACCTGCTTTATAAGTTCTTTTTGTAAAATCGGGTCTTTTACACTTTTTGAAATTCCCTCTATCTGAATCCTTTTCCATTGAAAATTTTCAGGGTCTAATTTGTGAAGCAGAAAAACAAGTCTGCTTAAGATACGCATTGGAAAGGCTCCGCTACCTACTGCTGGGTCTACAATCCTTAATGAATCAATTAGAGAAATAAGTTTTTTAGTTTTCTCTTCATCAAATGGATTAGTAAAATCTTCTTTTGAAAAAAGTTTGTTTAAAGTTTCTTCGTCTATATCTGGCAGATTTGTCTTAAAATATTCTTTCAAACTTTCATCTACCATATAATCCACAATTTCCCTTGGTGTATAATAACTTCCTGTTGCCTTTCTTGCTGTTGTGGCTGTTTCAGGATTATAGGAAGCAAGTAGGTTTTCAAAAACATTACCGAGAAGTTCGGGGTCTAAAGCAATCTCAACATCATCTGGTTCGTTTTCATCAATCGTAAAATTATATTGGTATAATGTTTTTATCAGCCCTTTAACTTTAGTTTTCTTGTATTTTGCATCATTATAGTCTTCAGATAAATCAACGATTTCCTCTTCGGCAAAAAAGAGAAAATTTGGAACTGAAGGTTGATATTTTCTTAAATCTGTAAAGCCATCAATATATTTTCTTTCTTCTTTGATTTTTGATTTATAGTCAAGACACTCAAATAAACCACCATTTAAAAATGGTATGGGTAAGAAATATTTTTCAATCACTTCTTCGCTATTCTTAAATAAATCTTCATAACGATAAACATTATGATTACCAAAGTCTGTGTTATATCCTTTGTATCCCCTTTTGTCGCTTCGAAATCTTCTTTCTTCTTGTTTTGTATTTAAAGTTGCAAAGAATAAGTTTTGCAAAATGGTTTTGTAAAAGTTATCATTGGAAAGATTAAAATCTTTTAAAATATCCCTTAGATTTTCTTCATTAAATAATTCATTAGGTATAAGTTTGCGTTCTTTCATAAACCAAATAAAAATAATCCTTGTAATAAGCCTTATAACTGCCATATTCCTGCCGTTAGGCTCTTTTTCTGCATCATCTGGAAAACGGACATTCTTTACTGCCCAGAAATACCAGTTTGCAATCTCTTGATAGAATTGCTTTGTTACTGGCTCAACAGAAAATGCCTCTTTGATTTTTTCGAGGGATGAGAAATCACCTTCTCCAACTTGTTCAAGGAATGTTTTATTTGTAAGGCGTGGACTTACAAAGTATGTAAATCTTTTGAAATAACTAAATCTTCGCCTTGTGCCAAAATATTCAGTATAGATTAAAGAAAATCTAAAATTACCATTCTGGTCATAAAAAATGAAAATCCCTGCATCTGTGTTTGAGTCTTTTAAAATTCTCTTTCCCAGTTCATATTGTTTCTTCTTACCTGAACGTTCTGTGAGTTCTTTTAAAACTTTGAACGCACAAATAATAAATGTATTGTCAGGAAACCCAATCGTGCCAATCTTTTTTCCAGATGTAAAATCTTCGTTATTGTAATGGTTTAAATCTTCTTTTAGAGGTCTGAAAAGGCGATTTTTACTTCTAAAGAAATCGATAAATTTTTCAGTTGAAAATTCTTCAATTATATTTTTTAAGATATCCCTGCTCATACCTTTTGATTTTCAATTGCAATAATAATTTCTTTGTATAATTCCTTACCAGTTATTTTTTCTCTCAATAAATAATCATCCCCAAGTTCAGACCTCAAATTTTTTAATTCCTCTATGGTTTTGCTTATTTCGTTGTCAGATGTCTTTAAATTTATGATTCGACGTAGGGTATAATCAGATAAAGTTCCATAATCAATAATATCTTCTCTCAAGGTTCTTAAAAAATCCTTAAATGGTATTAATTGTGGATTATTTAGATTTATCAATGTTTTAATATTGTTTAACGCTTTCTGTTCCAAACTCCGTTCTGGGGTAGGTAATCTTTCTTCCCTGATTTCCTTTACCAATTCATACACATCCCAGAAATCAGGGCTTAATGCAAGAGGTTTCTCGTCTATTGAGCAACGGATTCTATCAATTACTTCTTCAAGGATAACTGGTTGGGGTCGATTTTTGTTACTGTAATCAACTTTCTGGATATAGAGCCTTCTTTTTTTGATAAATACAATAAGTTCATCCCTATCAGACTGCTTTGCCACCTTAACTCTTGTCGGACAATCCGTTATTCTTTCTATAACCTCGAGATAATTCTTTTTAACTTCTTCATATTCGTTTAAAATTTTTGTGTAAAAACTTTCAGATTCTAACTCATCAGGATTTTGCTGAATTCTCTGATATAAACCAGATGGGGTGGGTTCTTCATCAATATCAAATATCTTTGCATCTTCACCAAGGGCATTATGGATCAAAAACATCTTTTGGGCTGCAATCTCTTTTGATTTCACGAGTTCTGCTCCTTTTTCGGTTGGAAAGAAATTTGCGATGTAAATTTCATCAAATACTTTCCTCCCAATACGATTGATTCGTCCCAATCTCTGTATCACCCGCACTGGATTCCAGGGTATGTCATAATTTATAACCAGGCCTGCACGGTTTAAATTAAATCCCTCGGATATTTTATCCGTGCAGAGTAGTATATCATAATCATCTTGCTTTTTGTCCTCTGGATAAGAGGCGTCGAAGTTTTTATTTATTTCCTCAATCTTATTTCTTGATAAATCACCGGCAACAACCAATATACGGTTATTAAAATCTTTTATTAAGGCCTCTTTGAGATATTTAATGGTGTCAATATATTCAGAGAAAATAACAATCTTTCTTTTGGGCTCTTTCTGCCGCCATTCTTTTAATTTTGTTTTAAGAAGTTCAAGCTTGGGATCATTATTGATTAAATCTAAATCGGATAATCGCTTCAAAATATCTTCAAACAACTGACAATCGGATTTAATATCATTAATAAATTGTTCTTTATACTTAAATTTTTCTATTTCATATATCTCATGGTTTTTTGGATACACACCCTCTGTGATTTTGCGGGAATATTCAATTAGTTCTTTTTCAATCTCATCGATCTCCAATGTCCATATTTTCTCAAGCAAATCCCGATCCAATATGAATTTACCGGTCTTCTCAATAAATTTCTGGCAATGCTCGGTGACATTTTTAAAATTTTTAACACTCTGCATAAATGCACCAAACGAACTTTCAAATCTCTTCACCAATAATCTACGCATAAAATCATATAGGTTTCTCTGCTGTTGGTATCTGCGGCTGTCTTCCTCAGAGAACTCGTTATCCTTAAAACTTTTTAAATCAATCTTGTATTCAAAAGGTCGATATATAGCGCCCATAAATCTATTACCATCTTCAGGATAGGAGAAGAATTTTATAACTTCATCATAAAATTTTGACTGTTCCTCGGTTAATTCAAAAAACCATTCCTGTGGGTCTGCAACTCTGGTGAGATTCTTAACTTCATCTTTGTAGAATGGATTTTTTTGTAAATCGAGCCGATTCCTTCTAATGGTCACTGGTTCAATTACATCCCTTATCTGTTTTGATAAATATTTTGCCCTGTTAGCCACTTTTGTTAGATCAATTTGATTTGAATCAAAAAGTACCTGAAAATAATTTGTAGCCTTTGCCGATTTCTCTTTGCTGGTAGAATTATAATATTTCTTTATATATCCAAGTTTATCAAAGATAGATTTAAAAATCCTGAACTTATCAGCCAAATTGTTTTCTAAGGTTATAGTAGATTTTTTAGGTGTAATAAATAATTTTAACAACGAAAGTATATCTCCGGGACGATTGTTAAAAGGAGTCGCAGTAAGCAATATCACAATTTTATCCCGACAGATATTTTTAAGTTGTTCATAGGATTTTGTGTCTTCATTTCTAAATCTATGTGCCTCATCAACAACTATAATCTCTATATCCCGTAATTCCTTAAGAGACTTTACAAACTCCTCATCGTCAAGTTTACCAATAGACTCTGCCCTCCAGTCGCGTAATTTAAAAGATTCAAAATACCACTTCCAGCCAGACCTGGGCACCTTTTCGTCACCAAGAATTCCGGGCGGGCATAACACAAGCCCCCTTTTGCCCAGTAATCTACCTATCAAACAGGCAATTATTGTCTTACCCAAACCAACTACATCAGCAATAATAACGCCATTATTATTTTTTATTATATCAAGGGCTTGATTTACCGCATCTATCTGATATCTATATGGGATGTAACCATTTTCTTTCATAATGTGTGAAATGGTATCAACATTTTTATCCTTCGGCATAAAAGTCTCAAGATAACTCTTAAGAACAAGGGTATAAGCCTCAAATGGGGTGAGTTGTTTTATTAAAGTTTTGTTCTCAAGGAGATCTATGAGATTGGCTTTCACCACATCATCTTCGGTTATAGGAACTGCTTTGTTCCAGAGTTCATCAAAATATCGTTCTGCTGCTTCTATCCCGTAATCGCTTATTTCAACATTGAATTCTTGATCCCTTGTGAGCCCAGACGAGGTTAAATTGCTGCTACCGGTAATGAATAGTTTATTTCTTGCAACCTGTGAAGGATCTAATTTGAAAATATAAAGTTTTGAATGATTTGGTGCAAAGGTTTTTCTGATTATCAAACGGTTCTGTTTTATAAGTTCAATAAAAAATTTTATTTGTTCATAGAAATCTTTAGTGTCAAAATGCTCGGTATTTATAGATTTATTAATTGATTCAAAGAAACGATATATCCTCTCTTCATCAGAAATTGAGGAATCATTTTCAGCATACTCAACAAGCCCGTAGTTTGTTTTATCTACATTCAGACCAACAAGTACCTTTAATTGCACATCAGGATTTGACTTAATACCTTCATATAGCTCTCGTAACCCAGAAAAATAAAAAAAGCCAACAAGAAATTTAATTTCTTTACTCTTTGAAATCAAATCAACAATTCTATCTCTAAGGCTTTTTGTGGGATTATTTGTGATAAAATTATCCATTTTTATTTATTTAACATTATACAAAAAATTTTTATCCTGTCAAGAAAAAGAGAGAAAAAAAGAAGTTGTTTGTTGGATGAGGAAGGGAGTAGGGAAGGGAGAAGTGGAAAGAGAGAAGGCAGAAGCAAGAGGGCTGAGGCAAGAAGGGAGAAGTTAGAAGGCAGAAAAGGAGTAGAGACTTCTGTCATATCGCCTCCCGTTGGAGGGTTTCGCTGCCCGTATCGTCTATAGGCATCGTTATTTGGGTAAAACATCCTGTGTCTACTTTTAGAAAAAGGGG
>DAIRCK010000047.1:0-10067 GCA_036796695.1 bacterium
CAATCCTAAGGGTCCTTCGTCTGGTGAATTCCGTGTTCTGCGTGGCGGGTCGTGGAACTTCATCGCCAGGTGCATGCGGTGTGCGAATCGCTACAGGGGCTCGCCATCGGACCGGGTCAGGTTCTATGGATTCCGTGTCGGTTTGTCTGCGCAGTAGTAATTTGTTGAATATCTGATAATCTGTTAATCTGGAAATCTGAGATTCTTCGGGCTTCTGGCGAAGCCCTCAGAATGACAAAATAGGGAGGTGTCATTCTGAGCGGAGCGTTTTTTTCTTTTTGTGATTCTGAACCCGCCACTCTGTTTGGCGGGTGAAGAATCTCAATTTTTCACCCGCCGCTTTTTTGGTGAGCGAAGAACCTGACTCGCAGTGTCATTCTGAGCGAAGTGAAGAATCTCTTCTTTCCGGCCATTTTAATTGAGATTCTTCGGGCTTCTGGCGAAGCCCTCAGAATGACAAAAAAGGGGTAATATGACGGAGTCAGGGTGACAAAATAGAAAATGAAAAACGAACTATTGACTAAAATAAAATTCTGGATATAATGCTATTCAAGGAGGTATTATGACTCGTTATGTCTTAATATGCTGGGCTTTGTGTGTATCACTACAATTTGCCCAGACACCTTTTATTCCAATCCCTTATGATAGGCCTATTACCAATGATATTATTGAACCTCAAGGTCCGGGCGAAATAAACTGGACCCAGCAGGTGATTAGGGCAAAGGGCTGGGGGATTATTGATACAACCCTGCCAAGACCACAGGCAAAACTAATGGCAACAAGGGCAGCACAGGTCATAGCCCAGCGGAATCTCCTTGAAATCATCAAGGGGGTAAGGGTTACTTCTGAAACAAAGGTTCAGGATTTGATGACCAAGAGTGATTATGTCTATACCCGTATAGAAGGGGTTGTCAAAGGTGCACAAATGGTGGGTGAGCCAGTGGAAAAGGATGGATTCATAGAAGTAGAAATGGCGATTGGAATTTATGATTCTAATGGCATTGCCCCGCCGGTCCATAAGGGACTGGATGTAGTATTGGCTAAACTCACCACACTTACTGATAAAGAAAAAGAAGAAATCAAGAAAATCACTGGTCTTGTAATTGATGCCTCTGGAACTGGTGCCAAGCCTGCGATATTTCCCCGCATCCTGGATGAAGAGGGAAATGTTCTCTTTGATCCGGCTCAATACTACGACCCAAATGACCCCACATTACAAAAGATTATAAAAGTTATAAACACTGCGGAAAAAGAGATAAAGAAGACTGAACTCGGTGAAAATCCTTATATCATCAAGGCATTAAAAGCAATCCATTCTGACATTGTCGTATCAAAAGAGGAATCAAAAAAGGTCAACTGGCTCAAAAAGACCTTCCAGTCATTATTGAAGATTGGTAAGGCATTATGGGTGCTTTTGTAGAAATTATATGGGAGAAATCAAGTTGATTAGCAAAAGGAGGTTTTATGATTACTCAAAAAAAATTATTAATAGCCCTGTTACTCTCTATCACGTTTCTATTAGCCCAAACAGTTTCAGTAAGGGCAAAAGGAACTGGAAAGACAAGAGAAGAGGCAATAGAAAATGCCAAAAGGATGGCTATTGAGCAGGTAGGTGTATCCGTTGCTTCGGAAACCAATGTTGAAAACTTTCAATTGGTAAAAGACATAATAAAATCAAGAGCCGAAGGTTACATAAATAGTTATAATATTATTGCCGAGACAGTCTCAGGAGATGGATACACAATTGAGATAGAAGCCCTGGTTTCCAAAAATCCAGTTGACGCTGATGTTAGAAGTCTTTCTCAGAAAATGGGTGGTGTTAGATTTATGGTTTATTATGAACCTGAAAAATTAGCCGTTCCTACCGAACTCCTTGAATATACTCAAGATAGAATCAACGAGTTTTTAACAAATCATAGATACCGCTGTGTTGAGCCTAAAATTGTAAGAAAACTCATTCAACAGGCGAGGGAATTATCCGGTCAGTCAAATTTTACCAAGGCGCAGGAAATTGCCTATGCTGCTGATGCAGCATACTACATTGAAATATCCAATTTAAGCATAAGAGTGGAAAAGAAGGGTGAAGTATTACAAATAGCCGCACCTCCTGAAATTTCTTTGGAGTTAAAACTCTACGATACAGGCACTGGTGAATTTATCACCGGGATTGCAGAAAGAGCTGTTGGCGATAGTGGGTCCTGGAATGAGGAGAATGCAAAACGAAATGCGATTGATAAAATCGTTCAATTGGCAGGCAACAAATTGATATATCGTATTCCAGAGCAGTTTGGGCAATGGCTGAATACAGGCTATCCATACCAGTTGCGGTTTTTTGGTATACAGGACCCTGATTTGATTGACCAATTGATAATCAAACTACGGGAAGACCCAAATTTTGGTGGTGAAATGATGCCTAATGATGCAGAAGGTTATACTTTCGTCAACATTACTTATAAGGGTGCGCCTTTTGATTTAAATCTGGCAGCAAGAAAACATCTTATGGCTATTCCTGGACTTGCCAATGTTAAAAGGAAACTGATGGTTTTCAACCAGATAAACTTTGCGCCAGGGAATGTATCAGTCCCTGAACCCCGATTAACGCCACTAACCATTAAGTAAAACAGGAGGATAAACAATGAGGAAAATTTTGCCTTTTATCTCAATAATCATTCTCTTTATTGCCTGCCCAAAGAATTATCTGTCTAAGGGTGTCTGGTTTGAAGAAATTCCTAAAGACCATCCCACGATTGCCATTCTGACACCCTATACCCCTGGTAGTTCTGAGCAATTGAATGATAGGCTTCACAATGATTTGATAACGACCATTGGTGGAACAGGTCGTTTTACGGTAATCTCTAAGAATAAGGTAAAGCAGGTTGAGGCAGGAAAATCAATAGGTAATAGATTGCCATCACCCACTGAGGCTACTTCCATTGCCCGTGTATTAAATGCCAATTATGTTGTTATCTCAGAAATAGGTATTACACCAGTGCCTGAAGACAAGGCTATGCCTATTCTGCCACTTTATTGCACAATTACCTTGATTGATGTAAGCGATGAATCCGAAGTATATCGTGGTGAAGGTAGGGCAGCAAATCCACTTTCACTTGAGGCAGGCGGGGTCAAAGTCATTGAATATGCGACAAGGGAATTATTGAAAAAATTAAAATAACCTGTTTAGCTCTGTCATTCTGAGCGAAGCGAAGAATCTCATCTTTTTGTCATTTTAATTGAGATTCTTCGGGCTTCTGGCGAAGCCCTCAGAATGACAAAAGAAGGGTCATTCTGAAAATTTTTTTCTTCTGTCATTCTGAGACACGCCGAAGGCGTGGCGAAGAATCTGACACGCAGTGTCATTCTGAACGAAGCGAAGAATCTCATTCAGACATCGTCCTGAACAAGTGACGGATTCTTCTTCCTCTTCGCAGAATTTATCCTTAAGTAAAACGAAGGGCTAAGAGTCCTAAGAATGCCAAAATGGAGGAGGGTATCATTCTTACCCTGAGTGCAACTAAAGGGAAGAATCATTCGCTTCGTGCAGGACCAAGTCTAAATCCCACTTTTCATCACTATTGACATATTTATGAAATTGTATAGAATATAGCCTAAGAGGTGGATATGATTACATTAGTTTTATTCTCGTCTTGCATCTTTGGTCTGGGGGGTAAACCTCTTGATTTTTATGCAGGATATAAAGGCCTGGCTTTTTCTTTTGCCCGGCATATTGAAAATGGTAAGAGGGTTGTAGTAATGAACTTTGTTTCAGATGACCCCTCAGAGAATAAGACCACGAGTTTTGATTCCTATCTTGCAAGGTATTTTACAACCTTCTTAATAGAGGGTTCTAACGGCAGATTCTCGGTAATTGACCGAGCAAAGGGTGAATCACTCTTTGTTGAAGATATGAAATACGAAATCATAAGAAAAACACCCGAAGAGATACTTAAAGAATTTCAGTGCGATTATTATATCACAGGCAGATACATCTTACGCTATCAAAAACTTGAGTTTACGGAAATCTCATTGATGAAAGGGCCAATAAAGGTATATAGTGTCTCAAAGTCTTTTAAGTTGACCGAAGAGCAGAACAATGATTTCAAAGGGCTTTCTCAGGAAGATGTGATTATCAAATACGGTAGAAAACTTATAGAAGAATTGAAGAAAAGCGGTGACCCGGGCAAGATAATTCTCGCCTCTGTGCTGGAGCGGCTATTGGAGGAATATATAAAGGCAACAAAGGGCGATAGCAAAATATACGAGAAGGCGAAAAAGGCATTTTTAGATTATATTCTTCCTATTCTTTTGGGAACAAAAAAATAACTGGAGTAGGGGCTTTAGCCCTATGGAGGTCAAAATGAAGGTCAATCATTTTATTATCATTTTTCTCGGGTTATTGCTCTTCTTCTGTTCCTGCCTGCCTAAATATGCAGTAGATTTTCAGACTGTGGATTTCACAAATATTACCTTGAATAAAACCGACTTCAATGCCAAAATCTGGATGTCATATAAGTGGTTTGTTCCCCTGACAATCTCTGATGTCAAATATAAACTTTTTGTCAACGATTATTTGATTGGTGAAGGACGATATCCAGAAAAAATCCTTCTGGGTAAAAATGCCGACACACTGCTTTTGTTCCCTTGCACGGTGAACCACAAAGATATTGCCGGGCCATTGATTGATATACTTTTAAGAGGCAAGTTTGACTATGAAGTGAAGGTGGATTTCTTAATTCAGATACAAGACTGGGAAAAACGATATAATACAACCTACAAAGGAACCAGAAGACTATGAAGGAGAAACGAATTTATCGAATTATTACGAATAATGGCGAATAATAAAAACATAATATATCCTGATTTATCTTATAAGGTAATGGGCGCACTATTTGAAGTGCATAAGCAGTTAGGTCCTGGATTTGTAGAATCGGTATTAGATAAATTTGCTGCCATTTGCACAATCTGTGATAGTCATTATTCGTTGCATTTGTTAATATTCGTGTAATTCGCCAATAATGAGAGCCGAGACCGTTAGAATAGGCAAAACCTTAAAGCGAGTAGAGAAATATGAGATAATAAGAGAACTGGGAAAAGGTGGCATTGGTATTGTCTATCTGGGCAAACACCGGGAATTAAAGAACTATGTGGCAGTAAAATCGCTTCTACCTTCGTCCTTGAATGTGGACTATCTTTATGAGAAGTTCAAGAAAGAGGCAGAACTTGGCGCCCAACTTGGTGAGCATCCGAATATCGTTAAGGTCACTGATTTATTACAGGACGAAGATGGCTATATCTACATTGTAATGGAATATATATCGCGCGAAGGTGAAGACGAGCAAGGAATTCCCTTACCTGGTTATACATTAGCCGACTTGACGAAAATGAACATATCTGAAAAAACCGCAATTGATATTTTTCTAAAGGTATGTGAAGGACTTGATTTTGCCCATAAAATGGGTGTAGTCCATCGTGATTTAAAGCCCAGCAATATTCTTGTCGGCAGGTATGGACAGGTAAAGGTGAGTGATTTTGGGATTGCAAAGGTCTTAACCGAGGGTGCGAAAGAAAGTAGTATGAGTTTTCGCATTGGAACTTATGCCTATATGGCGCCAGAGCAGATTATGGATGAGAAAGTAGGATTCTATTCAGATATATACGCATTGGGGATAATATTTTACGAACTATTGACCAGTAGATACCCATATAAGATTATCAAGGATACTGACCCTGAATACATAGATGCCCATCGTTTCCAGACACCCAACCTGGACTATATTACAAATCCTAAATTAAAAGAGATTATTACCCGATGTCTTGAAAAGAATCCTGAAAATAGGTATCAGAATGTTGGTGATTTGATAAGAGAGATAAAAGGGCTGGATAAAGTTACATTTACTAAGCCTTCTATGGTTGAAGTCCCTTTACTTGTGGGTAAAAGAAAGGAAGAAGGAATTAAAGAACTCCAGAAGGCAGGATTGGGGTATCATATTAGATATGAAGATGGTAAGGATGGCTACATTTTAGGCCAGGATATTGCCGATGGCAAAAGGGTTGAAAAAGGAACAATAATTGAAGTCATTGTGGGCAGGGCATCGGAAATATCTACTGTTAAGGAAAAGAAGAAATCAAAGGCGCCATATGTATTTCTGGTCATATTCATTTTGTTGGTTGGAGTAATCGGCCTGGTTGCTTTTCTTTCCAGGGACACTACAACTCCTGAGGCTATTTATATGCCAGATTTGAAAGGTAAAAGTCTGGTTGAAGCAAAAGATATAATACTTGGTAAGAATTTATTGGTCGGTTTGATTGATAGTATATTGGCTGACGAGGTGGATAAGGGCGAGGTCGTAAGTTTTGAGCCACAGGCAGGTGTAAAATTGACACCCGGGACAGAGGTTAATATAACATATTCCTGTGGCCGCAAGACCTGCCCGGTCTGTCATACAGCCCGAAAGTTCGGTGCCAGGTATTGTGCGAACTGTGGATACAGATTTGAGTGATGACGAATTATGCGAATCATAGCGAATGCTACGAATGGAAAAAAACGAATGATAGCGAATAATACGAATGGAATAAGAATGAGATTCTTCGGGCTTCTAACGAAGCCCTCAGAATGACAGGGAATAAGGGTGTGTCATTCTGAATGGAGTGTTTTTTTCTTTTTGTCATTCTGAGACACGCCGAAGGCGTGGCGAAGAATCTAAATTACTTTTAGGAGGTACTATGAAGAGATTTAATATTTATCATCTAAGGTTTTTTGTCTTTTCTGTAATTTCTTGCCTTTTGGTTCTATCAGTTTTTCTCTTTGCCGAAAAGGTCTGTCCCAAGTGTGGCAGAAAATATCCTGATACTGATAATTTCTGCGCCTATTGTGATGCTGAGGATGGCGGTCCGGTGAGGTTGGTGAAGATTCAACCGCAGACCAGGCCTGCGATTGTTGCTGAGATTAAGCTTAGTGGTGATAGTGTGATTATTACTTCTACACCTGAAGGTGCTGCAGTATATTTGGATGGGAAATACAGGGCGAATACACCAGTAACGATTTATGCTTCATCAGGTTCGCACACGATAAAACTTACTTATCCTGGATATAAAAATTACACAAAGACAATCCACATTAAAGAGCCTGAACTTACATCTGGTCTTACCTATCTTGGTAAAAATTCCAGAGGTTATGAAGAATACCGGCATAACAAGACCGGGATAATTTTGATTAAGATTCCTGCAGGAACATTTACTATGGGGTCTGATGCCAGTGATGCGTATAGTGACGAAAAACCGGTGCACACAGTTTATCTGGATGAATATTACATTGGTAAGTATGAAGTGACCAATGCCCAGTATAAAAAATTCTGCGATGCTACGGGCAGGAGTTATCCTGAAGACCCTGATTTTACTGGTATGCCCAATTATTTTATTAATTATCCAGATTATCCTGTAGTTAATGTAAGTTGGGAAGATGCTAAGGCATTTTGTGATTGGGCAGGATTGAGACTACCTACTGAGGCCGAATGGGAAAAGGCAGCACGGGGAACCGATGGCAGGAAGTATCCCTGGGGTAATGAGGAGCCAGGGGCAGGTGGCTTTGTGAGGTGCAACTATGCGGATAAGCATACGAATTTTGATTGGAGCGACAAAACAGTGAACGATGGTTATCAGTTTACCGCGCCGGTTGGTTCATACGATCGTGGTGTTTCGCCTTATGGTTGTTATGATATGGCGGGTAATGTTTGGGAGTGGTGTGCGGACTGGTATGGGAGTGATTATTATACAGTGAGTCCTTATAAAAATCCTACTGGTCCTTCATCTGGTGGTTCCCGGGTTCTTCGTGGCGGTGGTTGGTTCTACGGATCTTGGGACTGCCGTTCTGCGGATCGGAACAGTCTCGACCCTACGTACCGGTACTCGCGCCTCGGGTTTCGGGTGGCGTCCTTCCCATAAAAATTTGTTTCTGGATTTCTGGCAATCTGAATATCTGGAGATTCTTTGTCCCGCTAAATCGGGACTCAGAACGGTGTCTGAACGCGCGACAAATTTTTTGATGACAAATATTGCGAATAATACGAATGGAATAAGAATGAGATTCTTCGGGCTTCTGGCGAAGCCCTCAGAATGACAAAATAGAGAGGTGTCATTCTGAACGGAGCGTTCCTCATTTCTGTCATTCTGAACGGAGCGGTAGCGGAGTGAAGAATCTCATTCAGACATCGTCCTGAACAAAGTGAAGGATTCTTCGGCTCATTTCATTCGCCTCAGAATGACAAACAGAGCGTGCCATTCTGAACCCGCCTTTTCTTTTTGTCATTCTGAGACACTTCTTCTTTCTGTCATTCTGACCCTGAACGAAGTGAAGGGGAAGAATCTCTTCTTCCCGTCATTTTTATTCAGATTCTTCGGGCTTCTGGCGAAGCCCTCAGAATGACAAAAGGAGGGCATTCTGAGAATTTTTTCTTCTGTCATTCTGAGACACGCCGAAGGCGTGGCGAAGAATCTAAATTACTTTTAGGAGGTACTATGAAGAGATTTAATATTTATCATCTAAGGTTTTTTGTCTTTTCTGTAATTTCTTGCCTTTTGGTTCTATCAGTTTTTCTCTTTGCCGAAAAGGTCTGTCCCAAGTGTGGCAGAAAATATCCTGATACTGATAACTTCTGCGCCTATTGTGAGAGCGAAGACGGCAGCGCAGTGAAGTTGGTCAAATACCGCAAAAACAAGCCTCCAGAGACAAAAAAAGGAATTTGGTTAGATTGTGAATCTCTAATTCAATCACGGTGGGGGGCTTCTGGTTGTGTCGTGGGTGATAAACTATATCTTATTGGTGGTAGGAGTAGTGATTTGGCTTTGGACAGAATTGATGAATATGATCCGGCAAAAGATGAATGGCGTTTTGTAACACTCTGTCAAATTCCTCGTTTCTTCCATACTAGTGTAGAGGCTTTTGGTAGAATATATATTTTCGGAGGCCGATCGCTTGGCAAAAATAGGCATGAAGTAGAAGAGTTTGACCCTCTCAGCGGAAGAAGCAAAATTATATCTTATTGGAAAGACCCACGGTTTGGAATTTCTTCAGTGCAGAAAGATGGTAAAATATTCGTGTTGGGAGGAGTTGACAGTAGCTTCAATATTACTCCCAAAGTTGATATATTTGATCTTGCTACTTCTGAATGGCAACAGGGTGTTCCAATGCAAGAAGAGCGTGCTTTCTTCTCATGTATTATATACAAAAATAAATTATATGTATTTGGGGGGGTCAACGAAAAACACGGTATTAGCAATTCTGTTGAAGTTTTTGATTTTACTACAAAGCAATGGCGAAAATTGCGACCAATGCCGATTGCTCGAGCTGGTTGCGGGTGTGCTATTATTAACAATTCTATTTTTATAATAGGTGGTTTTACTGCAAAAGAATGGTTATCCGATGATTGTCTAAGTTATCATCCTCAAACAGGTACTTGGCAAATTCAGACAGCGCTCCCCAGTAGAACAATGTTTCCGTGCGTATTTTCGTTAAAGAACAAATTATATACAATAGAAGGCATCGGTCAGGGGACGCGCTTTGGGTTGACTATTATTCCTTATTGTGGTGGACAAATGTGGAGATATGAGTATGCAAAATAGTGTAAAAAAACGAATCAAAAATTTTAACGTTGGAAAAAGTTTTTGTAAAACTAAAATATTAATGAATGTATTGCTATTGTTTGTAATCTGCTTTAACTTACTTCTCTTTGCCGAAAAAGTCTGTCCCAAGTGCGGCAGAAAATATCCTGATACTGATAATTTCTGCGCCTATTGTGATGCTGAGGATGGCGGTCCGGTGAAATTAGTGAAGGTTAAACCACCTGCAAGACCAAAACCGAAACTTACCTATCTTGGCAAAAATGCCCAAGGTTATGAAGAATACCGGCATAATAAGACCGGGATAATTTTGATTAAGATTCCGGCGGGCACATTTACTATGGGTTCTGATGCCAGCGATGTGGATAGCGATGAAAAGCCTGTGCACACAGTTTATCTTGATGAATATTACATTGGTAAGTATGAAGTGACCAATGCCCAGTATAAAAAATTCT
>DAIRCK010000048.1:0-9805 GCA_036796695.1 bacterium
AGCAAGTAGAGAGTAGAAAGAAAGGGAATTGGAGGCAATTGAGGGCAATTGGAGATATACAAAGAAGATGTAGGGCAAGGCTTTAGCCTTGCAAATAATAAGCAGAAGATTGTTAAAAGGCAAAAATCCCCCTTACTCCCCCTTTATAAAAGGGGGAAAACTTTCTCTTTTGTCATTCTGAGTCCGCCACGCTGTATGGTGGACGAAGAATCTCCAATGTTCTAAAATACAGGAGATTCTTCACTCCGTTCAGAATGACGAGGAGAAGGTAAGGGGGAAAATAGGGGGATTGTGAAAATGGGCAATTGAAGACAGCAGAGAGAAAATAACTCAAGAAGGCGACACGAAAGGGTAAAGAGTGGTGAAGAAGGGCGATATTCGTGAAACGTTTACCGTGAACCGTGATTACCCCTTATCACCCTTTATCCCCCTTCATAAACATTGTTTATTGTTTTATGGCGTGGCTGCCAGTATGGTGTAAAGTTTTTGGTCATTGTTCAATCTTTCACCAAATTGGCTATGCCTGATTACCAAACCAGCATCTATGCCAAATAACCACATACTAATCCATTATAAATTCTTTATCCTGTATCGTGTATCATGAATCGTGTATCAAGAATAAATAACCCTTGCTTGTAGGAGGCACTTTCAGTGCCGATAAAGACTCGCGGTTAGAAACCGCTCCTACAGATAAAAGACAAAAATCGGGGTTAGCCCCCCTCCAAAAGAAAAAATGGCAGTCTTCAGTTTTGTCATTCTGAGGAGCAAAGCGACGAAGAATCTCAAGTAAAATACAAAATAATCGAGATTCTTCACTTCGTTCAGAATGACACAAATTATTTCCCTTGATAACCCCTTTTGATAGATGGTGGAAGTTGGTTGATGAAGTGGGTATGGAAATTGGACGTCGTCGGACATAGCCTCTGGCGTCGGACGAAGTTTGAATAATGTCCGCCACTCTTCCGCCATCCGCCACTCCGTTTGGCGGATTTCGGATTTACTTAGACGCGAAACAAGTTTCGCTACTCCAACATCCATACTCACTTCCTCACCTAATAACCAATTTCCACACTTTTAAGTATATTCCATTTACGCTTGACTATTGACAAATGAGATTTTATGAATATAATTTACTATAGTTTAAGGGGTAGATATGGTTAAATTCAATCACAAAGAGAGTCAAACTCTCTCTCTCTCGGAGATTATTGTCCTTTTTTAACAACCACAAGAAATTTTTGCAAATCAAGGAGGCAGGATGAGAAAGATGATTTTAATAATGTCCATCTGTTGCGCCTTTTTAAATAAAAAGGGAGTTTAGCAATGATGATTAAGAATTACTGTAAAAGATACTATAGCCGAATAGGGATAGTAATTATCGGCATTTTCGCTCTTTTGGGAGCAGAGCGCGGTTGCTGTCCGTCTTGCCCCAGTGCACCTGAGGATGTAACAAAAATTTTTATTATTGATAACGAGCATGTGTATTACACATACTCAAATGATACTCTTTGGGTCCGGTTTCAATACCGGATGAAAACAGATCTGAAAGATAGTTTTGATTATGCCCTTGTCTATTTTTATGGCGTTCAATCCATGAAATCTTTTCCTCAACCAAGCCCAAACTCACCGATATTGAGTGATGATACTATAAGACTACCAAAAGATTCATTTCCTACAGGGCCATTGGGTAGGCGAGATAGTCTTTGCTTTACTGGTTGGGCACCACCAGATAGCTATGATATTTATGTAAGGATTGAGTGCTGGAAACAATATCGTGGTAGAGGAGGTGGTGGAGCCATTGCTCAACAAAAGGGTGAAAAACCAACGAAAGTTTATGGCCCTGGTGGAAGACAATTAGTTTTATTTATGGGAAATCGTCGGGTTTGTAATTGTGGTGATACGCTAAAAGACCCTTATGCTTATCCATTAATGGTGCAAGTTGTAGATTCAGCGGGTAATGGGATAAATGGGGATACGGTATGGTTTAAAGCGGATTACGGCATATTTGAAGGTGGCGTAAACGATTTTCCTACTATTACGGACACTTTTCGTTATTTTGCAAATGAGGAGTTGTTATCAGGAATTTCCAGACAGCCATATTATATTTTTCCTAATGTGCCAACAGATATTGTTGTCACTGTTCAGGCCTTTAAAAGTGGCCAAATGTGGGCGGAAAAATTTGTAAACTTGCGATGTTTTAATGACCCTGAAACTTCTGGTTTGAATCCCCCAAAATGTCATGAAACTACCGATACCTTAAATAAAAATATTGAAATCCCTGGGGATGGATATAATGATGGCACTGGCAAAAAGACAATAAAGGTTGAAATTGATTATGCGAGTGATATTCTAAATATAGAACATATTCAAAATGGATTATCTTATTATGAAGCAAATATTGGCAACTGCTGGCTTGGATACAACGGATGCCAATTTTATTGTTGACGATGGTTTTGATTGCCTCGATCCCATACCTGGCTGGATGATAAAAACTTATTTGGCTGGTTTTCGTGATTACCGCGATTGTATCCATATAGTGATAGGTTCTAAACGAGAAGATACGAATGATTTTGGGGAAACTGTTGCTTACAACATACTTGATTGGGGCGGTTTCAAACATACACAATGTGGACACTTAGCATCCACCGACTCAGCGATTGCTCAAAGGTATTTGGATAGTACAGGCATCTTTATTTATGTGCAGCGAATAATTGACTCCTGGTGGGCAGCAAATTGGGATACTCTTTCGAAGTACGGTTGGAGTTCTTGGTATAAACCATTTGGTGTAACATTGGCTCACGAAATAGGACATGCATTGGGAATCTTGACCCATGATGAAAAGGGGGTTATGCAGGAAAAAATTATATGGCGAAACTATGCTCACACATATATGTACTTTGTGGATTCTTTGTTAAATAAAAAACCACCCGAGGATGCGATGAATACTCGGGATGTGTTAGGTATTCATACGATAGATGTTGGATGGTAGGAGGTAAAAATGAGAAAAATAATTTTATTGGTAGCATTATTTCTTATTTGGGCATCATCAGCACCAAATGTTGATAGATTTGCCCAAATAATAGCAAAAGATGGGGGAAGTCCATACGTGGATAGCGAAGGAAAATTGTGGATATTAGCCACAAAATGGCACACAGAAAAAGCAGGAATCCCCAGCCACACAAGTATAGTACTCCGACCAGATGGAACAATTGATTCAATTTATCATCCGCCTCGTCTATGGGAGCGCCGTGTCTACCCTTATCTTTATTTCCGGCTTTATGATAAAAATGGAAATAGAATTACAGAAGGTACACTCCAGGATTCTGTTGAGGGTGGCGAATTTGCTATCTTAAAAAATGGACAAGTGTTGATTATTACATGGGTCCGCACTGATTTCGGTATTCGCCAAGCCAATCCTACAAGTGGTTATACTTGCTTAATCTTGCTGGATAGATATGGGAATATTAAACAAAAACATAAATTTCTCCAACCCGAGTATTTGAATATGTCTGCCGACTATATTCAAGTTGACTATGACGGAAACCTTTATCTACATCTTTCCCGCCTTTCCGAATTTACCACCCTTTATGTTATCGTTGATGATGGAGGTTTCCGCGTGGGGAATAAACCTCAAATACCTTCACCGTCGGTTGGTATAAGGAAGACCGTCGTAACAGAATTTCTCAAAGGTAATATCCCTTTTAGTTGTCAACAAGTCGATACCTTTAGAATGGTGGGGAAACGGGGTGATATGGATGCACGGATGGAAGATTATAGATTTTTTCCAGACAGCATTCAAGTTCTCAACTATGATTTTGATGCACAACAATGGCGAATAAAACGTTACCATTTACTAACGGCGAGTTTCCGGAAGTTTGAAAATTTTGATTTATACCCATTGGAAAATTATCCTACCAAATTGATTCAAGACGAACCGATTTACGAATCTGTTCGCTTAAAGAACGATTACATTGTAGTTACGGTATTTATGAAAGAAAACGATAAGCCGATTGCCTATCAGATGCTCTTTGATTCGTTGGGCAGGTATATAGTACCCGAAAAGATGCAGATTATGAAACCAAAGGATATAAAAGAAATACCTGATGGAAGTAAAATCTACATCAAGTCATTTCCTGTAGAAGGGAGTTGGTATAAGGGTAAATACAGAGCCACCAATGTCTATATCTGGGGATATGATTTAGAAGATGGGATGTTGTATTGGAAGAAATATCGTATTGAATAAGGAGTCGCAATGGGTTTGCTGCTGATGGTATTTCAACTCTGGACCCAGCCTTCTGTGCGTATTCTCGGTTTTGGTAGGGAGTTTGCTGGTTTCATTCCTGACCCGATTACAGATTTAATCTATAATCCTGCTTATCTCAAGGAAATTGGCTATGGTTATGACAAGACCTTTAATTCTCTTCAAGTTTATACGCTTACACAGGCTGTCGGTGATTCATTATATCTGGAAAGATCAGTATCATATCTATTTAGAACTGGTGGAGCTCATGAACCATTGTCATTATTGATTTTTTACCCAAATTTAGGACTGGGATTTCGGGTTGGTGCTATGTGGAAAATTGATGAGCGGAACGAGCATTATCTAGAACCTTGGCTATATGGACAAGAAGGATTTTTCGGAGCATTGGGTATTGGAAGATATCTTAAGATTGGTGGTGAATATAATTTCTCTTGGAATAATCAACCTGATGAATATGAAATACGAGAATGGGATTCGCTCGGCAATCAGTATATGGGTAGAATAAACCATACTGAAACGAGTAATGAATTAGGTTTTGGTCTTTTGATAGGTAGTGGTCTGCTACAACTTGCTGTTTCAGGGAAAAGAGATTGGGAACTCAATTCCTTTGTTGCGGATTTTGGGGAACTTCAATATGATACAACTTGGTCTGATAAACGGGGTGATTCACGTTTATTTCTTAAACTCCAAGGAGGTGTTTATTTCCTAAAAGTAGTATTAAAGTGTGATTATCGTGAGTGGGTATGGAATCGCAGAATATATTATGCCCTTCCCAATTTATTTGTTAACGATACCATTAAATTTTCATCATTTAAAGTTGGAATAGGTGCATTACATTATCCTTGTAGAGATATTACTGTCGTAGCAGTGGTTATATACAATATAGAAAAGTTTAGAGATGGTATTGACTGTTGCATCAAAAGTTTGATTGTTCCGGTTGGTTTTGAACGGAGTTTTGGTCACATTCTGGGATTTCGCTTTGGTAATACATTTACATTTAATCATACAAAAAGTTTTGACCCATATATTATCTATCCTTACATATTTAATTACACCATCTGCAATGATGTGAATTTCGGGTTAGATCTCAATCCTTATCAGCGATTAAATTTTTACTTTGCCTCTCAGGATCTATTAAATTATAAACGGTGGTTCTTTGGATTAAGTTTCGCATTGTGAAGGAGGTTAAAATGCCTAAAAAATTTTATGCTATAATAATCCTATTTTGTTTGTTCAAATTATCATTCGCTACTTTAGAGCGAGTTGGTTACGAGTTTGGTGGCCAAATGTATTATAAACTTACTAAAAAGATTGTCCAGGACAGTTTTGACATCGCCCTTTTCCAAGAACCCTATGATGGCGTTGGTTATATAAAGGCTGATACCGGGTTCTGTTTTATTACTGACGCAATGTGGCATCGTATAATCTATGCACGAGGCTGTGAAACTGACCAGGAACATTATTATACTAAATCATTGGGCTTTTGGGGAAGTGGTATAAATCAATTTAAATCACCTCATGGAGTGGCTATAGACAGTAATTATAATATTTATATTGCAGACACTGATAATAGTCGTGTGGTAAAATTGCAATTGCAAGGTGATTCTCTTGTTTGGATTAATGTAATCGGTGAAGGAATTCTTGAAAAACCTTGGGATGTGGAAGTTGAGGGAGACAAATTATATGTAATTGATACGGGATTACATGAGGTATTTCGTTTCTCTTTAAATGGTGCTTATCAGTTATCTTACGGTGGTTATGGATTTACTCAAGGTAAATTTAACAAACCAAAAGGAATCGCTGTCTTTGGTAATCTTATTTATATTTCAGGTACTGATAACCATCGGGTTGTTTGCCTGCGAGATAGGGGTGGATATATTCAGTTTGTAAAATGGCTATATCCGGATTTAGGAGATAATCTTTATCTTTTGGATATTGAAGTTGACCAAAGGGGTGTAGTGTATGCGTGTGATGGCGCACGGTCAAAAATTCTAAAATTTTCACCGGGTTTAGTCTCGCAGTGTTATTCTTTTGGAAGTTATGGTGCTGGCGAAAACCAATTCCGCCATCCCAGAGGTATGTTTATTCAAGACAGTGTTATTGCAATAATTGAAGAGTGGACATACGATTCGGGCATTCAGGCATACAAAGAGAAGGTAAGTATAAAGGAACTTAAGACATCAAAAACGGTATTTGATGCCACTGAACAGGAGATTACAATAAGTTTTAAGATTGATGATTATTCATCTGGGGCAAGGATTACCATTGAGGATAGGGAGTGGAATTTTACTAGTCTCAATCCTGATGTAGAATATAAAGTAATATGGGATGGCAGGCACAATAATGGAAGTCTATTTCTGCCTGGGGATTATGTGGTAAGATTAAATTTAAATGAAGGCGATGTTAAAACAATATCTGTGAGGGTCAAAGGAACAATAAAATCAGGCACCCTTTCTCCAAATGAGCACTGGACTGAAGCAGGGGAGCCTTATGTGCTCGTCGGGGATGTGGAGATGCCAAATCAACTAAATTCAAAGTTAGTAATTGACCCGGGTGTAAAGGTGATGCCGACAGGGAATTATGGTATTTATCCTCCCGTTTATTTTTCTGGAGGTTCAACTTTACTTGCCCGAGGCAGCGCAATAAATAAGATACTTTTTACACCTCATCGGAAGTTATATCCTATTTCGGATTCAGTACCAAAAGGCTTTTGGAAAGGAATCGCACGTCGGTGGGTTAGTAGTGATAGATCGTTTGAAAGATTGGTCTTTGACCATTGCATAATTGAGGCGGCAGGCTCTGATTCAGGCGCAATATGGGCATCTCCACGAACTAAATATGTATCAATTACCAATACCGAAATTTCCAAAAGTGGTGGTTATGGTCTTTATTGTGACTATTTTCGTTGTGATACGGTATTGGTAAATAATTGCCAGTTTACGGATAATGATTCAATACCCATTATTGCACCATTCAAGTTTATTGGTGAGATTTATGGGAATAGTTTTGTGAATAATAAACCTGATGTGATTGCCATAGTGGGTGAAACCCGTCGCACCGATGCCACGATTTATAATCAGGGTGTGCCTTATTGGTTTTTGAAAGGAGAGTTTGTGGTCGAGGCGAGCAATGATACTTATTGTCCAACTTTAACTGTTCAACCTGGGGTTAAGATACTTTTTGATGATAGTTCGGGACTTTATCTTGGAGTTTATCCCTCACCCATACGGGGGAAAATTTTTGCTCAAGGGAAGGCTGATAGTATGATTATATTTTCTGCACTGGATACAACAAAGCATTGGCGGGGAATTCACATTGCCGACAATAATGTTGCTGATACCTCAAGATTCGAGTATTGTGAAGTATCTTATGGTGGAAGAATTTTGAACACCTGGTTTGATAGAAGTGGTGGTAATATTGGATTTCTGTATGACCACACTCCATATATTTTGCAAAATTCCCGTATTGTTAGAAGTTTAAATTTTGGTTGTGGTTGTTTCTATACCACCTCAGGTCAGAATAGTCTTGTATCAGTAATCAAGAATAATCAATTTATTGATAATGATTCTTTTCCTTTGATTTTAGGTGCAAATGAGCTTGGTGAATGTGAGGATAATGTTTTTATAGGTAACGGTATGAATTCAATTCTTATTAAGGGAGAGCGGATAGATCATAATATAACGATAAGGAATCAAGGTGTGCCATATACGGTCCATTGGTATTGGGACTGGATAACAATTGATGGAGTTAATAGTCTCGCCCGTGTAATGATTGAAGATGGGAATACATTGAGATTTGCGGGCGGTGCCCTTGCCATAAGTGATTCAGGAATTCTAAAGACAAGGGGTGTAATTTTTACCGCCCTGGACACTGCCTGGGGTGGTATAAAATTTGATTATGCGGAATCTGATACATCGGTACTGGATAGTTGCATCGTTGAAAAAGCAGGATTTTTTCCGACAGGTAATTGGCCCTATGGGGCGATACATATGAATGGTAGTCGGCTAATAATCACAAACTCCGTGATCATCAATAATGAAAAGGGACTGTGGTTGGCATACCAAAATAAACTGAATATGACAAATAATCTCTTTGCCCAAAATAGAATTGGGATTTATCGGGCATCTTCAGATTTTATTCCTGATTCAATAAAGATAAAAAATAATGAATTTTGGGGGAATAAAATAGCAGTTGTGAATACCGGAACAAGCAAAATTCTTAAGGCCGATTCTAACTGGTGGGGGGATGAGACAGGTCCCTGGGACCCATCAACCCGTGTCCCGGATTATAATCCTTCTGGTCGGGGTGATTCGATTGGGGATTATGTGATTTATAGACCCTGGCTGACTTCACCAGTCCAACCACAGGTTGTGACATTGCTACAGCCGAATGGTGGGGAAGTTTTGTATTGTGGGCAGAGTTATGAAATTAAATGGAGACTGGGAGACAAGGGGATGGGGAGACAAGGAGATGGAGAGATAAAGGGTATCAGATTATCAGGGGATCAGGATATCAGGGATAAATCTCAAATCTCAAATCATAAATCCCAAATAAATTCCAATATTCAAATTCCAAACAAAATAAGAGATGAGATTCTGAAACAAGTTCAGAATGACACCCTCACCCCTACCCTCTACCTTCAAGGGCGAGGGGGAAAGGGACAATCGCAAATTCTCAGGCAGGAGTTGTATTATACAACCGATTTTCCGGAAGGGGGAAAGGCTGAAGTTTTCTGGAGGTTTATTGATACCGTGCCGGTTGGTGAGACAAGTTATGTCTGGCAGGTGCCGAATACGCCCTCTAATAGGTGCCGAGTAGCGGTGAAGATATACTATGACGATGGTAAATCCCAAATCTCAAATCCCAAATCCCAAACAAATTCCAAAATCCAAATTCTAAACAAAATAAGAGATGAGATTCTGAACCAACACGTGAAACAAGTTCAGGGCAGGATTCAGAATGACATAGCCGATAAAAATTTAAGTTCTAACTTTCCACTTTTAACTTCCGATGGCTGTGCCATCGGTGTGGATATCAGTGATGGGAATTGGACGATTGGTCTTGCTACAGATTTTGCATTGAGCACGGCGTATAATCAGGGCAAGAAGATTCTTACCAGCCCTACCGGGAATAAAGTCCATTTTGTCTATGCCAATGAAGGATTAACCCTGGCTTCAGGGGTCTTTTATTGCTATTCCCAGGATTCAGGCAAGACCTTTGAATTTCCCGAGATGGTGGATAGTTCTGGTCTTTATCCCGCGCTGAGTTTAGACCCTCAGGGCAATCCCTGTGCCAGTTGGGTTTCGGGTTCAGGCATCTATTTCACATACTGGACTTCAAGTTGGGCACCACCAGATACAATCGTTCTACCGGTTGAAAATGTTTCACCTCCATCAATGGTCTGCGATGATAAAGATACGGTCCATCTGGTCTATGTCCAGTATTATCAATTGCCCTCAGATACTGGTGATTTGGTCTATTTAAAATTTAAGCGGACAAATTTTGAAGGTGCGGTTAAAGAAACGCTACTCTATCATATCTTCTGTC
>DAIRCK010000049.1:0-9540 GCA_036796695.1 bacterium
TCCTTCGCCAGAGGCTACGGAGGACGAGTCCTATTTCCTTCGCCAGAGGCTACGGAGGACAAGAAAGTATTCTTCTTCTTATAAAAGCCCTCCCTGAGCCAGTTTTCAAATATTTTTCAAACAGAATTGCATTTTTTTCATTACTAAAAACACAATACCAGAGCAACTTCCACGGGACTTTAGATTTAGTAAAACCAGAAAGTCGATTATTATGCTCATAAATTCTATGTGCTAAATTTTTAGTCATGCCAACATAAATGCTCCTATCTACTTCACTTTGGATAATGTATACATAAAATTTCTCATCCATTTGAACCATCCTTTTTGTAATAATCAATAATTGCTTCTTCCGCGTAGGCTGGAACTGTCCGCCGTAGCTTCCGCGAAGGCGGGTCCTGTCCGCCGTAGCTTCCGCGAAGGCGGGTCCTGTCCGCCGTAGCTTCCGCGAAGGCGGAAATTCCTCGTAGGTAGGCTATAAATTATTTAATCCCGTAAGGATTATCATCTGGATATGGTAGTTTCAATTCCTCGTAGGTAGGCTATAAATATCTAAAATTTTATACAGAATTATTAGAAGTATTGTGTTTCAATTCCTCGTAGGTAGGCTATAAATTGGCAATTGTGGGCGGAATATGTGGATTTTTGGGTAGGTTTCAATTCCTCGTAGGTAGGCTATAAATAAGATAACAGGTATACAGTTGTATATCTTTGAACCCGAAGTTTCAATTCCTCGTAGGTAGGCTATAAATCCGAGCAAACAACCTAACAATAAACTTAGTCCTGGTTTCAATTCCTCGTAGGTAGGCTATAAATGCTATAAATTTTAAATTTTTATTAGTATACCAATATGAGTTTCAATTCCTCGTAGGTAGGCTATAAATCATGATTGCATATCTATCAGCATCGCAATGGTCATGTTTCAATTCCTCGTAGGTAGGCTATAAATCATCAATTACCACATTTCCCATCTCTTCATCTCCTCGTTTCAATTCCTCGTAGGTAGGCTATAAATTAGTATTCTAATAAATTCATTAATAAATTCATTGCCGTTTCAATTCCTCGTAGGTAGGCTATAAATATAACCGACTTTTGACATACAAATATTTAATAGAATGTTTCAATTCCTCGTAGGTAGGCTATAAATGAACTTTGTCCCTACAATCATTTATGTCTAAAAGAGTTTCAATTCCTCGTAGGTAGGCTATAAATAAGGAAAAAAAGAAATAGAAGTAACAGAAAAAACAAGTTTCAATTCCTCGTAGGTAGGCTATAAATATAGTATTGATAATTGGGAGACATTGACTTTGAATTAGTTTCAATTCCTCGTAGGTAGGCTATAAATGTATATTTTCCTTCTCCTGGTGCTTTATCTCCGGAATGGTTTCAATTCCTCGTAGGTAGGCTATAAATTCAAATTGCTAACTCAATAGCAAAGTCAAGTGAAAGTTTCAATTCCTCGTAGGTAGGCTATAAATAATGAAATACCGAAAGAAATTGATAAAGAGAAAATCAGTTTCAATTCCTCGTAGGTAGGCTATAAATAAGTGTATATGCTCATTTGAATGAAAAACCGATTTTGTTTCAATTCCTCGTAGGTAGGCTATAAATGTGCGTATCAAAAATTTCACCGGAAGTTTTTTTATATATGTGTTTCAATTCCTCGTAGGTAGGCTATAAATTAAAAAATTGGGGCACGAAGTTGATGAATTTGTAATAGTTTCAATTCCTCGTAGGTAGGCTATAAATAACTCACAGGGAATGAATGGAAAGTTCTGATGGCCAGTTTCAATTCCTCGTAGGTAGGCTATAAATAATTTAGCCCTTAACAAGGCAATAGAATATTATTTACGTTTCAATTCCTCGTAGGTAGGCTATAAATGATAATAGAGAATGCACAAATATATGAAAATGCATGTTTCAATTCCTCGTAGGTAGGCTATAAATAAAATATTTAGTGGAGGTGTAAAATGGAAAAAATAGGTTTCAATTCCTCGTAGGTAGGCTATAAATAGGAGAATAAAGAATATGGTTTCTATGAGAAAAAAAGATGTTTCAATTCCTCGTAGGTAGGCTATAAATCATTTTCAAAAATCCATCTCTTCATTATACCTCCTTTTTGTTTCAATTCCTCGTAGGTAGGCTATAAATTTTTTTTTATTATTTCTTCCTCTAATTGATACATATGTTTCAATTCCTCGTAGGTAGGCTATAAATAATCATTGTTATTTTTTTCCTTTATCCTAAAAAATCCAGTTTCAATTCCTCGTAGGTAGGCTATAAATACAGAAAAAGCAAGAGATCCAAATGGATTTATTATGTTTCAATTCCTCGTAGGTAGGCTATAAATTCCGCCAGAATTTAAAGGAGTTAATATGCTGGGGAGTTTCAATTCCTCGTAGGTAGGCTATAAATGAATATATATTGGGTGTTGATTGTCCAAAATGTGAAGTTTCAATTCCTCGTAGGTAGGCTATAAATAAGGTCTTTTTATACTACAAAATAAAACGACTGGGCAGTTTCAATTCCTCGTAGGTAGGCTATAAATGATATGGATACATATATTGCAAAAACCATAGAAAAGTTTCAATTCCTCGTAGGTAGGCTATAAATGTAGATGGATACCACTTGAACCTTCTACAAGAATGTGTTTCAATTCCTCGTAGGTAGGCTATAAATCCATTTTTTATTGAAAACTCATAACTTTTCTTATATGTTGTATTGCAAGTTTGAGCTCTCATTCTTTTAATTTTATCCATTTCTTCCAAAAAATCAAGAGATTTTTTACTTTTTAATTTTCGTCCAACCCCAGCACTTTTTACATTATCACACATCGACGAACCCAAGTTTTTCTTTAACTAATTCAACCACCATTCTTGCCAACTGCATCGCCTCTTCAGCCTCTTCAGGGTCTTTGAAAAATCTTGAAGGCACACCTCCCGGGAGTCCATTAGGATACCGCGTAGGTATGTAATATTTATCTAACTTACTTACATTTTCAATTTTTTTAAAATCGATGTCTTGAGCACTAAGCATTTCAATGAGTTCATATATTGAATGCGTAAAAAAACTTTCTTCAGAGGACGTTATCTTATAAAGATAAGCCTTTAGTGCTTTTTCAGCAGATTGCTGGAAGTGAAAAAGCGCAAGATAGAAACGGCCTCTATTTTTAAGTTCACAGGCATCGTTAAATTCATCCATTGCATGAATAAGCCACCTTTTTGCTTCTTCCAAACTACTTCTTTTCATAAATTTTCTTTCCTGTTTTAATTGCATTTCGCACAAAAGAACTTTCTTTTAACATAATTTCAAATTCATCAGGGGTATAAGCTATTATATCAGCACCAACTTTACGGTCAACATTTTCATATATTTCGTCCATCCATTCCCAACCGGTTTTTGTTGGGGGCATTATGACAATCAAATCAAGGTCACTACGCAAACCAATATCCCCTGCGGTCGTTGAGCCAAATTGATAGACTTTCAATGCCCCCATCGCTTTTAGTTGCTGAACAATATAATCTTTCGCCTTACACAATTTCATCTCTCGCTGACGAACTTTTTCTTTTATCTGTGCAACTGACTTCATATTATCCATTATATTATAACCATAACTCATTCACTGTCAATCAAATAATTATTTCTTCTTTCCCCTTTTCAATGCCCATAGATTCTCTTGATGTATATAATTTCGTTCGGAAAATGTAAAATAAAATAGAATCCTCATTTTCATTTATAACATTTTTCAACTCCATCTTAAGTTTTTCAAATTTTGCCGTTGTTATTTCACCTTCTAAAGCAGAATTTTGAACCCAGGTTAAATATTTGCGGGCAATCTTTAATACTTTTGCTACTCTTGAAACATTTATATCATAGACCATAATCACAAACATAATCACCACCTTGCAACAAAGGGTTCATATTCTTTTTCACCCAGAAGGTGCTTTTCAATTTTATATGCCTCAAGATGGATTAATGAACGATATGAAACATTTCTCCCTAAGCCTGGATGTTCAATAGTTGTAGAAAGTCTTTTATCATACTCTTCCACAAAAATTCTACGTCCTGAATCTTTTAGAAATACGCCATTTGCTTCTTCATAAAAGTCGTCGGGCTTTATCATATTTTTATTAATTAATGTAAATATTATGCGGTCAATGATTATAGGCTTAAAGACTTCTGCAAGGTCAAGATTTAATGTAAATCTCCTAAAATTGGTTGTATGCAAAAATCCAATTCTCGGGTCCAGATGGGTTTTATAAATTTCACTCAAGCAAGTGACATAAAGCAGACTATTACCAAAGCTAATAAGGGCATTGAGTCTATTTTCTGGCGGTCTTCTTGAGCGCTCACCAAATTCAAAATCGGGATTTTCAAATATCCTATCAAATGCTTTGTAATATTGCTCGCGAATATTTCCTTCAATTGCCATCAACTGTTCGGTTGTATTCTGTTCACAAATTCTGGCTTCAAGTTCTGTAATTGATTGGATATAATCATTCAGTTCCACACCACGATTTTGGTAATAAGTAAGCACCTTTTTTATATTCGCCACCGCACCAATCACAAACTTGTGGGCGAGGGCAAATCTCTTTGTTCCATCAAGGTAATGTTCTGCCTGTTTTAAAATCATATGGCCGGAATTATAATGCTCCCTGGGATAAAAAGAGCCAACATAGTATCCATAATGGTTAAAAAAATGTAAAATTATCTCGGACTGGCAGAAGAATTCAAGCAACTTTTTATTGATCGTTACTTCTCCAAAAATTAAAATTTCTCCGGTATTTTCAACGGGGATATATTTTTTGCCTTTTTCACTTTCAAAATATATGGTATTCTGTTTTCTATGTATCTCACCATCTGAAAATATATATATGGTTTTTTTCATACCCAACAAAACTCCTGATATCCGCATTTCCTGCAATAGTTAATTTTTTCAGGAAACGGCGGGGTTTCATTATTTATAATTTTAAAAATTTCTTCCTGTGCTTTATTCAATTCCTTTACAAGTTCATCAGTAAGTTCGACCTTCAATCTCTTTTTCTCTTTTGGAATGAGTAATTCGCCAGTTGCTTTTATTCCCATCTCTTTCAACCGATAGAGGTAATAGGCCAGCTGCATCTGTGCGGATTTTATAAACTTTGATGATTTCTTGACTTCGCCGACAACAATTCCATAATCACCCCTTTTGATCAAATCAATCTTCATTCCTTCGGTTTCAAACCCCTTTTTCTCTCGGGGATATGATTCATCATGGATTAACCTGCCGATTTCAATCCAGGGATTATCCTGTGCAGGTGTAATCTCGTGTGCCATAAGCCAAACCTCCCTTGGACAGATATAATAATACCAGATTAAAGTTCCACTGATTGCTTCCATAAAAAATTCCCCATATTTACTTTTACGCCATTACGCCAATTGGCATAATGGCTTACCAAACTTGGAAACGAATATATCGCACCAACCTTTCTAACATCAACAATATTTTTATAATTGCTCTATGCTTCAACCAATATATCCGTCCATCTGCCCTCACTTCATATCTCACAAGATCGATGTTCCGTAATTTACTTAATGCATCAGAAACTGTTTGGATTGAAACTCCTAATTCAGCTGCCAGTTCCATTGGTCTTTTTGCCTGTTTAGACAATAATTTAATAATCTGATACGCTGTCGGATTACCGAGAACCCGGCAAATTCTGGACGCCCGATAATTTGTCTCCGGTACTTTTCTTCTCATTCATCCTCCTTTATACTGTTACACCATTTACGTCATTACGCCAATTGGCGTAATGGCAGAAGACATAACCGTGGGTATCTGAGAATGTTTTAATAAAAAACATGAATGTTCCATTAGCCAATAATTTATAGATTTAAATAATATCTTATTTATGGTCATCACAAATACTCTATCAATTTTTCTTTTTTGGCTTTTTTTGTTTTGTTGTTTTATCTTGTGCTTTTGATAGACTTACTATGCAGGTGGCTAAGTGTTCAATTTTGTAAACCTTTATTCCATCTCCTTTAACCTTCAAAATTATGGATTTAGGTTTCAATATTCCTCTGTCTTCTTTTATAGGAACAATATAACTTCTCAACGGAAATGTATCTCTTTTTAGACACCTTTCATGCATTAAATACATATGTCCGACCCCGTCTATTATCTCGATCTCCTTTACAAAAGGCACAGGGAAATGCGTCTCAACAATCTCATCTGGAATTATTTCTTCTACATTTTTAATCTCCGGAGGAGATTCAATTGTAATTGGTGATTCACTGTCGCCACAGGTCAATGGAGATGTGATAATCGCTTCAGTAATTTCTTCAGTTAAGGAATCATTGTCTTTGTAAATTACAGCTATTTGTATTTTTTGTGAATACGCAAACTGCCTACCAAGTGCATTTGTGAATTTCCCAACTATGGTATCTTCCCATTTAGTAATAGCTGAGGTTGTATAACTTTTTATCAAGCAAGGTGCCAAAAGCTTCGAGCCAGTCCAGATGACATCTTCTTCCACTTTTTTAAGATATTCTATAGGATGCTTGTCATTTTTATATCTCTGGATAGCATTAGCAATTAGACCAATTACAGCGGAGGGTGGAAGAACAGGATAGGTCAATGCAGATTGCCAAGTAAAAGGAATACGGATGGAATAAAGAGAATTTAGTCTAACATTGAGAATTAAAGCCTTCATCTTAGATTTTGCTTAAAAGGTCCTGAAAGATTTCCTCAATTGTGTTTTTCTTTGTAACTTTAGAGGTCGACTCAGGCCCCCAATATAAAAATTTTGTATCCTCAGGCATTAATCCGATAGTTTTTTCAAGATAATCAGAATACATAGGAGATACCGGGAATGGTAAAGGTCCAGTTTCAGAATATGCCACCAGAACCTCAACTGGGTTGTGATGAGGTAAAGCATGAGAAAGTGATGCACCAATTTGACCCGACAGCATTAGTCTATATGCCTCAATTGCAACCTTAATTCTTTGTTTGCGAGCCTCGTTATCAATTGCGTAAGGATTATTCGTTCCAAGATTTAGTTCTACAAGTCCAATCCTATCAACATCAAGGGCTGAAACGAAAGCGTATATTCCTGATGCATAGGATTTGTTAAAAGGCATTTGAGAGGTTAAGTTTTTATCATCAAAATCCTTCCCACTTTTCACTCTTGAATGAATTACTTGCTTTGAAACAGGTCCCATTTCTTCTTGGGAATTGATCTTCGTCAAAACAGGCATAAGCCATGAAAACATCGTTCGCGAACTTCTTCTTTCTGAAACTGCTTCTTGTTCTTCTTCATTTTCGGAGCCCCCTTTTTTCCCTTTAATTGCTGCAAGATATCCATGCACATCACATATACCACATTTTCTAATTACTTCCTCAGCTCCCTTTTCAATAGCTGTTCGATGAGATAATATGCCATTATCTAAAAGTTCCGCGGGTCTTACAGGTTCACCAATTTTACAAGCTGCACATAATGGCATTGAGGAATATGAACCGTTAATGATTAAATGCCGCATTCCCTCATAGTGCCAGTGTTTAAGCATCCTACCGGAAACTGCTGGTGCCTCAATACGCATTCCATTTTCATCAAGGAATTCCATTATTCTGATGTCTGTGACATTACCTGCTACTGCCTCATTATTGAGGTCATGGACATTTAACTGTGTCTTTACTGCAAAAGTAACAAATTTAATCATTCTATACCTCCTATTTAAGTTTTTAAATTTTCATTTTTATGCCTGTTCAACTTCTTCACTCTTTATTGGGAAAGAAAAGGCAAGTATAACAAGAGCAAGTTTTGTTGAATCAAAATCTTCATTGGCGAGTCGGAAAACTTCTTTAATTTCTTCTTCTGTTGGAAGATGGATCTTTTCCTTTTGCTCTAATCTTAGTCTTCCTTCTCTTAGCATCTTTGCAATAGTCTCTTCAAAATCTCGCGAATCCTTTCGTGCATTTCTTATGTCATCAGCATATCCGTATTTTTTCTCTTTAATAAAATATCGCAATGTTCGCGCAAGACTATGTAATGCTTGATTTTCGATTATATTTTGTGGTATCATACCAGCCTCCTTTAAAAGGTATTTTGCTGTTTCTGCATATAAAAGATTTGTCCATTTTCCCTCTTTTGGGGTTGTTTCAAAGACATAAAGGCGAGCAAATTTTAATAAAGAATTTTTTGCACGATAATATATTGCATTGTTTAACTCTATTAGTGAATTATAAGCATCTTTTGAAAATTTTTCATTTCCGAAAGTATTTACCATATTTTCTATTGTAGCAATATTGTAAGGACTCTTACGTATGAAATCCAGGTAATTGGCAATTTCTATTAAATAAATACCGTCAACATGATATCCTTGCTGGCGACTTAACACCGCGACAAATAAGTCAAATCCTTCTAAGATATCAGCAGAAGAAGGAATTTTTGATAAAAATACAAGAGGAATAAGAACTTGAGGAATATTTTGATTGAACCACTGTTTTCTTACCTGGTGTTGTAAACTAAATATCTCCTGCAATTTAGAACCAGAGAGTTCTTGATTTGGAATAGGAATTACTATTACTTCTTTATCAGCAATTGAAAATATAAAAGAGGCATACCACATTCCAAGGAGCGAAAGCAATGCACAGGTTTTGCCAATATATCTTGGTTCAGTAGGTCTTCTTAATTGTCCTTGATAAAAGGTAATATCAAGCCCATCTCTTTTACATAAAACTCCCGTAGTAGCAGAAGCAGTAAAACCAAGAACATTACTTACTTTATTTTTAATATTATGTCTACAGAATGTTTCTGATTTTTTATGTTCCGCCGTTTCAACTATTGTATTAAAAATATCAATCTCAAAATGCTCAGAATCTTTAGCTTTTACTGTTTCCGCACTTCTACCTGTAATGCCGGGTGTGCTACGAGGAATATACTCGGAACTTAAAATCCTTCGTGTTAAGGTGTTAAAAGTACTATTTAGCTTTGATATGTCCCCTTCTATCTTCACACTGTAAAATCCACCATGTGGAACAATTATAGGTTCATAACCTGCCTCAATAGCCACTCTTGCCAGTCCATAGGCAATTTTAACTTCCAAATCTGGAAAACCAGTCGCTGGGGTGTAAAAATTAATCATTCCTACTTATCCTTCAATTTCGACTTTAACTTTTCCAGCTCCCTTACTTTTCTGCCCACCTAAAAATTTAATATTCTGAATTGCTGGGATAAGAAGCGTTTCAATCAAAACTTTTTTCCTCTTATTTATATCAGATTCTGCCCATTTTTCTAACCAAAGGTCTATTATTCTATCCCCAATTTTTCTTGGGTAACCAAACTCAAAGTCCTGAGGTGTTTTATTAATTATCTCAATGGTACCAGAAAAAACTGTACCAGGTTTTACCTGTTCGCCGTCAACTTTTGCTCTAGGCGCTGCTGTTTTCGTTTTTCTATCAATTCTAATATTTGTTTGGTCAACTAACCAGTCACCTTCTGGTGGATAAAAATTTGAGAATCTTAAAAATCCCATTATTCCTGTTGCTCCCATAAAATAACA
>DAIRCK010000050.1:0-9291 GCA_036796695.1 bacterium
ACCCCCTACTTACTACAATTCCATTATTCCAGTATTCTGGAATAATGGAATGATGATTTAACATCAAAAATCTTTATCCAAACGTCTGGAAATTCTGCTAACCAATAATTCACACGCATCAAAAAATTTTTTTGTTTCCTTCTCTCTATTATTTCCATTATACCAGTATTCGGGAAAAATGATATAATAATATATTCGTAAATATTTACATATTTTATTATAATGTGATAAAACATCCATCCTTCTATCTAATAACTTCTCGGCTGATGCAAGATTGAGCAGAAAAAGATAGCAATTAATTAGAACGAACTTCTGTTAAATTCATAAAGTATTTATTTATTTTTGTAATTTACCATAATGAAATTCTCCGGCCCAGTAAATGTAGGTTTTTGATACCAATCTCTTATACTTTTTGAAGCTAATATAACTTTTTCTGTCACATATTTCTTCAGCTCACCGAGAGTTAGACATAAATCGTTATTCGTATCGGCTTCTCCCTTCAAACCTTTTAATAAGTAGTAAGTAAAGAGTCCGTGCCCAGCATTATTATTCCATATAGCAACCTGCTGTTCTGATGTAGCGGTAAAACAATATACTTTTTCGGATTCTATCGGTGTTACATTCGTGATTATCAATGGACTAATACCACTAATTATCGGCCCGCCATCACTCATTCCGCTGAAACAAGATTCAACAATCAAAAAAACATTCTTAACAGGCAGTTTCGTAAGGTTATGCATTAATAATTTAAGAGAATAGCAATTCTGCCGTATGAAATTAGGGTCTGCATCACTCGGCACTATGTAAGGTTCGCGTGTCTCAGGATCTCCTGTTCCGTGTCCGGAATAATAAACAAAGACTCTGGATGTAGAGTCACAAATATCTTTTGTAAGTCGATACACATAACCTTTATACTCGTCTTTTACACCAAAATATCTCTCCAACTCAGCCTTTGTTGCATTGTTTTTTAAAATTATTCTATCCTCGCTTATGCCAAAGATATTAGTCAGAAATTTTTTGAAAACCTCCCCATCTTTTTCGGCAAAAATAACTGGAGGGATTGTTTTGTTGCTATAAGTTTTATTAGTAATGATAATTGCAAAGTCTTTAGGATTTTTTTCGCCTGAGAGAGGTATAGCCGTATCTACGTCACTCATTGGTATTGCAAGTTCAGGTATAATTGGTGTTGTAATAAACTCACGGGGCGTTTTTGTTAATCTTTTGACTGGAAACGAAACTTTTATGGACTTTGAAAATTCTATGTGCTTTTCTTTCAAATACAGATTAACAGTAAGAGATTCAGCACTATATCTTTTTGCCGGGACTATTTCAAAAACAATCTCTTCCTGTTTTCCAGGTTCAATGTGACTAAAGTAAAATATGGAGTCTTCCGTAATGAATTTAACATCTTCGGGTAATTTGATATAAGCATAGACATCCTGCGCTAGGCCCACTCCACTATTTGTAAGATAAAGATGAATTTCAGCACTCTTGCCAGGTAAAATAATACCATCCTTTACGCCGACATCTAATAGTGTAATCTGAGGTGGTGGGATTGCCTTGGTTCCAAATACCACATAAATCGGGTCAGAATCAAGTCCAAAATATGTTTCCTTTGCTTCAACTAATATCTTAGCTACACCCGTTCGGAGTGAGAAATCGCCTTTAATTGGAAAATTAATCTGCTGTTTTGTACCGGCAGGGAGTGTTAATTTGAAATTATTCTTTTCAATTATAACCCCATTCAATGTATCAATTTGTCTAGCTACTACTTCTACATTTCCCGCGTCGCCATCTCCATTGTTCTGCACTTCAATAGCAATTTTTGCTTTTTCCTCGGCATCAAGTATAGAATTTCCGTTTCCCTCCCGGTCATTAAATTCGGCCACAAGCACTAAATTCGGCAGAACTTTCTTTTTCTGGACGACTGAAGTGATTTTTGTTCCAGTCAATTCAACTTTTTTACCGGTTATTTTCTCAATATACATTATATTTTGCTTTACACTTTCCAAATATGGTTCATAAGCCGAAGCCTTTTCTAAATAATATAGAGATTTATCCACATCAAAGTCTGAACCGAATCTTTCTCCACGATTATTGTACTGATAGATAATCCCTAAATTATAGTAAAGTGAATATCGCACGTCTTCTTCCAAGAAACTGCAATCCAATGCCTTATGAAAATATTTCTTCGCTGAATCTATCTCTCCAATGTGGGTGTATTGTTCACCAAGATAATACCATAAATCACCAATTTGAGGAGCCATTCCTGTTGCTTTTTTAAAATATTCTATGGCATTTTTGTAATCTTTCTCATAAGAATAAATTGCACCTAAAAACCTGAATACCTCAACTTCTTGATGACCCATATTATGTATCATTTCATAAAATTCCTTTGCCTTTGCGAAATTACCTTCCTTAAAGTAAAACAGACCAATATCCCTTAATAATGATAAATTTCTGGGGGAATAACTATATGCTTTATTAAAGTATTCTTCCGCATTGTTTTTTAAACCTAATGAATAATATAACTTTGCGACACGATGCGCGGTTTCGCCTTTCTTATTACCATCTTTTGATAAACTCAAGAAATTAAGATATGCTTTAATAGCACTCTCTCGGTTATTCAATGCTTCGTTCAGCTCTCCTAATCTAAAATAAAGATTGCAGTCATTAGGATTCAAAATTAAGGCATCTTCAATAGTTTTTAACGCCTTTGCTTTTTCATTCATAATGAGATATAAATCGGCAAGAGCTACATAAGTTTTGAACTCGCGTTTGCAAATAAGTGCTTTTTTGTAATAGATTTCTGCTTCAAAATAATTTCCGAGAAGTTGATTAACTACTGCAAAATTCAAATATACTTCACATTCTGGAACCCCGGGGATATTTTTATCTAAAAGCAATTGCAATAACTCCTTTGCTTTACTAATCTGGGAGATCTTCAGGTAACAAAGGCTTAAATAATAGAGTGCAGAAAGAAAATTTGGCTGATAATTAAGGGCCTCATTGAATTTCTGTATTGCATTTATATAATTTTGTTTTTTTAAGAAATACATCCCGAGATTAGTAAGGATCGACGGATTATTTTTGTCAATCGCGTATGCTTTTTCCAAGAAATTATATGCCTTATCCATTTGGTCAGTATGAAGATACACAATACCAATGTTATTGAATAAATCTGCATCAGTAAACCCAAGAGAGATTGCTTTTTGATAAAAAGCCAACGCACTACTGTAGTCTGATTTCTCTAAATACAGGTTACCAAGATTATAAAGAAGATAGAAATTATTAGAATCTATCGCATATGAACGATGGTAAAAATATAGCGCACTATCAATATTTTGAGTTTTGGCATAACCAATATGAAAGATAAATCCTTTCATCAAAAACTCATAAGCACCCTGAACTGAAGGCATTGTTGAAGTTTCGTGAAACTCCTCTCTTTGAGTCAAAGATTGTAAACCAAGGTCTGTAATAATCGTCGTAGAAAGGATATGACTCATTTCTTTTATGTTGGAAATTTTGAATCGGAAGACTTTTGTGTAAATTTCTTTTGCCAGAAAAACATCAATGAGTTTAAGATAAATATTAGTTGAATCACTACCGCTTGGAGATAAAATTCCCCATACAGCAAAATCAGCCTTTTCCTCTTGAGCAATTTTTGCGATTGCCTCACTTTTTGGAATGCTTACTTTCAAAAGCAACTCTTGATATTTTTTATAAGTTATTTCGCGACTACATATTTGAACAGGACATTGTTTCATCTCAAGATAAAGTGCTTCAGGAATTGCCAGGGTAAGCCAGGATTGGTCAGTGGTTGGCAAGTAAAATGGAAATAAGGCAATTTCGGTTGTGCCAAACCCAAATATAAAAAATAGAAATAGAACGATGTTAATTTTTTTCATTCTGATTCTTCAATTATTTTAAACTCCACTCTGCGATTTAGTTGACGAGATTCTTCATCAATATTAGGGACAAGTGGGCTGGTTTTACCATATCCCTTTGCAATGAGTCTTTTACTTTCCACCCCATGCTCTATCAAGTAATTAACTACTGCATTTGCCCGTCTCAATGATAATTCATAATTAAACTCTTCAGAACCAATATCATCCGTATGCCCGGCAATTTCAACAATAATTGAGGGATTCTTGTTCATTACCTCAACTACCCGATTCAATTCAAGGATAGACTCATTTCTTAATGTTGCCTTATTAAAATCAAAGAAGATATTTCTTAAAACAATCTTTTCACCTTTTTTAATTGGCGAAAGTTTACTCGATTCTAACAATTCTTGATAAGATTCCTGACTCGTCAGGTCTAAATGGGTTGAAGAAAACAAGTATCCGTCTGCAGTAATCGTTACCCCATATAGAAAACCAGCAGGGAGTGCAAATTTATATTTTCCCGTTGTATCAGTAATTGTAGATGAAAAGACTTCTCCAGTATTGAGATTTTCAATAATAATTTTGGCACCACTTATAGGTTTACCTTCAATTCTATCTGTAACCGTGCCCTCAATCATCACTACTGCCTTCTTGGGTTTCATATTTTCAGGTAACAAAACTCTATAAATGTCATATTTATCTCTTTCTTTACCAATCGTAAGGTATGCATAATCACCAGCAGCCGGAACTGTGAAAGATATTATATTCTTAAGGATACGGTTACCAAAACCAACTTTCTTAGGTGGTGAAAATTCATAATCTTGTAAAGTTGATTTATATAGCTCATATTCCCCATTACGATTAGAAGCAAAAAAAAGTGTAACACCATCCCATAACATATATGGGAATATTTCGTCATAGGGTGAATTTACATTGGGACCTAAATTCACTGGCTCGCTCCAACCATTTTCGGTAGCCGTAGTAAAGTAAATATCATTCCCGCCAATGCCACCGGGACGATTACTAACGAAGAAGAGTTTTTTGCCATCTGGAGTAATTGAAGGATAGGACTCAAAATAATTTGAATTTACCTTGGGTCCAAGATTCTTTATTTCTTGCCATCTGCCACCAACTTTTTCGCACATAAATATATCCGCATTACCTTGCGAAGGTTTCCTATGGGATGCGAAAAACATAATGAGTTCATCACTTGTAAAACACATTATCCCATCTGCTGTTATTGTATTTACTGGCTCACCAAGATTTTCAGGATATGTCCATTTCCCATTTTCAAATCGGCTGAACCATATATCTTGATTACCAATACCACCCGGCCGGTCTGAGGTGAAATAGATTGTTTTCCCATCTGCAGAAATAATTGGTGATGCATCCATACAATTTGAGTCATTGGGAGGATAACCAATATTTTCCGGAATATACAAATTTTCTTGAAATATGAAAAATATAATCAAAAACATTGTTTTACCTCCTCTATGTAATTTACCTCAACCTAAACATCACCGCATTCTCATCTCCCTTAAATGTCGGGGTCTGTTTGCGGTTATAAAGACGCTGTGCCCAGTAGGAGACATTTTCAGTGCAGTAGGCTTTTAGTTCACCAAGGATAATGGTGTTATCTCTGTTTCTGTCCCCCTCACCCTGCAGTGCCTTTAAGAAAAAATATGTAAATAGGCTATGCCCCTTTTCCGGATACCAAGAAGAAATCTCTTCTGCACCTGATGAGGTAAATAGATTCAGATTGCCACTCAATTCCTTTGGCAAAGGAACGATGACCAATGGGCTTGCCTGGGCAATGAGCATCCCCTTTTCTGATGCACCACTGAAACAGGCATCAATCACAACTGTAATACTTTTTGCAGGAATCTGCAGTAAATTCTTATAAAATGTCTCAAGCGCATAGCCATTTAACCGCACATAATCGGGATGGCAGTCAGTCGGGACAAAATAGCCGCTCTTGGTCTCGATATCCGGTGCCCCATGACCTGTATAATAGATAAAGACATCGCTCTTTTGTGGTTTCACATAGTTATAGAGTTTTCCCTTATAATCCTTTTCCGTGCCGAAGATTCTTTCAAAGTCACTCTTTTTCGCATTGGGTTGGAAGATGATATTTTCCTCTTTATATCCCAGGGTTTTAATCAAATACTCTTTTAACACCCGCGCATCATTATCCGCATACTCCACATCTGGAACCTTCGGGTCTTCATAATGCTTATTGGCAATTATTACCGCAACTGCATCCGGATCCTCTATATTTGAGACAGGAATATTGACATCCACATCAACCGTCAATGTTGGGGGTGGAGTAATTCCTGGAGGCAATCTCTCCTCACCCTTCACTACAATCTCCTTGGGCTTTTGAATTGGTTTATTCAATGGAAATGAGACAGGTATAGACTTGCTGAATTCTTCCCTTTTTTCTTTTAATGTAAGAGAAATCTTTAAACTCTCTGCCTGATAACGGGCACCGACAAATATGGGAAAATCTATCTTCTGCCACACACCCGGTTCCATTGCACCAAAATCAAAGATTGTCTTCTCACCAAGATAGGTTATGCCCGGAGGAACCTTAATTTCACCAATCACATTCTCCGCCCTTCCTGTGCCCTGATTCTGGATAATAAGAGAAATATTTGCCGATTTCCCAGGCACGATCTCGCCTTCCTCAACGCCCTTATCATATACTACAAGTGACGGTGGCTCAAATTTTCTTGTCTCAAACCTTAAAATTTTGGGCTCTGCATCCGCTTGAAAATAGGGCTCAAGGACTTCAATCTTCAGTTCAACCTGTGCGGTAGGAATATCCCTTCCTGCACTTACTGGTATGATTACTCTCTTTTCTTCCATTAAGTTTAGGATGTCAATTTTTTGGGTTAGGGGAATATTCAGATATGGAACTTGCTGGGAAGGGGTCAATCTTATCTCCAAATCCTGGGCAATTCCCCGGCCAGTATTCTTTACAACAAGGACAATCAGTCCGGTCTCTTCTCCATCTAAGAAAAAATCTCCATCACCAGTTGAGTCGTCAAAGGAGACCGTGAAAGATAGAACTGGCGGATATTTTTGAATTTTAGGTTTAGTAGTAAGCAGTGTGGCAATCGGCTCGGTATTTATCCTGAATTCACCAAGGTTTTCGTTTTCTGGTGAAAAGATGTTCAAATAAAAAGGCATCCCTTCTTGATAGAAGGGGGCAAATTCAAGGAGATTGACCCTTAAGTGCCCCTCTTTATCAGGGACAATGGAACTTGAATATTCAGTCCCTTTTAATCTTATCAAGAAGGCTTTGGTAGGAATAAACTTGTATTCAGGATTTTTTATCACATTCTCCTTCCATATTTTTTGCTCACTCTTCGGAAGAAGATTATATGTAACCATACCCAAAGAAGAACCGATGCCCAATATCGCAAGGTCCCTGCCTAAAACCACATTACCCTGTGAGCCCAAAAGAAGTCCTGCACCTATACCCAAAACTGAAGTAAAAATTGGCGTAAAAGGTGGAATCTGTTTCTTTAGCCTGAATTCTTCGTTTATTGTCCTGATTTCTACTCCACTCGCACCTGTCTTTAATAAATAATAGATATGGATTTTGCGGAGTAGGGTCAGAGACTTTGCTTACTGTATAATTGACATCCTCTACCTTTTCTGAAACTAATTTCACTTCCCCGGTCTTCGTATATTTTGTGCTACAACCGACAATTAAAGTAAGAAGTAGGAAGTGAGAAGTAAGAAGTAAAAGATTTAATAATTTAAAGATTTTTAATTTCCTCATTTTGCCTCCTTATATTTTATACTTCATCAAAAAATCAAATTTCAAACACCAGTCCTTCCCTTCTGTCATTCTGAACCCCATTTTTTTCTTGTCATTCTGAACCCCGCAGGGGTGAAGAATCTCAACCAGCCTCCCTTTAAAAGACCTGACTAATCAAAAACGCCCAAACGAACGTCTGTCCCCATCGGTGCCGTCATATCTTACGTGCTTCGTCTCCTCAGTCCTTTTTTTCAGTGCTTTTCTGTGCCTCACGGTTTAATTTTTATAATACGAAGACCAGCATCAGAATCTGCCACATAAGCATAAGAACCTGAAACATAAACACCCCAAGCATAGCCCGGAGTATCATAGTATCCGACTTCATAAGGGCTTGAAGGATTTGAAACATTGATTATACGAAGACCAGCATCCAAATCTGCCACATAGGCATAAGAACCTGAAACATAAACACCCCAAGCATAGCCCGGAGTATCATAGTATCCGACTTCATAAGGGTAGGATTCAAAGGTTCTTAATGATGAGAAAGGTCCCCATAATCCATCCCCTCCAGCCCTTACTCGCCAACAAAAAACACCGCAATATGATTCACCTGGTGTCCAGGAATAACTGGTTGAAGTTATCTGTGCATCAATAATTGGCGAGGAGAAAGCAGAATCATCATCTATCTGTATATTATAAATTGTGGCATTTGCTACTGAAGACCAGGAAAAGCCAATGTTTTCTGAATACCAGAAAAGGGCACCATCGGCTGGGGATATTAAATTTGGAACTGCAAGGTCATTTACAGAAATGTTAATTTCGGCTTCACTAAAATTTCCGCCTTTATCATAGGCTTTTGCTGCGAGTGTATGATAGCCTGCAGAAATTTGTAAAAAATCGGTTATTCGGCCATTGGTTATCTGGTCATTTTCGTAAATTTTTATTTTGTTGCCATCCACATATAATTCAACCCTTTCAAGATTTTCATCCAGTGCTTCTATTTCAACCTGGGTGGAGAGATAAACTGTTTCGCCATTCTGGGGTGATATGAATCTCACCTCGGGTCTGGAGAAGTCAAAGAATTTTTCGCAAGAAATAATAAAAAGTAGACAGTAGCCAGTAGTCAGTAGCCAGGATAAAAAGAGAAGAAACTTGATTGAAAATCTGCAATTTCTATTAAATCTCTTTGATTTTTTCATATTGCCTCCGAATTACACCTTATTTTATCACAAAATCTCAGCTTTGTCAAGATACCGATTTAAGACGGATACATCATTTCGTTCGGTTAATTGTTGATTCAAACGGATAGAAATCAGATGCAAACAGATAGGACTGTCTCATCGTCCGACGGCATCTATTTCCATCCACTTAAATCTGTTTGAATCAAAATAAGAACAATCACCCACCCCTTCTCTTTCTTCTCCTTAAGATATTTACCCAAAACACAATCATTTTTCAAGTATCTATTTTACTTTAATTCCATTATTCCAGTATTCTGGAATAATGGTATAATGGAATATTGAGAAAATTTTTTTCATAACTTTATAACACAAGTTAAACATACACCCTTTGCTTAATATCTGCCTGTAAAAGATTGGGTAGAAGAAAGAGATTCTTCACTCCGCTATCGCTGGG
>DAIRCK010000051.1:0-8487 GCA_036796695.1 bacterium
TAAATCCTACCGCTACAAAAAATCATTAAAATCCAAGATGTGGGTAAACCTCAGTATGATTTACCCTTTCCTGTTGCCTTTTAGCCCTCTTAAGCCTTCTTGAACCTTTTGAGCCTCCAATCTTTTTCCGTTTCCCTAACAAGGATTCTATTGAAAAATTTCTGTTGACTTAAGGAAAATTTTAGTTAATATTAAAGTAAGAAAAAGGAGTGATATGGCAAAGGATGAAAAAGAAAAAGTATTATCAATGGCAATTAACCAGATTGAAAAACAGTTTGGAAAAGGTGCAGTGATGAGACTGGGTGCTGAAGAGTCAAAGGTTGATGTGAGCATCATCCCTTCTGGTTCACTGACACTTGATTATGCCCTCGGGATAGGTGGTTATCCAAGGGGAAGGGTGGTTGAGATCTTTGGTCCTGAGGCAGGTGGAAAGACAACCCTTGCCCTTGAGGCGATTGCCCAGGCACAAAAATTGGGTGGTAATGCAATATTCATTGATGCTGAACATGCCTTTGACCCTAAATATGCACAGGCAATAGGTGTGAATCTTGATAACCTATATATATCACAACCCGATACTGGGGAACAGGCACTTGAAATTGCCGAGATACTGACCCGCTCCGGTGGCGTTGATATCATCGTTGTGGACTCTGTTGCTGCACTTGTGCCCAAGGCAGAGATTGCAGGTGAGATGGGTGATATGCAGGTGGGACTTGTAGCAAGGTTGATGTCCCAGGCATTAAGAAAACTCACTGGTGTTATTAGCAAATCAAAGACTGTAGCAATATTCATTAACCAAATAAGAATGAAGATCGGAGTTATGTATGGTTCTCCTGAGACAACGCCTGGTGGTCTTGCCTTAAAATTTCATTCATCAGTCCGTCTTGATATCCGCAAAATTGCAACATTAAAAAAAGGCGAGAATGTCATTGGCTCAAGGACCAAAGTCAAGGTTGTAAAAAATAAACTCGCACCACCATTCAGGGAAGCAGAGTTTGACATCATATATGGCGAAGGTATCTCAAAATTGGGTGAACTTGTAGATATCGGTGTGGACCAGGGAATTATTGAAAAATCAGGGACCTGGTATTCTTTTAAAGATGAACGCATTGGACAGGGCAGGGATGCGGTGGTTGAGTTCTTAAGGGCAAATCAGGATATTGCCCAGAAGATTGAAAAAGAGTTAAGAGAAAAATTATTCAAGAAACCAGTTGAAGATAAGCAAGATAGAAGTTCAAAAGAAAAATAAGAAAAGATCCTCTATCTATATTGATGGCGAATTCAAATTTGGATTGGATAATGAGATTATATTGAAATACGATATAAAAGAAGGTGATGAACTCAATGAAGAGCAGATTAAAAATCTTTTACTCGCTGAGGAAAAACAGAAGATTAAACAGAGGGCATATAGACTATTAAGATTTCGCAATCGCTCAATTGCTGAAATGAAAGGAAGATTGGAAAAATCAGGGTATGAATCTGAGATTGTAGGAGAAGTGGTCAAGGAATTGATCGAAGAAGGGATATTAAATGACCATAAATTTGCCCGTGAATTTATAAATGATTATACAAATCTGAAACCAAAGGGAAATATTTTTATAATGAATGAACTGAAAAAGAAAAAAGTTGATGATAGATATATCCACGAAGCTTTAAGAGAACGGGATGAGAAAGGACTCATAAAAAGTATCATAGATAAAAAATTTTCTGGTTTCAATAAAAAAGATCTAAAAAAGAAGGCTAAGATCATAAGATATTTATTATACAGGGGATTCACCCTTCAGGCAATATACGAGGTGCTCGGTGAAGATTATGAATAACCAAGAAATTCGTGAAAGTTTTTTAAACTTCTTTAAAGAGAAGGACCATACAATTGTGCCTTCAATGTCCCTGATTCCGAGGGATGACCCAAGTCTTTTATTTACCAGCGCAGGAATGGTGCAGTTTAAACCATTATGGACCGGCACTGTGCCACTACCATACAGGCGCGCAGCAAGCATCCAGAAATGTTTGAGATTATCCGACCTTGATAATGTAGGCAGGACAAGGCGCCATCATACATTCTTTGAGATGCTGGGCAATTTTTCTTTCGGTGATTATTTCAAAAAAGAGGCAATATTATGGGCATGGGAATATCTTACCGAAATTTTAAAGATTGACAAATCCCGTTTATATGTTTCGGTCCATTATGAAGATGAAGAGGCATATAAAATCTGGAATGACTCTGTCGGACTAAAATCAGATAGGATTTATAAACTTGGCGATGATACAAATTTCTGGGGTCCGGCTGGTGATTCTGGTCCCTGTGGTCCCTGTTCAGAGATTTATTATGACCTTGGAGAAAAATTTTCCTGCGGAAAAAAGACCTGTGCCCCGGGTTGTGATTGTGACCGATATTCAGAGGTCTGGAACCTGGTCTTTCCCCAGTTTGACCAGAAGATTACAGGCGAAAGACTACCTTTAAAGAATCGCGGGGTTGATACAGGAATGGGACTTGAGCGACTCGCAAGTATCATCCAGGGAAAAGATTCTAATTTTCACACTGACCTATTCTATCCAATCATTGAAAATATTATTGAATTGACCGGTATAAGATATGGAAAGAATACCCAGACCGATATAAATATCAATACGATTGCCGACCACATCAGGGCTCTTGTCTTTGCAATCGGTGATGGAATAATCCCTTCAAATGAAGAACGCGGATATGTTTTGAGAAGAATACTACGCCGGGCAACAAGATTAAATCTGAATTTTGGTATAAATGAACCAGCCCTTTATAAACTTGTCCCTCTGGTCATAGAATTATACAAATCGTCTTATCCTGAACTTGTCAATCATCGTGAAGAAATAACCTTAGTAATAAAATCAGAAGAAGAAAGATTCCTGACAACCTTAGAAAAGGGGATTGCACTTTTTGAAGAGATTGCAAAGAAAAAACACAAGATATCAGGTGACGATGCGTTCAAATTATATGACACCTACGGATTTCCCATAGAACTTACAAAAGAGATTGCGCTGGAAAAAGGGATTGAAGTTGATGAAGATGGATTTCTTAAAAATCTTGAACAAGCAAAGGAAGAATCAAGGGCTAAGGCAAAGTTTACCCTGAAAGGAGATTGGAAGATAATAAAAGAAGGGACCGGCAGGTTTGTTGGATATGAAACGAGTGAAACCGAGACTGAAATCATACGCTATAATGAATCAGATAAGAATATTGAATTAGTGCTGGCTGAATCACCATTCTATGCCGAGGCTGGTGGTCAGGTTGGTGAAACCGGATGGATCATCGGCAGAGATTTCAAATTGAAAGTTATTGATACATACTGGCTTCAGGGAATGAATACCTGTCATTGTGAGATTGAAACCGGAAGATTTAGACCAGATAAAGTTTTAGCAAAGGTTGATTTGAGACATCGTAAGGAGAGTGCACGCGCCCATACAACTACCCATTTGTTACACGCAGCACTTAGAAAAATCCTGGGCGAACATGCAAGACAGGAAGGTTCTTATGTTGCACCAGGCAGGTTTCGTTTTGATTTTATGCATTTTAAGCCATTGAGCGATGATGAAATGAAGACAATAGAAGACCTCGTCAATGAAAAGATTATGGAAACGATTAAGGTCGAAAAATTCTGGACAACACTCGATGAGGCAAAGAAACTCGGGGCGATGGCTCTATTTGGTGAAAAATATGGCAAGAATGTTCGGGTCGTAAAGATTGATGATTTCTCAATTGAATTGTGCGGTGGTATTCATCTCGACAATACAGGTGAAATCGGACTATTCAAAATAATGAGCCAGGAATCCGCATCTGCCGGGATAAGAAGGATTGAAGGTTATGTCGGATTTAATCTCCTTGAAGAATTTAGAAGATACCGTGATATAATGAAGAATATTTCAGAATTCTTAGGCAGTGATACAAATATCATTGAAAGGATAGAAGAAATGCAGAATCGTCTAAAAACACTGGAGATGGCAAACCAGAAACAGAAGGCAAAACTTGCTTATTTGATTGCACAGGAAATTCTGAAAGAAACAGAGGGTCAGAGATATATTGTGAAACGGCTCGATGGATTTGATACTGAAGGAATGAGACAGATTGCAGATTTTATCAGGGAAAAATCAGACGATAAATTCGGGTTTTTATATGATATCGTGAACAATCGGGTGAGTTATCTGGTCTTTATCGGCGATAGTTTGAAGCAAAAAATTCCTGCCCAGAATTTGATTAAAAATGTGAGTAAAATCATCGGTGGTGGAGGTGGTGGTAAACCCCACCTTGCCGAAGGCGGAGGCGGCAATCCCGATAAAATTCCTGCATTGATAGATTATTTTAAAAAGATGGAGTATTGAAACAATTTGAGCCGCAGCCCAATTTTTTAACCTTTCTGTTCTCCTTTTTTATTGCATTTCTTGTATCGATGATAAGCCGCGCATATTTAACAATTTTCTCATAATCATAGGCAGAATGGTCTGTGAGAATTACCACTGCATCATATCTATTCAATCTTTTAAAATCAAGTTTAACAGATTTGATTTTTTTGCCGTTGAGTTCAAAATAAGGGACATGAGGATCATTATATTCCAATTTTGCCACTTTATCCTTGATTATTTGATAAACCTTAATCGCAGGCGAATCCCTGAGGTCTGAGATATCTTTCTTGAATGCCATTCCCAGTAAAAGCACCTTTGCCTGGGCAGGACAGATTCCGGATCTGCTCAATTCTTCAATCGTCTTATTCACCACAAAATATGGCATCTCTTCATTCACACGGGCAGAAAGTTCAATAAATACTGTATGGAAATCATATTCCCGCGCTTTATAAGAAAGATAATAAGGGTCAACAGGTATACAATGCCCACCAACACCAGGTCCTGGATAAAAGGGCATAAAACCGAATGGCTTTGTCTTTGCTGCCTCAATCACCTCCCAGATATTGATATTTCCCATCCTCTCACATAATTGGGCAAATTCATTTACTAAGGCAATATTCACATTTCTAAATGTATTCTCAAGGAGTTTGGTCATCTCCGCGGTCCGTGCTGATGATACCGGCACAACATTGTTGACAAATTGTTTGTAAAATAGTGTTGCAATGCGTGTGCATCGTTTTGTTACCCCACCAACGACCGCTGGGGTATTGGCAACTCCAAATCTTTTATTCCCCGGGTCAATTCGTTCCGGGCAGAACGCAAGATAAAAATCTTTACCTACTTTCAAACCCCTTTGATTCAAAATGGGCAATACAATCTTCTCGGTTGTTTCAGGAAAGGTTGTGCTTTTCAGGATAACAAGTTGATTTCTACGCAAGACCTTTGCAATATTTTCAGAACTGTTAATAACTGGATTTAGATCTGGCTCTTTGTTTATATTCACAGGTGTGGGGACACAGATTATTATTATATCTGCACCCTTTAATTTTTTATAATCAGTAGTCGCGGATAATTTCTTCTGTCTTACAAATCCTGTAAGTTCATTCTGCGGGACATCATCAATGAAGGAAATACCACGATTTATTTTATCAACCCGTTCTTTATCAATATCCACACCAATAATACTGAAACCCTGGCGACATAATTCAAGGGCAAGTGGCAGACCTACATAACCAAGGCCTATTATCCCTACCTTTGCCCTTTTTTCCTTTATCAATCTCTCCAGCATTTAGCTCCTTGAAACACATTATACATAAAATCAAAATTGAGTCAAGTCTGATATTAAATTTATATCACACTAAGCAGTAATTGCCTTCAGTTTCAGAGATTCTCCTGCCGCACCAATTTCGTCACCCATTATTATCACAATACCAAGTATTTCTGGTATCTTCATTGCGAAATCCAGTGCATTTTTTATATCATCCCTTGTCTTCACCATATTACTAATTGCCGTCGCTGCAGCATCTGCAAAACCACCATTTTTTGAAATCACAGTAACTGCATCTGCATTACCAAAACTGATTGAATGACCAACAGTCCCGGAAGAAGTTGCAACCCCAATGCCTTCAAAAGCCGGTTCAATTTCTATCCCGAGATTCATTGAGAGTGGTGAATCGCCTGCATAAATCGCAATAGTTATCGGTTGTTTATTTATAATGAAAATATCACCCCCATTTTCCACGATGACCTCATCAGAAAATTGTGCGAGGTATCTGCATACGCTCTCACTTATTGCACCCGCAACTGCTGCCATAGGACCAACACCCATCTTTTCCGAAACCATTGCCATTTCCCTGACAATCTCAGCTGCTGGTTCAATAATTTTAACTGGCTCCAGGGATGTCAAAAAATCCCTGTCTATTTCAATATAGGATTCAATCTGCGCCCGCAGTTCAGAAAGGATGTAATATGCCTGAGTCGCAAGTTCTTTTTTTGTTAGGATAAAAAGGTCGCTCTCTTTTTCTAAAACATTAAATCGCACAAATCGTTCATCAGGATAATAATCCCTGTATGTTCGCGGTATATAAAGATCGGCTTTCATTAAATCAATTTCAATCTTATGGCATTATATGGACAGACCTTAAGACATTCTTCGCAACCGATACATTTCTCCGGTTCAAATTCTACTTCCATCTCAGGTGGTTTGATATAGAAAGCATGGCTCGGGCAGATACTTGAGCAGATTCCACACATTACACAGTTATCCTTTGACCAGATTATATCCCTGGTGAGCGGTTCAGTCTTTACACCAATCTTTTTAAGATAATTTAAACTCTTATTCAGATTTTCTTCTGTCCCAGTGAGTTCTAACAACAACAATCCTTCTCCTCCATCAATCGCAACCTTTGCTTTGAGAATATTAAATACAATGTCATAATTTTTTACAAGTTCATAGGTTATCGGTTTTTCCACCAAATCTTCTGGAAAATGTAAGACAACCTTCTTTGAGATCTCCATTTTTCCCCCTTTTTATCTATATCTTCCTCTAAATGGTTTAAATTTTATCCCTGATTCCTTACCAGGCAATTTCTCAACCGGTTCAGTAATATAGAACCTGCCTGCTTTTATCCAGGATTTTAAGACTTCACAAATTTTTTTAGCCTTTGAATAACTTGAAATAGGAAATGTAGGAACGGTTTTATTGCCGATCTTAATCTTACCTGTCTTCAAAGAAGCATAATCTATTGTGCCGATTATCTTACCTGTAAGATTAGGATAATCATAAGAGTAATCTACAATCGGTGCAATTATGTCTTTGTCCGTGATACAGGTGCGAAGTAATATTTCCTGATTAAGGACAGGAATTGGTATGCCGATACCAACACTCAAACTTACACCATAACCAATTATCGATGTTCCTCTCAGGTATTCTGGTTTCATCTTCTTGAGGTCGCCAATTACAGCAATAGTGCCTGAACCACTAATTGGTACCCCCTTTTCATTCCTGGGAACCGATGGGTCGTGCTGTGTTCCGTGCCAGACAATATAGCCTATGCCACCCCCCAAAAATATCCTTGTACCGATACCAATCGTTAGATATTCTGGGTCATTTAATAGCGGCGATATCTGTCCAGCCGAGCAGTAATTTGCATTGCCCAGGTTCGGTTTTAAAATACCAAGATATGTATGAATTTTTTCTTTTCCCATATTGACTGCAACATTATAGTTCTGGTAGCAATTTCTGGGGTTAAATAGAAACGCATCGTTTATCTCATTTAATGTAAATTCTCCTTTTAATTCTTTTCTTGGATAACAGTCGGTTCCGTAAGAAAGTGCCTTTATCTTTATTCTCTTGCCTGAAACAAGGTCTTCGATCAAATGACCACCACCATATTTAAATTTTCCAGGATATTCTGTATTAGCAGGGTCATTATCTGGTATCTGGGTTGCGCCTATATATAAATCAACTGCAGCAATGCCACAGAATACCTCAACATCATTCAGCCATGCCTTTGTAATTCTCATCCTTGGTCTGGTATGTCCAAGATTTAAGAATGCACCTGAAGAACACATTGGACCGAATGTTCCGGTCGTAACAACATCAACCTCTTTTGCTGCCTCTTTTATCCCTTTTTCTTTTACAACATCAATAATCTCTTCAGCAGTAAAAACGACCGCCTTTCCTTTTTTTATTTTATCGTTTATCTCATCAATGGTTTTTTTCATAATACCCCCTTTATTAATAAAAAATGCTAATTCCAAATTCCAAGCACCAATCATTCGTTAATAAATTCGTGCTCAGGATTTAGAATTTTAATCAGGGGGATGAGTGGTAAACAAAAAACCTTCCCGAATTCAGGAAGGTTTATTTTTCTGAGTTAACACTCATCTCTCCCTATTCGGGCGGGAATTGGCACCCGCCCTTGGCGGGTTGCCGAGGCGTCACTGGGCCCGTCCCTCAGCCTCTCTTGATGAGCATTGAAATTTCAAAGAACAATGAAAAACAAAATATTATATAAAAAATCTAAAAAAAGTCAATAGAAATAAACCTGAGGTTACCCACATCTTGGATTTTAATGATTTTTTGTAGCGGTCGGATTTATCCGACAA
>DAIRCK010000052.1:0-8428 GCA_036796695.1 bacterium
ACACTATCACCACTAAGCTTAATCTCAGCAACAATCGCAGGCCTGGTCTGCGGTTTCACCTTCACCAACCTCACCGGACCGCCATCCTCAGCATCACAATAGGCGCAGAAGTTATCAGTATCAGGATATTTTCTGCCACACTTGGGACAGACTTTTTCGGCAAAGAGAAATACTGATAGTAGAAAAAGGCAAGAGATGATAAGAAAGACAAAAAACCTTAGATGATAAATATTAAATCTTCTCATTATGCCTCCCAAAACATAAAATTATATAAAAAATACCCATTATGTCAACAAAAGAAAAAAAATTTATTGACAAATTCATAAGAGTAATTATACTAAAAATTGCTATGAAAGATAAATTTGATGAGCAGAGGTTGATGAACCGAGCTCGGGGGATTTGGGCGATTATCACTATCCTTATAGGATATTTAGCTTATGTGAGTATCAGTGAATTACGTCCCAAATGGGTTTATTCTGTAATTGGCATAGTTTGCGCATTTGCAGGATTATTATTTATCGTTTGGATTACAAGAAGAGAAAAATAAAATCCGAAGAATAGGCGAGATTCATTATCCCCCTTAACCTGCCTTCAGGACTTTGCCTTGAAATCCAAGAGATTCTTCACTCCGCTGACGCTTCGTTCAGAATGACAATAATGAGGAACGCTCTGTTCAGAATGACAATGATAAAAAAACGCTCCATTCATAATCACAGGAATCAGAAACACTCCATTCAGAATGACACACCCTTATTCCCTGTCATTCTGAGGGCTTCGTTAGAAGCCCGAAGAATCTGAATAAAAATGACGGGAAGAAGAGATTCTTCCCCTTCACTTCGTTCAGGGTCAGAATGACAGAAAGAAGAAGTGTCTCAGAATGACAGAAGAAGGGGATAAACTTGACACAAGGGAAAAATTCAGAGTAACAGAAAAAAAATACAAACTGATTGACATCAGAGAAGTTTTGATTATACTTAAATATAAATTATGAATAAAAAAATGAATCTTATATTGAGGGAGTATGAAACCTGCACAATCTGTCCTAAAAAATGCGGGGTAAACAGGTTAAAGAACGAAAGGGGTGTATGTGGTGTAGGCAGGGATTCAAAAGTTTTTAATACCACAGTTCTGGTCAATGAGAACGAAGAGATTGCACCAACCTATGCGATATATTTTGCTGGATGCAGCCTTGATTGCTCTTTTTGTTCGGTAAAAGAAGAAAATGAATTGGCAAAATACACAGATGGGCACAGATTAAATAGCACAAGATTAGCACAGGATAAAAAGACATGGATGGGCACAGATTTTATTAAAGTAGATGAAAGGTTTGTAGAGAAAGTAAAAAAGGAAATTGAAGAAATAAAACCCAAGACTATCAGTTTCATCGGTGGGGAGCCATCGGCTCACTTGCTAACAATATTTGAACTGATCGAGAAAATCAAATCAGAAATACCCCTGGTTTTTTATACAAATATGTATTTTCAACCAAAAATAAGCCGAATTATAAACGAATTTTTCGAATATGTCATTGTAGATATACATTTTGGTAATAATGAATGCGCAGAGACAATTGCAAAAGGCCCAGAGTTCTTTGAAACGGTTACAAGGAATATTACTCAACTAAAGAATCAGATTCTACTACGGCATCTGCTTTTACCCGGGCATCTGGATTGTTGCTATAAAAAGATTATAGACTGGATGGCTAAAAAGATTCCGGATAAGACTTTATACCTTTTGACCAACTACTTTCCTTATGTGAACACACGGATTGACACAGATAACAAGACTATCCACGGATTAGCACTGAAAAGAAGAAATGCAGAATTAGCACGGAGAGTAAACGCAGATGAAATTGCGGAGGCACTTGACTATGCAAAAAATAAGGGTATAATTATCAAAATACTGGATTTATTAAAACCGAGACCTGAGATGAGTAGTTATCTCTCATTGATGCAAGAAGTAGTGATTGATGAAGATGGGACAGTAGCATTTAAGTATTTAGATGGATTGGCGCTTGATACAGCGCTTGCCCTCACTTTCTGTCATTCTGAGTTCTCGCCTATTGCAAATAGGCGGGACGAAGAATCTCAAGTTGAGATTGCTTCTCCGCCAAAGAAAGTGGCGGGTCGCAATGACAAAAGTAAGAAGGATTTACCCCGTTAGAGATGCGAGGTGAAGATGACAAAAAAAGAAGAATTAGAGATATTAATCCGGGCAAGGTATCCTATCATTCTTGTTGAGACCTATGAAGAGTTAAGGGCAGAAAAGATGATTGCGGAAATCGCCAGGGCAAGGGATAAAAAAGTATATTGCTGGTCTATCACCAGAGGGTTATATCCATACGGGCAATCGATTCAATCCAAGAAGATAGACACCCAGACCTGTGACCCGATTATTGCCCTTAATAATGTTATTGAAATGGTAGAACCAGCGATATTTGTATTTAAAGATTTACACCCATTTATGGGTGAACCTTCGGTGGTGCGGAAGTTGCGTGAACTGAGTGATTATCTAAAGAGTAGTTTCAAAACATTAATCCTTGTCTCACCCCATATGAAGATTCCGATGGAACTGGATAAGGAAATTACTGTTATGACCCTTGACCTTCCGGATTTAAAAGAATTGGATGAACTTTTATCCCAGATTATAAAAGAAGTGAATGAAAAGACTGAATTAAAAATCTCATTGACACCAGAACAGCGCGAAAGGATTTTAAAATCTGCATTGGGATTGACCCTCAACGAGGCAGAGAATGTCTTTGCCAAAACCCTTGTTATGGGTGGAAGATTGAAAGAAGAAGACATTCCAGTTATCCTTGCTGAAAAAGAACAGATCATCAAGAAATCAGGACTCTTAGAATATTTTTCATCTACAGAACAATTCAATAATATCGGTGGTCTGGAACTTTTGAAAGAATGGCTAAGAAAGAGAAGCCTGGCATTTTCTGAAAAAGCCAAAGAGTTTGGCTTGCCTGCACCAAAGGGAGTTTTGCTGATAGGAGTTCAGGGATGTGGAAAGAGTTTATGTGCCAAGGCACTTGCTTCTTTGTGGAGAGTGCCGCTATTAAGATTTGACCTGGGTAAGGTCTTTTCCAGCCTTGTTGGTTCATCAGAAGAGAATGTGCGCAAGGCAATACAGGTTTCTGAATCGGTTGCTCCAGCAATTTTATGGATTGATGAGATTGAAAAGGCATTTGCCGGCACCCAGAGTTCAACATTTTCTGATGCCGGAACTACAGCCAGGGTTTTTGGTAGTTTCATCACCTGGCTCCAGGAAAAGACAAGCCCGGTCTTTGTAATTGCAACTGCCAATAATATTACCCAATTACCACCTGAGTTGTTGAGAAAGGGACGGTTTGATGAAATATTCTTTGTTGATTTACCTACTTATCGTGAGCGAAAAGAGATATTTGCCATCCATTTACTCAAACGACGGCGTGACCCAAAGAATTTTGATATAGAAAGATTGAGTAAAATAACCGAAGGATTTAGCGGTGCCGAAATAGAAGAGGCAATCATCTCGGCATTATTTGATGTCTTTGAAAAAGGAACAGATTTAACTACCGAAGCAATAGAAAGGGCAGTAAAAGAGACGGTGCCATTATCAAAAACGATGGCTGAGGAGATTGAAGCCTTGAGAAGATGGGCTGAAACAAGGACAAGAAGGGCATCACGGCCTGAAGAAGAATTAGAAATTACAGAAAAAAGAAGACTGGAAATATAGGAGGTTCTATGTCTGTAATATGTATCATTGTGCCTGTGGTCATTGGTGGCTGGCCTGTAGTAAGTGCGGTTGCGGCAGCTGCGGCAGCAGGTCTGGGTTTTAAACTGATGAAAAGAACAGAGGTTCAGGAAGAAAAGGATGTTACAAATGAGGTCCAAATTACTGATGAGAAGAGTCAAATAATTGAGGAGGCGTTGAAACCTGAAGAGGAACTCGTTTTTACAAAGGATGATATAACATTAACATTAAAAAAGGATGTCCACGAAAGACTAACAATCTGTGTAAAGGGTATAAATAGATCAAACGAAGAGTTAAATAAGATTGGCAAACAGTTCCTGAATAAAATCAAACAGCAATATGCTTACCAAAAGATAAAAGAAGAGATTACTAAGAGGGGATTCAATATAGTGCAGGAGACCACTGAAGAGCGCAGAATTAAGTTGGTTTTAAGGAAGTATTAGAATAATTGAGGATTCCGCGGATGAACGCTGAAAAGGGAAAACACGGATTAGCACAGGGGAAAAAATGAGTGCGGATTTATTGTATAAAGATTTGACATATAAAATTATCGGGGTACTATATGAGGTTCACAAGCATTTAGGACCAGTTCATAAAGAAAATATCTATCATGAAGCTATTAAGATTGAATTAACGAAGCAGAATATTCCTTTTGTTGAAGAGAAAACTTTGGATGTGAAATATAAGGGGCATAAGATTGGTGTATATCGTCCAGATTTTGTGATTGATGAAAAAGTAATCCTTGAGATTAAAGCTGTTCCAAGATTAGCAAAGGCTATGGTTGACCAAATGTATTACTATGTCGCAGGTTCTGATTATAAAGTAGCCCTCCTTGCCAATTTTGGTACGCCTAAACTTACTGTTAAACGAAGAATCTATACATGATACCATTATCCTGCATTTATCTCGTGAAATCCATTTCCTGTGACCATCTATTTGTTAAATCCTGTGATAGTCTGTATTCTGCGGAGCAGAAATGGGAAGGTTTGAAAATTTAGAAATTTTTATAAAACAGAAGCCAACACCTGAAGATGTTAAAAAAGGGTATGATGAGATATATTATATTAAACAGGCAAAAGAGGCTCAACTGAACGGTGATTTTGAAGCAGCATTGCGCTATTTTTCCCGGGCATTGAGTTATAAAGTAGATATCCCTGATGCCTGGATTGGTCAAGTTTTATGTCTGATTGACCTTGGTGAATTTGATGAGGCGATAATATGGGCAGATAAAGGTATAGAAGTCATTGGTGAAAATCCTGATTTGATAGCGGTCAAGGCAATGGCGCTTGGTAGAAAGGGTGAGATTGAACGAGCAATTGCCTATTCTGATCAATCAATGAAGAAAAGGTCAAACTCTCCATTATTATGGCTTGCCAGGGGTGACATAATTATTGCAAATGACTATAGAAATGCAGAATTCTGTTTTCGCAAGGCAATGGAGTGTGATAAAAATAATCCGTTTATCTATCTCAGAATCGGGATAAGTTTTTTATCTGTAAAAGAACCGACCCCTGCCCTTACTTATTTTAAAAAAGCATTAGAACTAAATCCAAAAAGTCCATTTATTAATTTCTTGATTGGTAAATGTTATCATATGATGAGGATAAATAGAAATGCCAAAGATTATTATGAACGGGCAATTAAAATGAAACCGGATTATCAAGAGTGTATAGATGCATACAGGGAATTGCAGAATCAAAGTATATTTGAGAAGATTTATTCCTGGTTTGTTCGAAAATTTTTCAAATCAAGGGAGGTTTAATAATGTCAAAAACCGAATTAGAAATAATTATTGACGAAAACGGTGAGGTCCATCTGGATATTAAGGGCATCAAAGGTAAAAAATGTCTTGAGATAGCTGAAATGGTGGAAAAGGCTATCGGCGAGATGAAGGGCAAAAAACACAAATTAGAATATTACGAAACTGATGTCTCAATATCTTCTAAGATTGAGACAGAACGAAAGAAATGAAACAGATAAAATCAGTGCAAATCCTTGCCGTTATTCGCGCTCATCCGTGTAATGCGAAGATATGAAATGCCCCAGGTGTGGTTGGGAGAATTCGCCTGATAGTAAGAAGTGCCTGCAATGTGATGCGGATTTGTTGCGGAATAAAGAAATATCTCTATATCCACCGCGCACAGGGAAGAAGTCAAAATTCGTTGTAAAAAGGTTAAAAGGAGTCAGAAGCCATAAAAATGAAGTCGAAGAATTAGATGTTACCTCATATTTAAGGCGATATAGTAAAGTTGTCGCAAAATTTGTAGTCCAAAGATTCCCTACTTATCTTGACATAGTCCTTATCACAATAGGTGGATTTGTCCCCGGTTTAGTGCACTTTCTACAACGTCGTAAATGGATGGGGATACTTTTCATTGTATCTTTTTTACTTTTAGTTCTCATTTTGTTGATTACCTTTAATATGTTAGTCTCAGATTTTGTCTTAATCCTTATGGCACTTTTACTGATTTATTCCTCCTACGATGCTGTCAATCATTATTTTGAAGTAAAGAAATTATTACTGAATATACCAGTCAGAATAGGTATCGCTGTAACTTCGGTTTCTTTCTTCTTTCTTTTCAGAGCATTAATTCTTATTTTTCTAAACATCTTTTTTATCAGGGCCACAATAATGATTTCAAATTTTGAGCCCAACTTTATTCAAGGTGAACAAGTCTTTGGAATATATTCAAAGTTTTACCGTGGAGAATATCAAAGAGGCGATTTCGTTCTCTTCAAGTCCCCATCCTACTATAGGGTAACCACAATTGGTAGGATCGTGGGAAAGCCTATGGAGAAAATTGAAGTTAAGTATAATAATGTTTATGTGAATGGTTCCATACTTCTACCTATGGATTATCAACTTGTAAAAATGCCTGATAATATTAACCAAACTTTTGTATCAGATTCGACTCATTTCGTGGTAATAACATATACACCTAATGGAATTTTTGAGCAGATACCAAAAGATAATATTATTGCCAAAATTTTATGTGTAATATCTCCAATCGAAAGAAGGAGGATTATCCGATGAACCAATTTTACAATTTGCTGAAATCCGCAAGAGAAGCAAATGCATCAGATTTGCATCTTGTCACTGGCACACCCCCATTTATGAGGGTTAATGGAGAAATAATCATTATGAATTATGAACCACTTACCCCGGGAAAGATAAAAGGCTTAATTACTGAAATAATTCGTGAAGACCAGATAAAGAGATTTGAAATAGAAAAAGAATTGTGCCTTGCCTTTTCTTTACCCGAACTCGGATATTTCAGAGTGAGTCTTTATTATCATCGTGGTAATATGGAAGCGGCAATAAGATTGGGAATTTTAGAAGTGAAGTCTTTTGAGGAACTTGGCTTGCCCCCTATTCTTGTAGAATTAAGCAGGAAGACAAGTGGATTATTGCTCATTACCGGTGCAACAGGTATGGGTAAAACAACAACCTTTAACGCCGTTATTGATTTTATAAATCGCGAGCGAAGGTGTAAGATAATTACTATTGAGGACCCTGTAGAATATATTCATACGCCAAACAAAAGTATAATTGTTCAACAAGAAGCATATTCCGATGCAAAGTCATTCTCACGGGCACTGATTCACATCCTAAGACAAAATCCGGATATTATCGGTGTTGGAGAAATGAGAGACCTGGAGACTATTTCAACAACCCTGACCGCAGCGGAAACCGGGCATCTGGTAATTGCCACGCTCCATACAATTGATGCAGCATCCTCAATTGATAGAATTATTGATGTCTTTCCACCCCACCAACAAGAACAGATAAGATACCAGCTGGCTTCTGTCCTTCTTGCTGTAATCTGCCAAAGACTCCTGCCCCGGGCTGATAAAAAAGGAAGGGTGCTTGCCTGTGAAGTTCTGATTGCTAATGAGGCTGTTAGAAATGTAATAAAAGAAAAAAAGACCAATCAGATAGATAATATCATTCGCACCAGTTCATCCCAGCATATGCAATCTATGGATGAAGTAATCAAGAATTTATATTTGCAGGGCTTGATAACCTACGATACTGCAATATCTGCTGCTAAAAATCCGAAACTATTTGAGAAACTAATCGGCTGAATTAAGATATAAATGTTCAGATTTATTTTTCGCACAATTATTTTGTTATCCCATTACTATTTAATAAGATAAGAAATTTTTTGCCAACTAAAATCTTTCTAATCTTTCTTTAAAAAAATATGATAAAAGGGTTTGTCAATTGAAAAAACAAGTGAAAAACCGGTTATTCCTTTGCACCAGCATTTTTTAATATTGACATCATCTCGGTATCGCCATTTTCAGCGGCCCACATTAATGCAGTCTCGCCCTTATTATCTTTTGCGTTCACATCCGCACCCTTGTCTATGAGTAAACTCACCACCTTTGTATGACCTCTTTTGGCAGCGTGCATTAATGCAGTAAATCCATTCACATCCCGGGCATTTATATCTGCGCCCCTCTCAAGACAAATATTTAAGGCAGACATATCGCCCTTTTTTATAGCTTGAATCAAATCCTCGTTCAGATTCACTTCACCCCTTTTTATTTTGCCTTAGACTTTATAGACTTCTCGTTCAATAATCCGTTAAAAATTAAACTCTCTTACACAGCCAGAAAAAAATTAATGGGAGTATAATAAAAGTTGTGTATGGCTCTTGAAAAAGATTTAAAAATAGATATA
>DAIRCK010000053.1:0-8233 GCA_036796695.1 bacterium
GTTATTTACAGAATAGTTTATGCTAATCAATTTAAAGATGTGGGTAAACCTCAGATTTTTTCGTTGACACAGGAATATTTCAAGATATAATTTTATTCTTTGAGAAACTATGATAGAAAAGATTTATAAAAATGCCAAACCCTATACACGCTGGTGGTGGTTTTCAGGAAAGATTGACCCCAGGGTGGTTGAATACCAACTTGATTGGTGCAAAAAAAATAATTTTGGTGGTGTTGAACTTGCCTGGTTATATCCTCTTCCCAATTCAGAACCAGGTCCAGAATGGCTTTCAGAAGAATTGGGCAGGATTGTAGCATACACAAAAGAATATGCAACGAAGATTGGGCTCGGTTGTGATTTTACATTTGGAACTGCCTGGCCCTTTGGTGGCTCATTTATTGATGAGAAGGATGCATCAAGGAATTTTTATGGTCTATCCGCACAGCGATTGGAAAAATCCTGGGAAATACCGCATTCAAAGCCCGGATATATCCTGAACCATCTTGACCACAATGCCCTTGAAAGGTATGGAGAAAAACTCGGCAGGTTCCTTGAACCCAGTTTAAAGATAAGCCCTTCTGCGCTATTCTGCGACTCCTGGGAAGTAGAGACCGAATTGCTCTGGACTGAAGGATTTGAAAAATTTTTTATGGATGAATTTGGCTATGATATAAGATTATACATTCGGGATTTGAACAAAAGACAGTCTATTCGTTATGATTATAGAAAACTCATCGCCCGACTAATAATAAATGAGTTTTATAAACCATTTACTGAAATCTGCCACAAACTTGGATGTATCTCGCGTGTCCAGTGCCACGGTGCACCAACCGACTTGCTCGCAGCATATGCCTGTGTAGATGTTCCAGAGAGCGAATCTCTATTATTTGACCCGCACTTCTCCCAGATTCCTGCATCTGCAGGTGCACTTTCAAATAAACCAATCATCTCTGCTGAGACTTTTACCTGTATCTATGGCTGGCAACCATACCCTGGTCCTGGTCCATATCAGGAGAAGGAGCAACTTGCTGATTTAAAACTCCTTGCTGATGCAATGTTTGCCAATGGTATAAATTTCATTGTGTGGCATGGAATGCCTTATAATCCACCAGGCGGTAAGAATAGGTTCTATGCTACAGTACACATTGGACCAGATTGCAATTTTGCCCGAGAATTGCCCGAACTCAATCAATACCTTGAAAAGGTTAGTGAATTTATGCGTCTGGGAAAACCTTATGGTGAAGTTGCAGTCTATCTTCCACTTGAAGATGTCTGGATTCAGAATGAATTGCCAGAAGAATTACAGCGTCCCAGTGCCCATTATCACTGGGAACTGCAGTATGTAAAATTTCCTGAGGCAGTAAAGGGTTTCAGACCCATCTGGGTTACAAATTATTTTCTTGACACTGCAGAATTCAAAGATGGTATGCTCTTTATTGATAATATGAAACTTGATTACCTATACATAGATGTTGACTGGCTTGATATCAATGCACTGCAGAATTTTATCAGACTTGCAAAACAGGGTTGTCCCATATGCATCATAAAAAAACCAAGCCAGCCCGGATTTAACAAAGAAAAAAAATATGATGACCTCACCAGAGAACTCTTTTCTCAGAAGAGTGTCAGCGGCGTATTGCAGAAGACAGCAAAAAAATCACCGTTGATAGAAGGTCATTTACTCCCGGAGTTCTGGTGTCGTAAGATTGATGATGACCTTATTATTTTCTTCAGCCATCCAATGACAAAATCAATTACTTATCCAATGCGCTACGGACAGTCTTTCTGCGAAACCGATATGAATATAAAGATTGGAATAAACTATGCAGGTCATAAAAATGAAGTAAATCTCCAATTCAAACCCTATCAGTCAATAATCTTAAGGATCGATAAAAAAGGTAATTTTAAACTTGAAGATTTAAATTTTGTTCCGTCAAAACCAGTTATTCCTGATATTGGTGAACAAAGGAGTTATGGTATCAATGGATATAAAGAAACAAACAATACAGCAAAATCCTGAGGAATTCAAGGGCCTTTTAGCAATTTTGTCTGAAATTAAAAATGTATCAGCCTGGCTCTGGGAAAAAGGTTGGGCAGAGAGAAATGCCGGTAATATTTCGGTTGATGTTACGGATATAATTACAATAAAAAAATGGACTAATAAATCCAATAAAATACCAATGAAGATTGGTGAACCAATTCTTGCAAATCGTTTATTTCTTGTCACCGGTACTGGTGTGCGTCTTCGGGATATAAAAAGAGAACCTCAAAAATGTCTTTTGCTTGTTCAAATTTCAGAAACAGTTGATGGTTACTATATAATTGACGGAAATAGAAAAATCTTCTCAACATCAGAATTCATAAGCCATCTCTTGATACATTCATTTCTTTTAAAGAATAAAGTTGATAAAAAGGCGATAATCCACACCCATCCCAATCATATAATAGCACTCTCTCATATAAAAAAGTATTCCAGTGAGAATATGTTCAATCGTTTGATCTGGTCAATCCATCCAGAGGTGAAGGTTGTCATTCCCGAAGGTGTGGGTTATGTGAAATATAATTGCCCCGGAACAGAAAGACTTGCCCGCGCAACGCTAAAGAAACTCAAAGACCGCAGATTGATAATCTGGGAAAGACATGGTTGTGTAGCAATTGGTAAAGACCTTTATGAGGCATTTGACCTCATTGATACAGTAGATAAAGCAATCGAAATATTTTTTATATGTAGAAATGCGGGCTATAATCCCCAGGGACTGAATAGTATACAGTTGAAAGAATTAGAAAAAATATTTAATTTAAAGAAAAATGGCTGATACATATCTTGCCTTTGACCTTGGTGCTGAATCGGGCAGGGCAATAATTGGCTTTCTTGAGAATGATAAATTAACTATGAAGGAAATACACCGCTTTAAAAACTGCCCAATAACACTTTCCGATGGACTACACTGGGATACTGATTATCTATATAAGGAGATAATTAAAGGCTTAAATATTGCCTTGCAGTATACAAAGAATATCAAATCAATTGGTATTGATACCTGGGGCGTTGACTTTGGAATTTTTGATGATAATAATAATCTAATAACACAACCGTTCTCATATCGTGACCAGCGAACCAGAGGAATGATTCAAGAATTATCAAAATTCATAAGCAGGGAAGAACTCTATAGGCGGACTGGGATTCAATTACTGGAGATAAATACCATTTATCAGTTATATTCAATGGTTTTAAACCAAAGTGATTTATTGAAAAGGGCATCTACAATACTTTTTATGCCCGATATCTTCAATTTCTTTCTCACTGGAAAAAAATTTAGTGAGTTTACTTTCGCTACAACAACCCAGTTATACAATCCATCATTAAGAGACTGGGATCCACTCATCCTTGATTTTCTGAAAATAAAGAAAGAAACATTTCAGAAGATTCTGCAACCTGGAACTAAGATTGGACCGCTGAAGACCCCTTCTGGTTATTCAGATATAGAAGTAATTGCCGTTGCTACCCATGATACAGGTTCAGCAGTTGCTGCAGTGCCGGCAAAACGAAAAGATTTTATATATATCAGCTCTGGCACCTGGTCATTGATGGGGATTGAATCAGATAGACCAATCATCAATCAAAAATCTTTTGAATATAATTTCACAAACGAGGGTGGGATTGGTCAGACCTTTAGATTTTTGAAGAACATACTGGGTTTAGGAATACTGCACGCCTGTAAAATAGAATGGGAAGGAAAACAGTCTCTTGATTATAATACATTGATATACCTTGCCCGTAATGAAAAACCTTTTTTAAGTATAATTAATCCATTTGATATAAGGTTTTTAAGTCCAAAGAGTATGACCGAAGAGATTCTCAAGTATTGTGAAGAAACTGGTCAGCAAAAGCCCGAAACCATTGGTCAATTCGTGCGCTGTATCTTAGAAAGCCTCAGCCTTGCCTATCGCCATACCCTTGAACAGATAAAGGAAATAACAAACCGAGATTTTGGAGTTATCCACATAATCGGTGGCGGTTCTTTAAATGAAATGCTCTGCCAGTTTACTGCTGATGCCACAGGAATTGTAGTATATGCAGGCCCGGTTGAGGCGACTGCCATTGGCAATATTTTAACCCAGGCAATGGCAAAAGGTGAATTGAATTCAATTTATGAACTCAGAAATATCGTGAGAATGTCTTTCGCATTTAATGAATACATCCCTGTTGATACAAAATCCTGGGATGATATCTATGGATACTATCGTGAACTTGTCAATAAAAAATTTAAAAATGGGGGAAAGTTATGAAGAAAAATATTAAAGACCAATACAGATTTGCCCGGGATATTTATGGGAAACTCGGCGTAGATACAGATTTAGCAATTAATAAATTAAAAGATAAAAATATCTCATTACAATGCTGGCAGGGTGATGATGTAACAGGTTTTGAGTCCAAAAATGGTGGGTTATCTGGTGGCATCCAGGTAACAGGAAATTATCCAGGCAGGGCAAGGAATATCAAAGAATTGAAACAGGACCTTGAGATGGCACTATGCCTAATTCCGGGTAAGCATCGCGTTAGTCTCCATGCAATCTATGGTGATTTTGGAGACAAATCCGTTGAGCGAAATGAAATAAAGATTGACCATTTTGAAACCTGGATTGAATGGGCAAAACAAAAAAATCTTGCGATTGATTTTAACTCAACCCTATTCTCCCATCCCCTTTCTGAAAATGGATTCACATTGAGCAGTAAAAATAATGAGATTCGAAGATTCTGGGTTGAACATGTCTTATGCTGCAGAAAAATTGCGGCAGAGATTGGCAAAAAATTGAATAGACCAGTGATCCACAATCTCTGGATTCCAGATGGTATGAAGGACATCTGTATCGATCGGATAGGATACCGCAGATTACTTTTAAATTCCCTGGATGAAGTATTTAAAAAAGAATATAATAAAAAATTCTTAAAAGATGCATTAGAGCCAAAACTATTTGGAATTGGCACAGAGACATATGTCGTTGGCTCTTTTGAATTCTATCTTGGTTATGCCTTAAAGAACAATCTAATGCTCTGCCTTGACCTTGGACATTTCCATCCCACCGAATCAGTAGCAGATAAAATATCTTCTCTTTTGCTCTTTATGAAAGAAATCTATCTCCATATCAGCCGGGGTGTGCGCTGGGATAGCGACCATATACCACTTTTTGATGATACATTGAGGGAACTCTTCCTGGAAATAGCAAGGTGCGATGCCTTAAACCAAGTGCATATTGGACTTGACTATTTTGATGCTACACTAAATCGGGTTGGTGCCTGGGTTATTGGTGCAAGGGCAGTTCAAAAAGCCATTCTTTATGCACTCCTTGAGCCAAAGAAAAAATTATTGGAATATGAAGAGAAAAAGGATTATTTATCAAGGTTGTGTCTCTATGAAAATTTAAAGACGATGCCCTTTAATGGAGTCTGGGATTATTATTGTCTTATATCTGATGTTCCTTCTGATCCTGACTGGCTATCAGAAATTCATAAATATGAAAAGACTGTTAAGAGCAAAAGAATATAGAAAATTATTTTATTGACAATAATATTTTTTTAATGTATACTCTTTTATGGCACGGATATTTTCAGTATCAGGATTGAGGGGTATTGCATTTAAAGACTTGAGTTATGCGAGCGCTGGATTTTATGCCCAGGTCTATGCGATTTTTCTAAATGCAAAAAAGATGGTCGTGGGCTATGATACAAGAAAATCATATCCCCAGATCGGTGGTGGTGTCATAGATGGATTTAATATGATGGGCTGCAATGTTATAGACCTTGGGATTGTTCCCACGCCAACAGTAGTATTTATGGTTCGCAAACTGAAAGCAGATGGTGGAGCAGTTGCCACTGCAAGCCATAATCCACCAGAATGGAATGGCATAAAATTCATCTCGCCCAGAGGGGAATTTATAAATGTGCATGAGTTTAGAAAATTTTCTGTCTTCCTTGATTTCTTTGAACTCAATAAGGATAAAATAATAGAATATATGCGACATTTTGGAGAATGCACCGAGTATGAAAAACCTTATGAAGACCATATAAAAACGATAATCAATCATTTCAAATTAAAAAATCTTGGATTAAAAGTCGGGGTTGATGGAGTATGTGGTGCAGGTTCAGTTGCTCTTCCTGCCCTCCTTGAAATGGCGGGTTGTAAGGTTTATAAAATACACTGCAGTTTTAAACCACGATTTCCCAGGCCTCCAGAACCCACTCCTGAGAATATCACCAAATTATGTGCACTTGTAAAAAGAAAAAGACTTGATCTGGGATTTGCCCTTGACCCTGATGGAGATAGATTATCCATTGTCGATGAAAATGGAAATGCGATTGGTGAAGAAAAGACACTCGCCCTTGCCACTGATTTTATCTTAAGTCAAAGAAAGGGAACAGTGGTAACGAACCTTTCAACAACAATGTTGATGGAAGATATAACAAAAAAATACAGATGCCCATTATACCGGACAAAGGTTGGTGAGGTTAATGTAATTGGTAAAATGAATGAAGTCAATGCAGTGATTGGCGGTGAAGGAAATGGTGGTGTGATATATCCAAAAATAAATCGCACAAGGGATGCCTTAACCGGTGCCGGTATAATCTTGAAATTTCTTAAAACCAGTGGTAAACCCTTATCAGAAATAGTCAATTCGTATCCTGAATATTTTATGGTCAAGGATAAGGTAGATATTTCTCCCAGAGTTTTTGAAGAAAAGAAAAAATTGATAATAAAAAATATTAAAGGCAAATTGGATTATACAGATGGTATAAGGATTGTTACCAAGAAATACTGGCTACATATAAGACCTTCAAATACCGAGCCGATCGTACGCATCATTGCTGAAGCAAAGGACAGAAAAAAAGCCACTGGATTAATATCATTAGTAAAAGAAATTCTCACCGATAAAACCAAATAATCTCTTACAACCATTCGTCTCGCACAGAATAAACATCTATAAAAAATCGCCTATCGTTATACGGTTTCGCTGCCCGTATCGTAGAATCGGAAATTGGTTATTAGGTGAGGAAGTGAGTATGGAGGTTAGAAATGGGAAGTTAGTCTTAATCCGCCACACAGAGTGGCGGACATTATTCAAACTTCAAACTTCCATACCCACTTCTTCAACCAACTTCTATCATCTCAAAATTCCTGATTCGAATCAATGTAGGAAGGACTTCTATTCCCAATAAAAAGAGAAGGTTTCACGGGACTGAAGTTCCTTACTCCTGTTTTACATTACCCTTGTTCACCCCTCTTTACCCTTCTTTACCTCTATTTTAATAGTATTGCCTTCTCCGTCTTTTTGAATTCATCCGCCTCCAATCGCACAAAATAAACACCAGAAGGAAGTCTGCGACCAGAATCATCAGTGCCATCCCAAATTACAGCAGATACTTGATTCACGATACACGATTCAAGATTAAAAGACTTTACCATTCTGCCACTCACATCGTAAATACAGATATAGGGCAAACCTTCAGGTTTGCTTTTTGCAAGGCTAAAGCCTTGCACTACATCTTTCATCATGTATCGTGTATCCTGTATCTTATATCCAGCATCCTGTATCGTGTATCTGATTATCACTTTTTCTTTGAATGGATTCGGATAGACTTTTACAAAATAAAATGTTTCTGGAATCTGAGATTCTTCACCCTGTGGACCTGAAACCATATTATCCTTTTCTCCTAAAAACTCATATAGCCCAATCTCACTCAGAACAACACGCTTCCCTTTTATCTTTTTTATCTCTATGATTATCTCACCATCAGCATAAAGCGCTTTGGGTATCCATACAGAAATTCTCTTTAAATGATTTGGGGTAATAAATGCTGTATCCAATCCAATCCCATCAACCACCAGTGCCTGAATAATCCGACCAATACCTTCTGGTCCTTCTGGTCTTTCTGGTCTATCTGGCTCGTGTTTGTCATTCTGAACCTTGCCCTGAATCAAGTTCAGGGTCTCTGATTTCAGCATCTCATCTTTATTTCTTCCTAAAGTAGAACCTTCAATCCCATATTCATCATCCCCTGATAGCCCTTGATTTCCCTTTATAACCCTTGATTCCCCCTTTATCTCCAATTGCCCTAAATTGCCTTTCTTTGCCTCGCTCCTGAAATAATACGCCAGATCCAGCTGATAATCTCTCTGCGGGTCTAATCCTGAAATCCTGTATCTCAAATTCTCATATCCCCAATCCGTTGTCT
>DAIRCK010000054.1:0-8053 GCA_036796695.1 bacterium
ATTTTGTGGATAAAATGTGGATAACTCACTGACATCAGATGTCAGTAAAAAAATTAAAAGTATTGAAATTTCAACACTTTCAAGCGGGCACGAAATTTGCATATATATTATGCGAAAGGAGGTTTTATATGAATACCGTTCTTGCGCTACAAAAACTTGATGAAGTAAAAGGAGGAAATGTGAAACTTTCCTCCCTTTTAAGTACATTGTGTAATTGCAGCTAATAAAAATAAACTGAAAGAAACGGATAGGATCGGGTGGGTAAATTACCCACCCGATGATGAGAAAGGAATTTATGTCAATAGAAAGACGTCTGAAACGAGATATATTTTCATATTTACTTTTGAGTAATGAGTATTTCGAAGATTTAGGGGTTTATAAGCCAACTAACGAATTTTATGAAATTGTAGAGAAATTATTGGACAGCAGTTGGAAAATTGATAAGGAGAGCATTTGGTTTGTTGCTCATAATCCTGTGCACAAAAATAAATTGCCTCTTCAGGGATGGAAAATTCATATATCGGGAACAATTCTAAATGGAAAAGAAATTCTTGAAACACTAACTCCACTTTTTATTGCAGAAAAAGTGGTTTTCAAATTTGTATGTGATGGAAAAATATTACAATATATTAATTCAAAGAATTACAATAGAAGTGGAGCAGGTAAATTTATTGCTATATACCCTTATTCGGAAGGGCATTTTAAAGATTTAATTGAGAAAATTTATTTGCTCACTAAAAAATTTTCTGGTCCATATATTCTGTCAGATAAACCATATAAGGACAGCGAATGTGTTTTTTATAGGTATGGTGGTTATCAGTTGAATTATTTAATTAACATTTTTGGCGAGAAAATTCCGCAAATGTTATCTAATACTGGAGATTTAATACCTGATGAGAGATTGCCATTCTTTGTTCTTCCAAAATGGGTTAAAGACCCTTTCGAAAATGAAAGTAAAAAATGAAAATATAGAAAAATCAAATGATTCAGGGAATAAATTGATTTTGAATGGTCGTTATTTACTATACGAAGCGCTATTATTTTCCAATAAAGGTGGTGTATATAAAGGAGAAGATTTGACAACAGGTGCATCAGTTATAATCAAAGAAGCAAGACCTTTTGTTGATGTGAGTTTACTTGGCAATGACGCGGTGACCGTTCTAAAAAAGGAATTCAAGGTATTGAAAAAAATGGCTAATACAGGGTTTGCTCCAAAACCTATTGATTTTTTTCAAGAGTGGAAACATTATTTTCTAGTTGAAGAATTCATTGACGGCATACCATTGTCCAGCTATAGAGCTGCAGAAGGTTTTGGCCTTGTTTTAAGAAAAATTTGGAATAAAGATATTGTTGAAAATTTTTATAAGGATTTTTGCCAGATAGTTATAAAATTAGTTCACGGATTTTTATTATTCCATAAGAAAAAAATAATCCTCGGTGATGTTTCCCCGTCTAACATACTAATCGAAGAAACAACACTGAATATCAAATTTATAGATTTTGAAGGTGCTTATTTAATAGAAGATGAAAACACTAAAGAAAATCAATATTACCCAATTTTTACATCTGGATTTGCATCTCCCCAGAAACTAAAAGGCGGTCTTCCAAAATTAGAAGATGATTATTATGCATTGGGCTCTCTAATATACAGTATTCTGTTGCCAGTTAACGAGGTATTTAAATTTGACAAGTCACTTAAGAAAAAATTTATTAAAGAATTTTTAAAAGATACTGGATTACCAAATATTATCGAGCATTTTGTGCTTGGATTAATGGAAGAAAATCCCAGAAAAAGAATTAATCCAACAAAAATTGTTCCATTATTACAAAAAGGAAAACTAAAACCTGCAAACTCCACTTTATTTAATTCTATCGTAGATTCCCAAAAAATAAAAAAAACGATAGATGGAATTACTAATTATATCTGTTCAACAGTAAATTTTGAAAGAAATGATAGATTGTGGCCTTCAGATTTTCGCGCCTTTACAACAAACCCCCTTTCTATCGCTTATGGTGCATTAGGAATTTCTTATTTTTTGCACAAAGTCCAAAGTCTAACAAATGATATAAAAACTTGGATAATTCGAAGCCCAATCGACATTATAAATTATCCTCCAGGGTTATATGTCGGTTTATCAGGTATTGCTTGGGCATTTTATGAAATAGAGATCAAAGATAAAGCAATGGAAATTATGGATATGCTTTATAAACATCGTTTACTTTTTAGCGGGTTTGATATTTTTTATGGAGCAAGTGGATGGGGATTGACAAGTCTATATTTTTGGTTTCAAGTTAAAATCTTGAAATTTCTTGATAAGGCAATTGAGGCAGGTGAATTTCTTTTGAAAACAGCTAAAGCTAATGATAAGGGATACTATTACTGGGAAAATGCTGATGGAAATGTTTATATCGGGTTAGCACATGGGGCATCAGGCGCAGCACTTTTTTTATTATACCTACATTTGGCTACTAAAGAAAAAAAGTTTTTGGACGCGGCAATAAAAGCATTGGAGTTTGATTTATCTTATCAACAATCTAAAGAAAATTATATAACATTTCCAAGAACAATCAATGATATTAATTTTCTAACCTCATACTGGCAGTATGGGAGTGCTGGAGTTGGTTCGGTTTTGATAAGATTTTATAAATATCTAAGAGAAAATAGATATTTGAAATTGGCAGAATTGTGCTCAGAAGATGCTCATAGAAAGTATGCAGTACTACCTTCCCAGTTTAGGGGATTAAGTGGAATGGGTGAGTTCCTATTAGATATGTATGATATCACGGAAAACGATGAATTTTTGAGAAAAACAGAAGATGTAATAAGCGGAATTTTTCTATTCAGAATTAAAAAAGATAATGGTATTGCTTTTCCTGGAGATGAACTTATAAGAATTTCAAACGATTATGGAACCGGTTCTGCTGGAGTGGGATTATTCCTGCACCGTTATCTTACGAAAACCCCCAGAATTTTTATGATTGACCATTTAGTAGAAAATAAAAATGCGTAAGTTCATAAATATTATTGCCCCTTTTAAGTTTTTATTTTTTATCACTTTAATTTTAGTTGTTTCACTAAATTTTTTGTTCGCTATAATAGACCCTCTGCTAATGAAATTTCTTTTAGATGAGGGGTTAATGAAACATAATTTTAAATTTTTCGTCATTCTTTCTCTGGGTGTTATATTGATTGGTACCGCAATTAGAGTGGGCTCCATGGTTTATACTTTATTCACCCAGAAACTAAAGAACAAAATAATTGAATCGTTGACTTTGGAGATGCTTGATTCCTACAACAATTTACCATATCATAATATAATCACACAAGACACAGGTTATTTTATTTCAAGAATATATGACGAACCTATAAAGATCTCTAATTTTGTAGAAGTTATTTTCAACTCTTTAATATCATCTATTACACTTCTAGGCGCTCTCATTATATGTCTATGGCTTTCTGTAAGACTAACTGTTTTCCTCGTAATTGTTGTACCAACAATTTACTATCTGGGCAATAGGTATGGAAGGAAGATTAAGATAAAATCTAAGGAGGAAAATGAAACAGAGGGTATTTGCAAAGAAATTTTAGGGAGAGCAGTTGAATCATATAGGAACATCAAGATTTTTTCCCTTCATTCTTTTGTTCGCTCATCATTTCGGAATTATTTAAAAAATTTTCTTACTATTACTTACTCAAGGATTAAACTTTCTGCAATCTTTCAAACATTAAGTTCCATTTTTCTATCTTATGGTGAATTGATTGTATTAATATCTGCTGGTTATGAGGTTATGAAAAATCAATTAACAATTGGTGGGTTATTTGGCTTTATGTCTGCTTTCTGGAAAGTTATTTCATCTGCTCAGCAAATGATACAACAAATTCCAGAAATATCAAGGTTAAGAGGATATGTTGAAAGAATTGAGGAATTCAAGAGATCTGCCAAAGAAAAACCAGTATGGTCTTTATCCTCAGAAAAAATTGAATTGAATGAATGTTCTTTTTCGTTTGAGAATAAATCTGTTCTCAATAATCTAACTCTCAAATTTAAAAAGGGTGAAAGAATACTTATTGAAGGAGAAAATGGCGTAGGCAAGAGTACACTGGCAAATATTATTTGTGGCTTTTTAAATCCAGACAGAGGTTCAATTTCATCCTTTGCTATAGAAAAGATAAGCGCTGGAATCTATCCTTTTAATTTACCAAAAGGTTGCTTAAAAGATATAATAGATAGTAACCCTATATTTGAAAAATCCAAAGATAAATTTTTAGAACTCGTAGAAGAATTAGGTTTGAAAAAGGATTTATATACAGATTTCAGTAGTTTATCAGCTGGCCAAAGAAAAAAAGTTGAGGTTATAATGACACTCATGAAGAATGCAGATTTATATATTTTTGACGAACCAACTGCTAATCTTGATGAAAATAGCAAGAATTTAATAATGGATAGAATCTTTATCTATACTCAGGGGAAAACTTTGATTATAATTATGCATGGAGATAAAAAATATCGCCATTTATTTGATAGAATAATAAGATTAGAAAGGGAGGCATAAAATGAATTTAATTCCTATAATATGCATTTTGGGTATAATAATAGAACCCAACACTCTTAAAAAGACAGAAGAGATAATAAATACTGCAGAAGGTTATAAACTAACCGCAATAATGCCCGCCGAATGTGAAGAACCAGAAGATTCTACTATTGTTTACTTCGGTTATACACCAAATGAATTCGTAATCTACCTAAAAAATTGGCAAAAGGAGATAAGTGTTTCATCAAAAAGACGAGATGCAGAAGGATTAGGAAACCAGCAAGAAGATTGTGTTTTTATTCTACTCGCTTCGAACGGCAAGGGAAAAGATTGTTATATGATAGGAGTAAATCCCTTTGGAGCAATCTACGATTGTATGATCTCAGATAACAGTAGTTTTGTGCAGTGGGACGGTGATATTAAAGCTGATGTAAGTATTGAAAATTGGGGTTGGGTGGCTTTAATTTCTATTCCATTCTCCGCGGTAAATTATAGTAATACATTATGGGGGATTCAAATATTTAAGATCATTTTCAACAAGATGGAAATCCAAGTTTTGTCAAAAACAAAGAATATTAGCAACCTTCAAGATGCTTGTGATTTAAAGGTCGACTTTAATTATATAAAATCTAAAGAAAAGACATCTCTTCTTTTTATCCCGAGCGGAAGGATTGAGAGAATAATTGCGGCTAACACAGAGTTTATGAAAAAACTAGGTTTAACGGGTAGACTTAGAAAGGGAACTGGTGAACTTGTTGAAATTACTCTATTCCCTGACTATTCAGAAGTTGATGTCGATGTTCAAGATTTTAGTTTGGAAAGGCTTCCATTAAATTATCCCGAGAAAAGGCCATTTTTTGTGGAGGGAGGTTCTTTTTATCAAACCCCTATCACATTAATAAGAACCCGAAATCTTATCTTACCACAATATGGACTAAAATTCTATTCCACAACCAACAAATCAGGATTTATTACCTTTTTCCTTGATGATTCTGCTCTAAAAAACATTTCTTTCACGCGATTTACATATACTCCTCTAAATAATCTAACCTTGGGTTCATTTGGTATTATAAGCGAGAATAATTATGATCTCATTTCAGGAGATATATTTTATTACCTAAGATCCCTAACTACAAATTTTCAGGGACAGGTCTCAAAAAATTTAACGAATCTCTCAAGGCTTTCTTATATTTCTATAACGAGAGAAGAGAAACCCGGAATGTCTTTGGCAGGAAATTATCTTGAGATAGATTCAAATTTTATTTCGGATCTCAATACTATTTCAATACATTTTGATGGCATCAAGAAATTAAATGGTGCATGCAAAATGACTTTTTTCCCTAAATTCAGCAACTATCAGATTTATGTAAATGGTGGAATTAAATATAGCAAAATGGTGGATAAGTACAATGGAGATAGGTTAATTCAGCAAGGCGACTTTTCCTTTCTTATTGGACCAATTCCGATTATCCTGCTGTTTGGAGGGAATATTGCCGAGTTGAACTATTTAAATCTTGAGAATAATAATATAGAGGTATATACCGTAGGTATTCAATATCTCGGCGAAACCTGGAAATCATCAACTTTCTATTATTCATTTGGTGATTATCTCGGCGGTAGTATAGAACAGTATTTTGGAGAAATTAAATATTCTTTCATTAAGAGATTAAACCTCGGTGGATCCCTTCTTAAGGTCAAATCAACTTTGGATGATTTTTTGATGTATCAGACCTTTGGTGAGATTTCCTTAGTGATCAAATCGTTTTTCCTGAAACCATATATTAATTACACAATTGATTATTTTACTGCACAAAAAAATTTAACCCTTAATGGTGTACTCTTATATGAACCAAAATATATGACTGGCATTTACCTCGCATTTAGTAAAAAAATAGAGTGCGAAAATAATGAGTGGGTTAGTAGGTTTGAAAAACTTTTACTAAAAATTCAGTGTGGTCTTAATCTAAATCTATGAAAATCAGAATAATTAAAAAAGAGGTTATAATTCATAGTTCAGTCAAAGATCTTTTCTCTTAGATGCAAATTCGCCAGATAATCGTTTTACTTTCATCATCGCCCACAGGTTATCCACAATTCAAAATGCGGATAAGATTCTGGTATTGGATGAGGGCAGGATTGTGGGGATTGGTAGATATGAGGATCTGTATAATTCCTGTCTGGTTTACAAAAACCTATATGATGAGCAGTTTTTTAAAAACCAATAAAGGGATGTAAAATTGGAAGTGCAGGGTAGGATAATTGCCGATATTATGCTTCAGGGAAATAATTCAGAGGAGAGATATAGATAATTGGCGGTATAGTTGAATAGAAAAATTCACAATGGCATATTTATCCATTCGACAATTCGACAATTATCGAATGGTCAAATTAAATGCTACAAAAAATATAAGCCTTTTTTCAAATGCCGACATAATCCAGCCTGTCTGGAATGTGTTAACTTTTGATAAAAATAACAATACAAAAATTACTATGATTTTGCTCTTAAAACAGGGGATTTAAGTCTTATATAAATCAAAAAATACTACAAAATTTATCAAAAAATAGGCATAGTTTTTAATATCACAGTTTTGAAATTTCAGCACTTTTGTGTTGGCACGGAATTTGCATAAATGTTTTTTAAAGGGCTATGAAAGGGTCAAGAAACTAAAAAGGGCTAAAGGGCAAGAAGGTGACAAGAAAGGGTAAAGAAGGGTGAATAGGGATGAAGAGGGGTAAATATGGGGAAATTAGTGAAAGGTGGAATGTGAATCGTGTAACGAAAGGATGGGGCAATTGAAGGCTAAAATATTTTTCTCGCTACTTGCTACTCTCTACTCGCTACTAAAAGAAGAAGGTATGAGCAGTGAAACGGAATGAAAAAAGGAGATATAGATAAGTTATGAAACGAAATAGACCAGATAAACAAGAAAGACCAGAAAGACAAGACAGACCAGTTTCCGGTTCCGGTCCTGACCCCTGTGGGCTGGCCGCATCATCAAGATGCGTTATTAAATTACCAGCCCATAGCGAGAAGGGTCCTGAAAAAAAGTCGTGCCACTCGGGGGCCGGAGTGTATTCATCACTTGGGAAATTATGAATATCTACAGCAACAATTGTGAGGAGGTTAAATATGGCTAATGTGCCAAACCCTTTTGAAATAGAGCATTCTTCCCAATTGTCAGCAATCTCGTCTAATGAATCCCTCCGCGTCTACGAAAAACCAGCCATGACTTTACTCTATCGTAAACTCTTAGTCACCGTGGATGACATTACAAATATCGATGGTTGTGGGAAGAGCGGAATGGGTATGTGTAAACATACCTGGCTATAGATAATGATGTCTTTGTGAAATAACTTCAGCCATGGGTGGTGGTGATATTTTCTATCTCAAAATTCCAGTCAATTTGACATCCGCGATCTCTGTCTTTCTGCCAAAAATAGGTGTAAGCCTAAGTGAATGGTACCCTAGTACCTTGACAATTAAGTTCGGTTACAGTATTATAGGAAAATGGGGGCAGCG
>DAIRCK010000055.1:0-7211 GCA_036796695.1 bacterium
CTGCCGGAATCTCAGGTAATTTCTCTTTCGGATTAAAATAATATTCACCTATTGCCACATAATCATACTCCGGCAGATAAGGTGGCGTGAATGTTCCGCTCTGGTGCGATACCAGATACGGATCCCCAACCGTAAAAAGACTTAATATCAAAATGATTTGCATTATGCCTCCTTTTTCTCTTTATTTTCTGTAATTATCAATATATATTTTTTTTATCTCACCTCCTTTCTATTTTTAAACAATATTTTTGCACAATTATAAATCAAAATGGTTTTCACCATAACCCCTTTTTCTATTATAAATTATAATAAAATTTTATTTAATGTCAAGGGGGAAACGACAACGTTTACTAAACCTATAAACCGCTGAAAAACCATAAGACCTGGCATATTCAAATGCATCTTTAATCCCCTTTCCAAGGTCTTCGACCTTATGGGAATCAGAACCAACTGTGATTACCTCAATACCCGCCTCTTTTGCCAGTTGAATAAATTCAACCGAAGGATAGAATGCATTATATCTCCTCAGTCCTGCAGTATTTATCTCCAATCCTGTCCCATATTCAGCCATCAATTTAAAAATGTGAAATACATATTCACGATCAAAATCCCTGACCTTCTCACCATAAAAATTCAATCCATATTTTTTATATACATCAAAATGGGCAACCGCATCAAAAAGCCTTGAACGAACCAGAACCTCCATCGTTGCAAAATATCTATTGAGCAATTCCTCTGCACTATGCTGTTCAAAATAATGATTGCATTCCTTTGAACTATCAATACAAATATGGTCAAGACAATGTATACCTGCAAGTAGATAATCAAGGGAAACCCCATTGGTCACTTCCTTTAACCGTTTATCAACCCCATCAAAGAATCCAACTTCAATACCAAATTTTATATCCAGGCCCTTTCTTCTGTAATATTCTTTTAAATCAGAGATTTCATTCTGCAGGGTTAATAGGCTCTCATTATCAATCGGTTTGATTTCGCCATTAAATCTTATTAAATTATCATTTCTTTCGCTATCAAGTTCACAATGGTTTGTAAAACAAATTTCTTTCAGACCAATGGCAAGTGCCTTTTCACAATAATCATAAAGACATCCATCTGCATCTATAGAATGATCTGTATGTATGTGATAATCAATCATTGATTACTGCGACTCAATCTATTCTTTCACAATTTAATTCCTGCAAACTTTACAATATCACCCGGTCATCAAGAGGTTCAAATCGGTCTGCTTTTTCCTTCAAATCATAAGCAGTATTATCAGGGAATGAGAATATCTCAACCTTCTTATGTTTATTCTTAACAAATTCCACAAGTGGAACAAAATCACCATCGCCTGAGGCAAGGACGATCGTATCAACATAATCAATCATACCGAGGATATCAAGAGCAATACCCATATCCCAGTTTGCCTTTGCTGAACCATCAGCACGGGTGCGCACATCCTTTATCTTTACAATATAACCGATATGCTCAAGACTTGTTGCAAATGGTTTTACATCACCTTCTGGTGGTTGAACGATATAGGCATATGCCTTGATCAAATTTCTCTCACCGGTGATCAATTTCAATAGTTTCTCATAATTTACCTTTGCACCATAACTTATCTTTGCTGAATAATATAGATTCTGTGAATCAACAAATATTGCAATATTCTCCTTTTTTGTGAGGCTCGATGCTGCAAGCAAAGTTCTGAGTAAATGGATTTCTTCGTAAACCCTGCTGTTCCATTCAATGTTTTTTTTCATCAGCGATTTCATATCTTCCAAAAATTGGAATAAAAGGGTCAATTTTTTGTCTAATATTTCATTTATATTTTCTTTAATTTCTCTTACTTCCATATTTTACTCCTTATCTGTTCCTAATTCACGTCTTTTAAAAACCGGCAGATAATTATATAGTGCAGGTTTTGATTTTTCATTCGGGGCATTGGTCCAGACCAGGGTATATTCCTGAGTTCCCCGGACATCAACGAAGATAAATTCCTGTCCGTTATAATACTGCCAGTACTCATATGGTCTGGATTCTTCAAACTGCTTATTCTCAATTTCATCCGGCGGACCAAATTTTATATATATCCTGCCCCGATCCGTCTTTGAACCTGCTAAATATCCTTCTTGAAAATTTGCATCAGCATATTCATAGCGCCGAGCAATCTCATTATAGTTGTGTTTCTCCCAGAATTTCTTTAAATACAACCTCCTTCCCTCATCTTTGAGGGTCTGAAAATATTTATACTCCTGGGTGTTTACAAAGTATTCAATTGCATCATAATAAGGCAAATCTTCGGTGGGAATCTGTACCCTCCCTCCTGATTTTTTAATCGCAAAATTGGTTGATTTTTCTATCTTACGATTGGTAAGTGAATCAAAGACAACAACATTTAATTGGTATCTACCCGGCTTAAGTGCCTCTATATTGATTCCTAAATTCACTGCCTGTTGAGTAAATCTTTTTTCTATAGATTTTGTAATCCTTCTTAAAGTTTTTTCGGTAGTATCTGTGAGCAAATAGGAAATCGTCAGATAATTAGTATCAGGGTTGATATTATATAACTCATAATAAAGGAAGAGATTTTTGGTGCCCTCTTCAAAAATACCAGAAGGGTTTGGCATAATCCTTAAATTACCCTTGGTCAGATATCCTGCTGTTGTATCATGAATAATTGAAGTTGCAAGAAGAATATCGCTCATCCAATAATCCAATTCATTTATCTCTCTCTTTCCACCAATAGTTCCCACATTATCACCACAGATCAATTCAACACTCCAATCATAATCGCCGTAATATAAATATTTACCGAACTGTAGATAAAATGTCATTTCCTCAAGTGCTGCCTGGGAAAAAGAAGGAATTGTAAATTTATTAAATAAGGAATCACAAATTGAATCTGTCTTTGCCCTATTTACTATTTTTAATTTCACAAGGCAATCTGAGATTATCTTTCCATTGATTTCTTTATAAAAAAGTTCATTGTAAGGAATCGCACAGTTGAACTCAAAATAAAAAATGTTCTCAATCTTGGTCTGAATACCGGATGAGTCCTTGGTACTCAATGGAGTATAATACAGAACAGGCTGGACATAAAAATTTATTGCGCAAAATAATACCTGTATAAAAATCATATCCTTTCTCCCTGGGGATTGATGAGAATATATTCACCAAATCCATAACGGTCATAAAATATAAATCTCAAATTGAGTCGATAATATAACCAGATCTCATAAGGTTTTGAAGAAAGTTCATATGGTCTGGACTGTATTTCATCAGGCGGTCCAAATTTAACATATATACGTCCGCGGTCACTCCGCCAGCCTTTATCACCGAAAGAAAAATGCTCATCAGCGTAGGCAATCCGTTCAAAATATTCTTTCTCTCTTTCATTATATTCTGTATTGGGTGTTGGGTCATATTGTTTCCAGAACGCCTTCCAGAGCGAATCCCTTTCCTCTAATTTTGCCTTCCTCAGATGGTTCAGCTCGTTCGGGGTTGCTATATATTCAAGCTGACTCACTCTTAAATACCAGGTCTTTTCATCTAAATAAAATGGCCTATCAATCTCAATGGGGATATTCAGTGCCTCAATCCTTTTACCATTATTTCCAATAATAAACTGTAATTCGTATCTTCCATTTGAAAGTGGCCCAACAAAAAAACTAACTGTGTCTTCATAGATTCCAGACCTCAAAGCCTTTGTCTGTTTCATATTCTGCAGATAGACATTGATCTCCCCAGATTTATTTTTAGGATTGAGCACAGTAAATGTGATAATGACTGTATCGCTGATAAAGCGCGAACGAACATTGGCAAGATATTCAAATGTCTTAATATTCTCATTTACATTCAAAATTTCAACACCCTGGAGATCAATTATTTTAAGATTGAACTTCCAGGCAGTCTTCGGTATGATTAGATTTAATGAATCATAAAAATTGGTGGAATCCTTTTCCCTTTCCCTGAACCAGTAATCGCCTGCGACCTGATTTTTCTTTCTATCAAATACGACCAGATGGATTTCATAGGTTGCCATAGATAATGAATCAACAGTTGTAAATCTCAAAATCTGAGCAGGTATTTCCAGCAGAACATTCATATTAAAAGAAGAATCATCTATCGGTAAGTATGCGACCTGCCATTTTATCGTTGAGAACAAAATATACAATAACATCATTTTGTTTTTTTCACCTTTCCTTTATTATCTTTAAATACTTCATTTAAAGCCTGGTCAATCTTTTTTACAAAATGAAAATGGAGTCCCTTTTTCACATGCACTGGTATCTCAAGCAAATCTTTTTTATTTTCTTCCGGTAAATAAATTGTTTCAATTCCTGCTCGTTTTGCTGCAATAACTTTTTCTTTAATACCACCGACTGGTAAAACCCTGCCTGTCAATGTTATCTCACCGGTAAAGGCAATCTTCGGGTCTATCGCCTGATTCCTGAACAAGGAACTCAATGACATAATTACAGCCAATCCAGCAGATGGACCATCTTTTGGTATAGCACCGGATGGAATATGGATATGTAGATCATAATCATCGGAATTTTCTTTTATACCCCATTTATCAAATTTTGTCTTGAGATATGAAACTGCTGCCTGACAGGACTCCTTCATTACATCACCGAGTAGACCGGTTAGGATTAGACCCTTTTTACCCCTAACCTTAATGGACTCAATAAAAATTATCTCACCACCAGTAGGTGTCCAGGCAAGCCCGGTAGCAAGTCCAATTTCGCCCCTGCGTGCTGCAACCTCTGAGAAAGCCTTTGGAAGTCCCAGAAATTCCACAAGATTCTTTTCATCCACACATACTGATTTTTTCTTACCTTCAGCAAATCGTTTTGCCACCTTTCTACAGATTGAACCAATTTCCCGCTCAAGATTCCTGACCCCTGCCTCTTTCGTGTAATTATTGATTATCATCTTTATCGCAGATTCTTCAAACTGAATATTTTCTGGTTTCAAACCGCATTCTGAAATCTGACGCGGAACTAAATATTTCTTTGCAATCTCAACCTTTTCCTCAAGGATATACCCGGGCAGTTCGATTATTTCCATACGGTCCTTCAATGCAGGAATTATTGGATCGATCAAATTACCCGTGGCAATGAACATCACATTTGATAGATCAAAAGGGACTTCAAGATAATGATCAGAAAATGCATAATTCTGTTCTGGATCAAGAACTTCTAATAGTGCGCTTGAAGGGTCACCCCTGAAATCAGTTCCTACTTTATCGATCTCATCGAGCATAAACACGGGATTCTTTGAACCACAATTTTTTATCGACTGAATAATTCTTCCAGGAAGTGCACCGATATATGTGCGCCGGTGTCCGCGAATCTCTGCCTCATCCCTTATCCCACCCAGTGATATGCGCACAAATTTTCTTCCCAGTGCCCGGGCGATAGATTTTCCCAGTGATGTTTTACCTACACCGGGTGGACCGATAAAACACAAAATAGTCCCTTTTGAATCAGGTTTTAATTTTTTCACAGCAAGATATTCAAGTATCCTTTCTTTTACTTTTTCAAGGTCATAATGGTCCTCATCTAAAATCTTTTTTGCCCTTATTAAGTCATGATTGTCTTCGGTTGCTGTTGACCAGGGTAAAGAAACCAACCAGTCCAGATATGTCCTTGCGACCGTATACTCCGCTGCCTGTGGCGGCATTTTCGCAAGACGATCAAGTTCTTTCAAGGCAACCTTTTCCACATTTTCTGGCATCTTCGCTTCCTGAATCTTCTTCTTCAATTCTTCAATCTCACGCGTATGTTCATCAGTCTCGCCCAGCTCTTTTTGAATCGCCTTTAATTGTTCTCTCAGATAAAATTCTTTTTGACCTTTATCAAACTCATTCTTAACCTGGGACCTGATCTTGGCACCGAGTTCCAGGATGCTGATCTCTTTCTGCAACAATGGAATCAACTTCAAAAACCTGTCCTTGGGATCTGCAATCTCAAGGATCGCCTGTTTTTCGCTCACATCAAGGTTTGTATAACCCGTTACAAAATTAATAAGACGGTCTGGATCGTCAATATTCAATACAATTGCACCGAGTTCATCAGGTAGATATGGTGCGAGTGATACAAGTTGTTGAAACATAGTTACCACATTTCGCATCAACGCCTCAATTGATACATTCTTTTTATAACCGTCTGCATATAACTGGATTTTTGCCTTTAGATAAGGCTCAATCTGAGTGAACTCAAGAACCCTGAAACGTTTTAATCCCTTTACCAGCAACCTGATTGTTCCATCAGGGAATCTGAGCATTTTTGTAATCTGGATAACGCATCCCACAGGATAAATCTCTTCAGGCTTTGGTTCTTCAATATCAGGATTGCGCTGGGTTATTGCACCAGCAAGTTTATTTGTAGTAAGTATCTCATCAATCAACTTCGCAAGTTTTTGTGTTTGAATGACAAGGGGCACCATCTGATCAGGAAAAATAACGCCACCCTTTATTGGAATAATTCCCAATTCATCAGGAATCGCTATTTCTTTCTCTTCCATATTCTATTCCTCCTCAATCGGGATGATATGTTCTTTTAAAACAGGGAATTTTATCGTCAAAATCCCTTGCTTCAAATTATAACTTCCGTATTTAGGCTCAACCGGCAGGGGAAATTCTATCGTTCTAAAAAACCTGCCATATGGAATCTCAAGGTTATGAAAGACCACATTCTGTCTCTCTGATTTTTCTTCAATTATTGCAGACCTTTTTATTCCTGAAATCGTCATATGATTTTTTCCAGCATAGATTATAATATCCTTGATTTCAACCCCGGGTAGTTCGATAATGATCGATATTGTTTCATCAATAATATACAAATCATAAAGTGGCTGCCAGTTGATAAAAGTCTCTAAACCATACTCTTCGGTTATAGCATCTTCCTTTTCATAAATCACCCTGATTTCTGAGAAATCCATTTTGTCTGCATCCATCTTATTCTGTCTCATATTGAGATTATATATCAAAAAATATTCCTGTCAAGATCGGCAAGGATTAGCGGGGTTTCAAAAATCCAATGGGCAGAATCATCTCTTCCATTGATATACCACCATGCTGGAATGTATATTTGAATTCTTTTTCGTATTCAATTGGTTTCGTAGGATAAATAAAATAATAATCCTCACGCGCAATAAGGAAACGGACCGAAGGGTCTTCAGCAGGCAGATATAATTCACCTAAA
>DAIRCK010000056.1:0-6926 GCA_036796695.1 bacterium
TTGAATGTCAAACTTTTTCTCATTATACACGAGGAGCGAAGCGACGAAGCAATCTCCTGTTTTAATTTTGAGACTGAAGTTTCTACTCCAGATGGATTTGAAGTGAATTATTGTGAGGAAGTGAGGAATGACAAACGATTTTTATGGGTATCTATTTTTAATAATAAAAGGGCAGAAATTTTTCTATTATAAAAAAAAGATAAGAAAATTAGGAGGTTAAGATGAAAGTTTATTTAATATTCTTATGGGAATTATGTTGTCGTCTTATTCGGTGAGGCAAGGAGTGGTACTGGAATAAATACCTTCTGGGATGTTTATTATAATTATTCTGCAGACAATGGTGTGACCTGGTCAACACCGAGAAATCTTACAGGTAGTATCACCGACCATAACAACTGCCTCTGGCAGATTGCAAAGAGGGTTGATTCTTCAGGAAATGGCCAATTCTTCTTTGCCTTTGGTTGTTCAATAAGTGACCCACTCCTCGACCTTTATGCAAATATCCAGACTGGCACTCCAATTCCTTCTTAAGAGTTATTTTAGAAATACAAATTTATTAATTCTGCCATCAGGGGTTATTATGAAATATACCCCTGTATTAGTAAATTTTTCTGGATACCAGTATCCGGGAATTTTGACTTCCCCTACCTTCTTGCCGCAGACATCAATTATTTCAGCAATGCAATCATCTCCATTTATCTGGCAGAACTTTTGGAAAGGATTTGGAAAGATCTGTATTTCAACTCTCTTATTATCAATTTTTCTCTGTTCTTTTATTGAGACACCATCATATCTTACCTCTACTGAATCCATAGTCGGATGGTGGTATATTGAATCACCAAAACAATAATGATAGTTCCATAATGTAGTATCGTTTTTGAGATACCTTCTGAAAAATGCAGTCATATGCCTGCGCGCAATCCTCAATTGCTCTGCCCTTGTTATTGTTGCAGTTCCACCATTCTCCCAGGAATAGGAATAGTCCATAAAAAATCCATGATTAGCACCACGGATAACCGCAAATGTTCCTGGTGCTGGTGCATTCTGCCAGTATGCAGAACGAACATCATTCCAGGGTGCAATATTGTCAACTGAACCAGCCATAATCAACTTAGGGGTAATTATGTGTTGAGAATGGGTCGCAGGTGTTGTCTGAGGACTTGCCAGAGATACAACTGCCTTCAGTGTATCGATAAGTTTAAAAGTATCAGCTGCAAGGCACGCCAAACCACCACCCATACTATGCCCGGTAAATCCCCAGCTGAATCGGTCAAGTTTGTTATAAAATATATCACCAACTACTGTGTCCCGGCTTGCAGTCCAACGTGCTGCATCCATCATTGAATGGGCACGGGTATAATGTTCAGGTGTGGGAAATGGATTAGATATTGTGGGCAGAACAACGATAAATCCCCAGGATGCAAGATGCTGGGCATAACTATAATAACGGTCAATACCCATCTGAAATCCATGGCCAAAGACAATTATTGGACAGGGCACTGCATTTGGATTCACCTGGTTACCTGAAGAAGGATAATAAATCCTTGAATTATTCATTGTTTCATAAAAACCAGGAATGTTTTCGGTCCGGTAGGAAACAGTTGGAAAAGGACCGGTTGTATCATAATCAGGGTATTGGGCTGAAACTAAATTGATAGAAGTGCAAAGGATGATTAAAATTATGCAAAGTCTTAACTTCATATTTTCTCCTTAATACTCAACCAGTGCATAGACCTCGTAATCTTTCAATTTCTCAGTACCGGATAGATATGTGAGATTTGCAATGAATGCGCAGGCGACGACCACACCACCAAGGCTTTCCACGAGTTTACACGCAGCAAGCATTGTGCCACCGGTTGCCAAGACATCATCAAATAATAAAACCCTTTCTCCCTTTTCAATCCCGTCTTTATGAATCTCAATGATATTCTTACCATATTCCAGTTCATATTCCATCCGCACAGTCTCAGCTGGTAGTTTACCGATTTTGCGCACCGGCACTATCCCACAACCAAGATTATAAGCAATTGCACCGCCAAAGATATAACCCCTTGCCTCAATTGAAACAACTTTATCAATCTTTGAATTCTTATATTTATTAACAATTGAATCAATACAGAATTTAAACGCATCTGGATTTTTTAAGATAGTTGTAATATCACGAAACATAACCCCTTTCTGGGGAAAATCAGGAATATCCCTGATGAATTTCTTTAAATCCATTAGACCTCCTTATAAAACATTATATCCATTATCACATAATTGTCAATTTAACAAATAGAGGTTCTGAAAAAGATGAATTCCAATCTCTATTGTCATGCTGAATTTATTTCACCATCCTGACTTTCATCAGAGCCTGCCCCGAACTTAATTCGGGGACGGCGCCTAAAAAATCGGACTTTTAGAGACCCTGAAACAAGTTCAGGGTGACAGAAACATACTTTTTCAGCAACCTCAAATAATCTTCTTCAATGTGAAATCAAAATCAGCAGGTTGAGCAGTATATAAACACCGAGAAAAATATAGAAACAGCATCTATCCAGCCTTTTTGAATTCTCTTCTTTGCCACCTGTAAACAACCTCAGTGAAATAATGGACTCAGCAATAGATAAGAAGATAAAAAAGATAGCTATGATATGGAGTTTGTCAGTGAGGGTTAGAATGTTTGTATCCGGTAATAAAGAGGCAATAACAACTTCACTTGCGACTGCAGCAAATAATGCGCCAGCACCAAGTCCAAATCTCGGATCAAGATCGGTCGGTTTTATAAAAAGGGCAATCAATGCTACAAGTGCTGCAATAAAGACCGTAAAGAATAATTTGAAGAAGTATCCATATCCAGGTCTTATGATACTTACCGAGAAAATAAACCGTGAATAAACTGATACGTTATCTGTGGGTAGCGATATATCACCATAGTTTGTTTTATATATGTGTGCAGAAACAGTCGCATTGGTTGTGCCTATCTTCCAGCCTGGAACCTGGACCTGAGGGTCAATCCCACTGTTTTCTTCATCTGGTATGTATCTTAATTTAAATTCTTCATTATCATTATCTTCTATCTCTATGGTCAATATATGATTGTCCAGAGGAAACCGGGATATATCCCAGAATTTCTTTATGGTTGCATCCACACGGCAGACCGCATATTTAAAGCCCTTTACTTCGTCCTGGTAAATCCCTTCTTTTGATTCAATATTGCCATTCACCAGGTCAAAACTCTCAAGGGGATTTATGTTTTTATCCTTCCATCTAAACCAGATATAAAAATCTGCAGTGAACTGGTTGTCCTTCAAACTGATACTTGTTATCTGGTTGAGATAAACACCAACGTATACTTTCTCCTGGGCAAAGGCAGTTCTCAAAAGGATTAACAATATAATAAAAAGAAATAATGGTTTCAATATATTTTTCATAGTTTCTCCAATGTTGTTTTAATCAACCCGGCTTTTAAATTCTTCAATCAGTCCTTCATCCAGCCGGTCTGCATGATAACTAACCCTTTCAATCATACCCTTCAATTCGTCAGAATCAAGTCCTTTTAATTCACGATTTTCTGCAAGATATACCCATTGGTCACGGACAAAAAATTTCACACCCATTAACTGGTAATTCAATTCAAGTAATTTTTTATAAAATACCAGGAGATTTCTTGAAGGAAGTAGCATAATCGGACAGGAAATTTCTATATAATTAATATCTTCAAGTTTAAAGATATCAATATATACCAGTGCTGAACCACGATATGCTGACCACAATGTTCTTGGTCTGTGACGACACTTTTCCGGGTCAAGACCAAAACTTGATAGAAGGTCGTTGACCACTTTTTCATAGTAAGCAATATCTACCTCATCTTTTTGTGCCTGTTGTTTTTTACTGAACATCTTTTCTCCTTTAAAATTTATGTCCACAATTTTTGCAGAAATTTGCTGAAGAATCATTTGAAGTTTTACACTCTGGGCAAACCTTTAATCCCACCTTTACTTTCTGAACAGATTGTTCTGTTGATTCGGAATCCTGTTGTTTTTTCTTTTCAAGTCTTTTGGTACCGCAGTTTTTACAATATTCTGCCTTTGATGTTTTAATAAATTCATCACTCAAATAACCGCATATTGGACAATAATACATTTCAGTCAGTTTAGGGTAAACACTGTTCAAATAATTTAAAACTCCTTTTACTGTATTTATCGGAATTGCAAAACTCATATTATCTGCCTCACCAACAACCCAGGTATTGATACCTATTGCCTCTCCTTTAATATTTATCAAAGGTCCCCCACTATTCCCCGGATTTATTGGCACATCGGTCTGAATATAATTGATACCCTTCTCATTTCTTCTTTTACAACTTATGATACCTTTGGAAACAGTAAAATCATAACCATAAGGATGACCTATAGCAAGCACTGGTTCACCCTCTTTTACCATATTGCTATCACCAAGGGAGATGGGTCTGGATTGATTCACATCCGCAAGGCAAAAGGCAAAATCAATATCATTATCTGCATATACTACTATTGACTCCGCCTCCTTTTCATTATACAATCGTATTTTGATAAAAGTATCAAGTTCAACTGTGTGTTTATTTGTAATGAAAAGACCTTTATCATTTACAAAGAAACCTGAACCCCTTCCTTCATTCGGAAGTTTTATCACGACCATTGATTCCTTAATTGCTTCTATGGTTGAAGAAATATCATCCACAATACCTCCTTAAATATAAAATGTCTAAAATTTTACACTGAAATTTTTATATCCCTTTTCTTTTTCAGAGAATTTCACATCAACTTTTGTTACTTTTGCTGCCCTTGGTCCTATTTTCAGATCGTTAATAAAATCATTTAACAACCCTTTTTCCCCTTCTGCAACAACAAGTACACTACCATCCTGCAGATTTTGAACATAACCTGTTAGACCATAATCCCTTGCCTTTTGAATGGCAAAGAATCTATAACCAACTCCCTGAACAACACCCTGGACGATTATCTCTGCATGCATTTCAAACCTTGCCTTGCTCTTTTAAACCTTATTCTCCGATTATTTCAAATGCCTTTGATACTGCTTCTTTTGCGGTCTTTACATGGATTATCGGTGCATCTATCTTCCAGGTATTAATTCCAATCACAGGGACATTAAATATAAAACAATAGGCAATCTCAGAAAGAGTTCCGTATTTTCCATCTATGGCAATGGCACAGTCAGCGGTCCTTGCAATAATGGTGTTACGCGCATGACTCATTCCGGTAACTATTGGTATATCAACATATTCATTCGCAGTCCGTTTATCAGTTCCAGGCAGAATACCAATAACAAGACCACCAGATTGTTTTGCCCCTCTTGAGGCATATTCCATTACACCACCAAGACCACCGGTAATCAGAATTGCACCCTTTTTTGCAATTAAGGTGCCAACTTCTTCGGCGATCTTTAAATTCTTATCAGTTGTTTCTGAACCACCTATTACTGCAATTATTTTTTTCATAATAATTCCTCTTTTTGAGACTAAAGTCTCTACTCCTGCACAGGATTAGGGAACAAACCCCACCCTCCATTTTTGCAAAAAATAACCTCTCACCCTGATTGAATTATCGGGGCGGTGGGATTTGAACCCACGACCTCATGGTCCCGAACCATGCGCGCTGAACCACTGCGCCACACCCCGCAGAAATATTCTTAATTCTCCTCCCATCCTTCTTTTCCCACAAGTGGCACGAATGTGCATTCAAATAATTCTTTCCTCAAAATTGAACCTTTATGTTTTTTTATCACATTGAGCGTCTGCATATATTCACCGCCAATAGGAATTACCATTCTACCTTTTTCTGAAAGTTGATCAATCAATTCCCTGGGCACATCAGGTGCACCAGCAGTTACAATAATCCCATCATAAGGTGCAAAATCAGGCCAGCCCACACTTCCATCACCAATCAAAAAATTTATGTTATTAAATCCAAGTTCATTGAGAATCTTTCTTGCGCGAAAACTCAATTCAGAAATTCGTTCAATTGTAAAGACCCGGGCACACAAAAGGGCAAGTATTGCAGTCTGATAACCCGAACCAGTGCCAATTTCCAGGACCGATTCATTACCCTTCAATTCAAGCAATTCAGTCATCACTGCCACCATATAGGGTTGTGATATAGTCTGTCCATTGCCAATGGGTAAAGGATAATCATTATACGACTGATGATAATAGGTTTTATCAACAAACAAATGGCGCGGCACCTTCATCATCGCATCAATAACCCGTTCATCCTTAACACCCCTGGCAATGATCTGTTCTTTAACCATTCGTTCCCTTTCCACACGCCATTCCTTAACCTCAATCACTTATATAGCATATTGAAAACCAAAAGAAAGTCAATATTTAAAAAAGGTAAGAAAATGGAAGTAGGGCAAGGCTTTCTTCAAAAACCGATGGTTCTTTCAGAACCAGAGGTTAGCCTTGCAAAAATCTTATTACGGGACTGAAGTCCCTATTCCTTACCTGATACTTGATTCCAGATACACGATTCAGGATACGGGATAAAGAACGACATTTTTCAAACTTCGTCCGACGCCATAGGCTATGCCCTTCCGTCGTAGAAGTCCTACTTCGGAGGGCGGGTCCGACGGCGCCCAACATCCAAACCCACTTCTTCAACTAACTTCTATCATCTCAAAGTTCCTAATTCGCATCAATGTAGGAGAGACTTCCCAGTCCCGATAATGGTATGGGCGGGGTTAGCCCGCCACGCTTCGCGGAGCGAGGCCGGGGAACCCCCTCTTGCTGTGGCAGCAGCGAGTAGAGAGTAGCAAGTAGCGTGAAAAAAATATGGTGTATATGGGGTCAAAGTTAAGGCAGGAGATTGCTACGTCTGCCTTCGGCAGACTCGTGTATAATGAGAAAAAGTTTTGACATTCAAGGGGTGGTGAATATCCTTTGA
>DAIRCK010000057.1:0-6925 GCA_036796695.1 bacterium
CTGCCTGTAAAAGATTGGGTAGAAGAAAGAGATTCTTCACTCCGCTATCGCTGGGTTCAGAATGGCAGGGAGAAGAAGCGTTCCGTTCAGGATGACAGGGGGTGAGATTCTATGTCCGCCAAAAAGAGTGGCGGACTCAGAATGACAAGGGGAAAAACCGAATGACACGCAAACGTGTTACTTCATTTTGCTCACAAGTATATCCGTCGCCAGGTCTATGGCAAATTCTGCGCCGGCTTCGGTTGAGACGGGATTATCGGTTCTGCCCTGACCAGTGTAGATAACATAATCTTTATGGACATCAAGGATTTGAACATTGGCAAGAATCCGCAGACCCCCATCAACAGGATTTAAAGAAAGTTCAGTTAAGGCAACAAGTTCAGCGCCAACTTCTTTGCCAATCTTCCTTGCCAGTGCCGGGTCAACCTTTCCCATCGTGCCAAATTCATAGGTCTTTACTACACGTTCCACCGTAAATTTATCAATGACCATAAACTTGCCAGTCTCCTGCAACCTCACCTGCAGTCTTGTATATGCACGGTCTCGCAAGACCGGACCTGGCCCACCAATTTCACCACGAACTAGGAACGGCAGGATTGCAATTTTATAGGTTCTTGTTTTGTCAAAGTTCGGGTCAAGAACCCCTTGTTTTATATAACCCTTGGAACAGGATAGGATGATTGATAATAGAACAAGGGCTATAAGGCCAAATTTAATATTTTTAGTCATATCTACTCCTTTCTTTTTTTCGTCCAGATAAATCTGAATGCTACAAAAGCGTCTTTCGGACAGGGACAAGCCCTGTCCCTACATTTCTTGACGCCCAATGAATTGGGCAGCTACAACTTGTGGTTGTCCGCTTTTTCTCTTTGTCACCCCTGAGCGTAGCGAAGGGTCTCATCCTTGAGATTCTTCGTCCCTGCGGGACTCGGAATGACAGCGAGTAATTGTCACTTAATCGATGCCTTCTCTTTTGCCTCAGGAACAGAAGCGCCAGGTAAGGCAAAACTCAACTGACGACCATACAACAATTTCAAATCCAGTGCCGAGAGTTCAGGGATTGCCTCAGCATAGTCCAAGATTTTATCCACCAGTTCATCAGCAATCTTCTTGAATGTAATGCCACCCATCTTTATGTAATCACCTGCGGCCACAACTTCTCGCTGACCACCAAAGTCTGGGTCATTGAAAATTTTATCCTTCAGTTTACGTGCAGTTTTATAGGTTGTGCCGTAAAACCTTAACTCAAACGGCGCGCCATTATTGCACCATTCACCAAGATATTTTAGAATCAGACTTATATTCTTTTCACCGGCATTGTAGATTGCGCCATCTATTGCCTTACGCTGTGCCTCAAGTCTATCAGTGCCCACCTGCCAATCACCTTCGCCCACTACGGTCCCCAGCCCTTCAGCCGTGCAGTTGTCATAACTCTTTGTATCAACCGTCGCTTTAATTGCCATAATCCCCATTGCCTTTGGTTCCTCTCTTATAATCAGATTATGAATGCTGATGAAAAATTCTGCATCAGCCAAAAAGGCAAGTTTCTCTGCATATTCAATTGTAGATGTATCAGCACCGATAATCTTTATTGCCTCACCCTTTAATCTATCAAAGACATCACGCTCAACATACCGATAACCTTGTCTTGCAAGATACTCATTCATTCGCTCGTATGCATAGTCGTATAAAACAGTGTCTTCACGGGTTTTGAGTTTGCGCGGGTCATAGACAACCATAAACCTCAAACCACCAAGCCACTGTGCTAAAGATTTTGCATCCATCTCAAGTGGTGCAAGACTTACAGTTGCCCGGACCTTCACCTCATACCTATCAGGAAATGGCGTCTCCTCAATCACTTCGGATGATGTAACATAACCCTGGGTCCTTGTCTTTATCGCATCCTTCAATAACTGGAAGTTTTGCACCTCGGTTTCAGAGATTACCTTTGTGCCCAGGACCATTGCCACTGCCTGTCTTAGGGCATCCTGAATTGCACTTGAACGGTCAGGACCAATACCTTTTACTTCAACGGTCTCCTGGGCAAAGAGCAATAGTGGTAACAGCACAGCGGTCCATCTGAAGATGGACACTACTTTTACTAATTTAATTATTTTGTTCATATTAACTCCTTTTTTATCGCCCAATGAATTGGGCAAATCGGACAGGGACAAGCCCTGTCCCTACATAAATAACTCATAAAAGCAATAATTCCATTGGTTTCAATTTACCTGAAATCGGGTCAACCTCTAAGCCCAATGCCTCCAGATCGGTTACACCTAAAAGTGGTTTATCCCTTTTATTGCAAAAAATAACTGGAGCCGGACCTTCATATTTACCTATTTTAAAAAGAGCACCACCGATTTTTCTTTTTACCCTGCGGCCATCTGCGAGAATAAAGAACCTTTCTCCTGTTTGCTTGATTCCTATCTGCTTTAGAATATCTTTGGGTAGCAATGTATGAATAGAATCTGTATCAACCAGACATTCTATTTCACAGTTTCTGGTTCTATCTGTCAAATTATAGATGGTAACCTTTGCTTTAACAAAACCCATATTATCTCCTGTATCTCAGTTTCTGCTGAATGAGATCCTTCGCTCAGAATGACGATAAGGAATAATTTTTTAACCATTTAAACAATTAGGTTAATCAGAGCACTACCCACAATGCCTTGCCGATTTTTATCAGTGCCTGGAAGGTCTTTTTTAGCCAGTTGACCTTCTTTGATTCCTCTTTTGATACGACAATGTCAGAATGGATTGCTTTCAATGCCTTGATGACATAAGGGTTGTCACCGAGTTCAGTCTTCTTTATCTCTTTTTCCGCAGTGCTTACCACTTTTATAATTTTCTGTAATGTGGGGTCATTTGGGTCATAGTATTGAGCCGGATCAAAGAGAACATTTCCATTTTCATCTAAGATGCGGGGGAAGATTGCGGGCTTCGCGCCGGTTCCAGATGCATCAATTACCAGACCAGTAATTTTTTTAATCTCCTCTTTTTCTTTTTCATTCAAGGTAGCAAGTTTTGCCAATTCTATGCTAAGTCCTTTCTGGATTGGCGGGGCAATACCGCTGGAATCATAAATTCCAATCGCAAGTTCAACCTCAATCATCCCTTCTTTTTCAATTGGTTCTCCTATCATCTGCGCACCTTTAACAATCCCTTCTATACGGGTATAGACATAATCGCTCTTGGTCATCAGGTCCTGAACCTTTGTCTCGGATACAACACGCACACCCTTGATTATCTCAAGTAGGTTTCTCTGGGCTACGACAGTTGCAGCCCTAATTGCCATTAGTTTTGCCTGAGGTGCGGGCAGGATTGTATCAATAATACCCCAGCCTTTAGCTTTTATCACCTGTTGGGTCCAGTTTATCTCGCCCGGACCCTGTGGTTCAATCACATCATCACCACCTCGTTCAACAGGGATAAAAGTCATCTGAGCAAATAACAAAGGAACGGTTACTAATACAAGGCTTAAGATTTTTTTATTCATTAGTCCTCCTTTATTTCTCTTTGATATGAATGAAGATACGGAAACTCGCCCAATCATTGGGTAATAGCTTCTTTATCTCACTCACAAAATTTTTAATTTCAGCAGGGGTCAGACGTCGATCTTCACTATTTGGGATTATAACCGGGATTGGTTTTCGGCAGGCAAAAATTTTCACAAAATTTTTGCCTGCAGGAGGCCTCGCCTCAATAGCAAAATCTCCTGCAGGAATCATAAATGGCTCTTCACCACTTTTAATTATTCTATTTTCTTCTTTTTCGATTGGATGCAATAGATAAAGGACAGTGTTATCTTCATCATAACTGAATATATACAAAAATGCATCTTCCGTAAGTTTGACCTGAAGCCGATAATATTCACCGATTTCTACACAATTATTGGATATGAGTTTGTTATCAGGATAACTTATGATTTGGGATGAAACAAAATTACTATTACTCGTGGCGGATAGCAAATAATCCGTGCTGGAATCAGGCTGTGAAACTTGTACATCTCTACAAAACAAATAGGCACTATCCTGTGGACTGAGTTCAATGATTTCCTGTGGGAATGAACTCAAAATATTTGGTGATTTCTCTGGGGACGGAACTTCAACCGCCCGTATGTTTTCTAAATACAAATTTCTGCCAATTAGCCGATATTCGCCTACGACTCCAACATCAGCCTTAAATCTTTCAAGGAGTTGTTTTAATTCTGATGAGGAAAGATTACTTGGTGTATATCTTGTCTCTTCATAGTATAACCTCTCACCCGCAGTCCGATCAATAACTTTGAATTTCCCTTTTCCTCGTTCCGATAACTTTAGACCCAATTTTATCCCTAAATCTATACTATTGCGGGTTTCTCTGTTGCCATCCTTTAAGATGTTAAAGACAACCACTGTTCGTCCTTCGGAGATACCACTGGCAATCCTTTTGGCAATGTTGTCTAATTTTCTTGTATAATCACCGTATCCGCTTGAAAGAAGAAAGAAGGGCACAAAACATAAAAGGGAAAGATTAGCCATTCTATTACAAAAACTCCCGCGCAATGGCATACTATTATGCATTATAATAAAGATATGAAGTTTGTCAAGACATCGGTTTAAATCAAAAATAATCTTACTAAACTTCTCCTTTATTGTCATTTTGAACTTGTTTCAGAATCTAAAATTTTCAACTTCGGTATTTCGCAAATCGGCATCAAAGAACAACACTTTTTGCGCAGGAAGTGTTAATAACAAGGACTTTTGCATTGTGTAATGCGCTTGACTTTGATTCATTAGGTAAACCTTATCTTTTGTATCACGATTATTGGAATAATGGGTTGGTTGCTTACAAAGATAGCCAGGGCTGGCACAAGGATACTCTACCACCATTAATCCCACCACTTACAATCCAAGCGGTAGGTGCACTTCGTATTGGCTGTGATGGGACTATCCATCTGACAAGGATTGCTGTCACTGATGATTATAGTATCGGTGAAATCCAATACATCTACGGGACACCAGAGGGGGTCAGTGAAGGCGAAGGGGTAAAGGTGGCTGGTGAAAGGTCAAAGTTGACAATTATGCCTAATATTGTCAGGGGCAATGCCCGAATTCAATTCACTATTTTTGAAAAACAGTCCATTTCCCTAAAACTTTATGACCTTACTGGTAGAGAGGTAATGGTGATTAGTGATGGTATCGTTGATGCGGGAGTTCATTCTTACAATCTTAATGTATCCAATCTCATTTCCGGCATCTATTTTTTGATTTTGAAAGGCGAAAAAGAGGCTGAAATTAGAAAATTGTTGGTAATAAGATAGTAATACAGATGTCTACCATCTTATTGGGGGAGTGCAGACTGAAAGGAGATGGAGACGAAAACATTTGGAGGCGGGCTTAAAATGTGTAGCCAAAAACCTTTCTTGTTATCCCTAATTGGGCTATTCGTCTTTTTAGGCTGGTTTGGAAGCACGCTTGCCCAGAATATCCTGTGGACTAAAACCTATGGTGGGATTCAAGATGATGCAGGTTATTCAATCCAGGGATGTGCAGATGGTGGTTTTATCTTCGCCGGGACTACATATTCTTTTAGCATAGGTGGTTCAGATGTCTATCTTATAAGGACCGATATTGATGGTGATACCCTATGGACAAAGACATACGGGGGGAACCGGGGGTGATTATGCTAAATCTATTGAGGTGTGTCCGGACGGTGGTTTTATTATTGCTGGTTCTACAAACTCTTTTGGCGCTGGTGGTTCTGATGTGTATATTATAAGAACCGATTCCTTGGGATATACCCTTTGGACAAGGACCTATGGTGGTGTCAATGATGATGCAGGCTTTTCGGTTCAAAGGTGTTTATCGGGCGGTTTTATCATTACTGGCTATACATATTCTTTTGGTGCGGGCCATTGGGATGTCTATCTTATAAGAACCGATTCCTTAGGAGATACCCTTTGGACAAAGACCTATGGCGGAATTGACTATGATGTTGGTTTTTCTGTTGTAGAGTGTTCAGATGGCGGTTTTATCATCACCGGAATGACATATTCTTTTGGTTCTGGTGATGCGGATATCTATCTTATCAGGACTGATTCATTGGGTAATACCCTTTGGACAAAGACCTATGGCGGAATTAACTATGATGCAGGCTATTCTATTCAAGAATGTGCATCAGGCGGTTTTATCATTACAGGAAGGACTCTATCCTTTGGAAGTTATTGGGCACATCCCTATCTTTTGAAGACCGATGCGGAGGGCAATCTCCTATGGATTAAAACCTATGCTGGAGGTGGAGGTGATGCAGGCTGTTCAGTCCAGGAGGCTTCATCTGGTGGTTTTATGATTGCTGGGTGGGCATATTCTACTGTGAATGCTTCTGAAGTCTATCTTGCAAGGACCGATGGAAACGGCGATACTCTTTGGACAAAATACTTTGGCGGTGGTAAATATGATGCAGGTTATTCTCTCAAGAGGTGTGCATCAGGCGGTTTTATCATCGCAGGAGAAACCCAGTCTTTTGGTGCTGGTGGTTCTGATGTCTATATTATAAGGCTTGCCGAAACAGGAATAGAAGAAGGTTTGGGGGCTTCAGTTTCTGGTGGTTTAATAGTCTATCCCAATCCAACTTTGGGCGATGTTATTATTGAGTATGAGTCACCTGAAGAAGAAGAGGTAACCATCAGGCTCTATGACGCTGGTGGGAGACTGATAAGACGTCTCTACACGGGTAAACAGAATAGAGGTATTCATAAAATTGAGATGAGAAAAGATGGATTGAGTGCCGGGATATATTTCCTTGAATTCATCTCATCAATTTTTAAAATTAGGACCAGGAAACTTACGATATTGAAATAAGAAAGAGAGCTGGATTCGTTATATTTTAGTCCTTCAATCTAAATAACTAACCCGGATTATTCATACTAAAAGTCATTGCG
>DAIRCK010000058.1:0-6464 GCA_036796695.1 bacterium
TTTTACGGAAGAACAAAAAGGTTGCATAAAGTTATTGACTTTTTCTCATAGACGCTATGACAATATTGATTTTCACGGGACAAAAGTCTGCCCTGATGAAAATCAGGGTTATTGCTCCAACTAATTATTAAGTTAGTCTCCCTATCGGTGTCCTGCCCCTAATTTCGGTTATTAAAACATTGTAAACAGAGCCGGGCTCTATATTCTGTTCAACGATTACATCTTTATTCCCCCTGGTCTTACCCCTTGTGCCATTATGTGTCTTTTCTTCAAATAATACTTCATAGGTCTTGCCCATCATCTGTTTTGTTTTTTTAATTATTATCTGATTCTGAATCTCAATGAGAATTTTGAGCCTTTGTTTTATAACCTCTTCAGGCAATGACGGATATTCACTTGCCCTTGTGCCTGGACGCACTGAATAACGATACATATATGCATCATCAAATTCAATCTGTTTTACCAGTTCAATCGTTTCATTAAATTCTTTTTCAGACTCAGTCGGAAAACCAACGATAATATCAGTGGTGATGAATGCTTCAGGAATATTCTTTCTGATCCTTTCTATTATTCCAAGATAATCCTCTTTTGTATACTTTCTATTCATCAACCGCAGGACTCTATTATTACCTGATTGGAGTGGAAGGTGAAACCATTCACAGATATTTTTATTCTCTTTTATTACATTTATTATCTCTTCAGAAAAATCCTTAGGATGTGAGGTCAGAAATCTCAATCTGAACACATTGGTCTTCTGTGCTACTATCCTTAAAAGTCCAGAAAAATTTATGCTATTATAATTATATTCATTCACATTCTGACCAAGCAGGGTTATATCCTTTACACCGGATCCAACAAGGCAGTTAACCTCTCTGATAATGTCATCAGCTGGTCTTGAACGCATCCTGCCCCGAACAAATGGAACGATACAGTATGAACAGTAGTTATCACAACCCCTTGTTATTGAGACGAAGTCAGAAACCCGGTGTGAGGTCTTTTCAACATCTGTGTATAATTCACTCCCTACCTCTGTATCAATTATCTTGGTTTTATTTTTAGTGACGAGTTTAATATATTCGGATATTTTCCGATAAGAATCAGGACCAAGAACAAGGTCAACGAATGGATATCTGGTGATAATCTCATCAGCGAGCCGTTTTGCCATACAGCCGATAACTCCAAGCACAAGACCCTTTTTCTCACGCCATTTTTTTAATGTTGAAATATAACCCAGTGCACGCTGTTCAGCATGGTTCCTCACTGAACAGGTATTAATGAAAATGATGTCGGCTTCTAATGGATTTTCCACCGGGGAAAAACCATTTCCAATGAGAACCTGATTTATTATGTCAGAATCGTTTTTATTCATCTGACAGCCAAATGTTTTGATATAAAATTTATACATTTATCTGACCACTGTGCCGAATGTCTCTGTTTCCGTGACTTTTGTGATTTTTATTGTGTGCAGTTCTCTCTCCTGACAGGTCTGGTCAATATTTATCCGGATATAATTATCAGTTAATCCTTTGACCATACCCCTTTTCTTTTCAATAATGGCAAAAAATTCTTTACCGATAAGTTGCTGGCGAAATCTATAGTTTTTCTCAGAAATCAATTTCTTTAGCATCCAGAATCTTTTTTTCTTTTCTTGATTACTAACCGGATCACCTAACTTATAAGCCTCTGTGATATGCCTTGGTGAATAGGTAAAGATATGGAGGTGGGTCATTGGCGAATTCTGAATTATGTCATAGGTATTTTTGAATTCTGTTTCTTTTTCTTCAGGAAAACCAACGATTACATCGGCGCCGATTGCAACATCAGTAAAATTTTTTGTAATGAGTTCAAAGATATTTTTAAGATAATTAGAATCGTATTGACGCCCCATCAGAGATAGTATTCTATCATCACCGCTTTGAACTGGAATATGAAAATGTCTGCAAAAAGGTAGATCTTTTATACAGGAAATGAGTTCAGCAGTTATGAAATTCGGCTCAAGGGATGATAATCTTATTCTCGGTAGGTTTTTTATTTTTAATAACTCTTTCAAAATTTCAATGAGTGAAGAATTGATATCAATTCCATAAAGACCTATATTCGCACCCACGAGGACTATCTCATTAAAACCCAGATTTCTTGCCCATTCGATTTCTTTTTTGATCATATCTACTGGTTTACTGATGATTTTTTTTCGCAACTTAGAAACAACACAGAATGTGCAGGGTTGATTACATCCATCTTCTATCTTTAAAAAATAACGGGATTTTTTTGGTGCGGGGAATATATATTCATTAATTCTGTTTCGTTCTTCGTTATCAATCTTTTCACAATCCATAAAAAGTTCTGGTTTTAATTGAACCAGACACCCAGTTATTATTATTTTTTTATCCGGGAAATTTCTTTTTGCCTGGCGGAATTTCTTCAGAGATTTTACCTCTGCTTCGTGTGTAACACAGCAGGTATTTACAATGATAACATTATCATCGGTGCGAAACTTCTCAAAAAGACAACCGCCTTCGTATTGATTCAGTTTACAACCGACATTGAATAGAATTGCCAATTTTTTGCCTGATAAAGGCTATTCTTTTTCTTTTTTTATTATTTCTTTTGTCTTCTCACCAATGATATCACCAATGGTGATTTTGTCCGCCGTAGGTTTAACCTCTTCTTTTTCTTTTTTCTTTACCGCAGATTTACTAAATCCTTTTTCTGCCAAAATAATTCTTCTTAGTTTTGTATTGTATTTTCTAACAACGAGTTCCAGTTCTTCATCAATTTTATACAGATCTTTCAGATTTTTACCTTTTCTTTCCAGATATTTGGTTGGGATAAATTCTTCACAATTACCTTCAAGAACAACACGAATCCCTTTGGGAAGGATGTCGCTGACCTTGCCTATAATTTTTGAACCATCCGGATATTTTTCCATTAATTTTACAAATGGGTCTTCCTGAAGATGCTTTATACTTAGAGAGATCTTCCTGTTTTTACGATCAATAGAACGAATGACCGCTTCAATTTTTTGCCCTTTCTTAAAATAATCAGAAGCCTTCTTTACCTTTTTATCCCAGAAAAAGTCATTGACATGGATTAAACCATCAAGACCATCGGGCAAACGCACAAATGCACCAAAATCTTTTAGATTCGTTATTTTAACCGTAACCTTCTGACCAACCTGATATCTTTCATCCACCACCGACCAGGGATCAGGCTGAGTCTGTTTAATCCCCAGGTATATCTTACGTTCGTCACGGTCAACCGAAAGAACAATCGCATCAATCACGTCCCCTACTTTGACCAGGGCATTTGGATCTTTAATATCTTTTGACCAAGCCATATCTGAAACATGGACAAAACCCTGTATGTCTTTCTCAAGTTCAATGAATGCACCATATTCTACTATGTTAACAACCTTGCCTTTAATCTTTGTTCCGGGTGGATATTTTTTCTCAATCGCCTCCCAGGGATGAGGCATTAGTTGTTTCAAACCAACTGATATTCTTCCTGAAGCCTTGTCCAGAGAGAGAACCTTTACCTTCAATCTATCATTCAATTTCACAGCCTCACCAGGATGGGTCAATTTTGTCCAGGACATATCACTGATGTGTAACAATGCATCAATGCCACCAATATCAATGAACGCACCATAATCAGCAATGTTACGAACCGTTCCTTCAATCACATCGCCAACCTTAATCTTGCTAAATATCCTTTTTCTTACCTCTTCCTGTTCGGCTTCAATGGCAAGTTTTCTTGAGACAACGATATTTTTTCTCAGCATATTTATCTTCACTATCTTTACACCGATCTTCTGACCGATAAGGGCATCAGGATTGGTCTGAGGTTTGAAATCAATCTGGGAACTCGGCAGGAATGCATCAACACCCAAAAGATCAATTGTAAATCCACCTTTTATTCTTTTGCGGATTAATGCCTCTGCAATCTCTCCATTTTCATAGATATGTTTTATCTTATCCCAGGCTAACTGGAAATCTGCCTTTTTCTTTGAAATTACCGGAAATCCTTCCCGATCTTCAAAAGCCTCAAGAAAGACAAATACCTCTTTGCCTTCAACTGCATCATCAGGATTTGAAAATTCCTCATAGGGCAAAAAGCCCTCAGCCTTCAAACCAAGATTGACAAGAACACCATTTTTGGTGCGCTTAATTATAGTTGCCTTTATAATGTCACCTTCTTGATGGGTGACATAACTTTCTTCAAGTAACTTATTAAGATCTTCGTGAGAATGACCATTCATTATAAATAAAACCTCCCTGGAATGTTTTTACCATTCCAGACTAATTATATCCGATTTTCACGGTTTGTCAATCAAGGAATATGGTCCAAATAAATCTAATAAACTATCCTATTTTTCCACCCACTCAATCGCCCGTCTTATTTCAAAATCTATATCACCAGGGATTGTGTGACCATAACCTGCATAAACCTGGAAACTCACACCTATACCTGCCTTTACCAACTTGTTCAATCCATCAAGATTTGCCTGAGTCCTATATTCTGGCTCATCCGCACCAAGCATTATTACAAATTTGATCTTCTTATCTTTTGCATTGTTTAAATATTGATTAAAAGTTGTATCATAAAATCCCGCAATTGGGATAACCCCCTTGAACAATTCTACATTCTTTAAGCCAATATAATATGCCATCATGCCACCCTGGGAAAAACCCAATAGAATTATTCTTTCTTTATCAATTTTATATCTATCCTGGATGTATTCTATTGTCTCTCTTATCCTTCTCTCAGCGCTATCCCTTTCTCCCCAGCCAAAACTCGTCCTACCCATTATTTGTGGACCATAAGGACAGCATAAGATATATCCAGTAAGATCAGGTATTTTTTGAAAATTCTTTGAAAGGTCTATTGGATTACTACCCCAGCCATGCATACAGATAAGCAAGGGGTAAGTCTTATTTGTATCATAATCAGAAGGAATGATAATAACCGGTTCAGGCTTTGTCTGCATCATCTGTTTGAGTAATTTATTCGCTTTATTAAGAAGTTTTTTATACTCTTTTGTTTCTCTGATATTATTAAAATCCTCATCTTCATCAAATACATATAGACCGAGTTCAATCGCCTTATTAAGCCATTTCAATGCCTCAGGTTTGTTGTTGAGCAGACTATAACAGCAGGCAATATTATATGTCACTGCAGTATGCTCAGGTCTGAATCTCAAAACCGATTTATAATTTTCTATTGCAATCTGATACTCTCCTTTACTCAACGCTGTATTCGCAGTCTGCAAATAAATCTTTGCTGAATCTATTTCCTGTGCCTTTAAAAAACCTATTGATAAAATAAACAGAATTATTTTTTTATCCATCATTTTTATCCTCTCTTTTAAAAGTATATCGTTTTCTGATTTTTATCAGGATTACTACAATTCCGTTTCATAGGTATCCCTTAAAAATCCCCGCGCATTGAAATTCTCTTTAAATCTACCCAGTCCCCAGTTGGGCTCCATATTCAATGTAAATGTTCCTAAATCAAGGTATTTAAAACCCTTGAGTCTTCCCCATTTTATCACTTCATAGAATAATAAATTTACCGGACGGTATGCCTGATATTGATTGTTATGGCTGATATAGAATGCAAGGATCACCTTTGGATTTGTCACAAAAATGACTATTCCACCAATCATTCGTTCTTTTAGATATGCACCAAAGAGGATTATATCTTCAGGAAACATATTTTTTAGTTTCAAAAGTTCACTCAACGTATGGGTCGGTGATACATTATGCCTCATACCAAGATTATTTTCCAATATTTCATAGTATTGAGAATAGTCATCAGTGATTCTTACCTTCACACCTTCCCTCAGCGCCTTTTTTGTAGAACGACGGGCATCAGGATGAAACACAAAGAGTGGTTCTGCAACATCAAGGGGTATCACAGCAGTAATCTCCCTTTTTCTATATTTGAATCCGTGTTTCATCAGTGCAAAATCAATATATTGATTTGGTTCACGATAATAGATAAGGGGTGTCTGGGTAAGTATAACCTTTTTGATTCCTTCTTTCTTTAAAAACTCAATAAGATGCGTAACACATAAATAAATATCGTGTATGCCAAGCCCTGATTTTAATACAAATCCACCGTATGATGCACCTTTGTGTGAGATGATTGTTTTATCTTCAATGACTGCTGGGAAGAGTGCAATGATATTCTGTTTTTCTTTTATCAGCAAATGATGGCTTTTGAACCTTTCAGGTGGATGATAACTCAGAAATTTTATAGTATGAAAGATCGTGCCATTATTTGCCTGTTGAACAAACTCTTCCCATTGTTTACGGTCCTTTTCAGTAAATCTGACTATTTCCATACTCAATTGTATTCAATTGAATCCCGATGTCAACACCATAAAAATCAGTTTCTTTTCTGAGGTTTTACCCACATCTTTAAATTGATTAGCATAAACTATTCTGTAAATAACGAATTCA
>DAIRCK010000059.1:0-6395 GCA_036796695.1 bacterium
ACTCATCTCGCCCAAAGACTTCTCCCCACAAAACACCCCAGACCACTGAACAGTTAGTCTTGGAAATCTTTCAGAAGACGAACTGGGGTTTTCGGCGGATTGCTAAAACCCTCAAGCGGAAGCACGGCATCAAAGTTTCCTATGCCACAGTGGGCAACATCCTGAAGCGTCACAATTGCTACAAACCCAGAATAAAGATTACCATTCGGCGGACTGGTCGACGTTACTACAATCCCCTGGATTTTAGGCCTTTTGAGTTTTTTCAGGTGGACCTCAAGGATGTTGTGGATGGTGATACCTTGCCAGGAGAGGTTTATGCACATTTTTTGGATTTGCGGCGTAAGAATGTGCCTTTGTATCAATTTACCGCGGTGGATATTCGGACGCGGTTGAGGTTTATTGCCTATGGGGAGCAGAAGAGTTTTGCGAATGGTTGGGCGTTTATTATTTTGGTGGTTTTTTGGCTTCGTGCGTTTGGGGTTAAGGGGCGGATTGTGATTCAGACGGACTGGGGGGATGAGTGGGGTGGTGATGATGGGAAGAAGCTTGCCTGGATGAATCAACTTTTAGCCCCTTTAGATGCGGAGATTACGCGTATCCATAAAGGGCGTAAAGAGGAGAATGGTTATGTGGAGCGGAATCATAGGACTGACGATGAGGAGTTTTACATTCCCTATGGGCTTGAGGTTAAAGATACCGAGTCTCTGTTTTTAATGGCTTATAGTTGGATTAGATATTACAATACAAAACGAGCCCATACCGGGGATAATCTTGACGGCAAGACACCAATTGAGTATGCTAAAGCGATTATGCCTGAAGTGAGCCGAGATATTGCGCTATTTCCACCAGTAGTTTTAGACAATCTTACTACCAGTTCTTACTGGAAAAGTGTAAACAAGGTCCCTTCACATTACAAAAAAACCCTAAAGAAAAGACATTTTTTTTCCGCTAATTGCTACTCTCTACTCGCTACTTAATGTCAAACCCCCTTTCTGGCCCCCGGGTGCCTTCAGGTGTCTGGGGAATTTTGTAAAAACACCTTAAATTACGAGACTAAGAATTAAAAAACTTACCCGGTTATCCTATATTATTTAAACCGCAGAGAATTCCTCTTCAAGTGAAAGGATTTTTGCAGCATATAATAGAGCCGCTTTTATATCTTCTCTGGTTATGAATGGATATTCTTGTAATATTTTATCTTCGGTATAACCATGTGCAAGTTTTTCCAATAATAAATCTATGGGCAGCCTTGTGCCTTTTACAACTGGTTTACCAAACATTATCTCCGGTTTTCTTTCAATCCTTTTAAGCAATTCTTTCTCTTCCATTAAATCACCTCCAATGTTATAAATCTAATCTTCTCTTTTGACACAACCACAAAGTGGTTTATTATTTTATCTGAATATTTTGTTAGTAGATTTTCCAATCGCACGATTTTTTCCTCTACATTCTGACCTTTAATACGAAGGAGGACCAAGCCCCAGACAATTTTTTTTTGGAAAAAAACAATCTCGCCAAAATCTTTATCGTTGGTTAAAATAATTCTTTGTTCTCTATTTGCCAGTTCGCACACATTATCATCGGTCATATATTTGTTTATGTTTGCAACACTTTTTACATCAATACCTTTTGCTGATAGAAATTCTATTATTGGTCGTTCAATATTTACATTTGCCAGGAATTTAATTTTCTCCATCTTAATAATTATATCGTAATGCAGATAAAAGTCAATGAAGAATTTTTTAAATTAGTTATCTCTTGCGCTAATGACAATTTAACTTTTTGACCATTTCTATTATTTCCTGTGAATCAGGAGCGATTTTCAGGACTTTTTGTAATATTCTAAGGGCATCATTTTTGTTATTATGCTCAATACAGGCTTTAGCAAAATTAATTGTCTCGGTTTCAAGTTCAGTCAAAATCCGAAATCTCATATTCACTGACCAGTCATCAAAGTTCTTCTTAAATGGCTCACCACGGAATAACTTAAATGCCTGTAAAAATTCTTTCTTGGCAAAATCCCATTCACCCGCCCTCTGCAATGCCTTTGCCCTTGCAAGGGTCTGCTCAAATTCCTGATAATCAGTGGTAAAATATATGTTATTATTAACCAGCATGGATTCTTGGATATATGTCTTAACTTCTAAATAATGTGTTGGGATATTCAATGCCTTTTTAATACGCACAAGATAATGGGAGAATGTCCGCGCTGGCTTATGACTTTTCTGCCAGAAATTTTTATAAACTTCAGAAAGATTTAGAACATTCTGCGGTTCTTTTAACTGGTTGGCGATGTAGAGTAGTATTGCAGTATCTTTAGGCTTCAGGTGCATCTTTAGATATTTCTGATTACGATAGATGCTCACCTTACCTAAGAAATTTATGTGATAGACCGGGGTTTCAGTATTAAAAATAGGTAATCTTAGAATAGCCTTTGATAAAAATGTTGGTTTTCCTTTTTTAATTCTGCGTTTCAAGATTTCCGGAAAAAAGAACAGATATCGGTAAAAATAGAAGATTATTCCTTTTTTCTGAGCATACTTATAGCCTGCGATATAGCCCTGGGTTTTCAAAATTCGCGCAAGATTAACTGTGGATAACTTATATAATTCTTTATTCTTAGGAAATCTCCCCAGTAGGATATTCGCAATTACAAATTGCCTTTGCATCTTTATTTTTTTTGTGTATTCTTTCAATTCATTTATCAATTCTTTTGCTTTTTTTATTTCGCCCAGACACATATATGCACTTGCGGTTGCAAGATAGGAATTAGCAATATCAAGTGGCAATCCTCCTGCCTTTGACACATTCATGGCTTTTTGCGCCAAATCAATGGCTTCTGATGGTTTGCCTTCAATTAATGCAAGGATTGCTTGAAACCGTGATAATTGGGCATTTCGCACCCAGTCGTAAATTTTTGCCTCTCGCAAAAGTTTGTAAGCAGTGTTTATATTGCCTCTCAAAAGATGAACATAGATTGCAAGTAAGGTTTTTACTCTATTCTTCCGCCCTTCATCCAATACTGCCAATGTTTTGTTGAGCAATTTTTCTGCAGTATTATAATCTTCAAGGTCGATATATTGAATTGCAAGGTCGTAGAGGAAATTGTACGAAGGTTTCTGATGCTGTGAAATAAGATGGTGGCAATAGCGAAGAATCTTAAACGCACTTGCTATCTTTAATCTCTGGACAAGGCAATGACATTTTGACAAAAGCAATGTAAAGTAGATGGGGAATAAATCCCTTGCTTTTCTGACAGAAGAAGGCATCAGACCTTCAAGCCTTTTTATCCATACTGATAATTCTTCTGGAGTGCCATACCATGATAATGCAAGGCACAATAAAATGCCGATTCTTAACGCTGAATAATTCAACTTCTGTTTAATACAATCATTATAGATTTTTTTTGCCTTCTGAATATATTCAGACAATGGTATGGCTCCGAACTGTAGTGTCATTTTTTCGATTTTTCTTTTTATACTTAAATAATCATCGGGTAAGCGTAAAATTAAATCATTCTTTGGTAGACAGGGAGCTGAATTTATAGTCTTTGCTGATTGTTTGAGCAAGCCTTTTTCATAGAATTTCTGTGCTTGCAATAACTTCAGGCGTGCATCCCTGGTTAATGGCATATAGTCAGTAAAATCATTACTGATGAGATTCTTGTCAAATCCTGAAAGCCCATTCCTCTTCCAGATACTCCATAAGCATTTAATTGAAATTCTTATCTTTTTATTTTGTAATAATTTCTGTGCCTGAGAGATGGTTATCCAGGGGTATTTTTCTTTATAGTATACGGCTGAATTTTCCACCTGCCGAGAAATACGTTTGCCATGGACATAATCACACCAGGGAAATTCTTTCTCCCCTGAATTTCTATAAAGTTTTATCCATTTAAAGACCGTTTGATAGTGGATATTGAATCTCTTTGCTGCTTCTCTAATTGAGAGTCCATCCCGGATCAGCGCTTCTTTTACCATGCAGAAGAGTTTTTCATATTTGTTATACATAAACGGAAAATTATATCAAAATTTAATAAAATGTCAAGCATTAATATTAACCTTGCGAATAAGAATTTATTTTTCTGCATTTTTTGAGCCACATCTTAATGATTTGTGACACAATCTACAATATAAATTTATTGATAGGAGGTGTTATGAACATTCAAAGGCTTATTATTGGTCTTGTGATAGTTGTAGGCGCTGGGATATGTCAAACCTCTACACTGGCTACGGTATGGCAGAATCCAAAGCCTCAGGGAAATAAGTATGGTGACCTCTGTGTTATCAATGAGAATATAGTATTTATGGTGGATGAAGAGGGAGGCACTATTCTAAAAACCACTGATGGCGGATTGACATGGAATATTTCCTACACACCCCACCCTGATACTTATCCTGGATACTACGAATTACACGCTATTGATTTTCCTGATTCTATGACTGGTTATGCAGCAGGACTTTTGCACGCAACGAACTACAGCACCTTTACATGGCCCATCGTTCTAAAGACAACCAATCAGGGTGCAACATGGCAATTTCTTTCTTTTCCTGCATTCCCTACATTCTATGGTGGTGCTATAAAGGATATTGAGTTTCCTCAGGGGAATAACCAGATCGGCTATGCAGTGGGTGGTTTTGAGGGATATATATATAAGACTACAAATGGTGGTCAAACCTGGAATGCCCAGACTTCAGGAGTCAATTATTGGATTCATGAAGTTCATTTTCCAGTTGATGCCAATACTGGTTTTGGGGTAGGTGGGAATAATACTAATATTCCAGTATTGATTAAAACTACTAATGGAGGGACAACCTGGGTCAGTATGACAAGTCCAGCATCTGTGACATATTTGGATGTCAGTTTTGTTGATAACCAGACCGGTTATGCTGCTGGATCTGTGGTTTCGGGTTCTGGTGGTTATGGAACAATTATTAAAACAACAAACGGTGGAAACTCTTGGCAGATAATCTGGCAACAAACTATTGAAGAAATTTATGCTGTCCACTTTTTGAACAGCCAGGTTGGTTATGCAGGTGGCTGGGCAGGAGGAATGGGTTTTATTATGAAAACAACCAATGGAGGGAATAGCTGGAGCAGAGTTTATATACCCAAATATATTGCCAGCGGGATGAAAATAGCTTTTGCAAATTCACAGAAGGGTTTTGCCTTTGGGAATGTATACAGAGGGGGCGTTGATCTTAGTGTAATTCTTGGTCAGATTCTTAAGACTGATGATGCTGGTGCAACCTGGAACTTCCTGAATAGTGGGCCAGAGGTAGATTTTACAGCAGTAGATTTTCCAGAAAACGATATGGTAGGGTATGTTGTTGGCAAATCTGGCTACATACTCAAAACTACAAACGGTGGCGTTAACTGGATTCAGCAGTCTTCAGGCACGAGTGTAGATTTCTTAGATGTGGATTTTCTTAACAATCAAATTGGTTTTGCAGTCGGCACCAATGGTTCATTCTTTAAGACTACTAATGGTGGCAATTCCTGGATACCGAAAAATACAAATACAACTGCTAAATTGTTTGCAGTAAAATTTGTGAATGAACAAATTGGTTATATTGGTGGTCGGATATTGGCAACTGAGGGTGGTGTAATATACAAAACAACCGATGGTGGTGATAACTGGGTCTTACAGACTTTGCCAAATAATGAGAGTTGGCGTGCGATACAGGATATATTTTTCTTTAATGCTGATACAGGCTACGCAGTTGCAGGTGCTCCTGAAGAATATGGTGGAGTTGTTGGTCTTGTATACAAGACAACTAATGGTGGGCAGAATTGGACTGTTAACTATATGCCAAATCTAAATTGTAATTTCTATTCAATAGACTTTCCGGAAAATTCTCAAATTGGGTATATATCCGGATGCATTTATTCCTCTGGTTACTACAAGATTATTAAGACAACAAACGGTGGAAACTCCTGGTTCTTACAGGGACTCTGGGACCCGAGTTTTAATCCAGCAATTTCAGTCGATTTTGTTAACAATAACACTGGTTATGCAGTGGGCAGGGGTGGTTATCATTTGATGATGAAAACAACAGATGGTGGAACAAACTGGTTTCCAATTAATTTAACAACCCTGCACTACTGTAATGATGTTTTCGCTGTTAATGCCAATATAGTTTATGCAGTGGGCAGGGGTGGGATGATTCGTAAGACGACAAATGGAGGTTCTGTCTGGATAGCAGAAGATGAAAAAAATGAAAGTTTTGAGGTTGAGAATCCAAATGCTGTGTTTGTGGCCTATCCGAATCCATTCAGGAACAGAACGATGATTAGATACACGATACAGGATACTCGATACAGAATACAGGATGTAGGACAAGGCTTTAGCCTTGCGATTTATGATGTCAGTGGCAGATTGGTAAAATCCTTTA
>DAIRCK010000060.1:0-6297 GCA_036796695.1 bacterium
CCTTCTTCTCTCCGCCAATCTTTGTGGCGGGGAGAGGGTAAGGGTGAGGGTTGAAGAAGAATAATCGTATAGTTGTAACTGGACGCTATATTAAAAATATTTTTTAATTGCTCAATAATTTTAGAATTTTATAATACGACTTCCTCCATTTCCCTTAAATTCAGAGATTTATCATCGGATTGAAAATACGAACATACGGCAATTCGGGAATCACCAAATTACTTTAGGAAAATTACCTTTTCGGTTTTAGTGTAGCCTTCAGCCTCCAATCGGATAAAATAAATCCCGGTGGCAAAATCCTTTGGTCTTATCAAAAATTCGTTCATTCCAATCCTTGCCCTACCTTCAAATACTGTGCTGGCTAATCTTCCTGTAACATCATATATCTTCACCGAGACCCTGCGTCTGTCAGGTGAATTGAACCTGATTCTTATCATCCCTTTTGTCGGATTAGGATAGATTTTCCCAAAATAGAATGGCCTTAAAATCTGTGCCTCACCACCTTGAGGACCTCCTTCACCAACCTCTTCAACTTCAATCTCAATCCCGGAAAGCACTGCAATCGTGCCCGAAAGTTTCTTCACTTTTATCGTTATTTCATTATCGTGCAAACAGGCATTTGGGATACAGGCTTCTTCTGTTATCTTTTCGCCGGGATTCACCCATCTGTTGTGATGGAGTATATCATCAATATTGAACTGTAGTTTCAATTTTTGGGGTTCTTCGTGGTAATATGTCCACCTTACTTTGTATTTTATATGCGGTGAATGTAAGGTCAAATGGTAAATCAACTCTGTAGAATCATAATCAAGGGTCTGGTAGTTTTCAGGACCAAGGCTCATAAAACCGTCCCTCTGGACCAAAACTGGCACCGGAATCTCAGTTCCCATATCAAAGGCATAGATTGGTGCCACCTCGGTCAATGGCACATTAAGATAGTAGATATAACCTAAAGAATCTATCTCACTAAATTCAGTCCAGACCAAATCAATTGATGCTGGTGTGTTATTCTTTGCCGGATTGAAAAGAATCTGGGGATAACTTATCAAATCTGTAGAGTGATTTACCTCAATCGGTGTAATCTGTCCACTTGCCGGAATCGCACCGTAATAGAGATGGGAGACGTCATTTTCCCTCTTTGTCCAGGTCAGATATTGATTAATTGCGATTGGGCTTTCACAGGTGGCAATAGTCTGAATTTCGCTCAAATTCGTAGTTCCGGTCCAGGAATAACGATAACGGATCGAATCACGGGCGGTATAGAATAATTGAATCTGGTCTCCATTCATTGAAATAGACGGAAAATCTACCCCATTATCAAATAGTTGCTTTGTTATTCCAGAATCCGTAATTGTGTAGTATCTCATAAAGGTTGAATCGCCTTCCCAGAGGATATGCGGCACATTTGCCAAATCCACGTTAATTGATGGTGAAATGAGCAGAGGCACCATGGAGTCGGCATAGGTCAAGGTGTCTACGGTAATTAGATGCTTAATAATAGTGTCTGCATAGGTCCACTGAAATGCCGGGTTATTCAACGAGAATGTGCCATAAATCAATGCTGGTCCATCATCAACGACGATATGTGGTGCAGGAAATCCGGGCACCGGGTGCGGGTGTGGTCCGTGATAACTCTTGAATGCTACATAAGCCACTGTATCCCGGATTGCCAAAGATGGCGCGCCAACACCCCACAAGAATGTGCCGTATGTATGGAATAATATCTGTGGCTCTGACCAGGTTATGCCATTGTATGAACTCATCATCAGATATTCAACATAATACATTTCACCAGCAAATTTTTGATAGCCGTGATACGCCCATGTGCAATAAATCTTACCGTCGGATCCAACTGCTAATGCTGGATATTTGCCTTCACCAATCACCATTGGCTCTGACCAGATAGTATCTTGTAAGAATGTATGGTAGATGTGATTCTCACTTGTAAAACAGAGATGAAGCATGCCATTTGCATCCCGCAGCAACCGCCGGGAATTGTTATAACCCGTTGCCTCAGGAATATCTGATTGAGCAACTAAATTTTTAAGGCCGGAAGAATATTGTAATCGCACTAACATTATATATCCCGTATAGAAAGGACCAGACCAGTATGCATTTGCATCTACAAAATAACCACGAGCTACTACCGCGTTATTATAAATGATGTCCCACTGGGTGCCATTGACCCAACCCCCATTCCAAGGTGGCCACCAGGAGCCATCTGATAGCCTATAATGATAATGTCCCGCAAACCACGCGTTAACACTATTTTTATATGGATATAATAATGAAGCGATTTTATTATATTCTAAACTATTAAACATATTTGAATTAATATACAACGGATGATGGGCAAAGATTAAGATATTCTCATCCCCTTTGTAAGGATAATTTCTGAGATGGTCAGCCCACCAGGCATAGGGACCATTCTCGCTGAGGCGCAGGTCATTTTCATTAAAAGACATATTAACACCAGAATAATTTGAATTTGTGTAAAGACGGGCATAACAGCCATTGGCTCCAGGATAGACCTTTATGGACGATGCCGTGCTATCCCAAATATAATTATCCCATAATGACTTGTCATCATAGATAAAGATTTCCTTATTTCCCGTATATGATTCATCTGTATAAAGCTCTATCCTGCCATTCTTATAGCCATTTACCACCTCTATTGATGAAACTTCATTATTTAGGTTATAATCGCTCAATTTATAAAAACTGGGACCGGTTGCCTCAAGAAAACCTTTATAATCAGCATCAACATATAGAATTGCTTCACAAAAACCAACGATGCGCACCGCCGAGGTTTTATCATTGAAACTTGGTTGATTATCCCCTAAGTTATTATCATTATAACAGAGAGTGAGCTGACAATTATTGTTGTTGTCTATTCCAACATCCTCATAGAGAATTACACCCCTGCTATTACAATTCTCTATCTTGATTGAAGAAACCTCATCATTCCAACCACTGGGCATAGAAGATTTGTAAAGGTGGTCACCGCTTGAAACATTATAGACTAATGAACCACCGCCAAGATTTACATCTTTATAAAATGTTACTTTGCAGGGACCGGTAATTATGAACGAAGAAATTCTGTCATTTCCAATATAATTGCCGGGAAGATAATGGTCGCTGGCAATGAAGATTTCCCATTTCCCCCCATAATTGACATCTTCATAAACTTTTAAATGCCCACCCAGATAGCCATTGTTTACCTTTACTGAGGAAGTTTTATCATTAAATTGATATGCAGAGGCGCGTAAATCAGATATTAGTTGATGTCCTTACAATACTTCCCTTATAGTTCACATCTTTATATAGCCGCACTGTGCAATTGCCTACGATTCTAATTGAGGAGGCATCATCATTGTATATGTAATTGTTGCCGAGGTCGGCGTCATTATTGAAAAAGACCTCTGACCTTCCCTCACAGGATGCAGGATTTGCTCCATCGTAAAGAATCAAACCACGGCTGTCACTGTTAAAGACCTTAATCGAAGAAACCTTGTTATCCATACTCAAACAGTGGAGGTTTGCTTCAGGGGCTACACCTGGAAACCCTGGCGGTGCGTTATCTCGTGCATTAAAATCAAGACACATAAAATGCCAGATTTTATTACCAGTGAGATAGTCAAAGGCAAAATTTTGAAAATAACTATTATGGTCAGGGTCCACTTCCCAGTTCCAGATGGGAGCAGGACATTTGGTAAAATTCGGCAAAACATTAGCAAGATATTGATACTGAGGCGTAAAAATATTGTGAAAATAGGAATCAGACAATTCTTCAGGGGCCTGGTCATAGCCTTCAGGAGGAAGAGGCCAGGGCCGGGGATTAAAAACAATATACGGCCACACATCGTGGTTCCCCAAAAGCGGTATCCAGGGAACTTGTAGTGTGTTAAGAATTTCACGCACCTTTAGGAGTTCTGATCTCTCAGCACTTTCAGTTAAATCACCGGTTACAATTACAAATCTTATGCGCTCAGAGATACGATGGGTATTTATCCAATTACATACCCCTCTCAACATAGCAGCAACATATCCTTCGTTGTTGATATCAGGCGGATTATCATTCCAGCCCGGGGTGCCATAATCATCAAAATCAAAACCAATATGTGGGTCTGAGATTATAGCAAATTGGCACCACTCATTACCTGAACCAAGCCAGGTCTCATCCACATAAGGGTCGGCAGAGCCAATCATAATGGTTAGGAAAACGCCTAATGAACCATATATATTTCTTGCACTCATTTTTCACCTCCATTTACTCCCTCTACTTCTTTAATACCTGTGCCAAACCAACCACCTAAAGAAAGTTTAATGCCGCCATGAAAGCCCCACACGGAGAAATGAGACAACGATATACCTGCTCCTATTTCTACTCCTACACATAACCATGTAATCCCAAGGCGAGGCATTAAGTAATAGTAGTGTTTCGGGAAAAAATTTGTTGTCACACTACTATAAATGACAGGTAGAGCCAGTCCTTGGGCATTCCATCTTATATATGGAATGTAATAGATTGAAACGGGAAGATTAAGGTGCCCTGCCTGCTCAGGTCCAGGGCCAGCGAAACCTTCAAAAAGAGCGATTCCGATTCCAAATCCGTGTGGCGGAGATGAAAATCCAATAGCGAATCTTCCAGCACTTAAATTAAAAAATGGATAACCAACGGTTACATCAAGAATACTTGCATAGACCCAGGAACTTGCTTTATATTCTTTAGCAGGAAGAAAATTAGGTAGCGAAACTAAAGTTATAGCGATGAGTAGAAGGAGAATCCTAAAATATTTTTTAAACATAATTTACTTTATTTCTCTCTATTAAATTTTCAATAGGATGTTTTTTTTTTAACGCACCATCCTCCGATATTTACGCATATACTCTTTCATATATTCGTTATAGCGCCTTCTATTTCTCCTCCGCCATTCGCTTAAATATGTTGGGTGCCTCTTCCGCCACTCTATACAATATTTTTTCCGGTAATCAGGATGGTCTCTGAACCATTCTTTAATCTGCTCTTTCATCTTATCACCATAATTTTCCCGATAGTCTTTCATATATTTTCGCCGGTCTTTCTTCATTATCCATAAGAATTATAATTGCTAAATATTTGCAGTCAACTATCTATTTTTTTGAGGAAATATATCTAAAAATGTGGAGATGTAAACATCAAATTGAAAATGCAGAAACTCACCGGACAAAAAAACAGAGAGGCTGTGTAATCCTACAATTTCGTAATTAGTGAGACTCCTATATAAACCAGAGGTTTTGACAAAAGAAGATAAAAAGAAGATTGATAAGCATGTTTTGAGGGGTTATCATATCTTATCGGGATTTACTGATATACCTGAAATATTAAATGGTGTTAAATGTCATCATGAGTTTTGGGATGGGTCAGGTTATCCAGAGGGTCTTGAGGATGGGCAAATTCCCTTGATTGGTAGAATTCTTGCGGTTGCTGACCTGCCTGTGCCGAAGGCAGACAGGTGCCTATGATGCGATGACTTCAAAACGACCCTATCGTAAGGTTCTCACAAAAGAAGAAGCAATTGCAGAATTAAAAAGGTTTTCTGGGATTCAGTTTGATAAAGATGTGGTAAAGATATTTTTAAAATCCCTCAAAAATTTGTAATATTATAATGGAAAGACTCTGTCACAATGTCATCTTATTACACGACTTTTGTATTTTTTTATTTCAAAGATAAATGTAGTTGTCCGATCCTGATTTACATCAGGACAGGTTTATCGGACAATGCCCAATGAATTGGGCAACTACAATTTTATTATTCCATTATTATTTAATAATGGAATGATGGAATGTAATAATGTATTAGACCATAAGCAACTCATTGATTTTGGTATTAAGAAATTGACTGGTGTAGCGTCAATCTTTGACCCACATCAGATGCAAGGGGCAACCGCAAGGGTTGTCCCCGCAGAACGATATCTTAATGACAGAAAGAAAAGATGTAGGGACAGGGCTTGTCTCTTGTCCGAGACAGTGGAGGGCTCGCCATACTACTTGGCGGATTGTCTCCACATTCTAACCATTTAACCAATTACCATTTAATAAATTTATTGTGTAGCGTCTTTATTTTTAAAGACTTGCTGGAGTGGCAGAGCGTGCTCTGCTATAATCATTTACCATTTAACAGATTTCTTATATTTTCTGTAGCGTCCAATTTCAGTCAGACGAAAAGTAGTTTCCAAATCTCCCTTTATCCCCCTTTTTCAAAGGGGGAGTTAACACCCGAATAAACGTCCAATTCTTATCCTTCTTCTCTCCGC
>DAIRCK010000061.1:0-6136 GCA_036796695.1 bacterium
GCTGCCCCCATTTTCCTATAATACTGTAACCGAACTTAATTGTCAAGGTACTAGTATTTGTTTTTTGAATGTATTTGCAATAAAGTTTAACAGTAGGCTCTTGCCTGTCCCTCTTCCACCTATGATAGTTACTAAATTCTTATTTAGAGGTAATTCAGTTTTGTCAAATTTAACTTTTTCATTCTGAAATACTTCTATAGGTTGTCCAATACTAATTTTTGAAAAAGTCGGTTTATCAAAATCATGTTCTGGACTGTTTTCCTGAATTCTTACTCTCTCTTCTGGTTCATAAATTATTTGTCTTAATCCTTCAAAAGTGAGATCGGCTTTTATCCAGGTAAAATCTTTTGATAATCTTACTTCTATATCGCTAAAGCTATGACAATCAGAGCCTTTTAATACCGGTTTTGGTGGCAAATTATATTGTGAACGCCCCTCAATTTTATTCAAATAGAAGTCAACATTATCTTCGTTACCGAAAAATGCATGACATATTTTATCAATTTCTTTCGCATACTCAGAACCCCTTCTATCATTTTGACGAGGTCTTAATGATCCATATCCATTAGCCACTCCAACTATTAAATAATCATTTTCTGTAAAATCACTTTTTAATTTTTCTTCTAAATCTTTAATTCTTACCATCGCTCTATCAAAATTAACTTCTATCAAATCACGAAGTGTGCAATATTTGCTTGTGAGATTATAATCATCTGTCGATACTAAAGGTAATCTGGTCAGAAATTCTTCTAATTTTGTTTTATCTAAATGATTAGAAAATATTACATGTAATTGAATATGTTCATTGTTTTTGTTTTTTGAATCAATTCTAAATTCTATATTGGGGAAAAATACTTTTTCCGAGTTTGGATATTTATTTTTAAATATATCAATAAAAACAAAAAAATTGTCTAAAGAAAAGTAATCAGTTATACCAAAAACCGATATATCTGATTTTTCAATTTTATCACAAAATTTATCCCAAACATCTTCACTATCTCCATAACCATTATTTAATCTTGTAGATGGCGTATGCACATGCAAATCCCATTTTCTCCATTCTGAACCGCTTGGATATTTTGAACTCATACAAACCTCCTTTATAAATTCATAATTAACAATTCAAAATTCACAATTTTCATGCTACTAACACCTCGTTTAATTCTGTTAATATTTCATCCAATTCATTTCCAAAAATCTGATACGCTTTTATAAGTCCGCCGTCTTCGTAGAATGGCGATAGTTCAAAGTCGTCTTTTTCCATTGTGAGTGAGCTTGCAATATGGTCTTTTATCCTCATAAGCCAGTCCATCTGTTCAGGAGTAAATCTTTTGCCAAGTTGTTCTTGTTCTTTTATCCATTTATCAAACCTTGCATTCACAACTTCAACAAAAGGAACAAGTTCATCTGCTTCACCAATGGTAAATCGCAATATTGAAATAATATCTGTAAGAAGCCTCTGTGGTCCTGCATTTTTTACCTTTGACCGTTCAAGCTGTTCATAAGCCTGCCAGAGAAGATCGGGTGTGAGATTATATGGCGGCTTTTTTATCGCTTCTGCAAGTTGTTTTATCTCCTGATATGTAATATGTCGCCTACCATAGGGCTTATCATAAATCATCTGGAGTGCTGTAAGTTCATTTTTATTCTCTTCAATGAATTTTTTGAATGTATCAATAATTCCTTTTGCCCTTTCTTTTGCCTGATCGTCAAATCCAGCTAAAATCACTCTGTCTTTACTTATCGTATCTATAATCTGTTCATTTCTCTTTTTTATCTCTATTAAAAGATTCCTCAATTCTGGTTTGTCAAATGGTGAACAGGCTTCGTTAATTAATCTTTGGGTTGCTTTATTTATTTGTTCCTGTGTAGGTTCTTCAGTTTTAAAGATTTCTTTTGCTTTTGCTATTGCCTTATCAGGGTCTGTTGTATCTAAAAGATTATTGATTATTGTCTTTAGAGATTTTCCATCTGCTTCTTTTTCTATTTCAACTCTATCCTTTTCTTCAATTTCTCGGTCCAGCCTGGCAAGCCTACCTGCCAGCGATGTGATTGAATCCGTATCTCTATTGCCAAGTGCAATTGATAAAAGCAGTTTATCGAATGGAACGCCTGGTTTTCTTTCGAGGGGTCGGGAGTCTGTTTTATCGCTTTCGCAAACACCAACCGCATCTACAATCACGAAATGCGTTTTTTTGTATGCATCAGGGGTCACTGCGTTAAGATCGGTCTGGGAGAGAGTGCGGGTTCCTCTGCCTTTCATCTGCTCAAAATAGACCCTTGACTTTACATCACGCATAAAAATCAGGCATTCGATTGGTTTTATGTCTGTTCCGGTTGAAATCATATCGACTGTCACTGCAATGCGTGGATTATATGAATTGCGAAATTCTGTAATCAAATGCTCTGGTTTTTCTCCGGTGGTTTTATAGGTTATCTTTTTACAAAAATCATTACCTCTGCCAAATTCTTCCCTGACAATGTGGACGATATCTTCTGCGTGCGAATCGTCTTTGGCAAAGATGAGGGTTTTTGGAACCTCGGTTCTCCCGGGAAATATTTCTGTAAAAATTTTTTCTTTAAAAGTCCTGATTACGGTTCTTATCTGATCGGGCGCAACAACATCTCTATCCAGTTGATTTGGTGAATATTCAATATCTTCGTCAAGCTGTTCCCATCGCACTTTTCTTGTGAGTTTATCTCGTTTATCTATATAATACCCTGCCTCTACTTTGCTTCCTTTTTCTGTAATTTGAGTTTTTATTCTGTAGACCTCATAAGGCACATTTACGCCATCTGCAACTGATTTTTCATAACTGTATTCTGACACAAGATTTTGATTGAAAAATCCAAGGGTTTGTTTTGATGGGGTTGCTGTCAGTCCAATGATAAAAGCATCAAAATATTCAAGCACCTGTCGCCATAAATGATATATAGAACGATGGCATTCATCTGTAATGATAAAATCAAATGTTTCAATCGGAATATCTGGATTATAGGTAATTTCTTTAGGTTGCATTTCCTGCGGATATATTTCAAAAACCGACTGCTCTTCCAGACTCTCATCAAATTCTGTTTCACCTTTTAACATAGAGTAGAGTCTCTGGATTGTGGTGATACAAACCCGACTCACAGGGTCAATCACATTTGAAGTGAGATGCTGTATATTGTAAAGTTCAGTAAATTTTCTTCTGTCATCAGGTGTAATAAATTGTTGAAATTCTCGTTTTGTTTGTCTTGCAAGATTATTTCTATCGACGAGGAAAAGAATTCTTTTCGCATTGGCGAATTTAATAAGTCTATATACAAAATTAACTGCAGTATAAGTTTTTCCACTTCCTGAAGCCATTTGAATCAATGCCCTTGGTCTATCGTCAGCAAAGGACCTCTCAAGATTTTGAATTGCTTCAATCTGACACTCTCTCAAACCTTCTGTAATGAGTGGAGGTAAATTCCTGAGTCTTTGTCGCAGAGTTTCTTTTTGAGATAACCATTCTGCAAGTGTTTCAGGCTTATGGAATGCAAAAACCCTTCTTGAACGCGGATTAGGATCCCTTATATCCCTAAAAAATGTTTCAGTGCCTGTGCTCTCATAGGCGAATGGAAGCGGTTCCTGAATATGTGGAAGATTTTGAGGGATACCTGTTATATATGCTTCAGACTGTTCAGCAACCCCGCTCAAGGTCATGCCCTCGGGTTTCGCTTCAATAACACCCACAGCATTCCTGTTTATAAAAAGTAAATAATCAGCAGAACCAGATTCAAGGGGAAACTCACGGACTGCAACTCCAAAAGAAGCACCAAGATTTAAGTTTCGTAAATCCTGTACCTCCCAACCCGCCATATTCAGGAGATTATCAATCTTCTGTCTTGCTATTTCCTCGGGCTTCATATTGAAGGCATCATTTTATACTTTATTCCTGAATATTTTAATTTTAGAAAAATTTTTATATGGGCAATTTGAAAAGTAACATACTGCATATTAGAAATAATATCAATAGCTATTCTGGATATTCTTACCCGGGTAGAATCAATCATCTCCACCTCATCACAAATTCTAAATCACAAAATTCTCTATTTAGAGTCAAAAAATTTTGTATCAATAATCTTCCTTTTTTGAAGAAATAAGTATTACATTATATCACAAATGCTAATAATGTCAAGGGTTATTGAAAAAATTGTTAGCTAAAAAATCAAAGAAGTATAGGTATCGCGGTTGGAATCCGCTCCTACAGGCAGGGGTTATGATGGGAAATAAAGGGTGATGAAAGGGTATAAGGGGAGTTAAATCGTTACTTTGCCCCCTTTACACTAATCTCCAAATAATCGCCAAATTCACCAAGTAATTTCCCGTTAAATGCCTTGTTAATGTCCAAAATGCTTATTATATTTCTATTTTGCCAATTCATATCTACGCTTTTTCTCCAATCTTTCTAAAAATACCTTTATCATTATCCTTATCGCTATTTTCATTACTATTGCATTATTTATTACTTTTCCCATTAGTCAATTATTAGTCATTTTATTAGTCAATTTAGTCAATTGGTAGATAATGCCTTTACCCGCCTTACCAGATTTGAGGAAAATCCCTTTATTAACGAGTTCACCAAGGTGAATTGTTGCCATTTGTCGCGATATACCTGAAAGTTTGATATACTCTTTATTTGATATTTTACCTTTCTCCTTCACATACATACTGACTTTATCTGTCTTTCATTCAATCCCATCTTTCTTAAATTCTCCTCTGTATAAATATCCTGATAAAACCTCACTAAAAAACCTGCCATTTCTTCTTTAAATTCTGGCTCTGGCAATCCTTGAGATTTTAAATTATCTATTATTAATCTTCTCATATATAAAATCCCTCCCTTTGTATTGGCAAATGCACACAAGGTCTCTAATGCCCTGTCTGAAAATTTTTCTTTATATTCTATATTTTGCGTCTCTATCATAGTCTTTATCTTAAAACAAAATATTTATGCTTATTAACCACTATTATTCCATAATTTATCTGCTGCCTTCCATAATTTGTCTTCAAAGTTCAAATCCTTGTCTTTCATACTTATTACATTATACAAAAATATTATATCGTGTCAAGGAAAAGGTGCGGGAAATTGGGGGAAGTTGGTTATTGGATGAGGAAGTGAGTAGGGAAGTGGGAAGTAAGAAATCAGAAAACAGAGGCAAGAAGGCAAAAATTAGAAGTGAGAAGTAAAAAGTGGGAAGCAGGAAGGAAAAAGTTAAAAGTAAAAAGTAAGAAGTTGGAAGTGAAAAAATAGGGATTTCGGGCAGAGAGGAGATTGCTTCGTCGCTTCGCTCCTCGCAATGACAAGGGGAACATGGTTATTAGGCATAGATGCCGGTTTGTAGTATGGTGTAGTTGATTGTTCAAAAGATTTGCCAATGAGCAAAAACAAAAGACCATACTGGCAGCCACGCCTTATAACCATAAACCGTATGCGGTAATCGGCACTGGAAGTGCAGCCTAAAAAAATTGTTGATCGTTATACGGTATCGCAGCCCGTATCGTCTATAGGTATCGTTATTTGGGTAAATCTTCCTGTGTCTCCCTTTAGAAAAAGGGGGATTGATGAGATTCTGAAATAAATTCAGAATGACAGGAAGAAAAAACTCACATTGTGAGGAGGTGCGGGAATAAATTTCCTAATCCAATAAATCCCCCTTTTGGAAAATGGGGAATTGAGTGGGGGTATAAACCATAACCGGTAATCTTATTGTAGTAACGAGTAGAGAGTAGCAAGTAGCGAGAAAAAGTTGTTTAAAAAGAATCAGAAAATATTTGTTGACATTGGTTTATTTTTTGTTATTATTATCCACTTTATGATAAACTTATTAGTTACCAAGAGGTCTAAATATAGGTTTATAAAGGGGGTAAAAAATGAAGGAAAAGATAGAAAAAATCCTTGCAGAGATAAGACCAAATCTGCAAATGGATGGTGGTGATGTGGAACTTGTGGATGTAAGTCCAGAAGGAGTAGTAAAGGTTAGATTAACTGGTGCCTGTGGTGGCTGTCCGATGAGTATGCTCACTCTAAAAATGGCGATTGAAAAGCGATTAAAAGATGCAATACCAGAGGTTAAGGCAGTAGAACAGGTCTATTAGTTAGTTAAATGA
>DAIRCK010000062.1:0-5070 GCA_036796695.1 bacterium
CCGAGAAGCCCAGCAAAAGTTTCAATTCCTCATAGGTAGGCTCGCAATTGATAGGGTTGGGAAGAGTTCAAGACCTTATTACATGTTTCAATTCCTCATAGGTAGGCTCGCAATGTCATACAGGGAGCCTTCGCCTGAGACATTTTGAATAGTTTCAATTCCTCATAGGTAGGCTCGCAATAATGTTAAAGAGAAAAAGACTTCTGAGGCTTTATTGGTTTCAATTCCTCATAGGTAGGCTCGCAATACATTTTTTGTTTTATAAATCAGGCATTTTGTGTTTTCAAAGAACATTCTTACTTGGAAGTATAGCAAAATAACTCTGTGTTTTGTCAAGTCTTTTTTTCTGTCGATTCCCAGAGGTTTTTACATTATCAGACATAGACGAATTCATAGTATGAGTTCCTCTCCACCCTTCTTTATCCCTATAATCTCTCTTCCTGTGTACCATGCAGCCCTGAATGTGTAAATTATCACTGAATCCTCATCTTCATTGATAATCTTCTTAAGCTCTACCTTCAATTTCTCAAGTTTCGCAGGAGAAATCTCTCCCTCAAAAACTGAGTTCTGCACCCAGTGAAGATATTTTCTACAGGTCTTGAGCACCTTTTGCACCCTTTCTTCCTTTATATCGTATACGAGTATTACATTCATCTACCAGCCTGTGACAAATGGTTTGTATTCCTCATCACCAATTAGATGCTTTTCTATCTTGTATAGCTCAAGGCGAATCAGTTGTCTGTATGATACATGTCTGCCAAGGGTTTTATGTTCAAAGGTGCTCTTAAGGCGTTCATCCATTTCGCGCACAAAGAGTTCTCTTCCTTTTTCATTTAATACAATACCATCAAGTTTTTGTTCAAAATGTTGAGGTTTTAATATGCCCTTATTGACCAGTGTGAAGATAACCCTATCCACAATAATAGGTTTAAATACCTCAGCCACATCAAGATTCAGTGAAAATCTCCTGAAATTAGTTGCATGCAGAAATCCTATCCTCGGGTCAAGATGGGTGTGATATATCTCACTCAAGCAGATGGTGTAGAGCATAGAGTTTCCAAAACTAATGAGAGCATTCAACCTGTTTTTAGGCGGTCTTCTTGTGCGACCTTCAAATACAAAGTGTTCATTGTCAAGAATCCTGTCAAAGGCATAGTAGTATTGTTCCCTTATATTACCCTCAATTGCCATGAGTTCATCGGTAGAGTTACACTTTGGTAAAGATTCACTGAGTGAATTTATCTTTTCTATAAACCCCTCCAGGTTTTTCCCTCTGTTCTGATAATAGATTAACACCTTTTTGATATTCTCCACTCCTCCATGGACAAACTTACTTGCAAGCGTAACTCTCTTTGTCTCATCCAGGTAATGCTCTGCCTGTTTAAGAATCATATAGCCTGAATTCATATGCTCTCTTGGATAGAATGAGCCCATATAATAGCCATAGTAGTTGAAAAAGTGTAAAATGACCTCGCTCTCTGTCAAAAACTCCAGAAGGCGTTTGTTTATGGTCACTTCGCCAAATATGAAAATCTCTGATGTGTTTTCCACTGGAATATACTTTTTGCCCTCTTCTGTTTCAAAATAGATGGTGTTTTCCTTTCTTTTTAACTCTCCATCAGAGAATATGTAAATAGTACTCTTCATGACCAGCAGAATTCACGATAACCACATTTTGGACAAAATTTTATCTTTTGTAAAGGAGGAGGTGTTTCCATTTGAATAATTGACTTTATTTGTCTTTGTGCATAAGTGAGTTCATCCTCTATCTCTTCTGTAAGGATTACCATTACCTTCTTTTTTTCTTTTGGAAACATTAGTTGACCAGTGGCAGAAATACCAAGTTGTTTTAACCTCCAGAGATAGTAGGCAAGTTGCATCCTTGCACTCTTTTCATATCGTGAACTCTTCTTGACTTCACCAATCACTATATTTTCACCTTCAGTTTTTAATAAATCAATCACAATGTTTTCAAGGCGAATCTCTTTCCTTTCCCTCTGATAGGATTCTTCAGAAATGAGTCTTCCAATCTCAATAAAGGGATTTTCCTGCCAGGGAGTAAGTTGCCTTGCCATCAACCAGACTTCTCTTGGACATATGTAGTAATACCAGATGAGGGTACCAGTGAGGTTCATTATAAATAACAAATAGTTGGAATTTATTAAATCACTTCTTCTTTTTTGTCCTTCGTTTTACTTATTGAACTGGTTCTTCAGACAACTCTGAAAAACTAACGACACAGATTGAAAGATCCTTTATTTTGTAACACTGCACCCCTTTTCCTTTAACCTTTAAAGTTGTCGGTTGTAATATCCCCCTAAATTCTCTTACAGGGACAACATAACATCTCAATGGAAAGTTATCATTCCTTTTAAAGCATCTTTCATGCATTAAGTATACTTGCCCGCCGCCACATATTATCTCAATTTCTTTTACAAAAGGCACGGGGAAATGTGTCTCAACTTCATCATTAGGTTTTATTTCTTCTACTTCTCTAAGCTCAGGAGAAGATTCAATTGTAACGGAAGATTCACTATCACCACAGGTTAACGGAGAGGTTTTAAGAGCGGTATAAATCTCTTTTATTTTTGAAGCATTGATCTTAAAGATCACTCCTATTTGTAAATTTTTTGAATAAGCATACTGCCTACCAAGGGCATTTGTAAATTTCCCCCCGATAGTATCTTCCCACTTTGTAACGGCCGATGTAGTATAACTTTTAATCACACAGGGACTTAAAAGCCTTGACCCAGCCCAGACTATTTCTTCTTCCACTTCTTTAAGATACTCTATGGGGTGTTTATCATTCTTATATCTCTGTAAGGCATTCGCAACCAGTCCAATTACTGCGGATGAAGGTAGGACTGGATAAGTTAATGCAGATTGCCAGGTAAAAGGTATGCGTATAGAGTAAAGAGAATTGAGCCTGAGAGTAAACACAATTGCCTTCATCTTAGATTTTGCTTAGGAGTTCCTTGAAGATTTTATCTATAGTATCTTTCTTCGTAACACCTGATGGCGACTCGCTTCCCAAATATAAAAATTGTGTCCCTTGAGGCATCAACCCTATAGTTTTATCAAGATAATCCGAATACATTGGAGACACAGGAAAAGGCAAAGGTCCTGTTTCTGAGTATGCCACAAGAATCTCAATAGGATTCTGATGGGGAAGGGCGTGAGAAAGGGATGCACCAATTTGCCCTGAAAGCATTAGCCTATATGCCTCAATTGCAACTTTAATGCGCTCTTTTCGTTCATTATCATTTATTGCATAAGGGGTAGGGGTCCCAAGATTTAACTCCAAAAGTCCAATCCTATCAACATCAAGAGCTGAAACAAAGGCATATATTCCAGACGCATAGGATTTGTTAAAAATCATCTGCGCCGCCCCTTCACCTTCAGCTACAGATTCTTGTTGTGATACACGGGTGTGTATTACCTGTTTTTGTGCAGAATCATAACCTAAAACTGGCATCAACCAGGAAAACATTGCTCGTGATGATCTTCTATCAGAAGTTCCCCTCCCCCCACCTGCAGCACCTTGTGCTATTAAGTATCCATGAATATCACAAACTGCACATTCCTTAATAGCATCTTTTTCTAGTTTTGCAACTTGTCTTAAGTTATTACTACTTATATCACCTGGCCTCACAGGTTCTCCCATTTTACAAGCCGCACATAATGGAACTGATGAATATGCACCATTTAGTATTAAATGTCTCATTCCTTCATAGTGCCAGTGTTTAAGCATCCTGCCTGATACTGCTGGTGCCTCTATACGTTTCCCTTTCTCATCAAGAAACTCCATTATTCTTATGTCTGTAACATTACCTGCTACTGCTTCGTTGTTTAGGTCATGGACATTTAGCTGTGTTTTTACTGCAAATGTTAGAAATTTAAGCATATTGTACCTCCTATTTAATTTTTCTTTCTCTTATTAAATGTTCCTCCATAACGATAAATTTATTTTCTAATTCTTTAATTTTGCTAAAGAGCAGAACAAGTCTATCTTTAATATATTGAATAGATTTAGGCTGAATCCTTAATAGAATTATACCAATTGTGTCTTTACCTTCTTTTAGTGCTAACCTCCCAAAATCCCTATCAAAGGTAATCAAAATCCTTTTTTCTTTGAAAGAAAAATCAAGAACCTCGTGATCTTTCATCCCTTTTTTGACTTCATCAACTCTTAAAATATCATAACCTATATTCTTAAGCTCGTTCACTAATACGAGAGGTACATTTTCATTAGCAAGAAATTTCATAAAGCAAAAACCTTTTCCTCTTTTAAAATTTGTAATGAGTATTCAAATGCAGCAAGAATATCCTCCTTTGTTAGTTGTGGATAATTCTTAAGAATTTGTTCTGTATCCCAACCACTTGCAAGGAGTTCGAGAATGAATTCAACGGAGATACGAGTTCCTTTTATAATAGGCTTTCCAACAAGGACATCTGGGTTTATTTCAATTCTTTCTTTATACCTCATTTCACATCCTCTTCTTTTTCTCTTATTGGGAAAGAAAAAGCAAGCATAACAAGGGCAAGTTTTGTTGAATCAAAGTCATCATTGGCGAGGCGGAAAACTTCTTTAATTTCTTCTTCTGTTGGAAGGTGGATCTTTTCCTTTTGCTCTAATCTTAGTCTTCCTTCCCTTAGCATCTTTGCGACAGTCTCTTCAAAATCTCGCGAATCCTTTCGTGCATTTCTTATATCATCTGCATATCCGTATTTTCTTTCTAGGATAAAATATCTCAATGTCCTTGCGAGGCTTTGCAATGATTCATTTTCAATGATACTTGATGGTATCATACCAACCTCCTTTAAAAGGTAATGTGCTGTTTCTGGATATAAAAGATTTGTCCAATCATTTGTTGATGTCTCTTGAACATATAAACGAGCAAATTTGAGTAAAGAATCTAATTTGCAGTAATAAATTGAATTATTTAATTCTTGTAACCCATGATAGGCTTCACTTTTCACCAGTTTATCTATTGTTGCTATGTTAAAAGGTGTTTTTCTTATAAAGTTTAAATAATTCTCAATTTCTATTAAGAAAAGACCATCTACATG
>DAIRCK010000063.1:0-5039 GCA_036796695.1 bacterium
AACAAATCTTAAAAGCACTCGCTAATGGAGTGACTCCTCAAGACCTGCTTGATGAACCAAATAATAATTTGATACGGCTATTCGTTAAATTCGATGCTATTCGTTCAATTCGCTTATTATGAAAATTATTAAGGTTTTGAGAAGCATTAAATAGCACGAAAATACTTGAAATTTATATAACTTGACAGCCTGCCTTTTTTGTCTATAATAAAATTGTAGCGGATAATCTTTCTAAAAAAGATAAAAGCAAAGGAGGCACAATGGCGATTAGAGAAAAAGCACTAAAAGAAATAAAAGAGTTGCCTGAACAAATTTTGATTGAGGTTTACGATTTTATTAAGTTTCTGAAACACAAAAAGAATAATCTAAATGAGTGGGGCAATTTTGCACTTAGTTCCGGTGCTTTTGATTTCTGGAATGCCGCGGATGAAGTTGATTATAACCTAAAAGATTTGAAGCAAAGACGATGAAACTTAAACCAGGAATAGTTTCGTTGGTGCGTTTTCCCCAATCAGATTTAACGGCGGGCAAGTACCGACCGGTTATTGTTTTATCCTCTCTCCCTGGACCTTATGACGATTGGTTGATTTGTGCTGTAACATCCCAGATTCATCACAAAATCGCTGATTGGGATGAACTCATTACTCCAAAAGACTCCGATTTTAAATCTTCTGGTTTAAAAGTGCCGTCACTTATTCGCTTAAGTAAACTCGCCGCAGTCAATTCATCTATTCTTGAAGGAATCCTTGGTGAGGTTTCTAAGACACGTCTGCAGCGTTTACTTACTCGATTAGCAAAATATCTAAGTTACCAATCTAAGATACTGAAAGAAAAATGAACCCAGTGAATAAAGATGAGCGTGGCGGATGTAAAAAAATTCAAAATTTGTTAAGTTCCCTATAATTACAGACATTCGCTTATGATTATCAAAGACTACGAGGTCGTCAAGAAACTTGGTGAGGGTGGCATGGCAGAGGTGTATTTGGGAAGGCATGTTCGTTTAAAGCACAAATATGTTGCAATAAAGAAATTATTCCCCTGGCTTGTGAAAGATGGCTACATAAGTGAGAAGTTCCATCAAGAAGCCGATATTCAATCTGCGCTCGGCGACCATAAAAATATCGTTAAGGTTGAAAACTTCTTTGAAGAAAATGGTGAATACTACATTGTTATGGAGTTTATCGGGTTAGAAAAAGAAGATAATGATGGCTATCCAATGCCTGCTGATACTTTGGGCAAATATGTTATTAAAGGTAAAGGGATGCCTATGGCTCAGGCTTTGAGGTGGTTTAATGATATTTGTGGGGCAGTTAGTTATGCGCACAGTAGGGGTGTAATCCATCGTGATTTAAAACCGAGCAACATTTTGATTGACAAGTTTGGTGAGATAAAGGTTAGCGATTTTGGGATTGCAAAGATGATTGGTGATGAGAAGGGAAAGACCCGAAGTGGAACAAGGGTAGGAACTTTACCTTATATGGCGCCTGAACAAATAAGAGGAAAAGAAATAGGTTCATATACAGACATATATGCGCTTGGCATCATTCTATATAAGATGCTCACAGGCGATTATCCTTATGATATTGATACTAATAGTAGTGATTATGATATTCAGAAGGCGCATGTGGAGGAGGAGCCTGATTTATCCAGGATTGGAGATGTTCATTTACGAGAAATTATTGCCAAATGTCTTGAGAAGGAGCCTAAAAATAGATATCAAAAAATTGAGGATTTGTTGAAAGACCTTGAAAACACCAGCGGGATTCAACCAAAACTGGATTTGGGGTCAGAGACGAAAGATATAAGCAGTAATATTAAATCAGTATGGGTAATCGTGCCTTCGTGCATAGGGATTAAAAAAGAGGATGCGATAAACCTGCTAACAAAAATTGGATTGAGACCAGTAATAACATATACCAAGGGTAAAACGAACCAAATACTAGGACAGAATTTGCGAGAAGGCACAGCCGTTAAAAGGGGCACATTAATAGTATTAAACTGCGGCTCGGGAGATTATATATGAGTGCGCCAAGCAAAACTTATACTATCCAATTGGTGGAAATCCAATCTGGAAAAAGATTAGCAATCATTCCAGAACTGAACTCTGCACCTGATGGAGTAATCTGTCATCGTGAAGCCAGGGGGATGGGATACCGAGCCACAACGCAAGTGAAGGGATTGAGCCCCGAAATTTCTGTCATTTCGGAAGTAGCCACGCCTAATAATAATGGTGTGGGGAAGGCCGATGCTGTTCATTTAGCCGCAGGCAATAGTCTTATAACCGTTAAGCGAGGTTATGAGACCCCGACCTGTCTGCCAAGGCACAGGCAGGCGGGGTCTGAGACCGTGGCGAGGTATCAAAAGGATAGTATAGGAACTTGGGAGAGCTATAATGTTCCTGAAAAGGTATGGGTTGCAGCAATGGCGGTAGCCTACAAGCCTGAAGAGGGTAAGGTAATTCAGACCTGTCTGCCAAGGCACAGGCAGGTGACATTATGGTAGTCGGACCTGTCTGCCGTAGCACAGGCAGGTAAGCCCATAGTAGTGATGAAGTCTCGTAATGGAGATGGAGCGAAGGGGCTTACAGGAAGGGGACGAACCTTAAAGACGAAAGTCAGAGACTATGGGTTGAGAGTAAACTTTCAGCACATAGAAGGGGAGGAAGCCTTCCTGAAGAGCCGTGTGCGGGAAATCTGCACGCACGGTTCTGTGAGCGGATTTATAGTGGACTCCAAATGGAGGTGGCTATGAGTTCTACTCGACAGTTATTGATAAAGAGATTATCTATTTCAATCATTATGTTTTCTTTGCTATGCGGATTTGGTTTTTCGCAGAACAAGAAACATATCAATGAGAGTGAAGAGGCAGAAAGATTGGTGTCAATTTTTGATTTTGTGATAGCCTCTACTGACCTTGAATCCTACTCCTATGATAGATTTTTAGAAGAATGGAAATTGCATGGGGGTTTGATTAAACCCGATTCTTTTGAGCCTGAACAGGGCAGGAAGGGTTTCTATTATAAACTTCAGTTGCCAATTGATAGTTCATTATCTTGGTCTGGCACGTGCTATATTATGACTACACCGGATGTCTGGCAAGCGTCTCAGAGGGACAGCACGATTAGAAAGGTGGACTACTGGGTTCTCTTAAGCAACGGTGATAGCACTTTTAATATTCATATTACTGCCTGGAGGGCTGAAGAAAATATGGTGTATGGTGATATTTCATTTTTATTCTTCACAACTCCTTATTCGTGTAGAATATTGCGGAGTTTGCTAAATGAATTTGCGGATGTGGTAATTTCAACACAACCTGATATTGGAATTTCATCTTGTTTCAAAGTAGATTCAACTGGTGCGGGCAGTCCTGAGGAAAACTGGGGTAAGATAAATGGCAAAAAATTTGTTCGCTATACATTTTTTGCCGAGCCTGATACAAACGGTAACCGTGGATTTTACGAACTTTCAGGTGAAAATTGGGTGACCAGGCACTACTTAAAAGTGCCTGTCTACATTGATTTTAGTTATTTAATGGCTGAAGTAGCAAGCAAAGCCATAGATCGCATATTTGATGATATCATTAATGCTCTGCAGAAAGTTTTTGAGATAATAGATAAAGAACTGAAGAAAAAGGAGTAAATATGGCAGAGAAAGTCTGTCCAAAAGGGCATAGTTATGATGCCAGTTTAACATTCTGCCCGATATGTGGTAAAGAAACAAAGAAGATTGAAGATGAAAAGGGAAACTACAAAAGAACGCAAATCCTACAGGAGTCCGAAGAAAAAGAAGAACCAACACATTTAGAATTCATAAAGATATTGTATAAAAATGCGGATTCCTTAGAAGAGGCAAATAAAAGAATAAATCTTCTGATGAATTTAGTCATTGCTTTGATGATGGAGGTAGAGGTATTGCAGAGTATCCATATTGATGATGCAATTAAGAAAGGAGAAATTGGCACGGCATCTGATTATGGCAAAAAATACAAAGAGGTTGCCCTTTTAATTCATAATCCAAGCGGTGTATCAACCGGGATAGAAAAGCTATTGCGTGAATGGTTTGGTTTCTCCGACATAAAATATGACCGTTTTGAAGAAAAAAATTTGAAGGGCTATATAGACACAGTATTTAAAAGACTTAGATTTTCACAAGAAGAAGTGAATGAGTTTCATAATAAAGTTAGGGAGATGCGAACTTGGACATAAACAGCACAAGAGCCTATAACTATGTTTGAGCATAAAGTCATCAATGATTACGAGATAATCAAACGAATTGGTCGTGGTGGTATAGCTGAGGTTTATCTTGGCAGGTTAGTGCGTTTAAAACAGAAATATGTTGCAATCAAAAGGCTTTTACCGGGTTATGTTGATGAAAAATATTTTAAGACGAAGATTGAACAAGAAGCAGAGATACAATCGGTTCTTGGTAAACATCCTCACATTGTAGGGGTTGAGAATTTTTTTGAAGAGGGTGGCGAGTATTTTATTGTAATGGCATTTATTACTTCGGGCACTAAAGACCCTGATGGCTATCCTTCGCCTGCCCGAACCTTAAAGGAATACATTGAAGAAGGTATACCCCTTTCCCAAATACTTGTCTGGTTTAAACAAATCTGTTCAGCAATAGGCTATGCACATAAACATGGCGTTATTCATCGGGATTTAAAGCCTTCAAATATAATGGTTGATGAGTTTAACATCATAAAGGTGGCTGACTTTGGCATTGCAAAGATATTGGGTGCGGAATCAGGCAGGACAAAAACCGGCACCCAGGTTGGAACATTGCCATATATGTCTCCGGAGCAGATTCTTGGTGGACACATTGGTCCGTATACAGATATTTATGCTCTTGGTATAATCTTGCACAAAATGGTAACAGGTGATTATCCCTATGATTTTGATACCAGCAGTAGTGGTTACAAAATTGAAAAGGCGCATGTTGAGGAAACTCCAGATTTATCAAAGGTTGGAGATGTTCATTTACGAGAAATTATTGCCAAATGTCTTGAGAAGGAGCCTAAAAATAGATATCAAAAAATTG
>DAIRCK010000064.1:0-3670 GCA_036796695.1 bacterium
TCCAATAGAAATTTCGTTCCACTTACGGATTGGGAGTTGTGCGATGAATCGCACCGCTACAATTTTTTCCGGGTTAATTTGTATAATTTCTGAATATACAAAACTAAAACCTTACTTAACAAATATAACCTCATTTCTGCACTTTCAATTGAACACTTAAACAATTGAACAACTGTTCAATTGTTCATATGTTGAAGTGTAAAATGAACTTAGTTACAAAATGTAAGAAAATTTTCTCAACTCTCCCCCCGTCTACAAAATTGCGAAATAAGTTTTGCTTACTCCAGTTTGGGTTAAACTGAATTGTCGCGGTTAGAAAATTGATCTACAAGTAGGGGTTATTAAGGGTGATAAAAGGTGATCAGAGGTTATCACGGGACTGAAGCATGCCCTGATGAAAATCAGGGATTCTTTTATAAATATTGGTTAAATGGTTTTCTTTTTGTTTAAAAATATCACCCCTCCTTCCCATTTTATCATTATGTCAATTAACTAAATGTCAAAATGAGAAATTAATATCACTTCGTTTCTTAAAAATAACGAGGGGTTGATTTTTTGTAATTTTCATATAAATCTTTAAATTTTCTCTGCAGAAATTTTTCTTCTTTTAGAATAATCAGGTACAATGTTATGCTTAAAATAATCAGTAAAATTAAAAGCATAATATCTCCATTGATAATGAACATCCCGAGCCAAAAGAAGTCAAAAAAGAGATAGATGGGATTACGGGTATAGGCATAGATGCCATTTGTCACCAACCTATCTATTGAATCATCATTGATACCAATTCGCCAGTTTTCACCTATATAATAGTAGCCGGAAATGAGGAGAAAAAATGATGAAAAAGAGATAATAAAACCGCATAATTGAAGCCATAAAGGTGGTCTATATCCAAAAGAAAGCAATGAACAGATTTGGGGTGTAAATATTTTTCTAAGAACCAGAAGGATTGCCAGGGTTACGGTAATAACAGGAGCAATCTCAATAGTTCTTTCCGTAAAACTCTTTTCTTTTGAAAAAATTATAATTGGTGTGACTTTTTCTTTTATACTGATAATGTAGCGAATAGTCAAAGTAATAGCGAATATAGCCAATAAGAATAATTGTCCATAGTTGATGAGACTCATTGCATAAATATATATAATTTTATTTTTTATTCAATCTATTTTTAACTACCTGAAAATTGAATTAGCAGTGTAATATTTGTATTGGAGTAAAATAACATTGACAAATTTGTTGTTCAGCGTATAATTTCAGGATATTGCAAAAATTAAAAGAATAGAATGAAGAGAATAGATTTAAAAACTGGAGTGATGATATGTATAAAAGGGTGATTTACTGGTTTAAAAGGGATTTAAGGATTGAGGATAATCAAGCATTTTATGAGGCGTGTATAAAGTCAAAAGAAATTATCCCTATTTTTATTTTCATTCCTGAGATATTGGATAGATTTAAAAGTTATGACCAAAGATTGGGATTTATAATAGATTGCATCTCTTTTTTAAGTAAAAAAATAGAGGAAAGAGGTGGCAGGCTTTTTTGTTACTTTGACCAGCCTGAAAAGATATTTATATATCTCATCAATAAATATAAGCCCGAGGCTGTTTTTACAAATAAATCATTCTCTTATAGTGGTGAAGAGATGGAGAGAAAGGTTATTAGGTTATGCAAAGCAAAGGGTATTGATTATAATTCTTATAATTGTAATTTTCTTTGTAATATGGAAAATATCCCTTACAGGAAAGTCTATTCTCATTTTTATAAAAAATGGAAGATAAACCTTAACCTGAAAACATACCCTGCACCAGAAAATATAAATACATCAAGAATTATTGAACCAGCGATTGGTCAAATAATCCAGAAGTTAAAGTATAAGGAAAATCCTTATTGGAAACCAGACTTTGTTTTTGTAAGATTAAAGAATTTTGATTTTAAGAATTATGAACAGACCCGCAATAGCCTTGATATAGATAGAACATCAAAGTTATCACCATATATCAGGTTTGGAATAGTTTCATTAAGACAATTATACAAAAAAGCCATAAATAGCGGTGGCGAGGACTGCTCTTTTGTAAAAGAACTTGCCTGGAGAGAATTCTGGTATCATATTAAAATGAATTTTTTAGAATTTAAAGACCTGGAGTTCCAGCAGAAAAGAAGAAACATAAAATGGGAGAATGACAAGAGATTCATTGATGCATTTATCGAAGGAAAGACTGGCTATCCAATTATTGATGCATCAATTAGACAATTAAAAGAGGAAAACTGGATGCACAACCGGGCAAGAATGATTGTGGCTTCATTTTTAACAAAGGATTTAATGATTGATTGGAGGATAGGAGAGAAATTTTTTATGGAATATCTCCTTGATTATGATGAGGTTGTAAATATCGGCAACTGGCAGTGGAATGCATCAGTAGGACCAGACCCGAAACCGTTAAGGATTTTTAATCCTATTATTCAGGCAAAGAAATTTGATCCGGAAGCAAGATTTATAAAAAAATATTTACCAGAGTTAAAGGATATACCAGCCCGCTTGCTCCAGGATCCAATAAAATATAAACTTCCATATTATCAACCAATTGTGAATCACTATTTAAGGGTTCCAGTGGTAAAAAAATACTACATCAAAAAATCCTAATTCAGCTTCGTAAGGGGAAGATTTTCCTAATCGCAAACCTGAAGGTTTGCCCTACCTAATATGAATGTTGGTTAAATGGTATGCCTTGCTTTTTTCGTTTCACACATTATACCTTATCACAATCCCCCTGTATCCCCCTTTTGTAAAGGGGGAATGAGGGGGATTTAAAGCCTCTTTTAGCCTTTTTTAACATTTAGCCTTCTTTAGCCTTTTTGAGCCCTTTTTAGCCATTTTGAACCCTTATTTTCGAGGCTAACCTCTGGTTCTAAAGAACCATTGGTTCTTCAGGAAAGATCCGCCCACTCTAAAAAATATTGGTTAAATAGAAAGATTTATGTGAAGTTTGGATTAGAGTGTCCTTATTGATTAATCGTTGCCAAACAATTCGTCAATAAGGCTTTGTTTATCTTTTTCCAAATATTGTGAAATGTGAATTAAAATATTATTTAATGTCCCGACCTTCAAAACTTTGTGTTTGGGAATTGTTATATGGTATTCACCCTTTAATAATGTTGTAAGTCGTATATGACTACCAGTCTGACGGGTAATGTGAAAACCATATTTTGCAAGAATTTTGGCGAGTTCCTCGCCACCTAAATCCCGGGGTAATTTCATGCCGGAATTAGTTCATCTCTCACAATATGCATCCTGATAATAGGTGGTGCTTTACCCTTCCCAAAATGACATTTGACTGCATCTTTTATTGCTGACCGTAGTTCTTCCAGTGTTTCGGCTTCAGTAAAAATGGAATAACCTAATGCATGTGCTTCATATCCTCCATCAAGAGACTCTTCAACAATGAAAATTATCTCTTTATCAATTTTTTTCTTCATGTTAAAATTATATCTTTATTTACATAAAAATCAAGAGGATTTTGAGAAAATTGGGAAGGCAGAAAAGAGACAGGCACATTTTTTGATTTTCTTAATTGCAAACCTAACCTCTGGTTCTGAAAGAACCATCGGTTCTTGAAGAAAGCCTTGCCCTACGGATAAAAATATTGGTTAAATGGTAATTGGTTAAATAGTA
>DAIRCK010000065.1:0-3186 GCA_036796695.1 bacterium
CTGCCGGAATCTCAGGTAATTTCTCTTTCGGATTAAAATAATATTCACCTATTGCAATATAATCATATTCCGGCAGATAAGGCGGTGTGAATGTTCCGCTCTGGTGCGATACCAGATACGGATCCACAACCGTAAATAGACTTAATATCAAAATGATTTGCATTATGCCTCCTTCAATTTTTCTTTCTTTTATATATTTGTTGTCTCATCTCCTTTCTATTTTTAGTGGGAGTTCGGAAATTCCGAAACACTCCATTTTTCATCATTTGTAAAAATTCCATTTTTTCATTAAACCAACAACTATTTACCATCCTATTCAATCACTATAATTTTTGCATCATTGAATTCATTTTGAGTCTTCACACGTAGAAAATAAACTCCTGGAACGACACGATTTCCTTTATTATCTCTACCATCCCAGATAAGTGTTGAATTCTTACATTTTTGACTGATGAAAAATTTTTTAACCTCAGCACCGTTTATGTCATAGAGTGCACATTCAACCGGCGTATTTTCAAGAAGTTCGCAGGAAATGAATGTTATTCCTCTGGTTGGATTCGGTTGAACACTTATATCAAATTTTTTTGTCATATTTGATTTTTTCCTCTCTTCAACTCCCACACCGTGGAAGCCGGCGACTTTTGCAATCGCCCCTGGACAGGGACCTCAGGTGCCGTATAAAAATAAACTTATCCAGTATGTCCTATCTCTTGGGTCATATTCAATACCATAGATATTGCTACTATCCCTATGAGGGTGCTCATATTTGAAAAATCCCAACACCTGGCAATTTTGTGGATTTAAAGAAAAAACATAGGCACTATCACGCTCTAAAGTTGAATTATAGAACTGATAAACACTTAACAAACAAGCAGGATAGCCGTCAACAGGTGGAACATAAGTGAGTCCTTTTGGTCCACCGTAATAACCATAACCCCAAGGATCTGTTACTGGATAAACCATCTGTCTTATTACATTCCCCATAGTATCGCAGCAATAGATATATTTAGGCCCTCCTGCCGTACTGCGCGAGTCAGCAATATATATGTGGCGATTCTGTTCATCCCAAGCAAGTCCTGATGAAAATTGGGCTGGAGAGTTGAAACTACGCAGAACTGTTCCTGTGGAACTTATTTTATAGACACGGCTGTAATAGTAAACTAAAACCCAAAAGGTATTGTCATAGGCACAGTACTTTATATCACAACCACTAACGTCACCATTTGGTGGAGTTGGAATTGTCCCATATGGAGTACAGAAACTATCAGAAGATACTATAGATATGGTCCCCGCGTAGAATCTTGTATAGTAAACTCGGTCATTCGTAGGATTATAAGTCAGCCCACAGATACTGTTGGGATATATTGGCCTCAACCATAGCCTTTCACCAACTCCATAACACAGCGATGTTAGAATGCAGACAAATATACAAAAATTTATTATCTTGTTATTCATAATCTCACCTCCTTTTTTATTACCTCCAACAGAATTTTAATATCTTAATCCACCTCGTCTCTGGCCGGTGGCACCATTCATTCCTTTAGCCCCGGAATGGTAGGTTCTTTTCTTTAATAGACACCTCCCTGTTTATTGTTTTATTTCACTAATTCACAATTATAATTTTTGTCAATATTTAACCATTTTCGGTTTGTGCTCTATTTCGCCTAAATTTTTCCTAAGTCGGACAACGTAAGCAGGTATATTACTAAGTTGTCAAAGAACAATCCCCGCAAAGGGAATGACCTAAAAATTTATCTATCTTCAGAACATTCGCATTTAATATAATATAGATTATGGCACAAAATTGAAGAATTATTTAATGAAAATCATTGATATTTCCATTACTAAAGCCATACTAAATTGTCTATTGACAAAAATCAATTTTTTTGTTATCATTTTTCCAAGGTTGGTGATAAACAATATGATTGATAAGTTGAAAATCATTGAAGAATACCATCGGGAGAAGAACCTATCAAAGGTCGCAAAAAGATACAATCTCCATCCATTTATCTTGAGCCGATACCTGAAGAGATTTGAGGATAAACCTGAGAAACTTTTTGTCAAGCTATGGAATCGTTTAGAACCAAAGATTGAAGAGAAAGTAATGATGCTGAAAGAGAATAAACCTGACCTTACTTTGAGCCAGGCAAAGAAGATGCTTAAAGATATAGGGATTGATATTTCAATCAAAGGGATATATTCAATCTGGAAAAGATATGGTCTGGTAAAAAGGCCTGTTGATGACCCATTCTCTCATTTTGGTCCACAAACCACTGAAACAAAAAGGGTTCTTGAATATGCCCAATACTGGTTGAAACGAGACAATAGCACTGCGCGATTGAAAACGATTGCTCAACTCCTCAATAAACTGCCATCATATCCGATTGGTTATGATGAAGTCCTTAGGGAAATCCCAGAAAGGTTTTTATCTTTGAGGCGGAGACTGGATAAACTTTATGTTCAGTTCTTGAGGATTCCTACACCGATATTTTATAGGAAGATACACAGATTGAGATTGGCAATGGAGAGAAATGGCTTGTATTATTCTTCAATCATTGCTGGACTCTTGGAAATTCTTGCTTTGCAATGGATGCACACACCGGAAAAAGAGATTGAATTAAATGCATTGTTGAGAAAAAGAATGGGAAATCTCCGTGACCCGACATTGAATTATATATTAACGTCTCTTGAGGCAACTGCCCGGATAGAACTCCTCCAAATGGAAGAGGCAAAAATCCTTGTATACAAAACAAGTCGTTTATTAAGGAGATTGCCCTATTCTGCATTCTATGAATCATTCGGAAGTTTGATGACTTTTCTTGGTGATTATAATAAGGCATTAAAGTTCCATAAAATGGCACTTGAAACTGTAAAGAACCATGATGCAGAAAATAGACTCAAGTTCAAGATTGGACTGAATTTGACAATCTCAGGTAACCATCAGGAGGCATTAGGATATCTAAAAAACACTGCAATTGATTACAGGGATAAATATTACGAAACCTATGCCCTTACCAATGCCCTTGCTAATCTTGGTCTGGGTAGGATTGAACAGGCACTGGAATGGTTAAAAAAAACCCTTGAGAAATCAGAAAAAGAGCAGTTTCGTAATACCATATTCACTGCGGTTAGCTCTTTTTCTGCAATTGCAAAGGCAATGGGTCAAACATCAGAGGCACAGAAATT
>DAIRCK010000066.1:0-3057 GCA_036796695.1 bacterium
CCCAGCGATAGCGGAGTGAAGAATCTCTTTCTTCTACCCAATCTTTTACAGGCAGGCAAATATCGGGCAAAGTGGTGTATGTTCAACTTGCATTATAAAATATGAAAAATCTTTCTCAATGTATCGTTATATTATTATTCCAGAATACTGGAATAATGGAATGGAGGTATTATGGAAATAATAGAAAGAAGGTTTAGGGGGTCGGTTATATGCCGTGTTTTGGGATATCCGATTTCTTACGGCATCATCAAGTTATTGATGGAGAATGAAAAGTTGGATTTTAATACTATTGTGAGGCATGTTAAGAGGTCAAAGCAGGCAGTCTGTTCTCACCTTACCAAACTGCGTCTGGCAAATTTGATACGATACGAAAAAAAGGGTAAAAGCACAACTTACTGGATAAAATATCCCGAGGAAATGCAAAAATTTTTTGATGCGTGTGAATTATTGGTAGGCAGGATTTCCAGACGTCTGGATAAAGATTTTTGATTTTAAATCATTATTCCATCATTCCATTATTCCAGAATACTGGAATAATGGAATTGTAGTAAGTAGGGGGTAGACATTGGTTGTTTTTTGATTATAATAATAATGAGGTTATAAGGGTTGGTAGTTAAATGGGAGGTTCTATGAAGAAGTTCTTTTTGCTTATTGTAATCGCCACCCTGCTTTTGCCCAATCTTTTACAGGCAGGCAAATATCGGGCAAAGGGATGGTGGTATGGTGCAGTGTTAGAAGGAGCGATGATGGTTCCAGATTGTTTCTATGGTGGTGCAGGAAAAATCGCCATTGGCTTGCAACCGCCTTATGGCTTTGGTATTGGCGTATCTATAATTGAAGGATTCGGGTTAATAAATCCTTCTTCAATGTTTTATCCAGAGAGAATAGGGGGGGTTTTACCACTCCTCATTTATTTTGTGCCTTATGCAAATTGGGATCAAAATGGATTTCCATTACCTATTATATATTCGTATTTTTCAATAAACCAATGGTTAGCCACAGGTTCTTTGAATTATTTTAATGAATTCCCAGGTGGTTATCTAAGAATCGGAACTGGTATTTATTGGGTTTCAACAGGCCTTGAAGTGGGCTTTTATTCTTTTCGTTATACTCGCTATCAATACGCAGATGTATCGAAAGCCGCGGTCTATTTTAGTTTCAATTTATCTCTCGGTCTCTGGAAAGGTCGTGGTATAAAAGAGGTTAAACCTGCTATTGAACAAATCACTCAACAAAAGAAAAAAGAGAAACCGGACACTCCATCGGTAAAAAAAGAACCCCAACAGCCCTCTTTACAATCTTTCCATTTTCCACCCGATCTTGCTATCTCAGAAATAAAATTTTCTGAAGCTTCTGACAATAAGGCGCTTGATGCCTATGAAAAAGGTGAGATTTCTTTTGTTATAGAAAATAAGGGCAAGGGCAATGCTCAGGGTGTAAGCATTAGAATTGTGCCACTTGCTGGTGAGGGATTGCTTGAATATACAAAGCAGTTTGACATCGACATAATCCCTGCCAGTTCTCAAAAATCAATAAAAATTCCAATAAATGCTACAGGTGATACAAAGGATGAAATTGTAAAATTGAGGATTGAAACATACGAAGCACTCGGTTTTGATGCTGAACCATTTACAATCTCTTTTGAAACACGAAAGTTCAATCCCGCAATTCTTACAATCGCCAGCGTTGCAGTTGACGATGATAAAGAGGGTGATTCCTATGGTGATAATGATGGCATAATAGAACTTGGTGAGCAGATTGAAGTAAGTTTTGCAATTCAGAACAAAGGCATTGGTGATGCAAATAATACCACAGTAGAACTAATTATTCCTGATGAAGGCAAAAATCTCTATTTCAATTCCCCAACCCATCAATTTAATCTTGGAAATATCGTTTCAGGTGGATATAAACAGATGGGTTTTGTTCTGGCGCTGGCGAAAAGATACGATAAAGAAAATATTCTCATAAAAACGAAGATAGATGAATCAACAGGTAAGGTATCAAAGGTGGATAGTGTTTATCTGCCTGTTGGCAAGCCTTCTGGTTATGGCAAAGAGATTACGATTGTTGCCCAAAAAGAAAAACCGAAGGAAGAGGTCGTTTTGCCAACTGGAATAGATATTGAGCAACCTATTGAGCGATATGGCGAGTCCAAAGATAATGGTCTATGTGTCATCATCGGGATTGAGGAGTATAAGAATGCTCCTGCCTCTTTATATTCTAACCGTGATGCGACAACATTCTATGACTATGCAAAGAATGTTTTGGGAATAAAAGAACGAAATATTTATATTACAACCAATGAAGATGCAACAAAGGGTGAGTTTGACAAGATATTTGGTGAGGATGGCTGGCTTGCAAGGAGAGTAAATCAAAATAGTGAGATTTTTATATACTTTTCAGGGCATGGCTCTGCGGATATGAAGACTCAAAAACAGTATCTTGTTCCTTATGACATTGACCCGAACTATCCACAGACTGCATATTCTCTGGATAAGATTTATGAGTGTTTATCAAGATTGGGTGCAAAGTCAACCACGATTTTTCTTGATGCCTGTTTCAGCGGTCAATCACGACAGGGACAGATAATTCTTGCTGGTGCAAGACCATTGGTTGTAAGTAAAATAGCCGAGCCCTTAGAAAACATCACGGTTTTGAGTGCCACAAGTGGGAGTGAGATTGCCTCGGCATACACTGAAAAGAAGCACGGCTTATTTACCTATTTTCTATTAAAGGGTCTGCGCGGGGATGCAGATTTAAACAAAGATAAAACCATCACAACTATGGAACTATCAAACTATCTAACCAGTAAGGTCCCTGATACTGCCCAGGATATGGGTCGTGAACAACACCCACAATTATTAGGGAAAAAAGACAATGTGCTGGTCAGATTCAAATAGTGGCTATTTCTGATGTAGTGGTGCAATTTATCGCTTCCCAATGTTAGCGGTGCGATTTATCGCACAAAAGAGAAAGAATCTAACCCGGATTATTCATACTCATTGTCATTGCGTCTATGAGAAAAAGTCAATAACTTTATGCAACCTTTTTGTTCTT
>DAIRCK010000067.1:0-2941 GCA_036796695.1 bacterium
CCATAGTAAATGTTCCTGCAGGAATCTTAATCAAAATTATCCCGGTCTTGTTATGACGGTATTCTTCATAACCTTGTGAATTTTTGCCAAGATAGGTAAGACCAGGTTTTGACGGGACTGAAACCTGCCCTGAACTCTCTTCAGAGGGTCCATACCCTTGTCCTCTCCCTCTCTCCAGTATCATCACTCCCTGACCCGACCTTTGATTGGAATACTCTATCTGGTCCGCTGGAGATCTTTCCTTCTCTTTTGGTATCAAAAAATAACCAATTATACCAGCAACAATAATCAAAGGAATCAGCCAGGCAAAGACCGAAGTCTTTTTCTTTTTTGCTGGCGGAACCACAGGAGGTTTCGTTTCCCTCCCTATCACAATCTCAATCACACTACCTTTTTCTACTTTCTTACCATCCGCAATGTCCTGACCTAAAACAATACCATCTTTACCTTCAATGAATCTCATTCTATATTGTAAACCCAGTCTTTCAAGTTCCCTTATTGCATCTTCTTTTGTTTTGCCTACAAGCAAAGGAACAATGACTTTTTCTGGCTCGGTAATTGACTTTGCAGAAGGTTTAGGCTTTGATTCAACTTCACCAATCTTTTCAAGGTCTTTTAGCAAATCTTCAACCTGCTGATAACGATACTCAGGTTTTTTCTCAAGACACCGGGCAATGATGTTCTTCAACGATGGATTTGTGACCGCATCCAGCTGTGGGTTCTGAAATCTATGGGCATCCATATATTCAACATCCGTATCTTTTTCAATATTATATGGATATTTACCCGTCAACATCTGATAGAAAATTATTCCAAGAGAATAGATGTCTGTATAAAAACCAATCGTCTCGTTCTTTACCTGCTCCGGCGCCATATAAGCAACTGTACCAACAGTAGCACTCATCCTGGTAACACTTTTATCACCCATTATCTTTGCAATACCAAAATCAGTAATTTTGACTTCGCCGAACTTGTCTATCAGAATATTATTAGGTTTTAAATCACGATGTATAACACCATTTTTATGTGCATAGCCGATAGCGGACAAAACTTTTTTAAATATCTTAAGCGACTCTTCTTCAGAAAGTCCTTTTTTAATAAAATGGTTCAATGTATAAGCAGGCAAAGGATGACCATCTTCATCATTCTTGTCTTGACCAAGATATTCCATAACAATATAGATAATACCTTCATCATCGTATAGCCTTTCTGTTACCCTGACAATATTCGGATGGTCACCCAGCATTGCACCAATCTCTGCTTCTTGAAGAATCTTGTCGGCGAAATATTTATCTTTTACTCTGATAGGAAGAAGGGATTTTATTGCAACATAATATTTAAGGTCGGTATGCCTCCCAAGATATACCACGCCAATACCCCCCTCATCAATAACCTTGAGTATTTCGTAATTGCCAACCTTTTTGAGTTTACCACCAATTTTTATAGTTTCGGTCTTCATCGTAATTACTGCATATTATACCAATCTTTGTGAAATTGTAAAGAGGGAACTGTATTTTTACCTTCCTAATTTTGATAAAACCATTCTCTTTAAATTATACGAATTCGCATGATTGATATGTCCAAACCAGGCAACTATTGAAGCGGTGAGTTTTGCGGTGGGCAATTTTCTTTCTCTAACATTATGCCACAGATATTTCAATCGTCGGGTATAACGATATACCGTGGATTTTCTGACCAACCGATGGGTCGGAAAAATGCGATAACCCAAAAAATCAACACCCGTATCAACCGGAAATACAAACTGCCTTTTGGGATTGAGGGTAAGCCTTAGTTTATATAAAAATTTTACAATTTCCTTCTTATATTCCTGCAATCTATGTTTAGAATTATCAAAGAGCGCAAAATCATCCATATATCTGACATAGCATCTAACCCGTAATTTCTCTTTCACAAAATGGTCTAATTCATTCAAATAAATATTGCCAAAGAATTGACTTGTTAAGTTCCCAATGGGCAATCCTTTTGCCCGCTCAAAAGGTGTAAATAATTCATCCCCAGGAAACCAGACCGGGATGTATTCGTCTTTAAGTATATCCTTCCCACTTTCCAAAATCTTCTCTATTAGCCACATTATGTATTTATCTTTTATCCATCTATTGATAATCTGCAGAAGAATCTTATGGTCAACGCTCGGATAAAATTTTTGAATATCACAACGTAAGACATATTTATTATATCGGGCAAATCGCTGATATCTATCACAGGCACGATGTTGACCTTTACCAATCCGACAGCCATAAGAATCATAGATAAACATCCGCTCAAAGATAGGTTCAATCACCTGGAGCAAGGCATGGTGAACAACACGGTCTCTAAATGGCGCTGCAGTAATCAATCTTCTCTTCTGATCGGTGAGATAGAAGTTTTTATATTTGCCAGGTTGATAGGTTTTATTTTTCAACTCTTCGGATAATTTGATAAGATTCTTTTCAAGGTTGAATTCAAATTGAGCAATATCTTTTCTTTTCCGTTTTCCTGCACGTGCCCGATAAAAGGCGGTTAAAAGATTGTGGAAGTCATAGACTCGTGGAACGAGGTTATTGAAAGATTTAGGCATAATATTTATAGATTCTTTCTCTTGCACAAGCCAATCCGCCACACTGCATGGCTGATGGCAAAAGAAGGTTGGATGAAAAATTGAGATTCTTCCCCTTTCCTCTGCGCTTTGCTCAGAGTTAGGGTCAGAATGACGCCCCTTTTTGTCATTCTGAGGACTTCGTTAGAAGCCCGAAGAATCTGAATAAAAATGACAAGAAAAAAAACCCGATGGCGAGGTTCATTCAAAAGAATTACTTCCCGCCATCAGGTGGGCACCATTTCGGTCACGCCTTTCTTCAGTGTCATTCTGAAGGCTTCGCCAGAAGCCCGAAGAATCTCAATCAAGATGTTCCGCCGATTTTACCCTTGACCCTGGATGCAA
>DAIRCK010000068.1:0-2713 GCA_036796695.1 bacterium
TTTACTTTGTGCGGTTAGAGGCTGATGATTTCAAGCAGGTAGAGAAGGCGATATTGTTGAGATGATGGAAAATGGTTGAGGAAGTGGGTATTTAGGTTGTAGGAGGTACTTTCAGTGCCGATAGAAATTCAACCTCTATACTCACTTCCTCGCCGAATGGCCAAATTCTGAGAAGGAGGTAAAATGAAGAAGGCAATAATTGCGATCACATTTGTGATTGCAGGTGTCCTCTGGGCGGGTGAGATTGTGCGAACAGTTGAATTCTCACCCAATGATTTGATTTTTACTAAAACCCAGGGATATGATGCGGTTGAATTAAGGGGTTGTGTTGCGATGGCAAATCAACCCGGAGAGCCAAGACTTCCGAAATTGAGAGAGGCAGTTTTAATCCCATCAGGTGCCGTTCCAACTGGTATAGAAATAATCTCTGAAGAAGTGATTAATCTTAAAGGAGAATATCTGATATATCCATATCAACCTGATGTACCATTACCAATGCCTAATAGGGTTTATACACCGCAGTTTGCAGAACCGAATACTGAAATTTATAATTCCAGTGAACCTTATCCAGTTAAAAAATTAGAAGTTACAGGCGCAGGGACACTCTCTGGTTATCGTATTGCCCATATCGAAATAAATCCAGTTCAGTATATCCCGTCTGAAAAGAAAATACAATTTACAACGAGGATTACATATAGATTAAAATATCTTGATAATCGGGTTGATAATACAGTCCCCACAATTGACCAGCAGAGGATTTTTGGTGAGGATGTTCGTGCGATAGTTACAAATCCTGAGATGGTAGAAATCTTTGCCCCAAAAGTGAGTGGTAAAAGTGTGTCAAGGTTGCTTCCACCTGGCGACTACAAATATGTTATTATAAGTGGTGCAACGAGTCTTGATACTGTTTTTCAGCGTCTTGCTGACTGGAAGACGAAAAAAGGAGTGCCAGCAAAGGTTGTGCAGTTATCCTGGATAAACAGCAATTATTCAGGCTGGGATTTACCAGAAAAAGTCCGCAATTTTATCATTGATGCAAGAAATACCTGGGGAACTGTTTGGGTCCTTTTGGGTGGTTCTGCAGACCATAAGACCAGTGGTCAGAATCTTGTCCCTGAACGGAGTTGCTTTTATATAAATGCGCCTGTTGGTTATTATCCAGATGAGGATACAATTCCCTGTGACTTGTATTTTGCAGGATTGAATGGAAACTGGGATTTAAATGGCAATCATATTTATGGTCAGATTGCAGATAGTGCTGATATGTACAGTGATATCTATGTAGGAAGGGCATCGGTCTATAACATTGCCCAGGCGCAGAATTTTGTAAACAAGATTCTTACTTACGAAAAGAATCCACCCACAGATTATATAAGGAAGATGTTATTGCCTACTGCAATATTGTGGTCAAGTTATGAAGAAAGACCGATGCAGGATTCAATTGCAAGGATGACACCGACCCCACCCTGGGTAGATGGAAAACTCTATGAGCGAAATGGAACTCTATCAAGGCAGAGGATGATTGATTCAATGAATGTTGGTTTTGGAATGGGTGCCTGGGAAGGTCATGGTGATGAAAATGGTATCTATATGGGTAGCAATCCTTATTTGAGTTCAACTGATGCAGATGGTTTGACCAACGGTAATAAACAGGGGATTGCTATTTCCATTGCCTGTTTTACCGGTGCCTGGGATGAAACACCGAATGGCGATTGTTTTGCTGAACATCTCGCTAATAGGGTTGGTGGTGGTTTAATAGGTGTGATGTTCAATTCCCGTTATGGCTGGGGCGCATATGTCAATGGTTATGTGCCAGGTCCATCAGAAAGGCTTGATACGACTTATTATGCAAAGATATTCCAGGCGGGTTTGTATAAAATGGGACAGGTGCTTGCGGTTGACAAAGATTGTTGGGTGCCATATGCAGATATGGGTGCACAGTATGACTATACCCGCTGGTGTCTTTATGAATTGAATTTAATTGGTGATCCGGAATTGCCGCTCTGGACAAATATCCCAGCCAACCTTACAGTAAATTATCCTTCAGTAATACAAATTGGAAATCAAAATGTTGTAGTAACTGTCAGTGGTGGCGGTTCACCTGTAAATAATGCATTAGTCTGTTTGCAAAAAGGAACCGAGACTTATGCTTATGGATATACAAATTCATCCGGTCAGGTTACTCTTAATGTTGCACCAACAAGCCCAGGCACAATGAATATAACCGTTACCGCGAAAAATTACTATCCATTTGAAGGGACTATTCAGGTTCAGACAAGTGCCTATGCCTATGTTATGTACCTGAAGAGTTCGATCAGCGACCCAGCCCCTGGTGGTAATAATGATGGAATATTGAATCCTGGTGAATCTGTAGAGATACCTCTATGGGTAAAGAATTATGGAAGCGTTCAGGCGAGTAATGTTACTGGACGTTTGAGAGAGACAGATCCATATGTAACGCTTTCTGATACGATAAAGACATTTGGAAATATACCAGCAAATGACTCTGCCTACACGGGTTCAAATGGATATAATCTTCAGGTAGCGAATAACTGTCCAAATGGTTATGGATTTACATTAACACTTGTATGCAAAGATAATGTAGACTCGACCTGGACTTCACAGTTTGGACTTACGGTTTATGCACCGGTTTTGACTTATCAGTCGGTTGCGGTTACGGGTGGTAATGGTAATGGGATGCTGGATCCTGGTG
>DAIRCK010000069.1:0-2711 GCA_036796695.1 bacterium
TATAAGGGTTGGTAGTTAAATGGGAGGTTCTATGAAGAAGTTCTTTTTGCTTATTTTAATCGTCGCCCTGCTTTTGCCCAATCTTTTACAGGCAGGCAAATATCGGGCAAAGGGGTGGGTGTATTTTGCGTTGGGTGATGGTGGGGCACTCTTACCACCACGTTTTTATGTAAGAAACTGTTTTGCTGCCATCGGTTTTGCACCTCCTGTTGGGTTTGGAATAGGAACAGGAGTCGCAGAATCGGCGGGGCTTTTTTATCTTCATGAATGGCCGGGGACGTGGTTACCCATTTACCTATACTGGGTTCCCTATGCGAAATGGAACAAATCTGGTTCAGCCCAACCCATCGTCTATACCTTCTTCGGCTTTAGCAAATGGGCATCATTGGCGGTGGAATTCGGAAGTGATGACTACTCTCGCCTTGGAATTGGTGTAGATTATACGCTAATCCGTATTGTTTTCGGTGTCAATGCAGGGATTATAAGCTATAAAAAAGATACGATTCCTGCATATGCGAGCCCATATATCGGTATCAATTTAACCTTGCTTGGTGGGTGGTTTGGTCTTAGTGTTAAAGAAATTCAACCCCCTTCTATCCAACTCATCGCCTCTTTCTCTGATGCAGATGGGAATAATATCTTATCAGGCAATGAAGAGGGGAAATTGTCTATAACCATCCCTAACAAGGGCGAAGGGAAGGCAAAGGGGGTGAATCTTGAAATTTCCATATCAGAAAAAGAGTTCAGGGATAGAATTACTCTTCAGGATTTCTATTCACTTGGTGATATTGATGCCTATGGAAGGAGGCAGATGAATATCCCGATAAAGGCAAAGGGTGAACTTCCAAAAGGTAGTTTCAGAGTTAAAATCACCTGCTCTTATAAAACCGAATTGGGTGAAGCAGGTTCAGAGACTGAAGAGGTCACCATAAACACCGCACCTACAACCGGAATGATTAGGGTGGCATTTGAGCATATCTCTCCATCAGGGCTTCCTGAATGGATTATCCCAACTCCGTTGGAATATGCGGACTATCAGGTGAGTTATACCCAGAATCGTGTCACAGTCCTCAACCTCAATACTGGTGAGAGGAAATCTCAAAATGTCTCTTCTTCCTCTGAAGCTCAAGAATTTGTCAAAAATTATTTTCTAAGCTGGGATAGGGAGCGTCCAATTATTACCCTCTCATCTTCTGGTGGCACTGTGAATACAAAGGATATAAAACTATTTGCCCGGCTTTCTGATGATAGAAAACTGGATGAGATGAAGGTCTATTTGAACGATAATCTTTATAAGACCGAATCATTTGCCGAACAGACCGAGACCGAGCGCGAACTCGTCTTCCCGCTAAATATGGGTGATAATACGATAAGGATTACACTTACTGACTGGGTTGGTAAAAAGGACGAAAAGGAGATTATATTTACAAGGCTTCGTGGCGGTGAAGGCACCTATGTTGCTGGTAGCCTACCTAAGGGTGAGCCACCACCAGAACTTAATGTCTTGGCATCACCGATGGATGGGAATAATACAGTTGTCGGTGGCAGAGAAGAAGGGATTAAAGTAACTATCACCAATCAAGGAAGGGGAATTGCCAAATGGGTCAGGGTCATTCTTGAAGGCGATGAATATTTGGTTCAGACCTTGGGAAAGGAGCGTAATCTTGAGGATATAAAGCCGGGTGAGACAAAGACCGCCACATTCAGCCTCTTGATGCCGACTGAACTGCCAAAAAGGGAGGCAAAGATAGAAGTTGTAGTAAAGGAAGGCAGGGGTTATTCGCCCACTTATAAGCCTTCTTTAAGATTTAACCTCATTCCGGCTGAGGTGGTAACGAAAGTAGAGGAGATGGTAGAGGATGTTGATTATGATATTCCTCAAGGGTCAATAAAGAGGGATAAGGGTTATGCATTGATTATCGGTCTTTCAAAATACTCAAATGTTTCAGCGCCAAAGTATGCAAAGAATGATGCAGAGGTATTTTCTAAGTACGTCTCAAGAGTATTTGGGATTGCCAATTCCAAAACTCTCTATGATGACAAGGCAACCGGTTTGACAATAAAGGCAAATCTTACTGATTGGTTAAAGACCAAAAGAGGTTTTAAGGTAATCTATTTTGCTGGTCATGGTGTTCCTGACCCGGAAAATCCGCGTGAAGGCGATGTATTCTTATTGCCTTATGATGGCGACCCAGAATTAAAATCAACCCTGATTTCACTAAAGGAGATTTCTGAACTGGGTGCAGTAGAGGGTGATACGATTTTGGTCTTTTTAGATGCCTGCTTCTCGGGTGCTGAAGGAAGGACAGTCCAACTTGCCTCAAGACCGCTTGTGGTTTCAAAGATTAAGGAGACGAATGCCATAACCTTTGCCGGAGCAGAAGGGACTCAGCCATCAAAGGAGTTTGAAAAGGCACAGCACGGCTATTTCACATATTACACTTTGCTTGGATTAAAAGGAAAAGCAGATGTAGATAGAGATGGCTGGATAACCACAACTGAGTTATATGAATTTGTCAAAGCCAAAGTCTCCGATGCTACAAACAATGTCCAGATACCAGTATTAAGACCGGAGAAGGAGATAAGGATTGGGAAGGTGGGAAGGTAAGAAGGCGAGAAGGTAGGATGATGGGAAGGTAAAAAGATAGGAAGGTGTGAATTTGGGAAGGTGAGATGAGAGAAAAAGAAGGTGAGAAGGTAGGAGGTTAGGA
>DAIRCK010000070.1:0-2688 GCA_036796695.1 bacterium
AGACAAAGACAAAGGAATTCTTTGTAACATTTCGAGCAAGCCACTCTTCAATGTAGGCGGTCAAATCACTCAATGCGGCTTTTTCATCGGTTAGCATCATAATATTTTCTGATGGTATGCCACAGACATCTATCAAATATTCTCTCACCGTCTCCGCATCCCTTTTTGCATATTTAACCTTCGGAATTTTTGGTGACCGATAATCAGAAATACCGATTATTACCGCATAAGCATCCTCTCTTCTGAAAGAAGATGGACTTAAGGGCTGGTCAACATCAACAATGGTAGAAACGACTTCTGTTACTACCGTTTCTCTTGCTGGTTGTATGGCAACTCTTAACTTCTTAACTTCCAAACTTCCAAAACCTCTCTCCTCGGTGACTTTAATAACTATATCGCCTTCGTCTGCTTCTACCTGATACGGCAAAACCACCTCAAAGACCGCCTCTTTTTCACCACCCGCAGGAATATCACCAATATACTTTTCTTTTCCCAGATAATTCAACGCTTTGCTCTCACCCGAAAGCAAAACCTTAACACCTTGTGCATCACCTTCGCCCTGATTTTTGACCTTTACCTTCAGGCTTACCCTCTCCCCACCATCAAGGATTTTATCATTGTTTTGGTCAATAAGAGAATAAATAAAAGCGAGGTTTGGTGGTGATGTTACAAGTGATGATTTTATAATCTCTTTTGGCCTTTCATAGCGTTTTTCTGGTTCTGCACTAATAAGCTCTTCAGAAATTTTTTGAAGGTTGACATATAAATGGTCGGGTTTCAAATCGTAATAAGCGCCGGTAAAAAGGTCAACGTAAAACGAACTTATTAACAAATTATTTAGGATGCATGAACCAACATTAAACTGACATTGCAGATACTCAGTTGTTGGCTTATAACCAGTTTTTTCAATGGAAACTACATGACTCTGGTTTCTTTTGAGCTTAACATTTACGGGTGTCGTATATTTTTGAAAATAATCAATCGTTACTTGTGCACCTGATGGTTCAGTTTCAATCAAAACTGATTGATATGTTCCTCGCATTATTGTCGCACAACCCACAAAACAAGCTAAAGATCCAATCATCAAAATCCTTATTTTACCCATAATTCCTCCTCTTCTAAAAGAATGAAGGTAGGAAGATCAGAAGATATGAAGGTATGAGTAATCATTGGTAGCAGAATGCTTCTGCTTTCCTTTCCATAGAATTTAACATCGCTATTATTTGTTCATACCGAGAATCTAATTCCTCAAATATCGCTTTGTTTATATAATGACAAGTGTAACTGAATTCTAACCAGGTTTGTGTTTCCGAAGCCTCTGACATTGAATCGGTTAACTTATTTTTAAAAACCGCCCTATATCTTCTTTTTCTCCATGCTTCAGCTAAATTGGAACATACCGCTCTGGATGACCTTCTGATTTGGTCAACGAGAGAGTATCTTTCTTCAACCGGAAAGCCTTTTGTAATCTCAAAAATCTTCATTGCTGTTTGAAAAGCCACTTGATAAACCTCCAAATCCCTAAACCTCTTCCTCTCCATCATACCTTCCTAACCTCCTACCTTCTCACCTTCTTTTTCTCTCATCTCACCTTCCCAAATTCCCACCTTCCTATCTTCTTACCTTCCCATCATCCTACCTTCTCGCCTTCTTACCCTCCCACCTTCCCAATCCTTATCTCTTTCTCTGGTCTTAAAATTGGAATCTGGATATTATTCGTAGCATCGGAGACTTTGGTTTTAACTAAATCAAAGTTTTCCATAGTTATTCCCTTTTTTATCTTTGACAACAATAAATTCCCCTTTTTTCCCCTTAATAGGGAAAATTTTCTCCGCTTCTTTTTCAGCAAGTTCTAAATATTTCTCCAACCCTATTTTCCAGGCTTTAACTGATAACTCTCGTTTTATGCGCCATACCTCATAGAGCCAATCTTTTTCTCTATTGTTCATAAATGATCACCTCCTCGGGTGTCAAAATTCTGAAATTAAATTCGTAGCCCTTGTCCAGAGTAATTGATTTAACCTTCCGCTCAACAGTTATATTGGCAATATGTTGGCAGTTCCAAGTTACTAAGATTTGTAATTCAGGTCTTATTACTAATGTTGCGATGTGGATTGCATCATCTATTTTGTCCTTTGGTATCGCCTTTCTGGAGACATATTCTCTGGCAAGCATTATGATTTCGTTCCTTTCTCTTTCATCCAATCTTAATATTTCAATAGGAAAATTCCTAAATAAGTTAAATATTGCTTTTTTCAAGAATTGATCTTTAGTCCTTTCTAATTCCAGAATAGTTACCGCCCCTGTGTAAGCTTGAAAAAAGCCTAATTTTATTTGTTCAAATAATATTCTGGTTGTATCTCTTTTGTAACGATTTATCTCCCGCTCATCAAAATAGAAGCCGAAGATAGAAGTTTCTAAATATAAAGTGAATTTGGCAATCATATTAAATATTTTATTCTAATTAAAAATAAAGTCAACACCCGATTTAAATCGGTTTTGTCCTCTTCTGTTAGTAGCAAGTAGCGAGAGCAATTGTAGACGAAGAATGCTCGTCCAGTTGAAAAATGGACGCTACATTAGATTGAACCCCCTTAGCCCGGATTATTCATACTAAAAGTCATTGCCAGGGCGTGGCAATCTGACATGAAGTGTCATTCTGAGTCCCGACTATTTCCTTTCTTGTCA
>DAIRCK010000071.1:0-2628 GCA_036796695.1 bacterium
CTCCAAAAAGTATTGCTTTGTCCAAACTTTTTGGAGATAAGGGGGAGACTTCCCCCTTATGCGCCTGTAGCTCAATAGGATAGAGCAACGGATTTCTAATTCCATCCAGACCTTTTTAAAAAATATTGAAATTCTATCAGAAAGCGCACAAATGGAGTCCTGGTCTTACTTCGCACCATTCTGTCCATTGCTGGGAATTCTGTCTATTACCATACAATTTGGCACAAAAATGGCACAAATCTGGCACAAGGGGCTGGCGTAAGCCAGCCCTTTTTTCTAATCTTTTTCTGTATTTGTTTAATTGCGCAAATATTAGAAACACTTATTTATGAAGTCGCTATAGTTATTTAAGGTAAATTCTTTCTCCTCATAAGGGACAAATGAAAGAATTCCTTCCAACTTCAATTCTGCGGCCAGTCGCGCACAATCGTATGCAAGTTCTTTGCCCTTGATGTGGAGATGATAATCACCATCAGAGCATTGATATATATGAATAGGCATTTTCGTAAAAACAAGGCTTAAATCAGCCATATTTCTTATTAACAATGGAATGGCATCTCTAACTTCACGACCTGTGCAGGAACCACACATATAAAATATGAAATATTTTCTTTATCTTTCTGTAACCCTCGCTATGACTGATGCGTTTTTGTAATGAATATATGCTTTTTTCATGTGTTCTATATCGTCGAGCGTAAAAACCATTTACTGAAAAATAGACCTGTCTTAATTGAAAATATTTGATAAGTTCTTTATAATAGACAAGACGCTGTCTAATATCAGGACCGATAACAAAGCTATAACAATCATCTTTCCAACATTCAAATTCTTGGTCAGTGCGTAAAGGTCCTGGATTATTTGCCTTAAGACCAATCTCTGCAATAATTTTGTTATATTCAGTTCTTCTTAATAGTTTTATCATTTTTACCACCCCGATACAAAAAGTTTCTTTGCATTATTCAAACCACACTTCTGAAATTTGTTATAGACAAAAGCCACACGATTCCTGATCTCTTCAGTGGTTTCTAATTTTATCCAAGCATCAATTGCTGCCTTTAAAGTATAGGCTTCAGGTGCGATTAAACCGGTGGTCCATAATAAAGGATAACCACCGAGAGAATCCAGAATATCATAAAAAGTATTTTTACTCAAACAGGCTAAAATAATAACATCCTTTGGCTTTTTATTCTGTGCTGGCTTGGGTAAACTATCAAGATTGAAGTCTAATAATCCATTATGCCCGGCATAACAAACAAGTTGGACAGAACCAATTTCAAGGCTTATGCCTGAATCCCTTTCAGTAATTGTGATTATTGAAGTGTCATTTCCGGCAATAGCATTTAAAAAATTTCCTATTGCTTCTTTTATTGCGCACCCTCTATAGGCATCAGCAATCATATAAACATTCTTGTTTTTTCTTTTAAATATACACCTTTCAAGGACATTTTCTGAGACATTCTTCCACTCCGCAACTAAACTCCAATCTTCGCTCTTCTTAAAATATGTCTTTATTCCTCCACCAGCGCCCCAATAAAGATTATTTTTGAGGTCATTGCCATCGCCCAGTCTCGGTGGAACTTTTACAATCCCCTGATGTTCATTATCACACAATGCAACAAAAGTGTGAATTACAATCAGCTGATTATCAGCAATTAACTTTTGTAAATTTTTGACTATCTCATCACGTGACTCAATTCTATTACTGTATGAAGAATCTCCTTCCCTTGCGGGAAAGAATAAAGATGAGGGTTGATAATCAAACCGTGTAACAAAGATAGCATCAAAGTATATATCTTCTAAAGGTTCAATAACAACCTTATCTCCGGGCCGGGCATTGAGAACCAATGGGACTTCCAGGGTATCATTTCCAGCAAATATCCCCATATGCCAGACCCAGTATTTTACGGTATCTATTTCTATGAAATAATCTACATCGCCAATTTTATTTGGAACAAGAAAATAAATTATATCACCTTTTTTTAATTTTGAATAATCAATACTATTCTTTAAAACACCATCAAGCCCTAAAACCGGTTTACCCAATTTTCCACTCTTTACCAACTTTGATGGATAAACACTCAAATTTTGCCATCTTTTGCCAGTCACATCAGTATAAGCAAGAAAAGGCAAGCCCATACAATCAAGACCGGTCTTTGACCTCCCACCCCAGACAAAAGGCACCCCGATATATTTCTTTGCTGCCTCAAGGAATCTCTCGCCAATATTTTCTTTAGTTGAATCTACTCCTTTTTGAGTATAAAGCAAACTAACAAAGAGAATGAATAATGAATGAAGAATATTTTTATTTATGCTAAACATACCTTTAAATAAACGATTGCTTTTGCAGAAATTGAAAAAAACTCTCTGCCCTGGGAAAATTTCTGATAATTTTGCAGAAAGTATCGATCATTTTCTTTATCTTTGCCATACTTTTTATAATAATTTTAGTTAAAATATTGTGGAAATCAAGGGACGAAAAATGCGAATTTGTGGAATGGTAGTGACTAACGTCATTCTGAGGCGAATGAAATGAGCCGAAGAATCCTTCACTTTGTTCAGGACGATGTCTGAATGAGATTCTTCGCCCGCCAAACAGAGTGGCGGGTTCAGAATGACAAAAAGAAAAAA
>DAIRCK010000072.1:0-2416 GCA_036796695.1 bacterium
TTTTATATCTATTTTTAAATCTTTTTCAAGAGCCATACACAACTTTTATTATACTTCCGATGAAGAAATTAAAAAACTTAAGGAATTCTTTCAGGTAAACTCATACAGATTTGAAATAGCCGGTAGAGTTGACGATAGATTAAAAGAAGAATTTTCTAAAAGGTTTCTTGGTGCAAAATTGTCTTTTGACGGCGTAAACACCTTAATTGATGTTGACTTGAAAGACTCTATGAAGATATATGAAGTGTTGGAAATTTTTAAGGCAAAGAATCTCAGGTTATCAGGCATTCAGAATATTGAACCTGATTTTGAGGAAATATATTTAAAATTGGTGAAAGATGAGAAATAGGCATTTAGTGCTTTTCTGGGGAATCTTTAGAAAAGAGTGGATAGAATTAAAAAGGTATCCATTCAACACAGTCTCAGGGATAATCACTATTTATTTAATATTTCTGCTTTTCTTTTTTGGATACAATTTTCTTGGTGGAAATCTATTATCCGGTGCCAAAACTCTTGAGGCATTTATTGTTGGTTTTTTTATCTGGACCTATGCTGTGGGTGCCTACAGTGTGCTTGCTTGGGGAATTACTCAAGAGGCGAGATCCGGAACCCTTGAGCAGTTGTATATGACACCCCTGGGATATGGTGCAGTGGCTATATATTCAGTTATTGCCAATCTTTTCTGGAATCTTGCCTGGGCAGTGCCTATTCTTTCACTGATGATGATTACGACAGGTAGATTTTTACATTTTGATTTGATTACCCTGATTCCACTTCTTATCCTTACCATTGCCTGTGGATATGGTATTGGATTTATCACTGCCGGTCTTGGTCTTGTTTTTAAAAAGATTCAATCTTTCTTCCAGATATTGCAATTCATTTTTGTTGGATTTATTGCCCTGCCGGTCCATAAATATCCCGGATTTAAATTATTGCCATTTACCCTGGGAACAAGGCTTATCTACAAAAATATGGTTGAGAAAATTTCTATATTCCAGATAAATTGGCTTGATTTGCTCATTTTATTATTTGTAGCATTTTTCTATTTTGCAGCAGGTTTTATGATATTCAAATTATGTGAGAAGATTGCTAAAGATAAAGGGCTTTTAGGACATTATTAAGTGAAACTTTTTTGAAAAATTTGCGTAATACATTTTAGTAAAGGGCGACGAGAAAGGGTGGAGCCGTGAAACGTTTACCGTGAACCGTAAAACGAAAAGATGGGGCAATTGGAGGCAATTGAGGGTAAAAATCCTCCTTAATCCCCCTTTTCCAAAGGGGGAAAATGGGGGATTGTAAAAGAGGGTATTTAGAGCATAAAAGAATAAGGCTCAAAAGGGCTAAAGAGGGCAGAGAAGGCAAAAAGGCAACAAGCAAGGGTAAACAGGCTTGAAAGGGCATAAAGAAGGGAAAAGACGGTGATTTGTGAAACGTGGAACGGGAAAAAAATAGAGAGAAAAATTGCTAAAAATGTTTGGAGATTGGAATTTTGATATTGTTTGGGATTTGGTGCTTGGAATTTGGAATTTACCCCTGATACGGGCTACGAAACCGTATAACGAATAACGAATTTATTTAAAAGGAGGTTTAATGAATCTATTATTAATCTTTTTGCTCTGTGTGAACAATAAATCCATTGAGGTGCGGTTTTGTGATACTGCACCAGTGATTGATGGATATATAGAAGAGGTGTGGCAAAAGGCAGATTCCGCCTACGGTTTTATCCAGAATATGCCTTATGAAAAGTGCCCACCTTCTGATGAGACTGTGGTCTATCTTTTACAGGATGAAAATAATCTCTATGTTGCCTTTAGATGCTGGACAAAGAATACAAGACCTGTAAAACAGATGACCACAAATGATGATGCAGTTGTATTATACATAGACCCATTTGGTAGCAAAACGACCGCTTATTTCTTCTCTGTTTATATCAGTGGTTTATATAACGATGGTTTGATCCTTGATGATAATCGGTCTAAAGATAACTCCTGGGATGGGGTCTGGAATTATGGAGTAAAGACCTATGATGACCGTTATGAAGTAGAGATAAAAATCCCCTTTAAGTCAATCCGCTATAAAAAGGGACTTGATGAATGGGGGATAAACTTCAAACGTTATATCAGTGAAAAACAGGAGAGCGATTATTGGACGGAGGTAACCCAGGTTGAAGGGAATTTAGTGTCCAAGTATGGCACATTAAAAAATATCAATCCCCGGGCATCCGGCTATTATTTTGAGGTTTATCCTGAAGGTTTTGTGCGCAGCGATAAAATTGACGAAAATATGAATGGAATAAAGGCGAGTGGTAGTTTGAATCTCAAATGGGATATTACATCCCAGACAACGCTCAATACCACAGCGTTTCCTGATTTTGCCCAGATTGAGTCTGACCCTTTCACATTAAATCTTTCCCGAT
>DAIRCK010000073.1:0-2318 GCA_036796695.1 bacterium
AGGACTCGTCCTCCGTAGCCTCTGGCGAAGGAGGATAGCCTACCTACGAGGAATTTCCGCCTTCGCGGAAGCTACGGCGGACAGGACCCGCCTAAGCTAAAGCTACGGCGGACAGGCCCCGCCTACGCTAAAGCTACGGCGGACAGGCCCCGCCTAAGCTAAAGCTACTATGGGCAAAACCCGCCTAATATAATGTAAATAATGTTTGCGCATTCAATTTTAAAAAATACTGATTATGTGAGCAAAAGAACAGTGCAAATGTATAAAAAATTATATGTATATATTATCCAAATTGAATTAGATAGAAGTATTTATGTAGGTATAACAAAAAATTTAACCTGAAGAATTTATGTGCGTAATAACTGATTATCCCAGTTTAATAAATTAAAAACCCAAAAAAAATTATTCTGTTATCGTTTATATGATAATAGAAAAAATACTACACTTTTTGATAGACACTTGAAAACCGACACAGCGAGTATTTTATTAAAATTAAGTAAATCTTAAATTTTCCTCCACCAGAATCAGTATATCAACCTATTCCATTAAGTGATGAGTTCGAAGGAGTAAAAAGAGAATAGACGCAAAAGGATATTATTTTATATCACCTAATTACTTATTGAATTTAATCGAGTGGTTTTCACACAAAAAATTTAATACACTACACTGTCAGATCTCATAACTTTACTCAAATGTATTTATTTTAATATTTAGTTTTAGGACTGTGTGTATTGACATTTCCTGTAATTAGGATATACTTTGCTGTGAAGAAGATAATATTTGCTATATTATTTTTTATTTTTTTCTCAATTGCTTACGCCCAGAAATATACTACAACCTGGAGGTTATTTTTTAATCCTACTGGTGGAAGTATTGTTGTGCCTTCACACCTTGATGCCCGGGCAATTGAATTTGCAGTCGTATATAGATTTATAGGTCTGGGCACAAAGGGGTTCAGATTATACAACAATATGAACTTTACTGCAGATAGTGTGGAACTCGCTGGATTTATTGCTCCTGCATATCTTTATATCGTGCCTTTTGGTGCCCATCGTAAGGCACTGGAAATAACACCCTGGATAACATATCTTTATGCGGGATTGAGTGCCTGGGGTTTTAAACAGGGGATGCTCATTGATTTTGGCTTAGGATTAACCCATTATTTTCTGAGTTTACGAATCGGCTATAATGCAATTAGAACTGAAAGTAGATTGTTTTTTGATGTTGATGACCCGGGATTTACAGACTTTCCAATTAACTGGAGAAGTTTTTATATCTCTTTTGATTTATTCCCAGGCTATTGGCTCTCATTGAAGGCGAGATTGAAGGATGAGACAAACCATCTTCCAGGAAAACCATAATAAGTGTCATAACAAACTTGACTTTGGATATTTTTAAATTATATTTACTCATTTATGATTATTGCATCAATAGGAGGTAAAAAATGGCTTATAAATACATAATCGTTGAAATAAAGGACAAAATTGGTATTTTGAAGGTGAATCGTCCTGAGGTTTTGAATGCAGTAAATACTGAAACAATATTGGAGATTGAATCTGCAATGAAGGAATTTAATGAAAATAAAGATGTGCGTGTGATAATCATTACAGGTGAAGGCAAGTCCTTTGTCTCTGGTTCTGATATCTCACGATTAGCACAGATGGATTCCTTAATGGCAAGGGAATATAGCCAGATAGGACAAAGGGTTCTTGATTTCATTGAGAATATAGAAAAGCCAGTTATTGCTGCTGTAAATGGCTATGCCCTTGGTTCTGGATGTGAGATTGCAATGGCGTGTGATATCAGAATTGCATCTGAGAAGGCAAAATTTGGTCAGCCTGAGGTAAAACTTGGTTTAATCCCGGGCCATGCTGGAACCCAGAGGCTGGCAAGACTCGTTGGTATTGGCAAGGCAAAAGAGTTAATCTTTACTGGTGATTTGATTGATGCCCAGGAGGCGTACAATATAGGGCTTGTGAACAAGGTAGTTCCAGCAGAAAATCTCCTTGAAGAGGCAATGAACATTGCAAAAAAGATTATTGAGAATGCTGGTCCGAATGCGGTCAGTATATCCAAGACAGTTTTGAATCGCGGGATTGATGCCAACCTTAAAACCGCTAATTCTTATGAGACTGAGGCATTCAGCATACTATTCTCTACTCAAGAGGCAAAGGAAGGGATGAAGGCATTCTTGGAAAAGAGAAAACCGAACTGGTGAGAATGGCTGGATAGTTTGACAGTTGGACAGATAGATGAGAAAATCACCTGAGGTTTACCCACATCTTGGATTTTAATGATTTTTTGTAGCGGTCGGATTT
>DAIRCK010000074.1:0-2238 GCA_036796695.1 bacterium
GCAATAGGTGAATATTATTTTAATCCGAAAGAGAAATTACCTGAGATTCCGGCAGAACTAACCGCTGAATCAGATTATTATCTCATCCATCTGAAGGGGCCTGTATATGAAGATATGAAAAAGACAATAGAATCATATGGAGTTAAACTCATTCAGTATATTCCTTTTAATGCTTTTATTGCAAAGATGGATAAGGGTAAGAAAACAGTGATAGAGGGATTGTCATTTATTAACTGGGTTGGTAATTATGAGCCTGCCTATAAGATAAGTCCATTGTTTAAAGAATTAGCTGAAGAGAAAGAGATGATAGTTATTCTCTTTGATGATGAGGATATCTATCTGGTTAAGAATCGTCTTGTAGGTTTTGGTTGTGAAATCCTTGGTTTTTCAGATACTGAACATGGTAAGATTATAAAGATTAGGGCTGATCAGTCAAAGATTCCTGAGATTGTGCGAATTTCTGGTGTGAAGTATGTTGAGCCATATTTGCGTCCAGTTACTTGTAATCAGTTTGCCCAGTGGGTGACCCAGACCTGGAACCAGGCTGATCGTAAGGTCTGGCGTAAGGGGCTGAAAGGTGAAGGTCAGGTTGTTAATACTGCGGATACTGGAATATTGACATCCCATGATATGTTCCGTGACCCTGCGGTTCCTATCAACACCTGGGGTCATTATCCAACCCATCGTAAGATAATTGCCTATCTTCTGCCTACCGGTTCAGGTGCAGCATTTGGTGATGTTGGGGGTTCTGGCTCCTGGCATGGAACCCATACTGCAGGCACTATCTGTGGAGATGATTCCTATGTGAATGGAACCAGTTCGCATGATGGTATGCCTTTAAAGGCAAAGATGTTCTTTATGGATATTGGCACGAGCACTGGTACGCTCTCAGTTCCTTCAAACCTTGCTAATCTCTATCTCCCGCCCTATAATGGCAATGTTGGTGGTGCAGCAAGGATTTCTTCACATTCCTGGGCCGTAAGTGGTGCAGGCACATATCCCACTTATTGTCAGCAGACAGACCAGTTTATGTGGGATTATCGTGATTTTCTAATCTGTTATGCGGCGGGTAATAGTGGTCCTAATCCAGGAACAGTCCTTCCACCGGGAACATCAAAGAACATCCTGACCGTTGGCGCAACAATGAATCACACTGGTGCGATTACTATGGCAGATTTCTCCAGCAGAGGTCCGACCTCAGACAATAGAATAAAACCAACAGTCACTGCACCGGGTAATTTCCTTTATTCTTCTGTTGGTCCGAATACCAATTCCTATCGTGGTATGGCAGGGACGAGTATGGCAACACCCTGTGTAGCAGGGAATGCCACACTTGTCAGAGAATACTTTGCCAAAGGGTTCTATCCATCAGGTGATTCAAACCCAGCAAATGCCTGGAGTTTTATCCCTGCATCTTTGGTTAAGGCAATCATCATCAATGGTGCCCACCCCCAGATTACAGGTTCTACAATTCCTGATAACAATACAGGCTGGGGTAGGGTCTGCCTTGATGATGCCTTATATTTCAATGGTGATGTGCGCAGACTCTGGGTTACTTATGATAGTGTTTCAACCGGTCAGTATGATGAGTTTACAGTTGCCGTGAATAACCAGTCTGAGCCATTAAAGATAACCCTGGTCTGGACTGATTATCCTGCGACTGCGGGTGCGAGTGTAACACTTGTAAATAATCTTGACCTTCGGGTTACGAGTCCAACAGGGGCTGTTTATCTTGGTAATGTTTATAGTGGTGGTCAATCAGCACCTGGTGGTTCTGCTGATGCCCGTAATCTTGAAGAGAATGTGCGTCGGAATGTGCCAGAGATTGGTAACTGGGTGATAAGGGTGACAGGAACGAGTGTGCCCCAGGGCACGAATCAGCCATATGCTGTAGTTGTTTCTGGTGGTTTAGGTCCGACCACAAGCCCGGTCTTACATATTGCTGGACAGCGTATCTATGATCCACCACCGAATGGTAATTTCAATGGTCGTTGTGATGCGGGAGAGACGGTTCAACTTGTTGATACCTTAAGGAATCTTTCGAATGTTGCGGTGACGAGTTGTGTTGGTGTGCTCAGGGAGTCAAGTCCGTATATTACGCTTATTGATTCGGTTGGTAATTTTGGTAATATTGCGGTTGGTGGAACTGCGCATAATGGTGGTTCGCCTTTCAGGTTCTCCATTTCTTCAACTACACCTGCGGGCACATTTGTTGATATGATGCTTCGTCTTACTGGT
>DAIRCK010000075.1:0-2184 GCA_036796695.1 bacterium
AAACACCAAAATTCACAGTCTCACCAGGATTGACCTGACCATTACCACCTGAATCATTTATAATTGTATTTCCCAGAACAATATAAGGACCAGAAGGACTGATGATAGAAACCGAACCTAAATAAGGAATTTTATTATATGCAGTCACCGTAATATACATCGTCCCTGGCGCATTGGGTGCAGGATTCAAAGTGATAGTCACACTTCCGGATGAATTGGTATAACCACTACCTACCAGCAATGTATCAATATACAAACCGACAAGGGCTGCACCAACACCAGGCACATTAACACTGAAAGTAGTCTGACCGATATTTATTGAAGAAGGATGATTCACAGTCATTGATTGTGGAGTATTCGTCCTTAATTGGACTGATGCGTCTCCAAAGATATGCCAGGTCTGTGCCATCTCTATACCTTCTGCATTTGTCGGACCATAGTAATCAATCATATAGCAGGCACCATTATAACAGAGCCCTCCAAAGGTATTTTTCTTGTTATGCGTCAAGAGATTGACTGCACCTTCCTGACCAATACAGGGCGGAACCCAGGATTGATTTATAGTTGAACCCCAATGAACCAAAAATCCATTCGGCTGATCAACCGTTCCTGCAGTCACCGAGACCTCACAATAACAATCATTGCCATCAAAATTACCAACTACGCAAGCAACCGAAATCACAAACGGCAATTTCCAGGGATTGTTTAAATTATTAATATCTGTATTGGAAAATCCACCACCATTTACCCAACTTGTAACCGAACCATGGCCAATGTAATTTATTATACCCGTACCGGCTTCAATGAAATTCTTTATCATCTGTGTAGTTCCCCAGGAATCATAACTCTTATTCACAGCAGTGTAATAGTACTTTGGCGTAAGCAACGAATCCCGCAACCAGTTACACCTTGTTGAGTCAGCAGGGCTACCCTGATTACTTGCAACACCAAGTCCGATATGATACCAATCTGCACCGGTCTGTGGTGTTTTTTCATAATTAATTGAACGACTAACCTGCTTATCTATGTTTACCGCATTACCCCGAGAACTGAATCTTGAAATAAAAATATCTGGATAGTAATCACTTCCTGCAGTATAGGCATAGACCGGATCCGCATCTTGACCCTGTGCAGATCCCATAGTTCCCACGCCAGGCACAACCTCATTCCCATCACCAACGAGTAAAACCCAAACCAGACCACCTGCATTATATTCCTGCTGAATATAGTTTTTAATATTAGTAGGGGTATTTCCAATCGTTGAAATCCGCACCATCTTGGTCTGAATACCCTTTTGCCTTTTCCAGGTCTTAAACGACTGCATATTATTTATGTATGCATCTGCAGTGATTATCACCATTCTTCCTGCACGTTCAGTGATGGAATCATATCGGGTTTCATTGAAGTTTATAAAGACCGTTTCGTAAATATCTAAAAACTCACGCGTAATCGCACCACGCGGTTTATCCAAAACGTTAATACCACCCTTACCCGCCTCATAAACTTCAACCACAAGTTTTTTAATAACCTTTAATTCCCCGGTCTTTGGATTGTACCGGAAAGGATTAAACCTGATTGATAAACCACGATAATCCCGTAATATAAAAGGCTCGCTCAATTGAACTATCTCACCAGGCCAGATTGTATTGAGGTCATAAATCTTACCGAATGTATAAGGAACTTCGTCAGGATTGACATTACGATAAAGATTACCCTTTGAAGGAACAATCAAACCTATCTCCCTGGTTTCCTCTTCAATTGCCAGAATCCTATATGACATCAAACCATCATCAGGAATGATGATACTTTTGTTTATCACTGGCAATTCAGGATAACCTTTTTCAAGATATGTAGGGCAACCTGGAAGAATAACCCGGAAACAGGTTTTTCCTTCTACATCCACGGGTTCAATATCATAGTCTGTTATCTTGAATTCAACAGTTATGCTTGAACCCTTATCACTTATGACCTTTACTTCTGGTGGCATTGCAGCGCCAGCAATCGCGAGTGCTAATGCCACTACCAATATAAATTTATGCATAAAACCCCCTTTCTTAAAATCGTCCATCGTTGGACGGTTTCGTAACTTTTTAAAATCCACTACAAAAAACTTTAATCTCAGAATAATGTTTTTATTTTTTATTTCTCACCCCCTTTCTTAAAATCATCCATCGTTGGACGGTT
>DAIRCK010000076.1:0-1423 GCA_036796695.1 bacterium
AGATTAACAGATTATCAGACACTGTCCTGAACGAAGTGAAGGATATTCAACTACTGCGCAGGCGAACCGACACGAAACCCAAAGTACCTGTTCCAGTACGTAGGCGTGCTCCTATGGCGATACGCACACCGTACGTTCCAGGCGTTGTCGTTCCACGACCCGCCACGCAGAACACGATCTACACCAGACGAAGGACCCTTAGGATTGTTGTTTGCACTCCTGGCATAGTAGTTCTCATCATACCAGTCCGCACACCACTCCCAAACATTACCCGCCATATCATAACAACCATAAGGCGAAACACCACGATCATATGAACCAACCGGCGCGGTATACTTGAATCCATCTTTCTTTGCTGACAGACTGTCCGTACCCCAATAATTACACCGATAAAACCCACCGGCATTTGGGTCTTCTTCACCCCAGGGGTATTTTCTTTGGTCTTTACCCCGCGCCGCCTTTTCCCACTCGGCCTCAGTAGGTAGTCTCAATCCTGCCCAATCACAAAATGCCTTAGCATCTTCCCAACTTACATTAACTACAGGATAATCTGGATAATTAATAAAATAATTGGGCATACCAGTAAAATCAGGGTCTTCAGGATAACTCCTGCCCGTAGCATCGCAGAATTTTTTATACTGGGCATTGGTCACTTCATACTTACCAATGTAATATTCATCCAGATAAACTGTGTGCACCGGTTTTTCGTCACTATACGCATCACTGGCATCAGACCCCATAGTAAATGTTCCTGCAGGAATCTTAATCAAAATTATCCCGGTCTTGTTATGCCGGTATTCTTCATAACCTCTGGAATTTTTGCCCAGATAGGTAAGACCAGGTTTTGACGAGGCTGAAGCGACCTCCGGATTTATCTGAGGCGGGAACATTTGTCCTCTCTTTCCTTCCAATATCACCCCCTGGCCCAACCTCTCACTTGAATATTCCTTCTGATCCGGTGGAAATTTTGGTTTCTCTTTCGGTATCAAGACATAAATACCAATACCAGCGATAATAATCAACGGAATCAACCAGGCAAAGACCGAAGTTTTTTTCTTTTTTGCTACTGGCTTTCTGCCTTTAGAGACCACAAGCGATATAAGTGTGCCAGGCAACATCAAAACATCTGGAGCCGGATTTTGCTCCAAAATTAAACCTTCATCTACATTGTCTGAATATTCCTCGCTTCTCACAATGGTTCTGAAACCAACTTCTTCTGCCTTCTTAATTGCCAGGTCTATCTCTAAGCCTATCAACTCAGGGACCTTAATTCTATTTTTTACTGCCTCCTTCCCCACCACAATCTCAATCACACTGCCTTTTTCAACTCTTTTGCCATCGGTAATGTCCTGACCTAAAACAACACCATCTTTGCCTTCAATGAATCTCATTCTATATTGTAAACCCAGTCTTACAAGTTCCC
>DAIRCK010000077.1:0-1168 GCA_036796695.1 bacterium
AAAGAATTTTCGGGAGGTCTGTAAGATTGTGGATGAAGATTTTGAAAGGGGGCCGGAGCAGGTTCCTATTTCTACATCATCGGCTGGCGATTACATTGTGATTTCAAAAGAAGATTGGAGAAAAGGCGAGCACTATACCGAGATGTTTATAATGAAGCGTGATGGCACAGGGTTAAAGAATTTGGGGAAAGGTAGTTGGCCAGACCTTTCTCCTGATGCCAAAAGGCTTGTCTACCAAAAACCCTATCAAGGTCTCTGGATAGCGGGAAGTGATGGAGGATTTGATTCAGAACTGGATGGTGATGTTACAGCTAATTCACCTGTTTGGAGCAACGATGGGAGAAAAATTGGTTATTCTAAGAATAATAAGGTATATATTGTTGATACCTTGGGGAGTATCGTTGATACTACCCGGCCGAATCTTTTTATAGCAGATTGGTCACCTGAAGATTCCAATAAAGTATTGTGTTGGGATTGGAAAGCAGATAAAAGTGTTATCGTGGATTTATATCAATTGAATGAAGATACCCTCACCTTCCAAGCAATCAAATGGTCGCCCGATGGAAGTTTTTTCATAGGATATGATGAAGAAGGGTATTTTATTATTAAAAGGGATGGCACTAATAAATGGTATTTGAAACCTTAATAAATAAGGAGGATACAATGCAAAGATTTATATGTTTATCTTTAGTTCTCTTTTGCTTCATTTTTGCTGAAATTTTACCTTATAAACCCAAGCCTATTATCTTTGTCCATGGGTTAGGTGCGGGTAGTAGTGATTGGGGAGCACCAACAAGAAGCAGGTCAGATTCAATCCCGGCGGATAGCATAGCCGCTCATCCTAATGAAACTTATGCGCAATTTCTAAATAATTTTATGTTGCCAATCGTTGAAGTCTGGGATGAGATAGATCCAACATATACTACACCTGATGACCCGCCTCAGGAACCCGGGCGATATCCCAACAAGACTTTTCTTGAGGTAATAAATTTTGATTATGAATGTGGATCAATTGATGCAGAAGGTCCAGGTGGTTGGGACCCTGATATTGCTCAAATTGGTCAGGAAACAGAGTTGCGTCAAAGAATTACAGAGGTCTTACAGGAATATTACGGTCCAAACTGGCAGAATGATACATCAGCAAAGGTGGTTCTGGTTTGTCATTCTA